>CAYWSX010000004.1:0-185730 GCA_964461115.1 uncultured Muribaculaceae bacterium | reverse complement strand
TGACTTGAACGACCTTTACAGACGTGTAATCAACAGAAACAACCGTTTGTTGAGACTTTTGGAAATGGGCGCGCCTGAAATCATCGTAAGAAACGAAAAACGTATGCTTCAAGAAGCAGTTGACGCTCTTATCGACAACGGCAGAAGAGGTAGAACGGTTGTAGGTCCTAACAACAGACCTTTAAAATCGTTATCTAATATCATCGAAGGTAAACAAGGTCGTTTCAGACAAAACTTGCTCGGTAAACGTGTTGACTACTCAGGTCGTTCGGTTATCGTTGTAGGTCCGCAATTGGCTCTTAACCAGTGCGGTTTACCGAAAGAAATGGCTATCGAATTGTTTAAACCTTTCGTAGTAAATAAATTAATCGAAAGAGGACACGTTCAAAACATTAAATCTGCTAAGAAAAAAATCGAACGTTCCGAGCCGATTGTATGGGATATCTTGGAAGAGGTAATTGAAGGACACCCTGTAATGCTTAACCGTGCCCCTACTCTTCACAGACTTGGTATTCAGGCATTCGAACCTATTTTGGTTGAAGGCCGCGCGATTCAGCTTCACCCGCTCGTATGTACAGCGTTCAACGCTGACTTTGACGGGGACCAAATGGCTGTTCACGTACCGCTTTCCATTGAGGCTCAAACAGAGGCGAGAATGCTTATGTTAGCTACTAACAACATCCTTGCACCTGCGACAGGTAAACCGATTATCACGCCTTCTCAGGATATGGTATTGGGTATGTACTACCTGACGATTATTAAAGACCCTGAAGCACCTGTAAAAGGACATTACTTCTCTTTTGCAGACGCAATCAGCGCTATGGAATCAGGTGTAATCAATTTGCACGATAAAATCATAGTAAGAGACGAAAAGAGTGAAAGAATTGAAACTACCGTTGGTAGAATTCTTTTCAACGAATCAGTGAGAAACTCTATATTAACAGCATAATTATTGGGAAAGTTCGGGGCAATCCGGGCTTTCCTAATCAAATAAATGCATAAGTAAGAAGAAGGAAATATTATAATGAACAACACGTTAGTTCCAACAGCTTCCAAAAAGAAATCTATCGATTTCATCAATAAAATAATAAATAAAGGCGCGTTGAAAGACATTTTGACACAGACTTATCTTGAGTTTGGCGGTGCTAAAACTGCTACGCTTGCAAACAACCTTAAAAACCTCGGTTATAAATTTGCAACAAGATCAGGTACAACAATCTCTATCAGCGACTTGTCAGTTCCTGAAGAAAAGAAAAATTTATTGAAAGAAGCAGAAAACGAAATTGATAAATCAACTCACCGTTACTTAAAAGGTGAAATCACAGAAGTAGAGAGATATACAAAGGTTATTGACACTTGGTCAGAAACAACAGCTAAATTAACTGATGAAGTAGTTAAAAACTTTGACAAATTAAACCCTGTATATATGATGGCGTTCTCCGGAGCGAGAGGTAACCTTTCGCAGGTATCACAGCTCGTCGGAATGCGTGGATTGATGGCAGACGCACAAGGTCAGATCATCGACTTGCCGATTAAATCAAACTTTAAAGAAGGATTGTCTGTTACCGAGTATATTATTTCATCATATGGTGCACGTAAGGGTCTTGTTGATACAGCGTTAAAAACAGCTGACTCCGGTTACCTGACCAGACGTTTGGTTGATGTTGCTCAAGACGTTATTATCAGAGAGCCTGATTGCCACACGGAAAAATCAATTACTATGTCAGCAATTTCTGACGGTGAAAAAATTGTTGCGCATTTGGCGGACAGACTTTTAGGAAGAACAATTGCAGAAGATATTAAAGATGCAAAAGGAAATGTTGTAATCCCTGTTAACACTACTATGGACAGAGAAGATGTTAAAGTTGTAGAAGAACTGGGAATTCAATCATTGAAAGTTCGTTCTGGCTTAACTTGCGCTCTTGAATACGGTGTTTGCCAAAAATGCTACGGCTGGGCTTTAACAACTCAGAAAATGGTAGATGTAGGCGAATCAATCGGTATTATCGCAGCACAATCTATCGGGGAACCGGGAACACAGCTTACCATGAGAACATTCCACACAGGTGGTGTATTCAAAGGTACAGGCGGTATGAAACAAGTTATTGCTTCGTTTGATGGAGAAATCGTTTCAAAAATCAGAACCAAAGAATTGAGAACTCGTCACGGGGACGTTGTACAAGTTACTCTTGCTGAATCTGACATCGAAGTTAAATCAGCTAAGAAAACTGAAAAATTCCACGTACCGGCTGGTGCTGTAATGCACGTTATTGAGGGCTCAAAAGTTAAAAAAGGCGATCACATCGCTGAATTCGAACCTTCTTCATCAGGAGACGGCAGCCGTTTGACAGAAAAAGCTACAAAAGATATCAACGCTGATTTGAGCGGTGAAGTTATTTTTGAAGACTTTATTGCAGATGAGAAAAAAGACAGACAAGGTAACATTTCAAGAACTGCTAACAAAAACGGTATCGTTTGGATTTTAGGCGGCGACGTATACTCATTGCCTACAGGTTCAAAAGTTCTTATCAAAGACGGACAAAAAATTAAAGCCGGTGAAAAACTTGCTGAGACATATGTTGTTTCTGAGCACGGCGGTGAAGTTCGTGTTGGTGAAAACCTTATTATCGAAGAAGTTAAATTCGAAGGCAAGAAAATCAAAAAAATCGTTCAAGGTAAAGAGCTTACGATTGTAATCGCTTCTTTGACAGCCGAAAACGCTTCTTTTGAAAATACTAAAAAAGAACAATTCTGGCTTGTTAACAAAACCGGCGAAAAATATATCGTTAAATCTCCTGTAGACACTACAGTTGAGAACGGTATGATTATTGCTGAGCTTGTTGATGATGAGTGCTCAGTTCAATCATCAGGTGAAATTCGTTACCTTGATGTTGAAGTTGATGACAATCAAATCATTACTCAAGCGGGTGATATTGTATTTATTCCTGAAGAAATTCACCAGATTTCTAAAGATGCTACTTTGAAAATGGTTGAGTCTCAAACGTTTGTTACTGCGGGTACAGAAGTTGTAAAAGACCTCTACACTCACATTGACGGTATTGTAGAAATCAAAGAATTCAACGATATTATCCACGAGGTTATTATCAGACCGGGAGAACTCCACACGCTTGATTCAATTTCTGAATTGAAAGTTGAAGAAGGTGAAGTTGTTGAAAAAGGAACTGTTATCGCCGGAAAAATCAAAGCTAAAGAGACTTCTATCGTTACTATCCTTGAGAATGAGAATGATAATCTCGAAATAGACGACTTGGAAGAAGAATTGGATTCCATGGGATTAGATGAAGAGTCTATCACAAACAGACCTATTCAGATCCTTATCAGACCGGTTCAAAAATTCAGAGTTGAGCCAAAAGACGTATCAATTAAATTTGCATCCACGGATGAAGCTATTGATATCGTTCCTGTAACTCAATTGCAATACAAAGACGGTTCAAGAGTGAGAAATCTTGACGGTGCTACACTTACCAGAACAAGCTTGGTTCTTCAAATGCAAGGTTATTTGAGCCACTTAAAAGGTATGGTTGAGCTTGACAAAGAAGAAAACTTGAGAATCGTTGTTCTTGAGACATTGATTGTTCGCCGTGAAATCGAAGGTACTTCAAAAACATTGTCTTCAATGCAGACAGAGCTTTTGGTTGAAAACGGACAAACGATTGACTCAAAAACACCTGTTACAAAAACTCAGGTTCTTGCAATCAACGATGCTGTTGCAAGTATCAAATCTGATAGCGATGAATTAAGAAGACTTCTTCTTATTGCTGATAACTCAGAAACTGATATCAAATTAGTTTCAAAAGCAGCTGTTTCAGTCGGTGATTTTGTAAAAATGGACAGCGTTCTTTCTTCAAGCGGAGAAAAATCACCTGTTTCAGGTCAGGTAACCGCAGTAAACAAAGATTCTGTAAAAATCAGAGTCGGTCGTCCTTACTTAATCAGCCCGGGTACTATGTTGCAGGTTGATAACCATTCACTCGTGCTTCGCGGTGATATGCTTGCTACGTTAGTATTTGAAAGACAAAAAACAGGTGACATTGTTCAAGGTCTTCCGAGAGTTGAAGAACTTCTCGAAGGCAGAAAGCCGAAAGAATCTGCTATCTTGGCAGAGATGGACGGCGTAGCCGAAGTGGAGATTGAAGACGATGTACTTAGACTATATATTGTCAATGAAAACGGCAGACAGGAAATTAAGTTTTCTATCGATTCAAATATCATAGTTTCTGACAAACAGCCTATCAAAGTGGGACAGCCGCTTACAAGCGGACCTTTGAACCCGCATGACGTAATCAGACTCTGTGGTGTTGAAGCCGCTCAGCAGTATCTTTTGGACGAGGTACAACGCGTATACCGTTCACAAGGTGTAGAAATTGCTGATAAGCACGTTGAAATTATTGTAAGACAGATGACTAAGAAAGTAAGAGTTGTTGAATCAGGCGATACGAAACTCTTGCCGGGTGAATTAGTTGAACTTCAGTTTGTTGAAGTAGAAAACAAAGCTGCTGAAGAGGCTGGTGTACAGCTTGCAACTTATGAACCTGTACTTCTCGGTATTACAAAAGCTTCCTTGAATACAGAAAGCTTTATCTCTGCAGCATCTTTCCAAGAAACTACAAGAATCTTGACAGAAGCAGCTGTAGAGGGTAAGAGAGACTTGCTCAGAGGTCTGAAAGAAAACGTTATCATCGGTCGCTTGATACCTGCAGGTACAGGGTATTATCACTTGACTAACGCTAACGAAGAAAAAGACAAAGAAGCTCAAAGAAGAGCAATGGCTGCTAAGAACCAAGCAAGAAAACCATCTGCAATTCTTGAGGAAATCGAAGGTATGTTCGGAGCACCGGATTTTACAATCGAGTAACATAAAAGGAAAGTTACGATGTTTAAGAAAATATTAGTTACTTTAGTTTTAATTTTAGCAGGTTTGGTATCATATGCCGGGCCAAAAGAAGATGCTGCCGCATTTTTCGATAGTTATGTAAATGCTGCGAACAATTACAGCGATAATCTTCCGTCATTTTACGCGTCGAATGCAAAAATTATTCGTGTTGTCATCAAAAAAGACGGAACAAAAGAGAGCGTTGTGACAAACAAAGACGTTTATATGAACCAGCTTGTTATGAGCTCAAAACTGGCTAAAGTTAGAAACTACAAAAACTACTATACGGACAGAGTAGTAACTCAATCAGGAGACAATTACAAAATATCTTGTATGCGAAAACCGTCTTTGAGTAACTACAAGCTTCCTGCATATTTTGTTGTCGGAAAAGATGCTTCAGGCAAATACAAAATTAAAGAAGAGTCTATGGACACATATCAGACGGCAATTCTTGTCGGGGCTAAAAAACAAGGCAAGTAACTTTAAAATAATAGATAAAAACGGTCGATATTTTCGACCGTTTTTTGTTTTGTAAATTCATGTAAACATATGATTTTTTACTAGCAAAAAAATACTTTCAGTTGTATTAAAGTATATGTCTGAATAGAGTTTGACCTTTATTAAATTTAATTAAGTTAATATATACTCACACTTGATAAAAACTTCTATATATGAGTTAATAAAACAAGTGAAAATTTAATAAAGCCCAAGCATGGAAAAAAGAAGGAAAGATGCAGATTAGGAATACCGAAATCTTGAATTTACCTAAATCTAATGGCCAGAAGGTCAGAGGTAAGTTTTCTATTTCCGCTTCGGCCATGTCCCCTTCCCATTCAAAATCATTTACCACAGGATATAATAATTTTAATGAAAAACCTTTAAATCATTATTCGAGAGAATTAAGTTTTAAAGGTTTTTCTTTATCTAAGGCCGGAAAAGCTTCTGAAGGAGCTTTGTCGCGTTTATCAACTTTGATTTTTAAAGGCGGTGAAGTAGAAGTAAAAGATTACAATAAGATTTTGGATAGAGTTACATCTCTTTTAGGTGGAAGTCTTAAGTCAGATTTTGCAGAAATTTGTAGAGACAGCGCAAATAGAATTACGATAAAAGAAGATAAAATTAAATTTCAAAGAAAATCGATTTTAAGATTACTCGGAGAATCTTTAGCATATCCTGTAACGGGCTTGCCATTTGATTTAGCTAATTTTGGTCTGAAAGTGTTAGGGAAAATACCTGTATTTAAAAAATCAGCAACTAAATTATATGAATCAAACTTTCTTAAGTCCAAAAGAGCTAAATTGTCCAAAGAGGAGCAGTTTAACGGTGTAATGGGAATGTTTGATCAGCTTAATAAGAAGCTTGCGGCTGAAGGTTTATCAGAAAAACAAAAAGATTCTATTATAAGGCGTGTTTCTCACGGTATGTTTAACCCTAAGAAAGGCAAATATAATTCTGTTCATGAGCGATCTTTAAATAGAATTGTTACAGCAATAATACCGGCATATTTCTTAGCAAATGATGCTTATAATTTATCAAGCTTCTGTGATGGTGATGCCACTATGGCGAAAAAAGAGCACGATATTCGTTTTAATCAGGAAGTTTCAAGATTGGGTATCACTGCATATATACAGCTCGTCACGCTTGGTGGTCTGACAAAATTTGTTAATGGAAGCATGGTGGGTTCGGCTCTGAGTACAACAATTCCTGTGCTTATAGGGGAAACGAGTTCAAGACTTGCAAACGGTAAAAGTATAACATTTATTTCGAAAGAACAAGCTCAACAAATGGCGCAGGAAAGAGGTGTTATTACAATTAAAGAAAATAAAGAACAACAAAAAAATGATTTAATATACAAATACTACCCTATGCCTGTAGCATTTGCTCGTGCTGCGGAAACATTTACAGCATTTAAGGGGCAAAATGCAAACACGGCATTCAGTTCATTTGATAATGAAAATAATAAAAAAATTATTGGTACAACTGCTGGGTTGGTTTCCCAAGCAACGTCCAAAAGAGATAAGCAAAACAACAAAAAACCTATTTTATCATTAGATAGAATAGAAAAATGGATAGCTTTTTCTGTGGTTCTTGGTGTAAATTTAAAAACTCTGAGAATGAATAAAAAAGCAGATCAAGTCTTCAAAGCGGCTTTCGAGCCGTTCAAAAAAATGTATAGCAAGCTGGCTAAAAAAGACTTTATCCTTGCTAAGACAGAGTTTGAAGATATTATTTCAAAGTTAAGAGCAGCAGATAAAAATGAAATTGCAGATTGGTATAAAGAAATCATGACTGCTCACGAAAAAGATACAGATAAAGTTATTAATATTATGCAGCAAATGCTTGCAAAATCTGGAACCCCTGAATTTGATAAGCTTTTAGTTAAAAATTCTAAATTCTTAAAAGCTCAAGATATTAACACGAAAAATTTTGCAGCTACATTAAAAGATCAGCTTGAATATCTAATAAATACAACAAAATCTAATTATAAACTTCCAAAAATTGATACCAAAATAAAACCGGTAATAGATTGTGTAATAGCTCCGTTTGACTTTTTGTGGTGTACTGCAAAATTCCCGTATTATTGTGCAAATAGCCTTATTGAGCTTTTTATCAAATCTAAATCTAAAAAAACAGAGAAAGATATACAGCTTCTCTCAAGGGTAATTACTGATATTCGAGACCAAGCTAAAAAAATGACGACAGAAGATTTTTCAAAATTCTACAAGCAAAATCTTAATGCTTCATTTAACAACACAACAAAATCTGATTATGACAATGCAGAGCTTGCAAAAGTAACTAAATTAATTGCATCTGCTATAACAACTTGGTTCTTGATTGCTGACGACTATAATATGGTTATGATGAAATCACTCGGTGCGGATGAATCAGGGGCTTTATTGAAAGCTAAAGAACGTGGTCAGCAAAGATTGGCCGGATTTATGTCACAGTTTATGTTCATCAACCTGTTCAATGATGTATTTAGAAAATTCTATAACTCTTCATTAATCGGAATGTCGCTTGTTGCAGGTGCTTGCACGGTTGTGAGTGAGATATTTACAAGAAAATCAATCGGTAAACCTGTCGGAGAAATGTCAAGGTCAGAGATAAATGAACTTGAAGCTAATAATATTAATTCACCTGGCATAAAAGGAAAATACTTCCGCTTTATGACTGAATTAACCGGCAAAAAAGCTATTTCAGGGGATGCGCAAAAGAGTAAAATCGTCTAATAGCTTATAAACTTCAGATTTATAAGTTTTTTTAAAGTTCTATCAAAGTTTTTTATTGCGAATTTATGACAGTTAGTTGGATGTTCTGACAAACAAAAATTATATATTTTTTCGACGCTGTTTACACCATCTATATACTCAATGAACTTATAAGCGGCATTGTTTCCCATCCAAAAATTTTTATTATTAACATTATAAATAAAAACTGTTCCGCCATTTAAATCAGTCTCATATCTTTTAATAACATCTTTATTGAATTTGAATATATAATTTTTTTTAATTTTCATTTTTTATTGCAAGTTTCTCATAATTAAGACATTGTGGGGATTGTTTATAAATGCTGCCAAATAATTTATATGCTTCAATAGGGCAGCCGCTTTTACACATATTTACGTATTTGCAATTTTTGCAAGTAGATTTATCTTTTACTCTTTTTTTAAAGAATATATTATTTTGTCTATTATTCCATATTGTTAATATGTTATTTTTAAATATGTTCCCTAATTGCCCTTCTTTAATGTCACATGCCAAACAAAGAACTAAGTTTCCATCATCTAAAAGCGTAATACGTTCATTTTTATGGCAAGACAAATTGTCACAATTTGTGTGTTGGTCCAAAAGGCTATTAAACAGTTTTTTCCCTTTTGGCATATTAATATAATCAATGGCTTTTATAGCAGCAATATTAAATCTAATTTTATCGAAGAACCTAACTTTATTAATAAGTTCGGCTAGGTTGTAAAAAATTTCATCATTATCTGGAATTAAATAATACTGTTCTTCGGTAGAGCATTTAAAACGGCTGATTGTGGCTGTTTTAATATGATATTTTTTCATAATGTTATATAACATTGGCAGTTCATTAATATTTCTGCTTGTTATAGTGTAATTTAAGCTAACATTAATTCCAAAGGAATTGAGTAATTTCAACTTTTCTATCAATTTTAAAAATGCACCTTGCCCTCTAATTCCATCGTGAACAGATTTTGTGCACCCGTCTATACTTACTTGAACTGCGTCACAATTTTTATTTAGAAGGAGAGATAGTTTTTTTGCTTCTGCACAATTTATTAGTAAAGAATTTGTCTGGATGTCAATCATTATATTTCGTTCTTTTAATGACTTTATAAGAGAGAAAAGACTGTTGTAACAAAAGGGCTCCCCTCCTGTCAGAATTACTTTGATGATACCCAAAGAATCAACAATCTCTATGATTTTTTGATTGAATAATGTTTCTTTTTGATTTTTCATTTCATATTGTTCAGGGGTTGACGAGAAAAAACAATGTTTACATCTTAAGTTGCATTGTTTCGTTAGTTTTACTGTTAATGTATGAGGCTTCGAAAAAATATAATAATCTGGAATATAAAAATTATAATATCCCCAAAAACCACTATATTTTTGAGTCTTTAATTGGTAATTAAAACATTTTTTTATTGCTGAATCGATGTTGTACACATTTAAAAGTCATAATGATATCTGGAATCACAAGGTGACATAAGCACAGATTTTGCTTGTGATTGTTGTTGAAATTTAATTTCAGCCGGAAAGGGAGATATTTGTTTGAAAGTTTCTGAAGGTTTTTTAGCTGCAGATTTTAATAAGGTACTGAAGATTTTTGCTATTTTCATAAATGCTCCTTTTGGCTTACAATACTAGCATGCAGTGAATTTTATGTCAACTATTAGAAGTTTATTTTTTCTGTAAATTCTGTAGGGATGAGTTTTTTTGCTTCAATTAGAGCTATAATTACTTCATTTTTGTGGCTTATCTTGTTTTTAGTCGCTAAATCATAATAATAATTTAGTAATCTAATTCTTTCCTCTATCTTTTGAGCGCCGGTTTTATTTACATTGTAGATTTTTTTGTAATATCTTCTGACGATTTTGGAGTTTACTAATATTTTATTTGAAATATAAAATCCGCCATAATCAACTAATTTTCCGGCAACAAAGTTTTTGATATGGCCGTTTATTTGTATGTCATTATTTTGCAATCCTAATGTGCTATAAGTGCACTTCGAAATTTGTTTTTGAGCTAAATTTGGATCTGCATATTCATATAGTGCGCATCGATTTTTTAAATCTGCAATGTAAAAGTCAACAACATCCATTTGTCTGGCTGGTTTTCCGATATTCTTCAAGATATAAAGCCCTGAATTGGCTTCTTGAAATATTCCGTGTATCTTATTTAATCGGCTTGTTTCAATGTCTTGTTTTGCATTAATAAATAAAACTATAAATTCATTTTCTGATTGACTATTTATTATATTATTTATTTTTTGCAAGATTACTTTTTCAAAAAGATTTTTTTGGATTTTTCCAGTATTAACGTAATTTTCTATTAAATAATTCAATAGGTTGTTAACTTGTTTGGGATATTGTTTTATTATGCGGTAATGGGCTTTTTCTATAGACAATCCTGTTTCTTTGTATTGTTTTCTGTCGCGGTAGAATTTTAGTACTTTTTCACTAAATATTTTGTTATTAGCACTATCTTGGCAGCTTACCTTATATGCGGTAGAGAATGCGCCCCAGTCAATGAGTTCCACTTTAAGACTATCTTTGGGGCTAATAATCTTTGCTTCTGTAAAATTTTTTCTGAATAAATTGGTTAATTCATTTAAAATTTGGTTAATAATGTTTTGATCAAGTTTAGTATTTTTGCACAAAAATTCATGATTCAAATGATCCTGTCCCATTGCAACGGCTTTTATTTGTTTTAGAGCAAAAGTGAAGTATTCATCAGGTTCAAGATTTTTATAAAAATCATTAATATGTTTTTGGATATAATTTTCTAATTTTGTACAAATTGGGTAGGCTTCTTCAAAAACATTCAATATATCCTGTATCCCCCTTTTAAATTCATTAGGCTTATTTTTTTTAAGTATTCTAATAAATTCATTAGGAATCCGACCTATTGGTTTTGCGTAAGTTTCGGGTATATTTTTGCATATAAAATCTTCGGATAACCCTGGTGAATTCTTGAGAATATGCGTTATTCCGCCAAAATATATTTTTTGATTGTTTGTACAAGTTGAAATTTTCATAGCAAAAAAAAATATGTTTATCTTTTTAACAATTTATAAAAAGGATAAACATGGAAAAATTAAATAGTTATAAAATTGAAAGTTACAAACCGAAACATAATTGTTCGTTTGGACAGCATAATTTCCCCAAAAGATCTTTTAAATTGCTCTCTGCTATTGCGAAGTATAATGACTTCGAATCTATACATAATTTAAATATTATTTCTTTTAAAAATTATATTAAGCAATGTGAATCTGCTGAAGAATTTATAAAACTGACTAATAGAGAGAACTTGGAAACGTATGTGATAAAAAATACGAATAATCAATTTATGGGCTATATACAAAATAAAAAATCATTAAGTGGTGATGTTTATGTTGCCTGTGTTGCAATTGAACCTAAATACAAGCATACAAAGGCGGTATATGCTGTGTTCAATGAGCTGAAAAATCTGTTTTTTGATTTGTATCGAAAAAAACAGGTACAAACATTATCATTACATGTGGATACGGAAAACAGGGAATTACTTAATTTGTATAATAATTTGGGGTTTAAAATAAGTAAAAAAATTGATAATTTTTGGGGAGTAAAATCTGCTTATCATATGACATTAAACTTAAGTGAATACTTTGCTTAAACCTAAAATAACTGTTTAAAATCAATATTCGGCTCCAGTCTTAGAGCAAATATATCCTCATCTGTCAGGTTATTTATTTTAACGGCATCTTTTTCTGTCGTAATAATATATTCTGCACCTGATTTTTTTGATTCAGCTATTATGTCGGCAACATCTTCTTTTTTGTATAGGTGATGATCAGCAAAATCAATTGTTTTTACAACTTGAAAATTATCCAATAAATTATAAAACTGTTCAGGTTGTCCGATTGCAGAAAAAGCCAGAACGGTAGGTTTTGGATCCTGAGGCTCTAAGGATTCTTGAGTGTGAATATTATAGACTTTTCCTGCTTTCATTGGGCACAAAATGGGATTTTTCCCTGTAATATTTTCAATTTCATTAACTACAAATTCCAAATCAGTTGTAGAAGCTTTATCGGATATAATTATTTTGTCAGCACGGGAGATATTTTTCAATGATTCTCTTAAAGGTCCTGCAGGAAGCACTTTTTTGTTCCCGAAAAGCTTTTCGCTATCGACAACGGCAATATTAATATCCCTTTTTAACTTTATGTGTTGAAACCCGTCATCTATAATCAGTGCGGTGCAGCCAAGTTCTTTTTCTGCATATTGCGCGATTTTTACACGATTAGACGAGGTTAAAACTGCAGTTTGCGGACAATTTTGAGCTAGCCATACAGGTTCGTCACCTGCAACAAGCGCGTCAGAATAATAGCTTTTTTTACCGTCTGAAATTATGTTAATGTCTTTTGAATTTAATTTAGAGCCATAGCCTCGTGATAAGATTGCTGTTTTGTAGCCTTTTTTGCTCAAATAGTTTGCAATAGCTGCCGTTATAGGTGTTTTCCCCGTTCCGCCTGTTGTAATATTGCCGACAGAAACAGTCATTATAGTGGGTTTATATGATTTTAAGAGCCCCTTTTTATATAGCTCAAGCCTGATATCGCTAATTAGAGAATATACCGAAGACGCCGGTGTCAAAAGTGCCACCAGCGTTTTTTCGAGTAAATTTAAGTCTTTTTTGTAATGTATTTTGTTGAAAAATATTTTCATAATTTCATTATACTTTGTCTTAGAAAAGCAGTCTGAAAATCAAAAAGTGCTTATTAAGTTTTTCAGAAAATTTTCTCAGGTTTTTTGATGTTTCATAGGCACTATCAATAGTTGTTTTGATTTTGCACTTGTCGCCTTCTGTAACCGTATTTATTGTTGTGAGAGTCGTATTAAGCTGTACAAGAGCCGTGTTGAAGTTGTCAACGGTAGTTGTAAGCTTGCCTTTTAGCGCCTCGTCTTGCGACATGTTGTTAACAAACGAGGAGATATCATTGACGTTTTTAGATATGGCATTGATATTGTCGAGTGTTTCTTGGGTTTTCTTGTCTTCAAGAATGGTGTTGATATTTTTTGATAACTTTTCAACGTTAGCGGTTGTTCTCATAAGCTGATTTGTGAACTCTTCGTCGCCGACTATTTTGTTTATATTATCGGTCATTACAATAATTTTTGATGTGAGTGAGTTTACAGAGGCCATTGTGCTTTCAAGTTCACGTTTAGACGTATCTATCAATACTTCAGCTTTTTCAAAAGTTGTTTTTGCTTGAACAGTAAGGTCTTCAAGGTTTTTAGCCGTTTTCTTTAAGTCCATAATTACGTCATCTGATAAAATTGAGCTGACTTTTTGGTTCATTTCCGTAAGAGCCTCTGCTGAACGATATTGTAGCGCCATAAAGTCTGAAAGACGCATAGGCTCGACTACAGTGTATTTTGAGTCTGTTTTAGGAAGTAAAAGTCTGATATTCGAATCAGGCGTCAGCTTCAACTTGGTATTGATACCGTCAGTGATAACGCTTCCTGAAATTTTGTTTGGCAAACTCAATCCCGGCATATTGATGATATAAGAAATTTTGTATGTGAATTCTGTATTGAAATTTTCTCTTTGAAGTATAGAAAGGGTTTCGGTAGGCACGATTTCTATGCTTTTTATGAATCCGATATCATAAAGTTCGTTGCTAAGAAGCATTTCAACTTTGTCATCACGCTTAAGGGCTTTTGCGCGTTTTAATACAGGCAGATAAAGAGTTCTTATACGAGGCGGAGTAATTTCAAGAAACTGCTCGCCAATTAAGCCTGATTGCTGTATTGAGATTTCTGACGCTGTTGGGATTTTGATGTCCGGTTCGATAATTACGAATTTTACTTTTACATAGCTGTCGTCCCCGTGGATTACCGGAGTGATTTCCTCAACCTGCCCTACTCTGTAACCCATCATTTGAACTGCGGAACCGGCTCTTATGCCGTTAACGTCTTTAAAATCGACGCTGATGCGTTCACCTGATGAAAGTGCGCGTCCTTTTATCCACATAACCGCGAATACTAATATAATTATTGAAACGAGCGTCAACAGCCCTACTTTAAACGAAGATGAAAATCTCATAATTAATGCTCTCTTTTAAATTGCTTTTGCCTGTACTGTCATCGGGCCTTCAATGCTGGCGCTGATGAATTGTTTTGTATAAGGATTATCCTGTTTAAGGAATTCGTCTTTTGTCCCTTTAAAAACTATGTTCCCATCATACAACATAATAACCTTGTCTGCCGTCCTCAAAATGGTGGACATTTGGTGCGTGACAACAATAGATGTTGCTTTTAGCTGGTTCTTTAAAGTTACGATGTAGTCTTCAATAATTGTTGACGAAACAGGGTCTAAACCGGCAGTAGGCTCGTCATAAAGAATTGTTGCCGGGTCGGTGATAATTGCACGTGCGAAACTTACTCGTTTTTGCATGCCGCCTGACAATTCGTGAGGAAAATTGTCTTCAATCCCTTCCAGTCCTACAAGTTTGAGTTTTTGAGCGACTTTTTCTTTGATTTCCTCTTCTGAAAATTTATTTCTTAAATCTTTTCGTTCTCTGAGTGCAAAAGAAATATTATCGCTTACATTTAAACTGTCAAAAAGAGCGGAATACTGGAATACCATTGCGGTATCGCCTTCGCTGGTTTCTATTGTGCCGCTGTCGGGTTTGATTAAGTGACAGATGAGTTTCAAAATCGTACTTTTGCCCGAGCCGCTAAATCCTACTATTGCAAGAATCTCGCCGTCTGCAACTTCAAACGTTACGTCGTTTAAAACTTTTTTATTTCTGAATGATTTTGTTAAATTTTGAACTTTAATTCCCATATTAACCTGCTTAATTTTTTAATAATAAAATATCAACGCAAAAATGTAATCCCAGATTACTATTGCGATAAATGACCAAACGACGGCTTTTGTGGTCGCAAGACCAACGCCTTTTGCTCCGCCTGAGGCGCAATATCCGCATGAACTGCTGATTACGGCTATTGTCGAGCCGAAAACAGCAGATTTTAAAATGCATATGTTCAAGTCTCTTAAATAAAGTCCGTGCCAAACTGAACTTATGAAATTGAGCCAACTGATGTCTGCTACGACTTTAGCGGCTATTCCGGAGCATATTATTCCGATAAATGAGGCCACAACCACTACGACAGGCATCATCAAGAACCCTGCAATCATTTTTGGTGTAAATAAGTATTTTAAAGGGCTTACGTTTAAAACTTCCATTGCGTCAATTTGCTCACTGACGCGCATTGTTGCTATTTCAGAAGCAAAAGAGGAGCCTATCATGGAAATTATTGCAAAACCTGACATTATTGCGCTCAGTTCGCGAATCATAACGAGCGCCGTAAGCATACCAACGTATGAGCCGGCACCTTGTTTGACCATTTCGCCGGCTGTTTGCATTGAAATGATTACAGAGGTCATTCCGACAATGGAAAGCGTTATCGGAAGGCTGTCTACTGCGAATCTTGAGCACTGATTTACCAAATCTTTGCGTGAAAAATCGAGTTTGATTGTGTAATACAATGATTTTACAAAATGTTCTGCCATTATTCCGAGGGTTTCAAAAAAATCCTCGAGTTGTTTCGACAATATTCGCAAGACCTGATAAGTTGCGGAATTTTTAAAATATTCCTTAATATTCATAGATATATTTTAACGGGTTTATTGTAAAAATGTCAAAAAGTTTATAGAAATAGGCTTTTTGGAGGAAATTTTTTTCTGTGATATTTACATGCTGGAAATTTAATTTGTTTCAAATATAATATACTTAAGGAAATGAGTTATGCTTGATATATCGATATTTTTACTGATATTAATCACCATTTATGTTGGAATTTACACACTTTACTACACGGTGAGTGTATATTTTGCTGCAAAATCGCGCCGCGTCATTTCAAGACATAAATATTTTGAGGCGCCATATGAAAATAATATAATTATGGTGATATATTCTCAGAATAATGAAGGTGATGTTGTATCACTGCTTGAGATGATGAACAAGCAAGACTATCCGAAGTCGAATTACCAAACGCATATTATACTTGATAATTGCTCTGATGAGATTTCAAATAAACTTGAATTTATAGGCGGGGCTAAAATCTGGCGTCTTGGCGACGGTCAGCCTATCGGAAAAGATGAAGCTGTTTCTTGGCTTTTAGAGCGCTTAGTCTCTTTGCAGAACGTTAATGCATTTGCATTTTTGGACGCAAAAAGACAAATTTCATACGATTATCTCACTAACGTAAACAAGGCACTTTTTAAACAAGATGTAATCGTTGCGGATGTTGAGTTTGTCGATTCTCAAAATACTTTAACTTCAAATATCAAAACAACTTATAACAATTACAACAGCAGAATAAATAAGCTCTCCAGAAGTGTTATGGGACTAAGTGCCATAATTGACTCAGACGCTTGTGTAATAAAACAGGAAGTTATTGAAAAAATACGCTGCGTGGATTTTAAAGATGCTCAATCAGAGTTAAAATACACTACGCTGCTTATCAAAAGCGGCTTTGACGTCATTTATAATCCTAATTTAAAAACAAAGCTCGATATTGCGCATTATGAAAACAAAAAAACAAAACCGTTATACAGGTTTGATATGGTGCGTCACTGTTTCAGGTTGTTTTTTAAGTCCCGACCTCAGTTTGCAGAGTTTGTGCTTTTTAACATCAAACCAAATATTTGGTTCTTGATTTGTGCGTATTTGCTGCTTTTTGCCTTCACTTATAACTATTATTTCTTGTTTGATTTTAAAATTATATTTGCTTTTACATTGTTGCTTATAGTTAGTTTCATTTCTTCAATTTTCATAGGTAAAATCGGCAAAGAAAATGTGAGATACCTTCTCCTGTTCCCGTTCTATCGTTCTTGCAAAAATTTTGAAAAAAGCAGATTTTATAACTTCTTTGCAACACTTTTTGTACCCAAAAAAGCATTTATTAATCAAGATGTGATGATGGTGGATGCAATTGTGACAGATGGGAAAAATAACCTCATATGCTCTCTTGAATTGATTTCAGAAGACGGACTTGCGAGAGCTGTTCTCAAATATAAGAAGAAAAAATATTCTTCCAGCAATCAAATCAGAATGTGTGACGCAATAGGCGATATTGTTGAAAAACTGGACCAAATCGGGTTCAGGATAAAAATTTGTCATTCTTGCGGACTTTTCACACCGAAAATTGACGGTTCAACAAACATGGTAAAAGGTGATTGCATGAAATGCAAAGTTAAACCTGAAATTATAGGCGCAGTTGAGACCTTAATCTGGTCGTCCTGCGAAGACTACATGCCGCGTGAAATCGGTAAGGTAATTGATTTAAAAGATTTTAGAAATAATTAAAATTTGTAAATGTTTTGAGTTTATATATCAAAATAATTTATGTTAAAGTATTATCTAATTAGATTTTGCAAGAGGTAAAAATATGAAAATAACAGGAATAGCACCTGATTTAGGTCAAATTGGTCAAACAGCAACACATACTGCTGTTACGCGTTTGGAAAAATGGGCAAAAGCTCAGGGGTATCAAACATTAGTTGCATATAAAAATGGTCAAACAGCAATAAATATTGTTCCACCACAAGGGGATGAGTATATTCAAACTATTTTTTGTTCAAATAAAGGCGGGACTTTAGAATCGGCATGGTCATCAATTTTAGAAAAAGCGGGACAAATAAGAAATAAAATTAATGATATGACTGCACTTTCGAACTAAAAAAATTAAAAAATATAATAGTCCCAAGATTAATTTCTTGGGATTTTTTTATGCTAAAATATAAGTAATAATTTGTTTTAAAGGATATTAAGAATAAAAAGGGAGATTTTTTATGAAAACATTATCACCGTTGCAAATTGAAAGACTTAAATATGAGCCTAAACTGCCTAAATCTTTGCAGGCAGGTATCAAAAGCCTTGACCTTGTGGAAGGCGCTGCAACTCAATCTGTAAGAGACCAAGAAGATATCAAATCGTTATTTCCGAACTGCTATGGCGGTCCTACGGTAACTTTTGAAGCTTCTGATGAGGAAGTTATTGCCGAAAAAAGAAACATTGGCGTTATTCTTTCAGGCGGACAAGCTCCGGGCGGGCACAACGTTATCGCTGGTCTTTATGATGCAATTAAACAGGCTAATCCTGAAAATAAGCTTTATGGCTTCTTAGGCGGTCCTTCAGGTATTATGAATGGTGAATATGTTGAATTTACGGATGAACTCATCAATGATTACCGCAACACAGGCGGTTTTGATATCATCGGTTCAGGCAGAACAAAACTTGAGACTGAAGAACAGTTCATGCAATCTTTGGAAAACTGCAAAAAATTAGGCATTAACGGAATAGTCATCATTGGTGGTGACGACTCTAATACAAACGCTTGTATGCTGGCTGAATTCTTTGCTGCTAAAAACGCGGGTGTTCAAGTTATCGGCTGCCCGAAAACAATTGACGGCGATTTGAAAAACGAACAAATCGAGATTTCATTCGGTTTTGATACAGCTTGCAAAACATACTCGGAATTAGTCGGAAACATCCAAAGAGACGCTAATTCCGCTAAAAAATACTGGCACTTTATCAAATTAATGGGTAGAAGCGCGACTCACGTCGGCTTGGAAGTTGCGTTGCAAACGCAACCGAATATTACAATGATTTCTGAGGAAATTGAAGCTAAGCAAATGTCTTTAGAGTCTATCGTAGACTATATGGCGTCTGTTATCGCTAAACGTGCGGAAAATGGTAAAAACTTCGGTATTGCTTTGATTCCTGAAGGCTTAATCGAATTTGTTCCTGAAATGAAAGCTATGATTGCAAACTTGAATGATACTATGGCTGAAATCGAAGCTAAACTTAACGCGGCTAAAAATGACGAAGAAAAATTTGTTATCATTGAAGCTGCTTTAAGCTCTGAAAACGCTAAAGTATTCAATTCGCTTCCGGTTCTTATCAAATCACAATTGTTGATGGACAGAGACCCGCACGGCAACGTTCAAGTTTCAAAAATTGAGACTGAAAAATTGCTCATTGCAATGATTGAAGAAAAATTATGTGAAATGAAAAAACAAGGTCAGTTTGTCGGCAAATTTGGCTCACAGGCTCACTTCTTCGGATATGAAGGCAGATGTGCGTTCCCTTCAAACTTTGACTCTGACTACTGCTATTCACTAGGCTACAACGCTTATGCGTTAATGCAATTTGGCTTGACAGGCTACCTTTCATCAGTGAGAAACCTTACGGCTCCTGCTTCTGAGTGGATTGCTGGCGGTATTCCTCTTACAATGATGATGAATATGGAAAAACGCCACGGTAAAATGAAGCCGGTTATCCAAAAAGCTCTCGTAGACCTTGAAGGAGCTGTTTTCAAGAAATTGCAGGACAACAGAGAAGAATGGGCGCTTAATGACAGCTATGTGTTCCCGGGTGCGATTCAGTACTTCGGACCTTCATCAGTTTGCGACATTACAACTCAAACGTTGAAGCTTGAAACAGAAGGAAAGCTTGTAAGAGCTTAAGATAAATAACAATTCAATCGCCGCACGATAAACATGCGGCGATTTTTTATCTTTTTGTTGAAATCTGGTTTGAACTTACTTAGCTTTTGTGATAAAAGTAAAAAGTACAAGAAAGAATTATGCATTATGCGTTATTTAATAATATTTTTAACAATATTTTTCGTGCAGCATCAATGTTTTGCACTGACAGATAATCAAAGTGGCAGGCTAAATCTTAACGAGGCTGTAGAGCTTGCTATTGAGAAAAATGTTGATTTGCAAAAGAGCCGCAAGGACATAGAAATTGCCAAAAACAATATTGATGTGGCAAATCGGCTTCAAAATCCCAGAATTGAGACAATGTTTTTAATTGGCAGGACATCGCTTGGAAACCCGCAGGCTATGGGGCTTGCACTCCCTGTAGAGATTATGAAGCGTGGGGCAAGAAAAGCTAAGGCCGCGGCTGAAAAAGATGTAACAGATTCAAACGTAAGCGAAGATGCTTTTAATTTGAAAATGAGTGTGAGAGATGCATATATTAGACTTGCCGCTGCAAAATCTGTACTTAAAGTTGTTGAGCGTCAGCAGGAAGTTCTTACTGAGATGGCGGATGTTGCTAAGAATCGTCATAAAAAAGGGCAGGTTTCTGATGTTGAAGTTATGCAGGCCGAACTTCTCAGAAAACAGATTGAAACAGCCCATAATAAAGCTAAGACTCAAGTTGATACTCAGAGGTATTATTTTAATAAAGTATTAAATGTTGCTCCTAATACGGATTTTGACATTGATCTGAATAGCTTACCTGAGGATGGGGAATTTTTAAAACTTTCGACCCCGTTGCCTTATGATTCGTTTATATCTTTTGAAAAAGTTGAGGCGCTTGCTCTTGAGAATCGCTATGATGTCCGGATTGCAAAGAAAGAAATCGAAGTTACAAGAAATCATTTGAAAACGGTTGTACGTCAACGCATTCCGGATGTAACCGTGCAAGGCGGATATAATTATCTTACAACCTATCAAAATAATGATATATCTACGGGAAATGGGCCTTTAAGCGGCGCATATGTTGGTGGAACAATGGATTTGCCTGTATTATACAGATTTACGCCTGAAATTAAAAATGCAAAGCTTGAAATAGAAAAAAGAGAGCTTGCGTATTTGTCGGTAAAAAACGCAGTAGGGCAAGATTTAAGAAAAGCTTATGCACAATTTGAACTGGCACGTAAAAATCTGAACTATTATTCAAAAGATTTGATGAAATCTTCGGAAGAGACGCTTATTTCTTCCCAGAAAGGGTATGCGCAAGGTAAATCTGACTTGAGTAATTTGATTTTAGTCAATCAATCTCATCTTGACTTGATGATGGATTACACCAATGCACTGGCAGCCTATTACATAGAATGGGTTGAGCTTTTGACCGAAATGAATGTTGAAAATCCTGCGGATTTATGACGTTATTTCTTGAACTTTTCTGTTATGGTAGACTTGCGCGAGAATGTTGTTGCGGATAAATATTGAATCTGATTGACCGGATGGGGTTTTCTTAATTGAGTATTTATTTTATTTGCAAGCGAGCTTTTCTTAGGCTATAATGGCTCTCGAGAAGTGCGAAAAGGAGTTTTTATGAACGCAAATAAAAATTATGCGAACCTTGAAGACAGCTACCTGTTTTCAACTATTGCAAAAAAAGTAAACGAATATTCAACAGCCAATCCTGATAAAAATATAATTCGCTTGGGTATAGGCGATGTCACGCTTCCGCTTGCTAAAGCGGTTGTGGACGCTATGCACAAAGCCGTTGACGAAATGGGCTCGCAGGAAACTTTCCGCGGCTACGGTCCTGAGCAGGGTTATGAGTTTTTGAAATCAGCAATCCAAAATTATTACGCAGAAAGAAATACATCTGTCGACAATGATGAAATCTTTATCAGCGACGGCTCAAAGAGCGATATAGGTAATATTTTGGACTTGTTCGCACAGGACAATACGGTTCTTGTGCCGAACCCTGTTTACCCTGTGTACGTTGATACAAACACTATGGCGGGGCGTAAAATAATTTTTGCTGACGCAAACGAATCTAACGGATTTTTGCCGTTGCCGGATAAATCCCAAAAGGCTGATATAATTTACATGTGTTCGCCGAACAACCCTACAGGCGCGGTTTACAACAGCGAGCAGCTGGTTGCTTGGGTTGATTATGCGCTCGAAAACAACGCCGTAATCCTTTTCGATGCCGCGTATGAGTGCTTCATTACAGATTCAAACCTTCCGAGAAGCATATTTGAAATTGATGGTGCGAAAAAATGCGCAATCGAGTTTTGTTCGTTCTCAAAAACAGCAGGATTTACGGGTACTCGCTGCGGATATACAATCGTTCCGAAGGAACTCGAGCGTGACGGTATGAACCTAAACAAAATGTGGCTCAGACGCCAGACTACAAAGTTCAATGGTGTTCCTTACATCGTTCAGCGCGCTGCGGAAGCTGTTTTTTCAAAAGAGGGGCAAAAGGAAATTCAAGACGCGGTGGATTATTACCGTGAAAACGCGAAAGTTATTGCGCAAACTCTTGATTCAAAAGGCATTTGGTACACCGGCGGAAAGCATTCGCCTTACATCTGGCTAAGATGCCCTAACAATATGTCTTCGTGGGATTTCTTTGATATGCTGCTCGAGAAAATCCAGGTTGTCGGCACTCCGGGCGTCGGTTTTGGTGAGAATGGCGAAGGGTTTTTCCGTTTGACTTCTTTCGGCGACAAAGCCAAAACAAAAGAAGCAATGGAAAGATTTTCAAAATTGTTTTAAAAATCAAAATTCTAAACTGACAAAAAGCGCCTCACGGGCGCTTTTTTGCTATATCGGAAATTAATTTACGTTTATATGTTGACAAGTGTTTATAAATATGTTATTATGAATATCGAAAGCATGTTACACAAAAAATTAACAAGATGAAAGGTATAAAATGACAAATAATTTGAAAAATAGAATATTGAAAACTTTGAATAATAAAAATAATGTAGGAGAAATCCCGCCGATACTTATAGATTTGAAAAAGATTCAAAATAAAATACTTATCGATTACAAAAATTCACCAAAAGAAAATCCCGAAAGAGATGAGTTGATAAAAAATTATCATAATGCGGAAAAAATCGGAAAATCCCTGTACCGTTACAAAGCGTTAAGTGATTATAATATAACTGACGCTGCCGATACAGAGGCTCAAAAAACCTCTGAGCTCCTTTTGAAAGGAGGTATCAGCAACTTCAAGTTTATCTGGAACACAGAACCCAATGCTTGTGATACGTGTGAGACGCTTGACGGTACAGTGTTCGGAGAGGAGGGCGATATTCCGAATCGCCCGCATCCGAACTGCAAATGCTACGTCACTGTCTCTCAAACCGCCCAAGACGAAGATGATGACGATGAACCGTGCGATTGCGGAGAGCTTATTGAACAATTAAAAGAAGAAATCTATAATGCAGTTTCTTTAAAAAATCAGCTAGTTGATACTATGTATAATTTATTTGGCAAAATAAAAACTAAAGGAGGGAACTTTTTTAATGGAAGAGCGCAGGATATATTAGATAGGGCGGCGAAATGGGACAATGCGCTTGGAGATTTTGCCCGCAATTATAATGATATGGTTGAAGCTGATACAATAGATGGGGATAAATATTTTCATGCGAAAGCCAATTGTCAAGCTGCGCAAAGGGGATTAAACGGTGAATTCGTTGCTATTGCTATGAGCTTGTTTCGAGAATTGGAAGAGGGGACAAGAAAAGTTATATTTCAGGGTGAGGATTTAATCGAACAGATTGAAGATGCGAGCCGAGATATGGACGCAAATAAAGAGGGTCGTGAGCAAGGTAAATCTTATCCAGGAACAAGTTGTGGTGATTTATTAAAATATAAAAGGCCTAATGGATTACCTGAACGTTATTGGTAAGCAATTATGTGTTAAAATTTAAGAATGAAAAGTTTGTTTTTTATTGTAAAATTATTTTTCTCTGTTTTTATATCGCTTATTTTGTGTTTGAGCGCTTATACTATTTTGCTGAATGAACGATATCATTATCAAGCCTTTTTGTATGTACTTGCTTCATTTTTTATTATTATAGGATTTTTATATATTATCTTCTTTAAAACTGAAAAACATGTGAAGATAATTTTCTGTATACTTATTCTAATCCATATATTTGTAGTTGCCAAATTGCCGAAAGTCAAAAGAGCTTTTGCGAAGGATACATGTCTTGATATTGGCATTTGCAAGGAAGGACTAGAAATTAGAAATGCCGAGGGAAATATAGTAAAAATCAACAAAGAAAATTGCCTAAAATATAACTGGAGCTGGAACGAAGAAAGGAAATCCTGTGATGTCAGAGCAGGAAGCAGATAACTGTAAAAATCCGAACAATTTTTCTGAAAATATAAAACCTTTTTTGACTGAACTCTACATTACAATAAAGATTTTAGTTAAAGTATTTTTGGGTTTATTCTTTTCATTGGTGATTGTCGGGTGGTCAACGGCAGTTATTGTGATAACGCCATATTGGTTTGTCAATGTTTTGGCTACTTTACTGTTTTTTTATGTATGGCTGGGTTTTTGGGTTTTGCTTTTTAAAAAGACCACTAAACGTACAAAAATTATCTATGCTATTCTTTTTACTTTGTATATGCCTGTTTTCAAACAAGCTAACGATGTTGACTGGTGGGTAGAACATGGTTATGCACCGAAGGGAATGTTTGTTTATGGAAAAATCATGAACGAAAAAGTTTGCGAGGAGATGAAATTTACTTGGGATAGGAAGAAAAATGCATGCGATACAAGAAAATTGAAAATTTAAGAAGATTACTTGTTTTTTTCCTTCAATTAATTGGCTGGATTCTTTTTGGTTTGGTTTCTTTTGTTATTCTTATGGTAATCTTTGTTGAGACAGATGATCTTGAGGTTTGTCTTGATGTTGGAATATGCAAGGAAGGAGTTGCAGTCAGAAATCCTCAAGGCGAGCGGGTGGTAATAAATAAAGAAAATTGTCTAAAATATAACTGGAGCTGGAACGAAGAAAGGAAATCCTGTGATGTCAGAGCAGGAAGCAGATAGTTGCAAAAAAACGAATCGAGTTATAATATAAATCCACTGTGTTAAAATTTAAGAATGAAAAGTTTCAAAGTAATTATTAAACTCATTTGGAAGATTTTGCTAATCTCTTTAAAAGTTCTATTGGGCTTGGTTTTCACCTTCTTCGATTGTATGCTTTCCTTTTATTTAGTAATTTTAAGTAAGAATATATTAGTTAATATTTTGCTATTTATATTTTTCTTATTTATTTTGTTTGGTTTTTGGGTTTTGCTGTTTAAAAAAACAAAATTAACTACAAAAATCATATATGTAATTCTTTTTCTTTTATATATTCTATTAGTAAAACAGGCGCTGGATAGAGACTATATGGCGGAATATGGTTATGCTTCCCGGGGAATGCTTTTTTCAGGAAAAATCATGAACAAAAGCGTATGCGAGGAAATGAACTTTACTTGGGATGAGAAAAGAAATGCATGCGACACAAGAAAGTGATAAAAATATGAATGATTTATCTAAGAGTTTCATTGCTTTTGCCAAAAAGTTATATCGGATTTGCTCGTATATGATAAAATTAATTTTTTGCATATTTTTCTCCTTAATTTTTGGTATGGTTGTGGGAATAGTTGCTATTTCTGAATTGGATTGGCAAGTTGTTTTTTATCTTGTAATTTGTACAGTCCTGCTTGTCGGGATTTGGATTGTATTTTTTTGGAATAATAAAAAGCTGCGAATTTTATATGTCCTCTTGTTTTTGATATTTCTTCTTGCTTCAAAACATTTACCTTCTGTCAGGTATATATATGAGTTTGATCACTGCGTTGATACAGGTGATTGCAGTTATGTGGGAAATTTAAAAAATTAAAATATATATTGATGTATAATAAATTTATGAAAAATTTTTATTATTTTTTGCGTAAGTTTTTATATTTTTTATTTTTTGCATTATGCACGATTTATATTGTCGGTTATGCGTTTCAGGCTTCTTCGGCGCTTGTTGTGGGGCTGAATAAATATAATTTCTACTCATTGATTTTTATATTATTGTCAGTGTTAATGCTTTTGATTTTGTGGGCGCAGTTTTTCGTCAGAACGGTAGTTGGGATTAAACTTTTGGTTATTTTGCTGCTTATAGGCTATTTTTGGCTGCCTGAAAATGTTCCGCAGCTTCAAAGCAATTTGAAATTTAATGACTGTTTAGAAATAGGAAATTGCGCCGAGGGGCTTACCATTAACACAAAACAGGGCAAAATTGTTATCACAAAAGAAACCTGCATTAAGCAGCGTTGGCAGTGGGATGATAGCGCGAAAGAGTGTAACATCACCAGAAAAACACGGCGTTGAAATATCAAAAAACAAAGAGCCTGATTTGAGGCTCTTTGTAATATCTATAAGTATCTCGTGATTCTTTTAACAAGTGTTGCTTGAGTTATTCTTCGCTGGAATTTTCTTCTAGTGCTTCTTTTGTCGCTTGCAAATATGCGTATCCGTATTTGCTGTCCGGCTCAAGATGGGCGCCTTCTGCCCATTCATTCCAGGCATTTATAAACACAAATTGTTCATCTTGTTTGCGATTCGATTTTGTCCACTTTATAAGATCTGACAACCATTGTTTATACAATTCAGGTGTTTCCCCGTGAAATACCAGGCCATTTGTATATGCTTTTCTTGCTGTATTGTCCCAAGATGGAAAGAGCGCTTTAATTACGGTACTGTCATCTGTATCATAAAAATATTTTTTATTTTTTATATAGTCTTCCATGTCGATTACCGAGCAACTGTATTTTTCATTACAATACGGAGGTAAAATATCGTATTTTTGCTCCTTCATTCCATGAGGCGGAAATTCTACCAATGCATCGAATCCCCATTCTTTGTGTTGACTAAAATTGTCAACATTATTGCAACAAAAATATATGCCGTCAAACCCGTGTTCCTTAGCAAGTTTGTCCAATCGCTCCATAAATAACAAACAACGCTCCTTTCCGAATTGCCTCAAAGCCTCTTCAGTTAAAGGTTTTTTCAAGGGGCTGGCTTGAGCAGAAACTTCGCTAAACTCAAAAAGAGTTGGTCGGTATATGGCAAAAAACGGTTTGTTGTCTATTTTAATGTATCGTTCATCTTTAAAGTAAGGAAGAATGTCATTGAAAAATTTTTCATCGTCATCTTCACAAATCTTTTGTTCTAAAATAATTTCTTTTGTTCCGCCGTCCCAGAGTTTTGACCAATTGTCGTTAGCCCAACAAAAACAAAACGGGAAGTTTAATTCTTTGTTATTTAACCAGTTTTTGATGGGAATTTCAAGCGGATTTTCCCCTGAAAACCAATAATAATAAAAACAAAACCCATATATCCCATACATTTTAGCAAGTTCAATCTGCCTATACATTACATCATCATGAGTCAGATCATAAAAGCCAACATCAATAGGTAATTGTGGTTGATGGTGCCCGTTAAAATGCGGAACAGCTTTGGTTACATTTGTCCATTCCGTAAACCCGCGTCCAAAGTTTTTGTTATTAAGCTCTGTGGGATGAAATTGCGGCAAGTAATATGAAATAAGTTTTGTATCATTTGGTTTTCTTTTGTAAGTGGATTCTGTTGGTGTAAAAAATGGGGACATTTTTTCACTATGGTCATTTTTAAATATTTCTTTCAGCAGGATAGGGCTATTCTTCATGGAGATAATTCTGCGCATTGTTGATTTTGAAATAAAAAGAAAAGGAATTGACAGAAAATAAAGCTTATATTGTTTGCCTTTATTTTTTATCCTTAGAATGCTGAAGTTCCCCAGTTTGTATTCTACATAGTTTATTGTTTGAATCTTTTTCATCTTTTTCATCATTTTAATCTCCTGATTTGTTTAATTCTAATTATATAACACTTAAAAAATAAAGTATATTATTGCTATCAATAACCGGGTCGGAAATTTTCCCACCCGGTTATATTTTAGAGGTTGTGATTTAAAAGAATTTACTTATTAATTAAATTTTTTGTGTGCAATAAATTTGTCTTCATATATTGGCCCGATGTAGTCTGAAATCGGAATATAGCAGGGAAGAGGTTTTTTTATTGTCGAAATTCTTGTATTTTGGGGATTTTTGGGGATTGTGTTGAATAATTTTATGCTGTTTATTCTTAAAGTCATTTTGTTTCTCCTTAGTGGTAGGTTTGGGGGTAATTGAAAAGAACTTGCATTTTCTTCTCGGGGGTCATTTGCAAGTTCTTTTTATAATTATAATATTAAGTGTTATTTGTACAATTATTTAAAGACTGCAAATAGTATCTTTTCTGTGTGTCCTTTTTCACGGCAGCAAAGCATTTTCATTGAATTTTGCTTTGATTTATTTTGTTGTAAAAAGTGCTTTTTCATTTAATGCTTTCTTTTATCTGCTTTCTATTCCTACTATACACTATGTGCCTGAATTCGTCAACCCCTTATATGGTAGGTTTCTTAGCCTCTTTGATGTAAATCCCCGAAATAGTGTCGTGGGTACACTTTATGACTTTTGCTTTTTGCAATATTTCTTAATGTAAATAATGCTTGTAAATAAGTGTAAAATTATGATACTATAGGCTTAGTTAAAATAATAAAATTGAGATTATTATATATGAACTAATTACTTTCAAAGTAATTCCTAATACAGAATCCAAATCCGAACACTCAGGTGTTTTGGAAGAATGTTATATAGATAAGATGAGGACAGAACAATCGAAACTACAAGCTTATTATTGGTAATTTTTGTTATTGCTGCTGTTGCCTTTGCTGCTATCAGTATTGTGCTTTGGGCAAATTCAAAAAAATTATCAGAACAAAACAAAAATGTTGAAACCGAAATGAAAAATCGTGAGGAGCTTATACGTAAAGAAGCAAAAATCAAGGCTAGGGAAGCTCTAAGCGATGAAATTGAAAAATTTAACGAAGAAGTAAGAGAGAGAAGAAACGACTTAACAAGACAAGAGTCAAAAGTGGCAAAAAAAGAAGATATGCTCGAGGATAAAATTCAAGCTGCCACTGACAAAGAAGACCAAATGAGCAGAAAGCTGGATGAGCTTATGGAGAAAGAAGACTATCTGGCTGAAGTAGTTGCAAAACAGGTTGGTGAACTTGAGCGTATTTCCGGTATGTCTCGAGACGAAGCTAAATCAACATTGCTTGACCAGCTAAAGCAGGATTTGGCACAAGAATTTAACCAAGTAGTTCGTGAAAACGAAACAAAGATAAAAGAAGCAGCTGATGAAAAAGCTAAAGAAATTCTTACTACTACAATGCAAAGATGTATGATAGATACTGTTGTTGAATCTACCGTTTCTGTCGTAAATCTGCCGTCTGACGATATGAAAGGTCGTATCATTGGACGTGAAGGTCGAAATATCAGAACGCTTGAAACACTTACAGGTGTTGACTTTATTATCGATGATACTCCGGAAGCGGTTGTATTATCGGGTTTTGATCCTGTCAGACGTGAAATCGCAAAACTTGCTCTTGAAAAACTCATTGTGGACGGGCGTATACACCCTGTTCGTATTGAGGATATGGTTAATAAAGCGAGAGAAGAAATCGAGCAAAAAATTAAGCAAGAGGGTGAAAATGCCGCCCTTGATATGGGTGTTATGGGCTTGAATAAAGAGCTTATCAAGACACTCGGTCGTTTATATTACAGAACAAGCTATGGGCAGAATGTTTTAAAACATTCGCTTGAAGTTGGTCATATAGCGGGCATGCTTGCTGCTGAACTTGGTGCAAATGTTGCCGTTGCGAAACGCGCGGGACTTTTGCATGACATTGGAAAGGCGGTTGACCAATCTCAAGAAGGTACGCATATTGAACTAGGTGTTGAGCTTGCAAGACGCTATGGCGAAAAAGAAGACGTAATACACGCAATTGAGGCTCACCACGACGATGTTACCGCTAATACAATCGAAGCGGTTCTCGTGAAGCTTGCCGACGCAGCTTCAGCCGGTCGTCCGGGCTCAAGAAGAGACACTCTTGAAATTTATATTAAACGTTTACAGAAACTTGAAGAAATAGCTACAAGCTATGAAGGAATAAAACAGTCATTCGCAGTACAGGCAGGTCGTGAGGTTCGCGTTATTGTCCAGCCTGAAATGTTTGATGATGTTACTTCTGCTAAATTAGCTCGTGACATCGCTAAGCGTATTGAGGATGAAATGGATTATCCGGGTCAAATTCGAGTTACTGTAGTCAGAGAGTTTAGAACCACAGAACTGGCAAAATAATGACAGCAACAGTAAAAATATTGTTTTTCGGCGACTTAGTAGGTCGTCCGGCAAGACGCATTGTGCGGGATTTGCTGGACGGTCAGGTTGCCTTGGAAGAACCGCTTGATGTGGATTTTGTAATTGCAAATGTGGAAAATGTATCTCACGGTTTTTCTATGACTGAGAAAAATTACAAAGAAATGTCCGAAGCCGGCGTAGACTGTATGACATCAGGCAACCATATATGGGATAAACGAGATATTTTTTCTTATATCGACAGTGCGGACAAACTTGTTCGACCTATCAATTATCCGGAAGGTACGCCCGGTGTCGGAAGCAGAGTTTTTGAACTCCCTGAAAAAAATGTGAAAATTGCCGTGATAAATGTCCTTGGAACTACTTTTATGGGACAGATTGAGCCGTATTGGAAAACAATGGCTGATGAAATAGCTCGTTTGAAAAAAATTACGCCGATAATTATTGTAGATATTCACGCAGAAGCGACCGCCGAAAAGATTTGCTTTGCAAAATGGGCGTCCGAACTTGGTGTTAGTGCTATTTTTGGTACTCACACGCATGTTCAGACAGCCGACGCGCAAATTATTAATGAAAAAACGGCGTATATAACAGATGTTGGGTTTTGCGGAGTGAAAGACAGCGTAATCGGTATGGATTACGAAGCTTCCTTAAATAGATTTTTGACCTGCATTCCCCAGAGATACAATATCGCTGAGGGAAAAATTGTGCAGGCTTCTTTTGTCAAAGCTGAAATTTGTGTTGAAAACGGCGCGGCGAAATGTGTAAAAAGTTTTATAGCAGAAAAAAATTATGAGGTAACAGAGTAATGAAAGGATAGGAAAGTGAAAATCGATTTACACATTCACACAACCTACTCGGATGGGATGTTCTCCCCCGAGAAAGTTGTCGATGCTGCGATTGATGCCGGCTTGGATGCGATTGCGATTACAGACCATGATAATATTTTGGCTCATGACATCGCAGTAGCTTATGCAAAAGATTTGGCAGAAAAATCGGAAACGAAACCGCTTGAGATAATCAAGGGCGTGGAGGTAAACACTCTTTATAAGGGCTTTGAGGTGCATGTCCTCGGGTATTTTATGGACGAAACCAATTCTGATTTTCAGGCAATGTTAAAAACTCAGCAAAAGGCACGTGTGGAACAGACAAAAGAGATTGTTGAGCTTCTGAACAAAAAAGCAGGGATTCCTGTTAGATATGAAGACATCAGAAAACTTGTCGCAGAAGGCGGTAGTATCGGACGTCCTCATATAGCAAAAGCTATTACTGTAAAAGGCGGTACTGACAACGTTATTGAGGCATACAGCAAGTACATAAATGATAAATCATCTGTTTATGTCCAGAGAAAATCAGTTTCTCCGCATGAAGCTGTTGAAGTAATTTACGAAGCAGGCGGAATACCGGTTTTTGCTCATCCGTTTGATGTCGATGTTGCGGAAGAAGTCACAAAAGATCTTATGCATTATGGTCTAAGAGGGCTTGAAGCTTATCACAGAAAACATTCTCCTGCCATGGTTGAATATTTTTCATCTTTGGCGGAAAAACTCGGCTTAATTGTGACGGGAGGTTCAGATTTCCATGCGCCAAACCCGAACAACGGTCAGATTATTATGGGCAAGAACTTTATCCCTGACTGGATATATGATAATTTATACGAAGAAAAGCACAGACTTGACCTGGCACGCAGATAAAGGAAAGTTCCTTGAAAATAAGAGTAAAAAAAGCATTCAGTTTTGCAGAAATGGCAGTTGTTATATTTTTGGCGATTGCTGTTTCTTGTATGCTTGTCGGAAAAATTTTCGGAGTGGGGCAGGAAAGCAAAATTATTTATAAATGGAAAAAGACGCTCGAGGCCGTGCAATATTCATACAGAGTTGTTGTCTTGACTGAAAATGACTTGCTCAGAACTTATATTAAAGAAAAAAGCGATGTTAGAAACGAAAACATTTTAAATCTGCTTAAAACTACTATGAACGCGGATAAGGCTGCTGTGCCTGTTCCGGCCAAACCTATAAAAAATTATAAGTACAGGTTTTTAAACGGTAAAAAAGTAGCAAAGGCTTCAGCATATTATGTTGAAAAATTTAATTATGTGCCTTCCAGCCCTGTTATTGTTGGTTTAAACTGGTTTAATGATGAGTGTAATGATCCTGAGGAAATCTGCGGTGTTGTTTTGTTTGACATGAACGGAACAAAATTACCGAATCGTATGGGCTTAGATGTCTTTGGTGCTAATATTTACAGAGATGAGATTCATCCTTTTGGGGCTGAAAAATCCTATCAGGAAAACCGCCAAAATTGTCAGCGTTTGGAAACCGGCATAACTTGTTCTCAATTTTATCTAATGGGCGGGCAATTCTTCAAATAGGTTGGTTATTCAAACCATTCGCCCGGATTTTTTCTGAATTTTCCCGATTGCAATGTCCAGAATGTGCAGTAAGGATTAGGGTTTTTAAAGTTGTCTCTGCTTTGAGGGCATATCATTGATTTCAATTCAGATTTGCTTTTTATATTGTTGGGGTAGCCTGCAGGAAATACTGTTCCGTCGGGTTTTACATAAAAACCGTATGCAATTCGGTTGCCCTGATTGAGCTTGCCTTTGTCATAACCTGAAAAATCGACAACAAAAGGCATTGCTGTATATTCTTGACCATTTTCTTCAATTATATTTATCATTGCAGCGTTGGGATGGTACCCGTAGATTATACCGTCCGGGCTTACAATGTATGAATACATTGAAAATTCGCCGCTATTGCCAAGCCCTCCATTAACCACCGGACAATTCGGATCATTGTAATCTTTGCAGTTTATTGCGATTTTTAACTGGTCAAGAAGATTTTTTCCGTCAGTAATTTCGGTGTGTTCGGTGATATTGAAGTCACCGTTTTGTGCAACTGCCATTCTGGCTGCGTTTGCAATAATTGATTGAGCTTTTTTCAACTTGACTACGTTTTCTCGGTCTCTGACATTCGTCATCAATGTAGGAATTGTCATTGCAGCTACAATTCCTATAATCGTTAATGTAATTAGAACTTCGCCTAAAGTAAAGGCAAAATAAATCAATCTCTTTTTCATATAAACTCCTGTACAGATTAAAATTATAACATATTGAGCCTTTCTTGAACAGATGGATTTTATACGGTTGAAAAAACGATACTTTGGCGTTAATCTGTGTATATCAACAAAAAAAGGAGTTTATTATGAAATTTTTACACGCCATGATAAGAGTTGCCGACTTGGATAAATCAATGAAATTTTACAAAGATTTAATCGGACTCAAACCTTCTCGAACATTGCGTCTTGAAGATTGTACCCTTTATTATTTACTGGATGAAAAAACAGGTGTGGAAATAGAATTAACATTAAATGATGAAATTCCTGAGCGGGGATACCATGCAGGAAACGCTTTTGGGCATTTTGCCTTTGAAGTTGATGATATGGACTTGTTGGTGCAAAAAGTAGAACAAATGGGCTATGAATGGACCTGTGAGCCGTTTTTTATGGAGGAAGCCGGGCTTACCATTGCATTTGTTAACGATCCTGACGGAAACGCGATTGAGTTTATTTCTAAAAAATAATTTATGTTGAATTTTATTAAAAATTTTCAAGAGCCTAATTTTGAGCGCATTTTAAGTAATCTTAAAATGTCCCGCTCTTTTTGTGTAAGTGGTTTAACATCATTGCTGCGCTTGATTTTGCTAAAGTTTTCAGCAGAAAAAAAGAAGATACTTTTTGTGACAGCTTCGGAACAAAAGGCATTGAGGTATAAAAATGATCTGAAAAAACTCTTCGGACAAAATTCAAATATCTTTCCGTATCAGGATGTTTCAATGTACGATGGGATTTCTCTAAACTTGTACAAATATGCGGAGCAGCTTGGTATTTTAAATGCTCTTGATGAACAGCAGATAGTTTTAATGCCTGTAAAGGCTTTGTTGGAACGTTTTCCGCGAAAAGATTTTTTTGCGGAAAATTCATTACAGATAAGAATTGATGATGAAATTGATACTCACAAATTAGCTCAAAAGCTATCTGATATGGGATATAGGCGCTCAACAATGGTTGTTGATATAGGAGAGTTTTCAATTCGCGGTGATATAATCGATATTTATAATATCGATAAATCCCCTGTCAGAGTTGAGCTTTGGGGTGATACGATTACTGATATAAGATATTTTGACCCTGCTAATCAGCGCAGTTTTGAGCATATAAAAGAAATTACAATTCTTCCGCTTTATAAATTTACAGCCGATAAGCACGTATCAAAGCTTTTAAAACCATACGGAGAAGAAGTTTTGGAAAAATTTGAAAATGAAAAGTACTTTGACGGTATTGAATATTTTCAATCGGTTTTAAACCCGGATACGGCAGTTTTTACTGATTTCTTAGGTAAAGAATGGGCTGTTGTATACGATGAGAGTTCTGAGGTGCTTTCAAAGTTTGCTCAGATAGACGAAAATTACCAAAAAATCTATACCAAAAATATTGACGAGAAGTTGGGTGTACCTCTAAAAGAGCTGAACCATGTGACTTATGAGGAGTTTATAAAATCTGTCGCAAGGCTTCAAAAAATATCGTTTGACAATTTTATAGATGCTGAAGACATTGATATTGTTGAATTAGAAAGTAATTTAATTCCTAATTTTTCTTCTGATGTATATAAAATAGCAGAGTATATCGAAGAAAAAAGAAAATCCTCATATAAAGTAATTCTTGCGACTGACTACAAAGCTAGAGTGGAAGAGGTTCTTGCGGATTTTGAAATTCCTTATTCCGAAGAATTCTCCAACGACAATTCTGTTTGGATTACTTCAAATATTGCATTTGGCGGTTCGTTAATTGAGAACTTGAGGCTTTGTGTTCTTAGCGACAAGGAACTTTTTAATAAAAAGTCCAAGGATATAACTTCCTCAAAACGTTCTTATAACAAGGAAAAACAAGAGTTTCTCGAAAGTGTAAATGATATCAAAGAAGGCGAGTATGTGGTTCACCATATTCACGGTATCGGACGCTATATTGGGCTTTCCAATCAGGAAATTGACGGACAGCTTAAGGATTATTTAAGTATTGAGTATCATAACGGCGATAAGCTTCATATTCCTGCGGAGCAGATAAATATGCTGGCACGCTATCGCGGCTCCGCGGCTCAGTCTCCGCGGCTTTCTAAAATGGGTGGAAATGATTGGAATTCGATAAAGTCTAAGGTTAAAAAAGCTGTCGAGGATATCGCAGAAGAATTAATCAGGCTTTATGCTCGTCGTCAGGCGTCTAAGGGTATAGCTTTTGAGCCTGATACTGTCTGGCAGTATGAAATGGAAGAGGCGTTTGAGTTTACTGAAACTCCCGACCAAATGAAGTCCATAAACGAAACAAAAATCGATATGGAGTCTGAAAGCCCTATGGATAGGCTGATTTGCGGAGATGTAGGTTTCGGCAAGACAGAAGTTGCAATCCGTGCGATTTTTAAGGCGGTTATGAGCGGAAAGCAAGCAGCGGTAATTGTTCCGACGACTATTCTTGCGCTCCAGCACTGGCAGAATATTATGGAGCGTTTTAAGCCGTTTCCTGTTAAAGTTGAGCTTTTGTCCCGTTTCAGAAGTACAAGAGAACAGAAAGAAACTGTGCGCAATATGGCACTAGGCGAATGTGACGTTGTAATCGGCACTCATAGACTATTGCAGAGTGATATAGAATTTAAAGACCTCGGACTGCTTGTAATTGATGAGGAGCATAGGTTTGGAGTCAAGCATAAAGAAAAATTGAAAATGCTTCGTAAAAATATCGATATTCTTTCAATGTCTGCAACGCCAATTCCGAGAACGCTTTATATGTCGCTTTCGGGTATAAAAGATATGTCTGTGATAAATACTCCGCCGAAAAATCGCTTGCCTATCAAGACTTTTGTGGGCGAATTCAACGAAAACACAGTTAAGAATGCGATTTTGCATGAACTTGACCGCGATGGGCAAGTATTTTTTCTGTATAACAGGGTTGAAACGATTTACGAATTTGCGGCAGGGCTTCACAATCTTTTGCCTGATTTGAGAATCGCTGTTGCACATGGTCAAATGGGTGAGGGGGAACTCGAAAAAATTATGGTGGAATTCGAAGAGCACAAGTATGATGTTCTTTTGTGTACCACGATAATCGAGTCCGGGCTTGATATTTCGAATGCAAACACAATTTTAGTTTACGATGCGCATAAACTCGGCTTGGCTCAATTATACCAGATTCGCGGCCGTGTAGGGCGTTCGGACAGGCAGGCTTATTGCTATTGTTTCTATCGTGACCCGAAAAAGCTTACGCGCGAAGCTCTTTCTCGTCTCGACGCGATAAAAAGTTTTACAACTCTCGGAAGCGGGTATCAAATTGCGCTTCGAGACATTGAAATCCGCGGAGTCGGAAATATTTTGGGTACAAAGCAGCACGGACATATGGTTAATGTCGGTTTTGACGCATACTGCCAGCTCCTGGAGGAGGCTGTTCAGCAGCTTCAGGGTGAAGATGTTGAAGAAGTTTGCCACAGTATAATCGATATAAATATCACCGCGTTTATTCCTGACGAGTGGGTAGGTTCAAAAGAGCAAAAGATTATAGAGTACAAACGTCTGTCCGATGTAAAATCTACGAGCGAACTCGATATGATATTGGCACAGTGGAAGGACAGATTCTCCAAACTGCCTGAAGAGGTTGAAAATCTTGCAAAATTAGTGCGTTTACGGGTTCTTGCTTCGAGTGCTAAAGTTCCCATTGTGCGGGAAACTCCCGATAATATACGGATTTATACTCCTTATCAGCGTGCAGAGTGGCTTATGATTAAGTCGAAGCTTAACAGCGAAACTGTTAAGTATATTAAGTACACAGACGCACCTGCAACCTGTCGTGACGGGCGCTCTATCTTGCTTTTGAATACTTCGTATTTGAATTTTGAAGAAGTGTATACCGTATTGTCTGATTTATTTTACTATATTTCTAAATTAAGATATGATTATAATGCCTAGAGGAAAAGTTTTACTAAAGAAAAGAGGATAGAACATGAAAACTTTAAAAACATTAGCTGCTTTAGCTTTGTCCGCAACATTACTTACAGGATGCGTTAATTCCACGAAAAACGCTATCATAACTATAAATGATGAGCCTATTACTAAGCAACAGTATGAAAAAGCATTCGATGCTGTTACAAAAAATTCAATGATTGCTCAAATGGGTGTAGATGTGAAAAAAGACCCTAACAGCTTTATTCATTTGATGTTAAAAGACAGAGTCGTTAACGAACTTATCGTTAAAAATCTTTTGGACCAAGATATCAAAAATAAACACATTAAAGTTTCCTCAAAAGAAGTTGATAAAGAACTTAAAACTATTATTGACCAAGTCGGAAGCAATGATAAATTCAACGAACTTTTAAAACAAAACGGAATCAGCGCTAACCAGTTCAAACATGAGCTTGAGGATCAAGTAAAAATCAACAAACTTGTTGAAGAATTAAAAGTTGTAAAAGTTTCTGATAAAGATGCTAAAAAATACTATGATGCAAATATTGCTAAATTTAAACACCCTGAAAGAGTCAAAGCGTCTCATATTTTGATTGCGGCTAACAAAGATGAACTCAGAGAGTTGATTTCGTCTGATCCTGCCAATAAATCCTTGACACCTGCTCAAGTTGACGAAAAAATTAAGGCTGATATTGCTGAAAAATACGCAAAAGCTCAAAAACTTCTTGCTGAAGTGAAAAAAGACCCTTCTAAATTTGCTCAAATTGCAAGAGAAAATTCTGATGATACAGCAAGCGCTAAACAAGGCGGAGATTTGGGATATTTTGCGAAAGAACAGATGGTTGACGAGTTCTCAAAAACAGCTTTCTCTCAAAAACCAAGCACAATTTCTGAAATCGTTACAACTCCGTTCGGGTACCACATAATTCTTGTAACCGACAGACAAGAAGCTGGTGCTGAAAGCTTTGATAAAGTTAAAAATGACATCAAAGCATTTATGGAGCAACAAGAAAAAGTGAATATTCTTCAAAAACACGTTGATAAGTTGAAAAACGAGGCGACTATAATATACAATGACCCTAGCTTTAATCCTGAAACTATCCAAAAAATGATTAAGGAAAAAGCTGCCCAAAATCCTGCTTTGAACCCTGCAAACAAAAGTGCAAAGGACTAAACTGTGGGAAAGCTTATCGATAGAAAAGATGTAGTTCAATATCTTGCGGAGCTTCGTAAGGATGGAAAAACAGTGGTAACAACTAACGGCTGCTTTGACATCTTGCACGTCGGGCATGTGAGATACTTGCAAAAAACAAAAACTTTTGCGGACTATTCGATTGTAATGCTCAACAGCGATAAATCCGTTCGCTCAATCAAAGGACCAACTCGTCCTATAAACAACGAAAATGACCGTGCAGAGATACTTTGCGCATTGAATTGTGTTGATTTTGTTGTTTTATTTGACGAGGATTCTCCGGAAAACCTAATTGCTGAAATCAAACCCGATGTTCACACCAAAGGCGCTGATTACACAGTGGAGACGCTTCCTGAGGCTAAGGTTATTATGGAAAACGGCGGTAGGATTGAATTTATAAGTTTTGTTGAAGGGAAATCCACAACCTCGCTTATAGAAAAAATTCAACACTAGAAATTTAAAAACGGCTCCGGAAAGAGCCGTTTTTAAATTAAAGTCTGGACAGCTGCGCCCCAAAGTGTATAATAGGTTTATGAGAATAGTTGATTTAATTGAAAAAAAGAAGCGCGGGCAGAAACATACTCGTGAAGAAATAGAGTTTATTATAAATTCGCTTATGGACGGAACGGCTGCGGATTACCAGATTTCGGCCTGGCTTATGGCTTTGTATTTTAAAGGGATGGACATCGAAGAAACAACGGATTTGACACGTGCAATGATAAATTCGGGTGAAATTCTGGATTTATCTGAAATTGCCGAAAATATAATTGACAAGCATTCAACAGGCGGAGTGGGGGATAAGATTACTATTATTTTAATCCCTATTTTGCAGGCTCTGGGTGTTCCGGTAGTTAAGCTTTCGGGTAGAGGGCTTGGTTTTACGGGCGGCACGATTGATAAACTTGAAGCGATACCTAATTTCAACTGCGCATTGCCAATGGATAAAATTATTGCTCAGGTAAAAGATATCGGTGCCGCAATTGCCTCTCAGACTGCCCACTTGGCTCCTGCTGACGGCAAATTATATGCTCTTAGAGATGTTACGGCCACGGTCGATAGTATGCCGCTTATTGCGTCTTCTGTCGTGTCGAAAAAAATCGCGTCAGGCTCTAATAATATAATTCTGGATGTAAAATACGGCTCCGGGGCGTTTATGAAAACGGCTGAAGAGGCCAAAGAGCTTTCGCAGATAATGGTTCAGGTCGGAAAAAATCTGGGTAAAAATATTACTGCAGTTGTGAGTGCCATGAATGAGCCTTTAGGGCGTGCGGTTGGAAATTCGCTTGAAATTATTGAAACTATAGAATTTTTAAAGGGCAACACATGCGATGATTTAACTGAAATAACCTTTAAAATTGCTTCTTTGTCCCTCTTGAAGCTGGGTATGGCTGAAAATGAACAACAAGCGCATGAGAAAATAAAAAATGTAATTGAAAACGGTGAGGCTTTAAAGGCGTTCGAAGTTTTAATACAAAATCAAGGCGGAGACATTTCGGTAATAAAAGATTATTCGAAATTTCCGTGCTGTGAAAAAAAAGTGGAGATAAAATCTAAAAAAGACGGCTTTGTGAAACATATTGACGCTTTGAAAATTGCGAAAGCTTCTAAACTGCTTGGTGCGGGGCGCGATGTAAAAACCGATCCTATAGATTATTCGGTAGGCGTATATTTAAATAAAAAGACTTGCGACTATGTTCAAGCAGGCGAAACTATTGCAACCCTATTTGTAAACTGCACAAAGTCCGAAGAAATTATCAATCAGTCTGAAAATCTTGCTTTGTCAGCATTTGATATTGTTTTAGACTGTCCTTCAAAAAAATCATTAATTCACTGCATTATTTAGCAGTGTAACAATTTTTGTTGTAATAGCAAATTTTATTTTTTTATAGTTTTTCAGCTTGAGGAAGGTGAGTCTATGAAAATATTTGCAATAAAAACTATAAATTATGAAAGTAATAACAACAATAAAAAATTAAAGAACCCTGCTTTTGGTGATTATTGGGTTAATACTTATAAGTATGCTAAACAACAACGTAATGCTGCAAAAAAAGCAGCCAGAGCAGACTTTTTTGAGGGTATTAAAAAAGAATTTAAGCCTATAACAGATAAAATTGCGGAAATGGTAAGAAAGCATAGATTTAATTCCGAATTAAAATCATTGAGAGCTATTAAAAGTGAGGCGGCTTCCAAAGGGATTATTTTGAAGGTGGGTCATGATAAATTGCAGGAACACATCATGTCAGCATTGAAGCTCTCAAAAGGCAACCCAAAACAGGAACAAAAACTCTATAACTTTGCTTTGTCGCAGCTGCAAGGCAGTAATTTTGAGTCGGTGGATGTTACGTGCTTGTATTTTCACGTAATTAAACAGTTATTTAACAATAGCAAAAGAATTGACGGAGAAAATCTTGCTTCAATTTTCAGACGATTTGAAACAGAAAATAATCCTATAAAAAAGGCAGTTTATGCACAGCTTACAGCAATGAATGACAGCGCAGGTTCGAGTGACAAATATTTTAGCCAAATTCAGAACTATGTCAAAACAACGCCGGAGCTTCATCAGAGCGACTGGGCAAAATATTATCTCGGCTAAAACAGATTAATCCTAACCTAAGTCTGCAACAGTTATTTTGCCAAATTTTGCCGATAAATCGTCAATATGGTGCACTATATAATCTATAGGTTCCAAATCGCGCTCATTAAGGTCTACAATCGCACCCCACTCGATTCTTCCGTGGTGGGTTGCAATCATTTTTGCCACATCGATAAAACCCTGTGTCATACAGTTAGAATACCCCCACTGTGAGTGGCTTATCCATTGTTTTTTAAAATCATTGTTGTATTCTATAAGTCCTGTTTCAAGATTAACTTGGTATTCGAAAATTTTGCCGAAATCATGAAAGATTACGGCTGCATATACCTTATCTGTATCAATCTTAGCGTGTAATTGTTCTGAAATTTGTTCGGCATATGTTAAACATTCAAGTGTGTGCACGAGAAGTCCGCCTATATAATTATGGTGCATTAATTTCGCAGCGGGAGTGACCTTGAACGCCTCTTCGTGCTCAAAAAGGAGTGAAGAAACATACTTTTGAAGTTTTTCATCCTTGATTTTTTGCGCATATTCAACTATTTGTGAAAAATATTCATCGCGTTCAGTTTCGCTCAGACCGAGTTTAGCTTCTTTTATAAGCTCTAAAGCCGAAACGTGGCAGTTATTATATTGTGCGTTGTAGGTTCCTGAAACTATCTTTAATTGGTTTCCTGTGCGGAAAATTTTATCATCCATACGATTTAAAGCTTCTTCCCAAAGCACGCAGTTTAAAGTTGTGCCGCTTTTGGGGTCTTTAAGCTGCAATTTACCCATTTTGGCTCCTGCTTTAGTTTCTCCTGCCGAATAAACCACTACTTCATATATTTTTTCTAAATCTACCATTTTCCGCTCCTTTATATTATTTATCTAATTTTAGCATGATAATAATCATTGTGGAAAAGGTAAATTTTACAAACTTTTTTGCAAATTCTGAACTAAAGTTGTAGAAATTCTGAACTTTGGTTCAAAAAAGATTGAACTTTGTTTCAATTCACATCCCTTATAAAATTTTGTACTATATAAATATAGAAAAGGAATAGGTTGAAAACCCAGATGACAACTACATTATAGCTGTTTGACAGCTGTGTGTCAAGTGTTGTTAAAGGGTAATTAAACTGAACTAATTTTCTCAAAATGAAAACCATACAAGGATGTAGTAAAAAATATTTGAAAGGAGCTTCAAAATGGCTATCGTAGTACAAACAAACATACCTTCATTAGTTGCGCAAAACAACTTAACAACTTCAACAAACAAAATGAACCAAGCAATGAACAGAATGACAACAGGTTTCAAAATCAACTCTGCAAAAGATGACGCTGCTGGTTTATACGTTGCAACGTCAATGGACAAAAATATTAGGGGTTCAGAAATAGCAAAACAAAACGTTCAGATGGGAAATGACATGATTTCAGTTGCAGAAGGCGACTTGACAAGTATTCAAGACAACCTCTCTCGTATCAGAGACTTGGCTTTGACAGCGGCTAACGGAGTATATGACCAAAAGTCATTAGACGCGATTAAGTCAGAGGTTACTGCTCGTATGAATGAGATCGACAGGGTTGCAGGCAACTCAGACTATAACGGTAAGAAACTTTTAGACGGTTCAACAACCGAAATTACTCTTCAAGTAGGTGCTAATACTTCAACTAATGACTCTATTAAAGTTGAAAACGTATTTGGTAAAGCAACTGCAACTGCACTCAGCGGCAAAGCAAGTTTAAAAACAGATGTTGCTGATGCTTTCACAGCAGGTAATGCAGCCAAGCTTAAAACTTTTACAGAGGACATTGATAAAGCACTCTCTTCCGTTCAAGACAAAAGAACTAACATCGGTTCTTACCAAAACAGATTAGATTCAGTATCTCAATCGCTTGTATCTACAGTTCAGAACTTGACTTCTTCAAAATCAACGTTGATGGACGCAGATATTGCGAAAGAATCATCTAACTACATTAACTCACAAATCTTGCAGCAAGCAGCATCTTCACTGTTAGTTCAAGCTAACCAAGCGCCGCAAGTTGCATTATCACTGATATAATCAAAAGTTTTATAACTGATGATGGCAATATACCCGAAGTTTTTAACTTCGGGTTTTTTTTGTTTTTGGCAATGCTATAATTAAAACTATGATTAAACCGAGAGTAATTTTTGGATACGCTATTTTGATATTGTGCGCAATATCAATGCTTTTACCTTTTTTCTGGATGGTTTCGACGTCTTTTATGACTAATGCAGAGATATTTTCTTATCCGATAAAATTCTTGCCGTCAAAACTCGATTTTTCAAACTATATGAATGTTTTTCAAGCAATGCCTCTGGCTCGATATTTTATGAACAGCTTGTTTGTGTCGGTTGTTACAACTGCGGGGCAGGTTATAGTAGCGGCCATGGCAGGATACGCATTTGCACGTTTTGAATTTAGGTTCAAAGAGCCTATTTTTATCATAATTCTTATGACTATGATGATACCGCCGCAGGTAAATATTATCCCGCTGTTTTATGTAATGCGTGAACTGCACCTCATAAATACTTATCCTTCACTGATTTTGCCGGGCTTATTCGGCGGCTTTGGGATATTTATGATGCGACAGTGGTTTGTAAAACTGCCTAAAAGCATTGAAGAGGCTGCAAAAATCGACGGCTCTAACAACTTTGAAATATTCTTTAAAATTGCTCTTCCGCTTGCGGTTCCTGCTGTTATGACGCTTGCGGTATTTACTTTTGTAACGTCTTGGAACAGCTTTATGTGGCCTTTGATTGTTACAAATAGCGATTCTATGCGCACATTGCCTGTTGCACTTGCAGCGTTCAAGGGAAGCTACCGTGAAATAGTTGTTTGGGGCGAACTGATGGCTTGCTCCGTAATTTCTGTAATCCCGGTAATTTTAGTATTTCTTGCAGGCAAAAAATATTTTATAAACGACCTTTTGGCAGGCAGTATAAAAGACTAGTTATTGCTCAAAACCAATTTTAAAGTTGCAAGATTTTTGATAGAAAACATGCGATGCTTTATTTTTTGACCTTCAGATATTTGGAAAATTCTCACAATACGCTGAATTTCCTCCATATCTATACGGTTGTTTATTCGATAAACGTTGTGTATAGGGTCTGAAATCACACCCATAATCGTGTTTAGTTCTTGTTCTTTCATGTTGTTCCTCTGTGTGCTCCTCTATATTTAAATAAAGTTTTTCTGTACAAGGAAATTGCTCTTTTATTTCAAAAGGTTAAATTTTGTAAAAATAATTGTTTAATATGCTAAAATATTTTTACTAAAAGGCTGGGAATTTATGGAATTTGAAGAATTATACGAAATAGCTAAAAACACTATCAACCCTTGGCAGCACTCTAAGCATACCTGGACGGGTAAAATAGGTGCGGCACTTTTAACCGAAGACGGTAATGTATATACCGGTGTTTCGATTGACACACCTTGTTCTTTGGGATTTTGTGCAGAAGGCAACGCAATAGGCTCAATGCTTACGGCAGGAGAAAGCAGAATTGCAAAAATCGTCGCAGTTAGCTATTCTCACGGCATAGTTGCGCCTTGCGGACGCTGCCGCGAATTTATATACCAAATTAATCACAAAAATCTTGATTGCCAAGTGCTTTTAAAAGAGCGCGTTGCGACTCTTGATGAGCTTTTGCCGGATAGGTGGAAATAGACAAAGTTATTTCTTTTCGGGAGGTTTAACTTTTACTTGTTGAATTTTATTTGCTTCAATAGAATAAAATGCTCCCCCTTTTCCGTCAAGGGTAAATAAAATTGGCACAAAAACCTTAGAATTACAGCGATTTACAGTCCAAAATTCTCGCCAATAACCTTCTATGTATTTTCTGTCTTTTACGACGCCGTCTTTAATTGGGTGGATTACGCTTGTGTTTTCGACTGCTATTATATTGAGACTTGGCTTGTTGGCGGGCAATAACTTTTTATGCTGGCAGAGGTTTAGTAATCCTTGCTAACAAAAAACAGACCTTGATAGGTCTGTTTTTTATTAGCGGAAGACGAGACTCGAACTCGCAACAGCCTGCTTGGAAGGCAGGTACTCTACCAATTGAGTTACTTCCGCAATTATTTATTGTTTTCAATGTTTCGCTCAATTGGCAGAGTCCGAATCTGACTTAGTCGCGCCCAGCGCTCCTGTGCAATTGAGTTACTTCCGCATTGCTATCTGCATAAAAGAATATACAATAAACGCTTTTTTTTTTCAAGCTTACAGTGAAATTTAAGGTTTTTTAATGTAAATTTCTTCTAAATTGTGTATGACGCCTCCCAGCGGAGTTGGAAAAGTGTTTTGGAATTTTTTACGAACAGCGGTAATCCTTATTGGTGAGTACAGGTATATGATTGGTTTTTCATCGTACACAATCTGCTGATATTCGTCATATAATGCTTTGCGCTTGTCCATATCAAGTTCCAGCGCACCTTGGAAATAAATGTTATTTAATTTTTTTTCCCACAAAAGCAAGTCATCTTCATGACGAAGTCTCCTGTTGAAAATATGCAGCGGACCATTGCTGTCCCATACATTTTTTCCGCCATGCGGCTCCAGCGGACTGCCGGTTAGCCCGATAATCGCGCTATCCCAATCGAGAGTGTTTGTCAGTCGATTTACGAGTGAATTAAACTCAATTGGCTTGAAATTCACTTTTATGCCGATGTCGGCAAGGTCTTGTTTAACCATTACCCCGACAGACTCACGTTCTGTGTTTCCGGCATTCGTGAAAAGGTCGAATTCAACCCGATTGCCGAACCTGTCATACAAATTACCTTTTTTGTCCCAATGAAATTTTGAAGCTTTAAGGTAGTCGCGGGCTTTTTCAATGTCTCTCGAATGGCCGCGTGCAATTTTTTCGTTTAGAAACAGGGATGAAAGTGACTCTGCTGTGAAGAGAGGTTTTGCTACACCGTTTGCAACATTGAAAATCATGTTTTCGCGATCGACTGCATAATCAAGTGCAGAGCGGAAGTTTCTGTCATTAAACCACAATTGTTTTTGAGGTTGAACATAAAATTTCCCTTTCTCATTTTTACGCTTGTTTAAATTAAGGGTGAAAAACATGGTATTTTGTGTTGGACCAAGGTTGTATAGAACGTAATCCGAGCCCTTTTCCTGCTTCTTGAATGATGGTACATTTACTCCGCGAACATCGATAATATCAACTTCACCTGACTTGAATTTTAAAAGTTCGTTGTTTAAATCTCCGACAATTAAAACAATATATCTGTCCAAATACGGTAGTTTTTGGCTCTTTTTATTGATGATATAGTAGTTTGGATTTCGTTTGTATATTGCTCGCTGCGCAGGCACATACTCCGCGAGTCTGAAAGCCCCGCTTGTTACAAATTTTTCAGGTTTTGTATTTGGCCCCCAAAAGGATTCAAATTCGCTGTTTCCTTTTCTTGTTACAGGTTCAAGAATATGTTTAGGTGCAATCGGTGTTGCCAATTGTCTTAAAAAAGGTGCAAACGGCTTTTTGGTAGTAAATTTTACTGTGTAATCATCAATTTTAGTTATCTTGGGCAGTTCACCGTCAACGACCATAGCGTCTCTTGTGCTGGGGTTTCCGAATCCCTCAAAAATAATTGTATTATAAGTAAAAAAAACGTCATCCGCCGTAATAGATTTGCCGTCAGACCATTTCAGCCCGCGGCGTAAATTAAAAACATAGGTTTTGCCGTCAGGCGAAATCGTGTATGATTTTGCAAGTTTTGGCTGAATATCGCCTGAATACGGGTCTGTTGTGACCAGTCCGTCAAACATTATTTCAGAAAGGGACGTGGATGTTGCGTCTTTTGAGTTCCAGGGGTTGAAGGTTTTGGGTCCTTCTCCGATTTGAGAAGTTACAAGTTCTCCGCCGAATGTGCCTATGGGCGCTTGTGATTGAAGATAGTCCACACCGTTTATGGTTACTGTTTTTGGTTCTGCAACGACTAAATTCATGTTGCCCTCTTGCGAGGTCGAAATTTTTTCTTTATTTACCGTTGGTTCTGGTATATCTGCACGAATACAGGATTTTAAGAAAATCCCGACGGCTAAAAATATTAAAATTGCGTAAATATATTTTTTAAGCATAGAAATAACTTACCACAAAACGGTGGTTTTTGAATATAGCCGACTGTTGAAGTAACGGGTCGTTAAGGCGTAACCGTGTTGGCTTGCGGCAGATTCACCTTCACTCCGAGTGCGTTTAGTTCTTTAAGCGCTTTTGGTGCAAGCGCAGTGTCTCCGAAATTTTCTAAAATAGTTTGGTAGCAATCTATTGCCTCATTTTTATACTCTCTTGATTTGTAGAGATTGCCTGCCTTGTAATATATCGGCGCCAAAGTAGGTTCTGGTGTCATAAGCATTTGATTGTCGAGTTGTATTTTAATATTGATTAATTTTGCGTTGTCATCAGGGGAAAACAGGCTTCCTGCATATATTTTTGTTGTCAAACGGTCAACCGTATCAGACATTTCCTGAATTTGTTGTGCCGAAATCGAGCCTTTTTTAGACTTTTTAGCCGCCTGTGTCGAGTTTACGGCTATCGAGCCTATTACAAAAACTGCCAATACAAAAAATACTATAATTTTTTTCATCTTATCCCCAAGGAGCGTATCCTAAAACTTTACTCTTATAATTTACAACAAATTATTGCCTTTTGTTATCACTTAAATGTATGATAAAAACATGGAATTGAGAAGTAAAATATACAGAATGTTTGTCCTCGGGCCGAGTGAGGATTTTTTAATTAAAGGCGGAAATCTCGACAGAGCGCTGAATGAAGGATTGGGCGGAGTAATATTTTTCACAAAGAACATAAAATCTGAATCGCAGATGAAAAAATTTACTTTTGATATAAAAAATTCTGCAAAATTCCCTGTTTTTTTGAGTATTGATCAGGAGGGCGGCAGAGTTGAACGCACGGAGAATATTTTTGGCGGCAAAAAATGGCTCTCGGCACGCTATCAGGCGCAAAAAGGTTTAAAATGTGTGCAAAAGCAATCCGCCGAAATTTCGGATTGTTTAAAATCTCTCGGATTAAACATGAATTTTGCACCTGTTCTGGATGTGGATACAAATCCTGAAAACCCTATTATTGCTGAACGTTCGTACGGGAATAATTCAGAAGATGTCATAAAATATGCTATTACTGCAATGGAAACTTATCTTGAGTACGGTATTGTCCCTGTAGGTAAGCATTTTCCGGGACATGGTGATGTAAATGTCGATTCACATCTTGCGATGCCGACTTTGGAACTTTCTTTGGTACAGACAGAAAAAAATCACATTGAACCGTTTAAAGCTGCCATCAAGGCGGGTTTACCTGCTATTATGGTTGCACACATGCATTGCACTTGTTTTGATGAGGAAAAAATTCCTGCTTCACTTTCAAAAAATGTCATAAAAAAATATCTAAGGGGGCATTTGGGCTTTGGCGGGCTTGTGGTTTCCGATGATATGGTTATGGGCGGAGTCTCACAATTTGAGCCGCTTGAGGCTGTTGTTCGCGGGGTAAATGCCGGTATAAATCTTTTTCTGTACAGAAATTCCGATGATGAAACTATTGATTTGATTGAGGCGCTTGTCAAAATTGCTGAAACCGATGATGAGCTGCGAGAAAATATTGAGAATTCGTTTGATAAAATTCAAAAGCTTTCGGCAGTTATTAGCTAGCCAAGAAAAGTTTCTCTAAAAACATGCGAAAAAAGTCGTTATTTGTGTCCGGCGCCATATAAGGCATTGATATACACGTTTTGTATGCCTGTTCGCCGTTTCCGAGTATTTCTTTTAGTTTTGGTGATGAATTCAATTCGCTCAAAAATTCTGAATCGCTTGGTTCTACTAAAATGTCTCCTGTTTTAGCCATTTTTTCTTTAACATACCTGAAACCGACTTCGTCATTTATAATATGTGCAGCAACAACCCTGCTTTCGGGAAGTTTTCGTTTTACATCGTCATATCTGTCCCGAGTGCTTTGACCTGTGACCAGCATATCGTCGATAATAACTATACATCGGTTTTTGTGTTCAGGTTTAAGTTCGTAGATAAATTGTTTTGCCGGTATTTTATTTATAACGCCAAATTGATGTGCCAGAGCGCCATAACTTTTTTTGATATTTGGTACAAAATAAAGAATTTCTTCAGGTTTGCAAAGACATTGCGCCTGAATATCACAATGAAGTGACTTAATAGCTCTTGCAAGGGTTCTCGGAGAATAGATATTTGCATTTGCCTCCAGATATTTTGCGAATTTTTCAATTAAATTTTTCTGAGTGATATTTTCTTTTATTGCCTTGCGAAATTCCGGATATTTTGGGAAAGTAGGTCGTAAATTATCCGATATGGTTTTGTAAATGCCCGCCAAAGAAAAACTTCTTTGTTTTTGAATTTTATATGATGTGATTCCGAGTTTATTTAATCTTTCTATGACTTTTTCATTTGCTGCATAGTCTATACCTTTTTTTAAATCAGTAATTTCAGGATAATTTTCATCGACTAAAAGTTCTTTTGCGCGTTTGATGATTTTATCTGTTTTTTTGGCTAAAGATTCATTTTGATTAAAAACGTTTATTCCTTCCTCAAATCCGTCGAGAATTATCATTTTTAATTTGTTATCTTTTAAATAATGTTTGAAGTTTTCGGGGTCTTTTTTATGTAAGCTTTCAAAATAATTCAAAAGTGAATTATCCACAAACGCAAAACTGTTTTTTGGTTCGGCGATTCTTGTCACGACAGAATATGGCGTGACAAAATGTTTTACCTTACTCTGGTCGGGGTGGAAAAAATCTGAAAGCATTCTTGTCAGCTTTATAGAGTGTTGCGAAATTTGGCTTTTTAAAATTAGATCACTTTTATCCCAATCAAGTATAAACGGATTTTTTTTGTCCATATAGTTAATAAAGCTGTTTAAACAAACAATATCCGTGTCAGCTTGTGGGAAATTGACATGCAAAGCTTGATTTATTCGTTTATAATTTGCGAATGTAGTAAGCTTTTTCATTGCATATAGTGCAATTTCTTCATCTTCGCCATAGCGTCTTGCAATTTTTTTAATTTCTTTTTGGGAAATAATATCCAAAGAGGATATAATTTTTTTGTACGCTTGCATAATCGGATAGTCAGGGTTCCGCTCCGGAATTTTGAAGCTGAAAGAGTGCATCCACTCAGGATAAGTATTTTGCGGATTTGCAGTTTTAATCTTTGGAGTTTTTACACAAATTGGTGGTATTTTCATAATTATGCGGCGTTGACCTTCTCCGTAATAGGTTCTTTATGGCTGGCTATAAGGGCGTTTACAATATTCATGCTAAATTCACCGCTTTGGGCGTCTTGTGCCAGGATTTCGAATGCAGATTTGTCATTCATAGAGGACTTATATGCCCGTTGTTCTTTAAGTGCGGAATAAACGTCAGCTGCGCGCAGTATTTCTTCCAGGATTTGTGCTTTGCCTTCGGATTTGTTGTGAGGTTTATAGCTATGGTGGTTTCTGACAAGCTGCAGAACCTCAGGTGACAGTGTCGTAGATTTCAAAAGCTCATAGCTTAGTTCATTATGCAGCTTTATGACTTCACGCTCTTTTTCAGTGAGGGTATCTTTTTTATTTAGAATTTCTGACGGAATCAGAACTTTACCCAGGTCATGAAGCAGCGCAGCCTGAGTTAGGGCGTTGATGTCTGCATTCGAGAAATTCATACCTTGAGATTTCAAACCGTGTATAATTTGTTTTGCATAGGTCATTGTCGGAATCAGGTGGCTTTTACAAATATTTTGCATATTTTCCGGTGCGATTTGAAGCCGTGTATCTTGCTTTTTAAGCATTTCGGCAATTTCAGGGTTGTTTTTTACAGCTCGTTCAAGAAAATCTTTCGAGGTGTATTTTGCGACAAAACTTTCGGGCTGGAGGTTTGCAAGCAGCATGTCCTGCATTGAGGAAAGAAACTTTTCCGACTGAGAAGGGGCAAACGGCTTGCTCTGCAGCGTAAACATGTCCTGCTGCGGGATTTTTTCAAGCACAGATTTTGCCTCATAAGGCGAGGATTTAAAATTCACCTTCGAAGCATTTTTAGAAATATAGGGATTATTCTTGACATCATTGGCTGATGAGTAGCCGTTGATGCCGTAAGTTTCACTTACGCCCAATTTTTACCTTCACACTTTTCAATACACTTCTGACGGCAAAATTATGCCGCACTTCCTATGTATTAATAAAAACAATTTTCAGAAGATAGTTGCGTATGTTTTAAAAATTGTAACAAACTTAATTTTTGGTAATTCCGTAGAATTTATTAAAGCCGTTATTGTAGGCATTCAATACGCCTCGTACAAAGGTTTTTGGCGTGTCCCAGTATGCAAGGTGAGCCGAGATAAATGTTCTTGCAACATAAATATCCGACTTGTTATAAACGAATCCGCCGTTAGGTGTGATTTTCATGGTGTCTAAGGCTGAAATATCCTTAGCTGTTATGTTTTCAGCGGTTGGGAATCCGAGGGGATCGTTTCTGTAATTTACGGTCAACCAGAAAATGTCGTTTTCAAGAATATTTTTGTACATTAACTGTGACAAGAAATTTAAACTGCTTTTGGTGTCTGAAATGTCTGAATAGAACAGGATTAACGGTGAAGCAAAGTTTATAACACCTTTAACCTCGTCCTTTTTGAAGCAAGAATACTCCGTATATTCGTCTAAGTGAGGGTAATTCTTCAGCAGCGTTTTGGTATCAGGATTTGTGTTGAATTTTCCGTAAGCGTTAAGCGTTACAATTCTTGCCTCCATCAACGCGTCGAGACAGGTCGGCAATACATCAGTTTCTTTTACCATTTTTGCTATTTCCGGACGCTCTGTTTTATGCATTAACTTTTTAGGCTCCAGTGATGTAAATTTATTGAGAAAATATTCATATGTAATAAAAGAACCTGCACTATATCCTAAAAGTACTACTTTATGGCCTTTTGAGGTTTCGGAGCGGACTACTGTTTGCAATTCATCAATAACAGGGGACATGTTTTGATATTTTTGTATCCAGATAGCGTCATGTAAACAGTGTGCAACAACAGAACGCACGAGCTGAGAAATTTTAGGGCTGAATTTTTCAGCCAGACTCAAGTCTTTATCCAAATATTCAACTTCTTCCAAACTTTTTTCTCCCCAATAAAAAACAATTGGGACGGGATTAATTTTGTATTCTCCGCCTTTCAAAAATTGTTTTTTGGTAAGAGGATTGTTCTCAAAGCCGCTTATCATAACAGGGTGCATTTTTGCTACATCTTTTTCAAAAGCTTTCCTAAATTCTTTACGATTTTTGGCTGTATAGTCATTTGAGCCGTTTAAATATATAAAGGTGACAAGTGTAGGTTCTTTTTTATCACAAGTCGGAGCAGAATTTCCCTCTGCAAAACTTTTTGACTGTGTGTAAAAAATAATCGTAAGAAACAATATACATACAACAAACTTTTTCATAATTTAAAATCCCATTTGATTTTTTTCGTCATTCTGAGGAAGTATAACGACCGAAGAATCTATAACAAGTCAATTATAGCAGAAATTCACCATTTTTTGAACACGAAAAATACGGCAAGGATTATGAAAAGAAATCCGACTATATAATTCCATTTGAGTTGTTCTTTTAAGTAAAAAACCGAAAAAACGGAAAAGACAACAAGCGTAATAACCTCCTGCATAGTTTTTAACTGTGCAGCGTCAAAGTATTGGTGTCCGATTCTGTTTGCAGGCACTTGAAAACAATATTCAAACAATGCAATCCCCCAACTTACAAGGATTACAATCCAAAGCGCAGTGCTTTTGAATTTCAAATGACCATACCAGGCAAAAGTCATAAAAATATTTGAAATTGTAAGCAAAATTATCGGTGTTAACTGTCTCAGCATAAATTACTTTTCTCCAAGCAATTCCCATAAACAAATGGTAACCGCTGTGCTTAAATTAAGAGATTCTACGTTTTTTGCTATCGGAATTGTGATTTTTTTGTCTGCAACACTTACGGCATCATCTGTCAGACCGTCTGCTTCTGAGCCAAACATTATTACGGCTTTTTCCGGCAGTTTGATTTCTGTGATTTTAACTAAATTGTTTCCTTCCACAAGCGTTGCCGAAAATTCGTGATTCTTTAATATTTCTTTTAATTCTTTGATATTTTTCAGATAGAAAAAAGGGATTTTAAAAATATTTCCAACAGCAGAACGCACAGTTTTTGGGTTGTAAATATCAACAGCGTCTCCGGCAAGCACGACCGCGTCCGCTCCAAAAGCCGCACAAGTTCTCAAAATTGTGCCTAAGTTTCCGCTGTCTTTGATATTTTCGAGCAGTACAATTTTATTTTTTTCTTTTAAATCTTCTGTTTTGTATGCAATTTGATGTGCAATTGCGACGATTTCAGGGGCAGTGTCTGTTGTCGATATTTTTTTTAAAACGGCTTCGTTTGCACAAATAATTTTTTCGGAATATTTATTTAAACAACTGAATTTTTGGATTTTTTCTTTCAGAATAAAAATATATTCGGGCTCAACACCTAATGCTAAAGCTTCTTCTATGGCTTTTTGCCCCTCAACTAAAAATAATTTTGTCTCTGTTCTGTATTTTTTCTGTGCAAGCTTGGCTGTTTCTTTTACCAAATTATTTGTTGTACTTGTGATTTCTTGCATACCTTTTAAATTCCTTTTTGCCACTCTTTGAGCCAAATTTTTTCCCGCTCATTCAGCATATCATAGTTTATCAATTTTTCCTCAAATTTAACCTTGGAAAAAGATTGTATCACTCCGTTTTTAAAATATACCGAATTTTCGAGCCTTACCCCTCCAAAATCAGGATTGTATGCCCCGGGCTCGATTGTAAATGTCATTCCGTCTCTAAGAGGTGCTTTTGCAAGTTCAGATGACGAGATACTCGGCGGAAATTCGTGTACGGAAATTCCCACTCCGTGACCGGTTGCGTGGTTGAATGAAAAATCTTCAAGATTAGCATTTTCGATTACTTCGCGGGCGGTTTTATCTATTTCAAAGCCGCATAGCCCTTCTTTTACACCAATATGATATGCATTTAAAAAAGCACGCAAAACTGTTGTGTAAACTCGTTTTGAAGCTTCATTCGGCTCCCCGAAACAGAACACGCGAGTGATGTCAGTCGAGTATCCGCCTTCAAAATATGCTCCGCAATCAAGTAATACAAAATTACCTTCTTTTATTTTTGTTTCAACGCTCATATCGGCTGAATAATGTGCCAGTGCGGAATTTTTTCCGCTTGCGAGGATTGTGTTAAAACTCAGTGAGGTCGCACCTTGTGCGTAAAATTCTTTTTCAACGAACTTTACAAGTTCCTGCTCTGTTATCATATCAGCCGTATTTACATAGCCTGAAACCTTTGATACAACTATGTCTGTACGATTAAAACATCTTTTCATATGCTCGATTTCAGCCTCATTTTTAACAGATTTGGCTTTTTCGATTTTATTTCCTTCCCACTCGGAGGATTTATTTTTAATTAACAAATAGTCTCCGTATGAAAGGCTTTTAGGTGCGTATAAAAATCTTTTTTCGGCAGTTTTTAAATAATTTTGATATTCTTTGAGTCCTCCGCCATTTTTAGAATTCTCATAAAAAACTTTGTAGGAGGATTTCTCAATTGCTAGTCTTGCATTAAAAGTTGAGGAAAAATTATGCGCAAAAGAGCGCTTGTTCAATATCCAAGCGATTTCTTCAAGATTTGTCACCAAAATCGCTTCGTTTTCATCCAAACCCTCTTGAATTGAAGTTATTTTTTCTTCTGTGCTGATTCCTGTTATTTCGAGCGGGATATCGATTATTTTAGCGAATTTAGATTGTTGAGGCTCAATAAACCTAAAAACAGGGTCAAAATTTAAAGGCACGATTTCGACGTTCGTCCCTTCAAGAGCCGTTTTTAGGCTGTTATAAAAGTTAAGAGGGATTTTTCCTGCCGTAATTGCGATTCGGGAATTCGGGGCAATTTTTTGCACTAAATTTGAAATAAAAGATTCCCCCAGTTCAAGTTTTACAACCTCTACGCCCTTATATGCCTGTTTATCAGCTTGTGCGTGATAGCGCCCGTCCACAAACAACCGGACAGAGCCATTTCTACTTAACAAGGCTTCTCCGGTTGAACCTGAGAAGCCTGTTAAATAATATCTTGCGTTTTGCTCAAGAGAATTGTACTCTACCAAAAATTCATTGGTCGAATTTACTAAAAGATAATCATATCCTTCTTTTTCAAGGAATTTTACTAAATTTTCTTTGAGCATAACGAGCCTGGGAACTAGTCTTCAGTGTCTGTAAGTTGGATTAAGTGCCATCCGAATTGTGTGCGGATAGGCTCTGAGATTTCGTTTACAGCCATTGAAAAACAAGCTGTTTCAAACTCTTCTACCATTTGTCCGCGTCCGAAGAACCCGAGGTCGCCACCTCTTGCACCTGACGGGCAAAGTGATACCATTGCAGCGACGTCTGCAAATGATTTTTCGCCTTTTAATATTTGGCTTCTTAATTCTTTAGCTTCGTCTTCTGATTTAACCAGAAGGTGGCTTGCTCTTACTTTTGAGGTCATTTTAGTCTCCTTTAAATTATTTTTGCAACATTTTTCGCGAAATCGCGTCATTTAAAATATTATCACAGTACATTGATTTATGAAAATTTGTCCTTAAACATAAATAATGTAATAATGTATTATAGCAATCGGAAGAGTTGAGTGTATGAAATTAAAAGTCAGTGTTACAAGTTTACTGTTGGCAACCGCGGTTTTCATCAACTGCCAAACAGCAGATGCGTTTATATTTAAGAAACCGAATATTGAAAAAGAAATCCACGGAATTCGCCAAGATAAATCGCTTGATATGCAAAATGTTACTCAAGAACAAATTCAGGCAATGATTGAAGAGTATAAGGGTGTTACTAAAGAGGTCAGGATACTTTTGGCTCTGAATGTAATGAAGGATAGCGTCGGGGGGTTTTCCCGCAAAGCAATTTTAGGCAGCAACTTGAGCGAAAGACCCATACAGGTGCAGTTTAAGAATTTGGCAGAATTAGGGCAAGGCTATACCGAATTCGACGCTCTCGGCTGGAAAAAGAAAAATAACCTGATGATATACATCAATGAAAAACACAGAGACGCCCCTCCTATCGCGCTGGCAGCGCTTTTGTCGCACGAAGCGCTTCATCAGGACGAGTTTAACTCTATTAATGAAGAAACCTACGCTTGGACAATGGAAGCGGCTGTTTGGACGCAGTTGAGCGAGGATTTTCCGAAACAGGCGCAAAGCAATCATCCGCTTGTGATACGTGAAGATATGCTCAAGAAATTATTTATAAAGGGTAATTATACGGACAAGTATATACGCAAAACAGTATCATCCAACCCGGGATACGGCAATCTCCCTTCGCGTTCTCCGGGATTTGAAGACGATTTGTAAAAGTCATATTACCTGCGAAATTATTTGCAGTTAGGAATAGATATCTGCGCACAGGGTTCGATAGACCCTGAAACAAGTTCAGGGTGACAGAAATGTTACGCACATCCCATTGTTAACATTTCTTAATAAAATCTCGAAACCATGGCAATTATTGAACTTATATATACTTGTTATATATAAGTAGAGATTATAGAGAGATTGACATGGCTATTACAGGTTCTAGTGATCCAACAAAATTAAAGCTTGCCGATGGTGTGAAACGCACCGGCGAGGGTGGAACTAACGCATCACAGACAGCAGCTCCTGCTTCTGTTTCGGTCTTTTCGTCCAAGCTGGATTTAAATAGCGGCACTTCTGCAAATACTTCACAAATAACACTTGGAAATCCGAACGCTATTTTGTCCTTTAAGCAGGACGGCGGTAAAAATACAATTACTATGAGTGATGAGTATAATTCGTTTGTAGGCAATGCTAAAGGTCAAGGCCAAGATGTAATTCAACAAAATTTAGATAAAGCTGAAAGCACGGATGTCGCAAGCACAAAAGCGGCAGTAGACGCTACAAAAAATAAAGACACTGCCCAAGCCAATGCTGATAAAGGTGCAGAAGACGTTAAAGCCGCAGAGGGCCAAAAAGAAAGTGCTCGGACATCGTATGAGGCGTCCAAAAAAGTTCGTAATGATTATGAGGCTAAGGTTGAGACCTTAACCGAGACAGGAACAAAATTAAAAGGCGAAATTTCCTCCATAAAAGGCGAAATTAGCGCGTTGAAAAGCAAGCTTGCGGCTCAAGGTGCTGTTGATAAGACAGGCAGCGCTTATGCTGCAATTGAAAAACAAATAACTGCAAAAGAAGCTGAACTAAAGAAAAAAGAGGCAGAATATAACACAAATCAAAAACAATTAGACGAGCAAAAAGGGCTGTTGGCGAAAGCCGAACTCTCATTAGATAAAGCAGAAGATCAATTGGGTGTTTCTGATAGGCTCGTTCTGGGGGCAAAAGCAACTTGGTCGGCATTGACGTCGGTTGTATCTGGAGCAGGACAAATTCTTAGCGGCGTTCTTGGCTCGTTAGGCGGACAGCAAGGGCAGGCTATATCCACCCTGACACAAATGCTCGGCGGTAACAATAATGGCGGGGGCATTTCGACAGGCAATAATAGCCAGCAGGCGGCAATGCTTGCAGCAAACCAAATGGGCAACTCTGCGCAGCAAGCGGCTGTAAACCAAAATGCTTTGGTGTACGCGGGTGCGAAAGTACAAAGTATGGGACTTAGCGACGGAATAGATTTTAGTAAGGTAGCCTCTAATTCTAATACAAATAATCTCGGAAATCTGCTAAACGGAAGTGCGGGCAGAATTGGAGCTTCTGGCACGCCAGCGGGCATGAATAATATGAATAATTTCAAATTTAATATGGTATAGAATCGTCCAATCTTGCTTAAATCCTGTAATCATTGTAAAATCCCTTTATCAGCAATAATGGGAATTTTATGAAAACGAAATATGTTATAGGGCTTATGAGCGGGACTTCTGCGGACGGCATTGACGCTTCGCTGGTGAAAATAAATCCTGATTTTACTTATGAGGAGATTTTTAGCACTGTTTACAATTATCCTGCGGATTTCCAAAAGAGAATAAAGGCTCTTTTTGTTGAAAAAGTCTCTATGGAAGAAATTTGCAAAATGAATTTTCTTGTTGCCGAGCATTTTTCAAGCGCTGTTGAACAGCTGCTTGAAGAGGCAGATTTGCCGAACAGTGACGTTGATTTTATCGGTTCTCACGGGCAGACTGTTTATCACTATCCTTTTGAGGAGACGGAAGGTGGAATGCCTGTAAAAAGTACGCTTCAAATAGGTGATATTTCTGTGATTGCTAAAAACACCGAAATCGACACAATCGGAAATTTCAGAACCGCTGATGTCGCAGTTGGCGGAAACGGTGCGCCTTTGGTATGTTTTGCCGACGAAAAAATGTTCGGAAAAGATAATATACCTCGTGCAATCCAAAATTTGGGCGGAATTGCTAACGTAACGGTTATTTCTGCTGATTGTGAGACGTTTGCCTTTGATAACGGTCCTGCAAACGTGCTTATAGATTACTTTGTGAGTAAGTACTTTCAAAAAAACTATGATAAAGACGGCGAAATTGCGTCAAAAGGCAATGTTAATGAAGATGTTCTCAAGGAATTAATGAGTCTTCCTTATTTTGAAATATCTCCGCCTAAAACAACGGGGAGAGAGCTTTTCAGTTATGAGTTTGCGGAAGAAATTGACGAAAAATACAAACTGTGTCCCGAGGATATGATAGCGACGATTACAGCCTTTACCGCGAGAAGTATTGCTGAAAGCTACAAAAGATTTGTGTTTCCTAAAACTAAAATAGAAGAAATTGTACTGGGTGGCGGCGGAGCTTATAATAAAACTTTGATAAAATTGCTGGACACTGAGTTTGAGGGTAAAATAGCCATAAAAACCCATGAAGATTTCAATATATCAAACAAGTTTAAGGAGGCCATCGCCTTTGCAATGCTTGCTTATGCCTATTATTACGATGTTCCTTCGAATATTCCGTCTTGTACGGGAGCGTCGAGAAAGACGCTCTTGGGGCAGTATGCAAAATCTTTATAACTTTTTTATATTAAATTTCCTATGTTTTTGATACAATAAAAAAACACCTGAAACCCTCAGGACGCATTTAAGGAAGTAGGATAGATTATAATATGAAGAAATTTTTGATAGCACTTGCCGTGTTGATTTTCAACCTCCAGAGCGCATATTCAATGCCGATTGACCAAGTTATAGATAAGTTTATTTCTCCGTTTTCGGATATATTCTCAAAAATAGTTTTTTACCCCATAAATATCTTGGGCTCACAAGTTCCAATCACGATTTTGTGGATTATCGCAGGCGGGATTCTTATGACATTCTTCCTTCGCGGGATTTCAGTGTGGGGATTTAAACACGCGCTTTCTTTGGTTTTGAAAAAACCTGATAAAAATGCAAAAGATATGGGTGAAGACGGAACGGGTGAAGTTTCATCTTTGCAGGCTCTGGCAACAGCTTTGTCCGGAACAATTGGTCTTGGAAGCATTGCAGGTGTTGCAATTTCGATTTCTATCGGCGGCCCTGGTGCGCTGTTCTGGATTTTGGTCGGTGCATTGTTCGGAATGTCTTTGAAATTTGTTGAGGCAACTCTTGCTGTTAAATTCAGACGTTTTAACAAAGACGGATCGGTTTCGGGCGGTCCTATGCATTATATTGCTCACGGTTTGACAAGAAAAGGTTTGAGATGGCTTGGACAGCCTCTTGCTATGCTTTTTGCGTTTTTGCTTATTCCCGGTGCGATTGGCGGCGGAAATATGCTTCAAATCAACCAGGCAACAAAGCAAATTACAGAAATCACAGGCGGACAAAATAGTATTTTTTACCATAACGCTTGGCTTTTTGGGTTGATAATTGCTATTTTGGTTGCATTGATTGTAATCGGCGGAATTAAAAGTATTGCAAAAGTTACCGAAAAAATCGTTCCGCTAATGTGCTTCCTTTATGTGTTTATCGGTACAATTGTAATTTTAACAAATATAACTCATATTCCGCAGACTTTGGCGATAATTTTGAAAGGTGCCTTCTTTCCTGACGCGATATACGGCGGGGTTGCAGGTACAATTATTATCGGTTTGAGACGATCTGTTCAATCAAGCGAAGCAGGAACAGGTTCTGCACCGATTGCATACGCAACTGTTAAAACTAAGGAGCCTATTTCACAAGGTTTTGTTTCAATGTTGGAGCCGTTTATCAGTGCTTGTCTTTGTACTTTTACCGCGATTACGATTGTAATCACAGGTTCTTATAAGCATTTTTATGAAGGTGTTTCAGGGATTGATATGACATCTTCGGCGTTCTCGTCGGTTATAAGCTGGTCGCCGATTATCCTTGCGATAGTAATTATTTTATTCGCATTATCAACAATAATTTCTTGGGCGTATTACGGTCAAAAAGGCTGGACATATATGTTTGGTGAGGGGAAAAAACGTATAATTTTCTATCAAATTATGTTCTGTTCGTTTATCGTATGCGGGTCGTCAATAAACCTCAAAAGTATCATTGATTTCACGGATGCAGGTCTTTTGGCAATGTCTGTACCTAACATAATCGCTATGTATATTCTAATTAAAGACATTAAATATGATTTGTCTGTTTATTGCAAAGAACATTGCGTTTGTTCCGAAAAAATTCGAAATTTGTTAAAATAACCCGCGGAGGGGCTAATGCTTGAAATTTATAAAAAAGAACTCGAGAAACTAAAGTCAGAAGCTTGTTTTCGAACTATTGCCGACATCAGAAAAGAGGGTAAATATGTTTTTCAAGACGAAAAGCGTCTCTTAAATATGTCTTCTAATGATTATATTGGAATTGGTGCAGACGAGGACATTACGCGCCGATTTGTTTCTACATATAAGGGCAATCTGGGTTCAGGCTCATCACGCCTTTTGACCGGCAATACAAATACATATTTTGAACTTGAAAATATGCTGGCGGAAAGATTTGGGAAAGATAAGGCTTTGATTTTTAACAGCGGATATCACACAAATGTGGGTGTTTTTTCTGCGCTTTTGACCAAAAAATCCGTTATATTCTCAGATAAATTAAACCATGCAAGTATCATCGACGGTATGCAGCTTTCGGGCGGTGATTTTTACAGATATAAACATCTTGATTATGAAAATTTGGAATTGCAGATTCAAAAACATGCAGAAAATTATGACAACGTCATAATTGCCTCTGAGAGTGTGTTTTCAATGGACGGTGATGTTGCTGATATTAAGAAACTTGTTGAAATCAAGAAAAAATATAACGCGATTCTTATTGTGGATGAGGCGCATGCGTTTGGTGTGTTCGGAAAGACAGGCATGGGCGTCTGTGAAGAGCAGGACTGCCTTGATGATGTGGATTTGATTGTTGGTGTTTTTGGCAAAGCGATTGGCTCTTATGGCGGCTTTGCAGTTGGAAACGAAGTATTGATAGAGTATCTGACAAATAAAGCCCGCTCGTTTATTTTTTCTACGGTTATTCCTGAAATCTGTGTGGAATTTTCAAAGTTCGTTATCGAATCAGTTTTGCCCTATACTTATGCAAAAAGACTTTTATTGCAGAAAAATGCTGCGATATTAAGAGAAAATTTGAAGAATATTGGTGTTCAAACTTTTGGAGAGAGCCAGATTGTTCCGATTGTGCTTGGCGAAAACGAAAAAGCTGTGGAAATGTCAAAAATCATGATAGAAAATGGCTACTATCTTCTTCCGATACGTCATCCGACCGTGCCTAAAGGTACAGCTCGTTTAAGGCTGTCATTGACAGCTTCAATGACTTCGGATGAGATTTCTGAGTTTTTCCATGTGTTTTCTCATCTAAATCGATGAATTTAGCTGTACTTTTCTGTAAATTTTGATAAAATAAATATAGAAAATAGTAAAAGGATAAAATTATGCGTAATGTAGTTATATACACTGAAAAAGGTCAATCTAACGTTGCAGGGCTTATTGAAAATGAAGATTTGGACGTAAGAATTGTCAATGTAGACGAAATTAAAGACTCTGTTCTTTTAAACCCGTCACTTGTGATAATGGAGGTTTCCGAACCTAAGTTTAAAGAAGTTGCGATGGTGACAAAATTCTCTTATCCGACATTGATTGTAAATGACAAAGTTATCAAGGATGTTACTGTAAGAGCGATTGCACACGATTACATTTTTACGCCGATAAACAAAGAAGAACTTAACGTTCGTGTGAAAAACATGGTCAAAATTCGTGAAATGCGCGATATCATCAGACTTGTATCAACTACCGATGAGCTTACGGGGCTTCATAACAGAAGATATCTTCAAGAGCGCATTGAAGGAGAAATGTCACGTGCAAGACGTTACGGAAACAAGCTTTCTTGTGTCTTGTTTGATATTGACTTCTTCAAGGTTGTAAATGATATCTATGGTTACGATTGGGGTGATATTTTGCTGAAACGTATTGCCGAAATGCTAAAAGGGCTTATCAGAAAAGAAGACATTTTGACAAGATACGGCGATGAGGAATTTATCGTAATTTTGCCGAATACACCTGAAGAAAATGCATTCTTGTTCGCAGAAAGATTCAGACGTGATATAGAGAAAATGGAATTTATTCCGGCAGGTGAAGAGGAGCGCCACCAAATAACGATTTCGGGCGGTATTTCATCTTATCCGTTCCTTGAAAATGTTGAAGAAAACGGTAACACGTTAATTCGCTATGCGGAACACGCGCTTTACAATGCTAAAAAGCGTGGCAAGAACAAAATCGTTCAGTTTTCTCAAGTAAATATTGATTATTAATTAATAGTCAAATTGGATAGAGTCTGTCTTTTTGATGTCGACGATTTCAAAAAAATGCTTTAGACCTTTGATACTATTTGTTCGTGCAATTGTGCGTTGATCTTGCTTTGGGTGAAATATAATTTGATCTGAGCTTCGGTCGTAGTAATAAGCACATTTAGGCAGATTTATTGCTTGATTTGGTTTTGTTTTTTGACCCCAAATTATGGTTGTATCTATACCCAGCTTGTCAAAAACTGCTTTTATCAAATTAAAGTTTCTACGACTCACAGGACAAGAGTCAATTCCGCCGCAAATAAATCCTGTTAACTTTTCTTGTGCGCCTTCACGAAGTTTTTCGGCTGCCTCTTTTAGTCGTCTTATTGTCAACGAGTCTAAATCAGGTCTGCATGGTTTTAAATGTGATATGTGAAATTCATTTGCACCTTTTATTATGCAAGATGTGCACTGCATTATGCTGTCAGTATAGCCTTCGTCCAAATATTTAGATTCCATAATTGTCCAAGGATAGTCTATGTGTCTTCCGGTGTTGCGCAGTCTCTCCAGCGGAAGGCGGGCATATTTTCCGTAAGACACTATTATTCCCGTACCAAATGAGGGTCTTTTATTTAAATTTAAGTTGTTCATAATGAATTTTAAAAATGCTGAATGCGGGGAGTTGCTACAATGTAACAAAATGTTGCGAAAGTATATACCTTTTGCGCAATTTTGATATACGATTTGTTTTTATATTAATAAGAGCATAATTTTGCGGAGTAAAAATGATTACAAGAACCGAAATGACAGCATACTCAACTCAAATGAATGAGTACGTCGCCAATCAGACTTCTACACGAAGCGGCGGCGGAAATGTTTTTGTCGGCGGTGACGGAAACAATACTGTCACAAACTATGCCAATGGCACTATAATCAAAACCGGCAAAGGCGAAGATACTGTAACATCAATAGCCGGCGGCGTTGTAATAGACACCGGGGACGGCGACGACACAATTATCGCTGTCGGTATGGGCACAAATATAAATGCCGGCGCAGGCAATGATAAAATCTATGCACAAGGCAGCGAAATTTTTATAGACAAAGGCACCGGCAAAGACGAGGTATACTTGTCAGGCAACAAGATAGAATTTGCCAAAGATGCAGATAATATTGGCGATATTATCAAATCTGCTGCATTTATTTTCAAATATGTTAAGAACCAGGGGCTTGTCCTCGAGGATATGTATAACATTGAAGACTTTCTTCCCGAAGAAGATGACGAAGGCGAAGATGAGACTGAAATAAATATTTATACTTAAAATAAAAAAGCCCCGATTGGGGCTTTTTTGTATTGTTTATCGATTGTCGATTAGCGGCAGATTGAAAGCAATACGCCGGCTGCAACCGCAGAACCGATTACACCTGCAACGTTAGGGCCCATTGCGTGCATTAACAGGTAGTTGTTTTGGTTGTATTCCAAGCCGACTTTGTTAGCAACACGAGCCGCCATTGGAACCGCCGAAACGCCTGCTGCACCGATAAGCGGGTTGACAGGAGTTTTCGAACATTTGTTCATAATCTTGCCGAAGATTACACCTGCTGCTGTAGCAAGAGAAAACGCGGTCAAGCCAAGTACAAGGATGAACAATGTTTGTAACGACAAGAACTGTTCTGCAGAAAGTTTTGAACCTACGGTCAAACCGAGGAAGATTGTTACGATGTTTATCAACTCATTCTGCATTGTGTTGGATAGTCTGTCCACAACGCCGCATTCTTTACATAAGTTACCGAAAGTGAGCGCACCGATTAGCGGGCAAGCATCAGGAAGGAAAATTATGCATAAAGAAAGCACTACGATAGGGAATACAATCTTTTCACGTTTTGAAACTTCACGAAGCTGTTCCATTTGTATGCAGCGCTCTTCTTTTGTGGTCAAAAGTTTCATAATAGGCGGTTGAATTACAGGAACCAGCGCCATGTACGAATATGCCGCAACTGCAATAGCACCAAGAAGTTCAGGCGCTAATTTTGTTGTAACGTAGATTGATGTCGGACCGTCAGCACCGCCGATGATACCGATTGCACCCGACTGAGGCAGCGTAAATCCGAAAACGCATAATGCAAGAAGCAATGCTCCGAAAATACCGAACTGTGCCGCTCCGCCGAGAAGCGCTGTTTTAGGGTTTGCAATCAACGGACCAAAATCTGTCATTGCGCCGACGCCCATAAAGATTATGAGCGGGAACAAGCCTTGATGAATACCGAATTCATAGATAATACCCAAAAATCCGTTTGGTCCTGCAATGTCTGCAATAGGAATATTTGATAAAAATCCGCCGAATGCGATAGGGACAAGCAAAAGCGGTTCAAACTGCTTCTTAATCCCCAGCCACATTAGAAACAAGCATACGAGGAGCATTATCGGCGAACCGTATTGGTGGAAAATCTGTTCCAATCCGTGTAATGCCGGGTCAGCAGGCTGTACAAAGTTTGCTATACCTGTTGATTGCCAGAGCGTGATTAAATTGTCTTGAATATTCATTGTCCGCTCCTTCCTAGCCTATTACCACAAGCACATCGCCTGTTTTAACTTGATTTCCTACAGAAACCTCAATCGCTTGAATTGTTCCTGATACAGGAGATTTGATTTCTGTTTCCATTTTCATAGCTTCTACAATCATAAGGATATCACCTTCTTGAATGCAGTCGCCTTCTGAAACTTCAACTCTTAAAATATTGCCCGGAAGCGCAGCTTTAACTTCTGTACCTGAGCCAGGAGTATGAGCTTTTGCTTCTATACCCGCTTTTACGTCGATATCATAAAGCTTACCGTTTACGGTAGCTTTTTCGCCTTCGATTGCAACAGCATATTTTTTACCGTTTACAGAAACTGTGTATCCGTTAGATTTTTCAAGTACGGGAGCTTCGGTTTTTTCGGAGATTTTTCTTACGCCGATTTGTCCGTTGCCTTTGAGGAATTCGATACCTTTTTCTTTGCAGGCTGCTGAAATAAAGATGTTTTCATCGTTAATTTCCAAGCCTGCTTCTTCAAGGCGTTTTTTCGCAGGTTCAATACCTTTGTTAGGATCTTTGTCGTTCAAATCGACAACCATTTCCGTTGTAGGCTGTAAATTCAACTGTTCGGAAGCAATTTTAACAACTTCTGCGTTAGGCTCACAAGGAGTTTTGCCGAAGTAGCCCAGCACCATTTTTCCGTAGCCCTCTGCGATTTTTTTCCAAGGTCCGTGAAGAACGTTGTTGAAGGCTTGTTGGAAATAGAATTGCGAAACAGGAGTAACGGAAGTTCCGAAGCCGCCTTTTTCTACAACTTCTCTCATCGCTGCAACAACTTCAGGGAATTTATCCATTAATCCGTTGTCACGAAGCATTTGAGTATTTGCAGTAAGCGCTCCGCCCGGAAGAGGTGAAGAGATGATTTGCGGATTAACAGCAAGTGCTTCAGGAGGCAAGAAGTAATCCTTCATACACTCTTTGAAGATTTCTTCTGTTTCCAGAATTTTTTCAACATCAATTCCAAGGTCATATTCAGTACCTTTTAATGCGTGCCACAATGAAACGATGTCAGGCTGAGCAGTTCCGCCTGAAACAGGTTTCATAGCCAGGTCAACACCGTTCGCGCCGCCGTCAAGAGCTGCAAGGTAGCAAGCCAAGCCTGTTCCTGCTGTTTCGTGAGAGTGAAAACGGATGTGAGCGTCTGCGCCTAAAATTTCTCTTGTGCGTTTGATTGTTTCATAAACTTTTCTTGGTGCAGAGGTTCCTGAAGCATCCTTGAATGCCAAAGAGTCAAACGGGATACCTGCGTCTAAGATATTTCTCAAAACTTTTTCGTAAAAATCAACGTCATGTGCGCCGGTACAGCCATAAGGAAGCTCCATCATTGTGATTGTAACTTCGTGGTTCAAGCCGTTGTCTTTAATGCATTGCCCTGAGTAAATCAGGTTGTTAACATCATTTAATGCGTCAAAGTTTCTGATTGTTGTCACGCCGTGTTTTTTGAACATTTTAGCGTGAAGGTTGATAATATCTCTTGATTGAGAGTCAAGACCTACAACATTAACGCCTCTTGCCAAGCTTTGAAGGTTGATATCCGGGCCTACTGCGGCTCTTATTTTATCCATTGTCTCAAAAGAGTTTTCGTTGCAGTAAAAAATTGGCGCCTGAAATGTTGCGCCGCCTGCAACTTCAAAGTGCCTGATACCGGCCTGTGAGGCTGCCTGTAAAGCCGGAAGGAAATCATCAACAAAGACTCTTGCCCCGTAAACCGACTGGAAACCGTCTCTGAATGACGTATCCATTACCTTAATCAATTTTTTTGACATAATTTATTCCTCTTTTCCTATTAAATAAAACTATCTTTCTACGAGCGAGCGAGAACAGCTGCAATTGCGATTGCTACTTGTTCGTCTTCACCCACCGGCTTTCTTGCAGTCGGTTTGACGCCCGCAAGAACCGCTTCAGGGAATATTTTGTTTAAGTATCCGATTACTTTCGACATTAAAATCATGCCGACAATAAGCATAACCAGAAACGATAAAACCGTTCCCATGCCTATGCACATAGCGATAAGCCCTTCTTCTAATAATAAATTCATAGAATTTCTCCCATTGTAATAACTACTTCTTTATTTTCTTCACATAAAACAAGCGCGCCGTCTTCGGTAAGATTTTTTACAATTCCGCGCAGGCTTTTTTCTGCAGTACTTACCGTAATCTCCTCGTTGAGGAAATTTGCTCGTTTTAAGTAATCTTGTTCTATATATCTAAAGCCCTCTTTTTTGAACTTTTCGTAATTTCTTTCAAATTCTTCGGCAAGTTCATTTAAAAATGCGTCACGATTAATATTTCGCCCGATTTCCAGATTTAATGAGGCAGCAGGACGGTCGATAGAATCAATTTCTGCTTTATCTGAATTCAAATTTATTCCTATACCGAGCGCTATACCCTTAAATTTCGAACCTATACTTGCTGTTTGTGCAAGGATTCCCGCTATTTTTTTCCCGTTTACTAAAATGTCGTTTGGCCATTTAATTTTAGCCTCAGCGCCGTAATTTTCCAGTACTTTGGAGACAATAACGCATAAATACTGAGTTACATTGATAAACGGATAATTTTCTTCCTGTGGTTTTAAAACGATAGTTAGATATATATTGTTAGGGTTTGAAGAGACCCATTTTCTGTCGAGTCTTCCTCTTCCTTCTGTTTGAGTGTTGCAATAAATAAAAGTAAGGTCAGAAAACTCATCCATATGTTCTTTGGCATATGTGTTGGTGGAATTTAAGGTTTCCTTAAATATTAACTTCAAAGCACGCTCCAAATCTCTTAACCCACAAGCAAAACACAAAATAGCTATGTGTACTCAATCTTAACATAAACAAAAAGATTTTGCCAAAATAAATTTAAAATTGGCACACGCATGAGATTTATAGTAAAATAAAAGTATGGGAAGAGGAAATGCAAAAAGATTCATATCATTAATGCTGCTGGCGGCTTTTTGGGCTCCAAATGCTTTATCGGCTCTGCCTGTTATTGCTTCACCGCTTGAAGGCACAATTCAAAAAGAAGACAAGCTCAAGCAGGAAAATATTTTTACAGGCGAAATGCATAAAGTTGAATCTCGTGAAATAATTAACATGACGGTGTCTCAAGTTATAAGCGGAGCCTATTCGCAAGAAGGAGACGAATTTTTTGCGGAAGTTACGCAGGAAGTAAGAGGAAAAAAAGGTGTAGTTATTCCTATCGGAACAATTGCGCACGGAACCATCAGGCAAATGGAAGGCTCAAAACGCTTAGGGCGTGATGCTTGGATAGAGATGGAATTCGACTCGCTGATTACGCCTGACGGACGCGAAATTCCAATAAAAGCCACTATGACATCTAAAGCAAATCCGATTGTGGGCGGAGCAAAGGTAATGGCTCAAAACGTCGGATACACGGCAGCAGGAGGTGCAGTTGGCGGATATGCGGCTCTCCAGCTTTTTGGTATCGAAGGCGCTCTTGCTTCTCAAGGCTATACTGTTCTCGGCGGTGCTGCACTCGGCGGAGTTGTCGGGCTAGGGATTGCCCTTTGTCGTAAAGGAAAAGATGTATTACTTTCACCCGGGGATGAGATGAAAGTGCGCATTACAACAGATATGGATTTGCCTGTAATCTCTGAAGAAGCTTTGAAACAAGATGAAGTGAAACTGGACGGATTAGATATAAGATTCTCTAACATTACAGTAGAAAAAGACCCTTTCGGAGAAAAAAACACATACGGTATTTCAATGTCTGTAATTAACTCCTCTAAATACAATTTTTCATCATTTGACGTCGGCTTAGTGGACGATATGAATGGCGTTTACTATCCTTCGATTTTCGGTGATTCGAATTTTTCTTTTGTCCAGTTGAGATCAGGTGACCGTGTAGCAGGCAAGATGTGTTTCGCTGTAAATGACGTAAAGCGTAAGCATTGGCTGGTTTTCTTTGACAGGCGCACCAGAAAGCCGGTCGCAAAAATATCCATAGATAACGCTAAACGTGATCTTGAAAAAAACAGCAAGAAAAAGAAACGTAAGAAATAAATTTTAGTTCTTACAAGGTGTGAAGCATAAACTGCCGTGATTGGCGGTATATACGTCATTTTTTGACACAGGTACAAATAACGATGTTTCGTCACCATATTTGTATGCACCGCGCGCCAGGACTCTTTGACCGTTTATCCACAAGCCTGCTGTCCATCTGTCGGGAGCCCAGCCGTTCCAGCTAAGCCAGCCGTTTTGGTCGGCAGTTATATTAGTGTTTATGCCTTTACCCTGACAGACCCCGTATCTTGGTGCACAAACACCGCCAAATGAGGATGTTCCGTCAGAATTAATCCAAGCTTTTTCAGACCCATTTAGAAATATACTCAAAACTCTTCGTACTTCTGTTGTATTGACCATTAAGCCCCCGTCACGCATTAATGCATTACGCCAATCATTGCCTTCGTAGGTTGTCAAAGGATTCCAGCCGGTTTTGCTTGCGGAATTTCTCATTATAACAGGCTCGGGAAGGTACAATACGCCGTCGGGATCCATATATGCAATCTGTTTGTTTCCTTTGCTTATGTCCAAAATATTAGCATTCTGCATGCCTGGTGCTTTGATTTTAATTATAACTCCGTTATTTCCTCGTATTTCAAATTTAGCATCAGGATTTTGATTTGTAGGAACACCTACTCCGACATTACCTGTTACGCGAGTAATATCACGTCCGTTTTGTGTATAAAGCCATTTATCAAGCCCATTGCCGGCTGTTTGATTGCGTTTTGACATAATTGGTGCCATTGCCGCTATTGCAACACTTACGATAAGTAATGTAACCATTGCTTCTGCAATTGAAAATGATTTTAATTGATTAAAAAGCTTTTTCATCTTAAATCTATCCTTATTTTATAGTATATTTTTACCATTTTTGTCGTACATCTTGGTTCGCTCTTCACGTATTATTGCTATTTTATTTTTATAGTCTGTTTTTAAATCGTTTACTGCTAAATTCATTTTTTGAAGTGATTTTTCAATATTCGGTGTATTCATATTCAGCATATCTTCTGCCATGTCAACGTTAGACATTGCAAGGCGTGTCATATCGCGAAACCCGCTTGCAGCAAGTTCCATCGCAAGCTCATCATCTTTAACGGATTCAAAAAGAGCTTGTGACAATAGCATTGGCATATGTGAAATTTTGGCAACAGCTTCATCATGCTCTTTTGCGTCTGCATAAATGGGTTTTGAGCCCATATCTGTAATAAGCTCCTCAACTTTAGCCGAAACGCTTCGCGGGGTGTCAAAATGAGGAGTCAGAACCCATTTTGCGCCCTTGAATAAGTTTTTTTCCGCATAATCAAACCCTGCATTTTCGGTTCCCGCCATAGGGTGCGAGCCTATAAAATTATAAGAATATTTTTTTTGCATAACAAAACCTTTTAAGCTGCAAACATCAGTTACTATAGCAGTCGAAGGTAATATTGCTTCAAGTTTTTCAAGAGTTTCGAGCGTATGTGACATCGGAACTGCAACAAAAACTACATCACAATCTTTTAGCAGCTCTATATCTGACCCGACTTCGTTTGTGTAGGCTTTTGCCTGCTCGATGACGTTTTTGTTGCGCGTTACCGCAACAGTATCGTAGCCCTTATCCGAAAGAGCTGTAAGAATTGAGCCGCCTATTAATCCTAAACCTAAAATGCCGATTTTCATGTTACAATCATACTACAATTTTGAAATATTTAATAGTTGAAAAGGACGAATTATGAAAAAAGAGGATTGTATTTTTTGTAAAATAGCTAACGGTGATTTCGGAACAGAATTTGTCTTTGAAACGGAAGAAATAGCTGCATTCCGTGACTTAAACCCTCAAGCGCCCGAGCATATCCTCGTGATACCGAAAGCGCATTACGATAATTTGTCTGCAGTGGAGGATACAGCCCTCCTGGGAAAGCTTCTTGACGGAGTTAAAAAAGTAACCGAAAAAATCGGGCTTAAAGAATACCGTACAGTCATAAACACCGGTGCACAAGCAGGACAGAGCGTTTTTCACGTTCATGTCCATATTCTTGGCGGAAAACAGTTAAAAGGCACTTTTGATTAAGTTTCGATAAACTCGCGCGCACAGCTGAACATAGTGTTTATAAGGCCTGCATTCGCCTGCATGTTCATTCCTGCCGCTTGCATAAGGTTTCTCAACCGATTTTCCCAATACGGATAAATTTCTTCTTTTTTGATATCGAGAATCTGAGCAATCAATGAAAGTTCTTTCCAGTCCAAAGGAATTGGCGAAGCACCTCTTAGGATATCAACAATTTCGAGACGTTTTTTACGCGGAAACGCTTTTAGAAACTGAACTGTCGAAAGTCCCTTAATTTTTTGCTGTTCACGGATAAACTCTATGGAATCATCGAGTAAAAGCGGCTCTTGCGGGATTTTGTATTCGTCAAATTCTTCGGGTTCAACGTCCATAACTGTCGCAATACGTTCTAATGTAGTCGAACGGGTAGAAAAAGGTATTGCATTGTCTATAAGGTTATAAACATATGAAAGCGTTACGCCTATCATTTCTGCAAAGTCTTTTTTATGTAGATTATTCTTCTCTAAAAAGCGTGCAACCTTTTCAGAGCTTTTCAAATTGATTATAGCTTTATTTTTTGTAGACATGACGCCCCCCCTTAATATTAACTATATAATTCCCTGATTTTAAGAAAAATTAAATTGGTAGGTTGTATTATGTTATTCTGATATAATATTTTCCAAAGATGTAAGAAAAAGGTAGTACAAAATGAGAATTATTGTCGGTTTGGGCAATCCGGGCGATAAATATCAAAATACACGGCATAATGCAGGATTTTTAGTGTTAGGCGAACTGGCTGACCGATATGGGTGTAGTTTTTCTTATGAATCTAAATTTAAGTCAGAAATTGCCAAATGCACAATAAACTGCGAACAAGTGATGCTTTTAAAACCACAAACTTTTATGAATTTATCGGGTGAGGCGCTTGCTTTGGTTATGAATTATTTTAAGTGTGATATTTCAGACATTATTGTTGTTTTTGACGATATTTCTCTTGATTTAGGCAATCTTCGCTTTCGCCCCAATGGTTCGGATGGCGGGCATAACGGCATAAAATCTATTGTTAATAATTTAGGCGGCAATAAAAGTTTTGTACGTCTGAAAGTCGGTATCGGCCCTCAGCCGCCGTTTATGCCATCAGAGCGGTTTGTTCTCGGTGAATTTGCTTCCGCTGAAAAAGATTTACTGCAAAATACAGTTAAGGTGTCCGCAAATGCTATAGAATGTTTCCTAAAATCTGGTATTTCAGAGGCGCAGAACAAATTTAACGGGATGATTAATCTATGAGTTGTCAAAAAATAAAAATTTCATACATGAAGCTTTCAGATATAGATGAAATCGAAGTTATTGAATCCGAAGCCTATGGTCAGCACCATTGGTCGCGTGATTCGTTTGTAAACGAACTTGAGAATAATCTTGCAAAGTATTATTGTGCTCGAAATGAAAATGACGAACTTATAGGCTATCTGGGCACATGGATGATTCTGGATGAGGCTCATGTTACGACTCTGGCGATATCTTCAAAATTCAAACGTCAAAAAGTCGCTCAAACGCTTATGTTTAAATTTATAGATGACTGTTACAAAAATGAAGTTAAATACATCACTTTAGAGGTTCGAGTCTCAAACGAGCCGGCTCAAAAATTATATGAAAAGTTCGGTTTTCACTCCTTGGGAACCCGTAAAGGCTACTATCAGGACAACAATGAAGATGCATTGATTATGTGGACGGAAAATATTTGGTACGAAAAGTTTAAAATGTTGTATAATAAAATACGTCAAAACGAAGGTGTCGATGTTGAATGTGAATAAAAAACGTATTGAACCCGAATTAAAGCAATTCGATTATAGCAACTCCAATCTCAAGTTGACTTTGGGCGTGCTTGTAGTTGTTTGTTTGTGTACGTTTTTGATTATTATTGCAACTTTTTCAGAACTCGGATTTTCTTCTTATAAACTGCCGGTTGATGCAATATTGCACCCTCTGGGATTTCTTTCTCAGTCTAACAGTGCATGGTTGTTTGTTTTGGGGTATCAATATATTCCGCAGGTGCCTGTAATCCTTTTTATCGCGGCACTTTTAGGCAGTCGTTTCGGGACGTTGTCTGTTTTGATGTATATAATGCTGGGCTTGTTTGCTGTTCCTGTTTTTGCATTGGGCGGCGGCTGGAGATATTTATTTGAGTATAATTTCGGATATATTCTTGCATTTATTCCTGCTGTAATTATCGCAGGTAATATGCTTAGTAAAATTACGATTAAAAGTGCCTTTAAGGCTTCATTTTTTGGGGTTTTGATAATTCATTTTGTAGGAATTTTGTATACAACAGCCGTCGTAATTTTAAAACATGATACATTCGAATTGTTTATGGATTTAATCGCAATCCAAAGCGGCATAAAAATCATCTATGACTTTGTATTCTCTATTCTTGCTATAAGCCTTGCCCGCCCTGTGAAAAAGGTTCTCTGGCTTGCAATGGGTTAAAAGGTTTTAATTGATACGCAAATTATTTCTTGTTTGTTTTTTATGCAAATAAGGAGTACGAAATGCGCATTTCACCGGTAATAAATTATTGTTACACAACTAAAGAAAGCATTCCTGCAAAAAAGAGTTGTCCTATCACTTCAAGTAGTCATAAGGCTGACAGTTTGAGTATGTCTTTTTGTGCATATCCACATCTGAATTCTGTTTCTTACGCAGAAGCAAGAGAGCTTATGAGTAAAAAACACGAAGAAAGTCGTAAGTATTTAAATTCAATTGGTATTGAAAATTGTCCAAAGCCTGAAATAAAGATTTCAAAATCAAAAAAAAGCTATGCGTTCTATGAATATGAGACGAATACGATTAATATTAACCATAATTTTTTCAAAGAAAAGGGATTGTATATTTTAACCAATAAAAAAGGAAATCCCATGTTTTTTGAGGATGAAACGGGTCATCCTTTACTGGTATTTTGTGAGGGATTGAAGGGTTTAAACATCAACGAAGAAAAGAAGTATCATAAACATTATTTGACGCGTCAAGAAGCTTTGGCTTATTTATCCATGATTTTGATTCATGAATTTCAACATTATAAGCAAAATATAGTTATGCTTCAGGACAAAAATATAAAGAATAAAATTATAGATATTATGGATATGAACGGCGATGAATGTGAACTTTCTCATGATAAAAAATTGATTGCGTTAAAAGATTGCGGACCGTTCTTTCATGATTATACCCCTGAGAAATTCCAAGATATTGATCTGAATTTTTATGATCTTCGTAATGGCAAACAATATTCGATAACCCAAGATGATGTATTAAACAGTCTTTGCGAGGCAGAAATAAGCTCACTTGAGGCGGACGCAAATTTGGAAATGTATGAATATACAAATAGCTTATTAGAAACGGAGTACCCTGCGATAAGTTCAAAATTGGCTGATATTTTTTTAGATTTTGCAGAAGCCGCATATGTCAATGAAATGGATAACTTCTTAGCAGAAACTAACTATCAAAAAGCTTAATCTGCACAGTTTTTTGATTTTTGTATGTTTCATGGTCGAAGCAGCCTATTTCATGAATTATGGGCGAGTTTGGAGGGAGCCCCAAAATTCGGCTTGCGCCTGCTGCACAATCTTTGTTGTGCTTACAGAATGCACATATTTTCCATTCTTTAGATGATTTTGCCATAGTTTTATTTTACACAAAAATATTATAATTTGTGTTCCAAATTTTTTTTTGTAGTAAAATATTGTCAAGAGTAGGTGCAAACAGAATATTTTGAGCGGGGTTGGGCGCCATTCGCATTGATTGACAATTATCCCCATACAAATAATACTCTCACATGCTCATTAATGTATTAATTACTACACAAAAAGGTGAAAAAAATGGTAAAAAAATTAATTACTCAAGACACAAGAATGTTTTTAACCGGAAATGAAGTAATTGCTTATGCTGCAAACGCTGCACAGGCAGAATTCATGTACGGTTATCCAATCACACCGCAAAACGAAATTATGCACACTTGGTGTAAATTGCTTCCTAAGACAGAAGCAGGTTTCTTGCAAACAGAAGATGAAATCTCAGCAGGTTTCTCAACTGTAGGCGGTATCTTAGCAGGAAAAAGAGCTTTCACGGCAACTGCAGGCCCAGGTAACGTAATTATGCAAGATGCAATGAGTATGGCTGAAATGATGAGAATACCGTTTGTATGCGCGGTTATGCAGCGTGGCGGTCCTTCTACAGCTACTGTTATCTATGCTCAACAGGAAACAACTTTGACTTGCTTCGGCGGTAACGGTGAAGGATATAGAATTGTTTACTCTACAGCGGGTCACCAAGACTTATATGATTATATGATTAAAGCTTTCAACACAGCTTGGAAATACAAATTCCCTACATTTATGCTTGCTGACGGCTATCAAGGTAAAATGAGAGAACCTGTTACATTATATGATCCGGCATCTCGCGGTATCAGCATGGTTCCGACTGAAGCTTTATTAAGAGCTCCGGGCGTAATCGATGTGGACAGAAAATCTAACCATTTGAGAAACACATTCAACCTTGAAGAAGAGTTGATGGAAACTTTAGACGGATACGAAGAAGAGTTCAACAGAATTGCTCCTGAAATCGAAGAATACTTCGAATACAAAGCTGATGATGCTGATATTCTTATTATCGCTCACGGTATCGTTGCACGTTCTGCTATGACAGCTATCGATGAATTGAGAGCTAAAGGTATTAAAGCAGGCTTGTTCAGACCGATTACAATCAGACCTCTTCCTGTAGAACCGATGAAGAAAGCTATTGCAAGAGCAAAACAAGTACTCTTCACAGAATCTGCAAACGGTCAATTGAAACGTATGATTATGGAAAAAATCTACGGTCTTCAAACTCCTTACTCAACACTATTTAAAATGGGTGTTGGCGTAACGGGTGACGATATTGTTGCTAAAGTTGAATCAATGGTTAAAGAACCTGCGATGATATAGTCGGCAGATTGATAATTAAAAGAAAAATCAAAAAGGAGAAATAATAAAATGGCAGAAGTTTTAAATTTACCGCCTGAACTACCGAAAGCCCGCAATGAAGAAGCCGGTGCGAGTAAGTTTTGCCCTGGCTGCGGTCACGGTATGATTTTGAAAACTCTGGCTCAGTGTATTGATGAGTTGGAATTAAATGAAAGATCAGTATTCGGTTGTGATATCGGATGTTCGCTTCTTTCTTGGGACTATATGAACCTTGATACGGTTCAAACACACCACGGACGTACAACTCCTGTTATCTACGGTGTAACAAGAGCTAACCCCGGTACTGTCGGTATTGCTTATATGGGCGATGGCGGCGGACTTGCAATCGGTGCGCAGCACTTAGTTAACGCTTCAGTCAGAGGCGAAAACATGCTCGTATTGCTTTGCAACAATACAAACTACGGTATGACAGGCGGACAAATGTCTCCTACTACATTACCGGGACAAAAAACAGAAACTACTCCTTACGGAAGAGATTGTTCTGTTACAGGTAAACCTGCTAAAGGTGCTGAAATGGTTGCTGCAATCGTTGACCCTGAAAAGTCATTCGTTTCGCGCGCGTCTGTTTCTAACCTAAGAAAACTAAAAACAACATTGAAAGCTGCTTTAACAAACGTAGCTAACGGCGGTTTCTCGTTCGTTGAGGTTCTTTCACTTTGTCCTCTTAACTGGAGAACAAATAACGTAGATACATGGGGCAGATTGAAAACTATGGAAGAATTTTTCGAAGTTAAAGATTTTGTTACCCCTGAAAGTTCAAATTAGGAGGAGAGAATAATGGCTAGAACAAAAATCGCATTAGCAGGTGAAGGCGGACAAGGCGTCCAATCTATCGCTAAAATTCTTGTTGAAGCAGGCTATGAAGCAGGCAAACAAGTATTATATATTCCTAACTTCGGTGTTGAGCAGCGCGGCGGTGTTTCTATCGCTTACTGCCAAATCGCTGACGAAACAATCGGCGAACCGCGTTATTCAAAAGCTGATATCGTAATTATGGTTTCTGACAGAGCTATCGACAGATGCTCAAGCTATGTTGACGAAAATACAACCGTTATTTACGACTCTTCAGTATGTACTAAAAAACCTGAAATGAAGGCTAAGAAAATCATTGGCGTTGACGCTAACAAAATCGCTAACGATGAACTTTCATCAAGAGTATTCAACATCATCATCTTGGGTGTATTGCTTGAGGCAACTCAAGTTTTGGCTCTTGACGATATCAAAAACGCTATGGAAATGGCTCTCGGTAAAAAATTCGATGCAAAACCTGAATTGAGAGACCTCAACTACAAAGCGCTTGAACGTGGTATGGGCTTGATGAAAGCAGCAGTTTAATTTCAGAAGGAGAAAATAATGTCTAAAGTAGAACATAAAGGTTACGTTATTAACGACGTTGCTAAAGGAAAAGCAGATTGGTATTTGTATACCGATTTGTGCAAAGGCTGCGGTTTGTGCATCGTAAAATGCCCTATCAACGCTAAAGGCGAGAAATGCCTGCAATGGTCAAAAGAAGTTGGTATCTACCAAACACCATGTGTTGAGCCGGATGCTTCACTTTGTATCGGTTGTGGAACTTGCGCACTTATTTGCCCTGACTCTGCAATTCGTATCCAAAAAAAATAGATAATTAAAAACTATTTAATTAAGAACCCCGACTGCGATAATTTCGCTGACGGGGTTTTTGCTATTTAGCGATTGCTGGTGAAGCCGAGACGATCATCCCACTCACCTGCTTTCTTTTTGATTTTTCCTGTAGCGAGTGTCCAGTATGTGCAACCATTATCCCAGGCATTATTACTTGGACAAGTATCAGGTTTTCTTAGTGTGTAATTTGAGTTGGGCGTTCCTGAAGGCACAATAGTGAAATTTTCTGTAAAATCGAATCTAAATATATTTTGACATTGGATTGATTCAATGGTGGAATGGTATCCTTTAATCATTTTGTAGTCTGTGCAAATTAGTAATCCATACTCAGGCATACCTATGTGCAGCCCGAAAATTATATCGTCTTCCGAGCGAATACTGGCATAACTGGAGGAAATATCTCCAACAGGTGTTCCTTTGATATTTTGAAAAATAGAATTAATGCTTTCCGGCGGTATTCCGGATGAAAATGTCCAATCCATCCAGCTGCCATAACTATTACTCTTTAGTTCAATAACATCTCCATCTTTAGTGTTGGCAATAGAGAATGCATTTGAAATTATCGACTGTGCTTTTTTCAATTTTGTAACGGTAGCTTGATCTTTGTATTTGCTCATAAGTGTCGGAATTGTCATAGCTGCTACAATTCCGATTATAGTGAGCGTGATTAACACTTCTGCGAGAGTAAATGCTTTTTTAAATATTTTTTGCATATTCATAGTTAAGTTCCCCTACATTTAAATTTCAAACCATTCTCCCGCTTTTTTGTTTAGTTTGCCTGTTTGAATTGCCCAGTATGTGCAGCTATTCCATAAATTATCATAAGAAAGCGCATCGCATGTATCGGATTTTTTCAAGGTATACAAGCTGTTTTGTGCCCCATTTGGTGAAATTGCAGCGTTTATACTTGGAGTAAAGCTGAAAAATTTATTGCATTTGTAGTTTATTCCATAGTCTGCACAAACAGCCACGATATTTGGTGAACCTGTGTGAATACCATAAATTATGTTATCCTGCGTCAGTATCGATACCCAGCTGTATGACCCCCATATATCAAAAGAGCCTGGAAGGCTATTATCGGCTCCATCGGTATAATTGTTTTTTACGCTTTTAATTTCATTGAAAATTAACTTTATATTTTCTTCGGCACTAATATTTGTATTCAACCAACTAACATATATATGGCTTCCATTTGTATATTCACTTAATAAAGGACCGTTTTTCGCAGTAGCGCTGAGAAGGGCGTTTGAAAGGACGGATTGAGCTTTTTTCAATTTTGTAACGGTAGCTTGATCTTTGTATTTGCTCATAAGTGTCGGAATTGTCATAGCTGCTACAATTCCGATTATAGTGAGCGTGATTAACACTTCTGCGAGAGTAAATGCTTTTTTTAATATATTATTAATTTTCATATCCATCATGTTTGCTTTCTGTTTTTTATATTCCCATTTCTTTAAAAGTTTAAACAATTTATTAATGAAATATTAATTTATATTCAAATCTTTATATAGATATAAAGAATTTATTAAAAAATCCTTATATTCGTTTTTTTGTTCGTATAATAAAATTGTGAAATAAATATAAGCATGTTAGATAGGAATTACACAATGCAAGCAGTTTTAGAAAAAGAAAATAAGGAAATAAAAATGTCAAAATCGGTTTCGGAATTAATTTCAAAGTTGGATAACGCAGATGTTAAAACAAAAAATGATATCGAAAATGTTTTGGTAGAATACGGACAGAATGCAGTGCCGGAGCTTGTAGGTCAGCTTCAAGTTTTAAAAGGTTCAATTCGTGGAATTGTTGCTATGACTCTTATCAGAATTGGTGAACCGTCTGTAGATTTTCTTAAAAAAGCTGCTGTAAATAACCAAGATTTTGAGTGGGTTGCAGATTATATCATTAAAGAAATCAAGGCAGCTTAACTTAGTTTAAAATAATATTCTTAAAAGTCCCGAATTTGTTCGGGATTTTTTTGTATGAATTTTTTCTCAGCTAGCAAAAAAAATTTTGTTTGTGTTTATATAAATGTATATTTATGTAATGCGAAGTCAAAAAACCTTGACTTTGTCTGTATATCTAAAATAATATAGTTATATATAATAATGAGGGGAAAATATGAAAAGTTCCACACTGTACAGGTCAAATCTTTCCAGAGAAAAAATTAATCAGCTTGAAGGGTTCAAAACAAGAAACGGTCAGCCATCAAAGATTTCTTATGATGAAAATGCGCCAAGCGTTTATGTAAGACCGAAGAAAGAAAAAGAACTCGATACACTTTTGGGTAACTTTAATATTTCTACAAAGAAAGAAAAAACGCCTGCGGTTTATTTAGTGTCAGGTTTCCTCATTGGTGCTGTGTGCATGTTTATGATGACAGCATTTGTCAGCTTGTCAGCTAACGAGCCTGTTGTAGACGAAAGCTACACGGTTCCGCCTATTGAAAAGCCGTCAAAAGGACTTTTTAACTTCTCTAAGAAAGCAAAAGATTCAAACATAACTATTTTACCTGCTGACTCAGCTACTGTTGCTGCAACAGCAGGCAGAAGCGAAAACTATACCGTTAAATCAGGTGATACATTAGAAGGTATTATTATCAGGTTTTACGGCAAATATGACGCGTCAAGAGTAAATCAGATTGCAGCTGCTAATAAAATGGCGAATCCAAATGCTCTTCAAATAGGTCAAAAACTTATTATTCCTATGGATTAGGTTTCAAAAAATTTAAGAATCGCTGAGGTATTTTCTCAGCGATTTTTTATTGTTGTAATTTCTTTTTGAGGTAAAATATCATTATGCACGAATTATTTTATGGATTACAAATGTGGTTTGAACAGCATGGCGCTTGGGGACTGGCTCTTAATGCTTGGCTTGAAAGTTTTCTTGTTGTTCCGCCTCCGGATTTTTTGCTGATAGCAATGGATTTGGCTAATCCTCAAAAAGCATTATTTTATGCACTTGTTGCCACAATAGGCTCTGCTTTTGGCGGCTTCACCGGCTGGCTTTTGGGTAAAGTTGGCGGCAGACCATTCTTTAACTGGGTTTTTCGTAATAAGAAAGACATGATTGAAAAAGTTGAAGCTATGTACGAAAAATGGGGTACGGTTGCTGTTTTAACTGCTGCGTTAACGCCTGTTCCTTACAATATTTTTGCCTGGGCAAGCGGCGTTCTTAATATGAACGGTTTTCTGTTTACCGCAATCAGTATTTTCGGCAGAGGCGCAAGGTTTTTCCTTGTTTCAACACTGCTAATGGTTTTTGGTGAAGTTATTAAACAATACTTGAAAGAAATTATTCTCGCAGTATCGATTTTGTTGATTATATTCTATGTTATCGGTTACAAAATTGTTCAATCTAAGAAATCTAATAAAGAGCAGCCTGCACCTGAAAATGTTTCCGAAATCACATCCGAAGCGGAGAAAGAAAATGTTTAAAAAAGCAAAACGAGAGTTAGAAAAACTTTTAAACGGGAACAACAACTTTGTAAACGGAATGCCGACCGCAAAAAATATGAGTGTGGAAACTCTTCAAAAATTCGCATTTCATCAGGCTCCGGACGCTATTGTTCTTTGCTGTTCGGATTCGAGATCGGTTCCGGAGATTATTTTTGACTGTGGTATAGGTGAGTTGTTCGTAATCCGAGTGGGCGGTATTGCAGCAGGCCCGAATATTGTTGAAAGTATCGAGTATGGGGTTAAAAACTTGAAACTTCCGTTGTTGATTTTACTCGGGCATGATGATTGCGGTGTTATGAAATACGCTTATGATACATATCCCAAAGAGCCTGAGGCTTTTAAGTCTCTTATGGGTTGTGTTTACACAGTTTTTGATAACAATAAAGAGTTTAAAGATAACAATGATTTTGCGGAAAAGCATACATATAGAGTTGAAGAAATGTTGATAGAGCGCTCCGACATAATCAGAGATGCCGTGCAAAATAACGAGCTTTATATCGCAAAGTGCCACCTCGACCACACAACAGGCAAAGTTAGGCTTTTAGATAACTAAGAGATTTTGTCGTTTGGGACAATAATTTTACTTATGCATGTTAAGAAATATAAAAGTATGTTTCGAAATTGCCAAATTCTCTTTTTGCTAAAGTTTTAGCATGATATTATTGAATTTATAAATATAAATTTAGTATTACTTTAGAGAAAGGTGAAGAAAATGAGAGTTACCCCCGTGTCGGTTAGAAATAACCGCAGTAATAATAGAAATTTTTCGAAGCAGAATGTTTCAACAAATCCTGTAAATGTGACTTTTAGCTCAGCTTTTGACGATAGTTATAGGTTAGTTCTTGACTCGAAAAAATTCAATATTCTTTATGAAACAACAGAAGAGTTGAAAAAATTAGCAGAAATTTTTCATTTAGAGGACACAAGAGATCTTTGTGAAACAAGATACTCAGGCTTGATATTTAAACATGCGGATAAAGTCAGAAGAGCTCAAGAAATATTTGAACCTTATGTTGCAGTGGTTCGTGAAAATAAAAAGAAGATAACAGAGAGAGTAGATGTTTTATTAGGAAAACATTTAATTGGCATTGATAATAAAGCAGACCAAAAATTTAATGTAGGTAGGGAATATCTTCTTCGACTTGAAGCTGAACAGAATGGAGCGGTAAATGACGCGAAAATTCCAAACGGTATACTAATATGGGGTCCCTCTAATGAAAAAGATGTTTTTGTTGAGTGGATTCGTAATCAGGCAAAAGCATTATACAAAGAGATCAATTATGACCATAAAGCGCCGTTTGAATCAATACAGAGAATTGTTGATACGGCAAAAAATGCTGAGACGGTGTATAAGTTAAATAACTTGCGAACTCTTTTAACGGTTAAAAATTTGGATAGATTACTTTCTGACACTCAAAGTCAGGAAAGTAGAAAGGCAATAGCAAGATTTAAAGCTTTTTCTGAAAATTTAGAAAAGAATTATCATACTACAATAATGACAAAAACAGATATGCCATTAGATAAACTTGAGCAAGCAGCAATAGGTCCTCAAAGATTTACATTAAAAGTAAAATTGAATGATGGAATAACTGAAGCAGAAAAATATGAATTGCAAGCACACCAAACAGAGCTTAAAAGATTAGCTGATATGGCAGAACAAAAAAATCATTATTATAAAGAAGTTTTTTATCCTGATTATGATCCGGATAGATATATGTAAAAACCAACATAGCATCTGATAGTGAAAGTGATAGTTTTGAAATTTATTGGCAGTTTCGGCTAAATTGCCTAAAGAATTTTTCTTCCTTATCTAGTTGTTGCTAAGTTTAACTTTATCTTCGATAAACTGATTTAAAATGGCAGGTGTTATGCTTGCCATTTCTTCTTGGCTTTTTATCGTGTTGACAAAATTTTGAGTTGTAGGATTTGATACTTTGCCTAGAGTCATTAATAATATCCTCTCGATATTTGCATTAGAATAAATTTCTTTTTGGTTTTTAAATAACTCTGAAAGTATTGGTGCTACGCCATCCTTTGGGTATTTACCTTCTCTTTTTAGTATTTGTTCTATTATTGCTTTGCAAGTTTGTTTATCTGCAGGACCAATGCCGACCTTGAATGGTGTAATGTTATTTTCCAGCAATACTTCATCAATGTCAGACGGTCTATTCGTCGTCAAAAATAAGGTACATTTATATTTAGTTGAACAATTTTTTATAAACTCTTTTATATTTTCTAATGCCGGCGAATTTTTAGATATTAAATCATCCGCTTCATTTACTAATATGATAGTTCTTTGTTTGTTATTCTTTGTATAATTGATTTTGGATTCTTTTGCTATTTCTTCTATTTTTATTATAGCGTCTTCTTCTGAATCAAAATCCATTGCGTCTAAAACTTCTATATTAGACAGCGTCTGTTCTGCTAAGGCTAATGCAAAAGTACTTTTGCCGCAGCCCGGAGGTCCATAAAAGAGTATTGAGTTTGGCACTTCTGTATTTTGTGATGTTTGACTCATCATTATGGATTTTAATATAAATTCGTTTTTTAATAGCTCTTTTATGTCTTCATATCCGCCAATACGTTCAAAACCTTTGTTTTTAGGCAGTTCATTGTACCTGTTCAGAAAATCACATATTATATTACTATCTTTTTTGTATTCTTCAGGAGTTGATTTTTCCAGCAAGTTACTTATTTTATCATATTCGACTAAGAGTTTTTCGAGCTTTTCATGTTGCTCTTCCATCATCTTAAGATATTCTATTGTGGTTAAATTCGGATTGTTTTTAATTCTATCTGTTGTTTGAAAAACATTGCTTAATCTTTCATGTAAAGAATTGAATTTTATTTCATCGTTGCTTGAATTTTTTTCAAATGAATCAGATTTAAACGGAACATTTATCTTGTAGTTATTAGTCCGTATTCTATTTTGTATGTTTCTTGGTGCAGAAAATAAATTTATTGAAGTTATTTGCATTTTTTATCCTTTCGTTTTTATGTGAAGTTTTAATGCGAATCTTTGAGAACCGATAGAAGCTGATTCTAAAGTTGATAGCGGCTTATCAGTGGCTGTCAAAATGGTGGTGTGGCATTTTTCTGATAAATGTTCGATAAATCCTTTAAGTCGGGCAATAGCTTTTCTGCTGGTGTCAATCTCTGTATCACAAAGCAACTCATCCAAATTATTAATTATCACGAGTCCGCGTTTGCCTGTTTTTTGGTACTCTGCTTCGCATTCTTCTGCCATTTCAACTATTTTTTTAATGCTCTTGAATTTATCATCCATATCAAAGTCGGATTCTTTGATATTAATGTCAAGGATTTTTTTCATTGATTCAACTACTTTTTGTGCTTTTTTACGGTCACCTGAAATAAGTATACCGTTTGGTACCTGCCCATTTGCTATGTATCCTGTCTGTTCTGCCAATATCCTGTAAATAAACTCTCTGCATAACTTGTCGGAATCGATGTGAGCCAAATTTATACATTCTTCGAGTATTTTTCCGTCAGTTTCTTTTATTTTTTGCAAGTATGCAATTTCTTTGGCTGATACTATTGAAAAGGAAGCTGAATTTTTTTCATTAAACAAAGAACTAATATCATTTTGGAGGTTATTTCGTATCAAGGCTGAACTGTGGTGCTCAGGAGCTTCGTTTAACAGCTTAAACAAACTTTTGTAGGTTTCTGTCTCTTTTTCTGCATTCAATAGCAGTTCCTGTACATTTTGGATGAAAATATATGTTTTTTGCCCTCTAATGTCATATAAAAAATCTGCCTCTTTGTATAAATTTTCTAGCTTCGCTGTTATTTCTTCCAGGCTTGATTTTTCGAGATCTGCTGTTACAAACTTACTTTTAGTTATTTTTGCTGCTTTTTGCATAAATTCAATTATCTTTGAATTTTTAGCGTTTACCAAAAATACAGCTTTAGGTTCCAAAATATTAGACATTCCTTGCGTCTCTTCTTTTTGCAGGTTTCGGAGTGGTTTTACAATTGCAGATGAGTTGAGCCAGGTTTTATGTTCATAAATTTCTAAATCAGAGGTTAAATCTTGAGCATTAATAGTCTCTTCGCAATCCATTACCATTTTATTTGCCTTGTAATTAGCTTTTTCAGTGGATAAATCCGTTATAATTGTAATATTAGCTTTTTTATTTTTTTCTAATAAACTTTCAAACTGTGAGTGATATTCTTTGTTGTTTGCGTGACCCAAATCTGCAATAAATTCATCAATATTTTTAATATGGACAAAAGTGTGTGATTTTTTCGACTCTGCATCCGAATATAGTTCTGAAAGGTAACTCATATAAGGTTTTACGTCCCCTTTTCGGTACGTTATTGTTTTTAAATCTGCGTTGTATTTTACAGAAATTAACTTAGTCAAACTCTCAAAAGTCTTGTTGTTGGCTCCTGAAACGAAAAGGATATCGGGAATAGGCACAAAGCATGATTCTAATTTTGCATTTTTAGCGGCAAAAACATAATCCAATGGGATATATCCGTTAATTTTTTCTTTTACGTGGTCTAAAAATTTAAATTTATCAAAATTGAGGTAGCCGACTTTTCTCTCTACATCAGACTTGAGCCCTCCTAAGTTTTCAAGTTTCTTTTTTATGGTTTCTGAGTCGATGAGTTTTGTTAATATTTTTTTAGGCTCGTTTTTTCCGTTTGAATTTGTCATATTTTTCGAACCTCGCCTGTATTTATAATACATACAGGCGGCAAGACCTAATGCTGCCAAACCTCCCAGTGTACCCCAAAGCTTATTATTTTTTGTATTTTTGTCGGGCGGGGAGTCGGGTGTAATATATTTTGGAGGGGAGTTTATAATATTTATGGGCGCCGGAGGACTATTTGTTATAGATGAGGACAAATAAGAAATATTTGTTTTCGCGATGGACATGTCAGCTCCTGTGTTTTATTAATTATAATCACTAAAAAATAAAATTTGCTATTATCATAAATATTTCACGAAAAATTTAATAAATATTTACAAAAGAGAAATGAATGAGTGTTACTGGGGGGACTGAATTTTGTCGTTCAGATATTCGCTGATTTCGACTCCGGTTTCTTTGTAAATAGTGTTTTCGGGAGATGTTTCATATTTTTTATCCGAAGAAATTATTATGAGATTTGTAATGTCCATGACTCTTTCTTCAAGTCCAAAGAAAGCTTTATAATAGACTTTATCAGAGGTATTGCCTTTGTATAAATCAACATTTTTGAAAGAATTTTCATATTTTTTCAGCAAATTAAGCACAAACTTGTTTTTCGGATTCAAAACATCTGCGGATGAAGGCATATTTGAAACAAAAATCCCGTCTTTTTTGAGATGTGTTTTTATCGTCTTTAAATATTCTTCTGTGCAAAATCTATCGTCTATTCCTTCATCTGACGCGACATCTACGACTATCAAGTCATATTTTTTCTTGGAATTGTTCAAATAAACAAGACCATCTTGCAGGATAAAATTGAACTTTTCGGAAGGTACAAAATCGAAGAAATCTATGGCAACATCAAGGATATTTTCCTCAATATCTATAACATCAATGCTTTTAAGATTTTTAAAAAGTTTTTCATATTGATTGACGAGAATACCGGTTCCAAGCCCGATTAAAAGGATATTTTCAACCTGAGGATTCATCAAATATGGTATCAAAAAGTAGTTTATATATGGCAGATTGCCGCTGTAGGCTTGAGTTTTTATGTATCCTGCCTGATATGTATCTTTGTAATGTAAAAAACGTCCGATTTCATTTTCCACAACTTTTATTGTGTGAAAATCAGACTCTTTTTCAAACAAAACTTTGTCATCAAACTTTTTGTTGTTGATGATTTCGAGAAGTTGTTCTTTTGGTTCGTGAATAGCAAGCTCTTCGGGTGTGATTATCATTTTACCTTCATGTGTTCTGCCAATTTGTCTATGCTGCATTTGAAACTGCTGTTCCAGTCTTTCAAAACAACATCCGCAGGACACAGATTATCATACACCAATTGCATAATCGGTTCCAGTAATTTTTCTTCGCCTGTTTTTTGAGACAAAAGTCCCTGATAGGAAATATTTAAAATAACTTTAATGTAATCAAGAACGGTTTTGTTGCCGATTTTAGCCTTAATCGCTGAAACGGGAACATCTTGTCTTAAGTTGCAGAAATCCGCATATGTAAGACGTTTTAAAAGTTCAAATGTGTCGTTCAAGGCAGTTTGGCTGTACATGATACCCTTATATAACGCAGGAATTGCGTATTTCATAGCCCCCTGCTGTGTATCTTGGTTTCTTATTTCAATGATGTTTTTTAAGCGTACCTCAGGGAAAAAGAGTGTGGAATGAAGATTGTAGTCTTCTCGTGTTGCGCTTAAATTCTCAAAACCGTATTTCGCATATTCATCGAAAGACATTTTTCCGCCGATTTCGATGATTTCGTTTTCTCGTTGTGCAAAAAGCATTGGTACATCAAAAACGGCATTTACATAATCTGCAAAGCTGAACTGTTCGTTATGATCAAAAAGTTTTTTAGAGACAAATCCGCAGCGGCTTTCGTCTGTTTTTAACCAGGCAGAGGCGCGATATGATTTAAAACCTGTATTTTTCCCGCAGCGTATCGGTGAGTTTGCAAACATCGCGGTGACAAACGGGGATAACATCATTGAAAGCTTGAATTTGCGCATTGCATCGATTTCATCGGTGTAATCAATTGCAACTTGAATTCCTGCTGTTTCTCTCATCATTGTATGGCACTTTTCGCCGCGCATGTATCTTGCCATGGTTTGATAGCGGCGTTTTGGTACGATTTCGATGTCTTGTCCGTTTGTAACAGGTGTCACAGGGTATTCCAAAAGCATTATTCCAAGATAATTCAAAATCGGCTGTAATTTTGCGTCTAATTTTTCTACATCGTTTTTTAATTCAAAAATTGTTTTCCGCGGTGCAAGACTGTATTCTGTCTGCCCTCCCGGTTCTAGAGTAATCGTAGTTTCGCCTTTTTTAAGCCCGTTGATGAACGTTAAATCAGTAATGTAGCTCCATTCATCGTTGTATGCAATTTGTCTTAACAAACGATAAAGCCCGTTTGCACCGAAGTAATTTACTGCCTCAAATGAGTTTGTGTAAACAGGTAATCGTTCAATTTCCGTGCCTATTTTAAGGTCGGTTTTAGTTTTGCATGACAGATAAAAATCACGGCAAATCGCAGTTTTTAAGATGTCTATTTGATTTTCTTCAAGTTTTCTGATTGCCATAGATGTTACAATATCAAAAATTAAGGTTTTGAACAGTTAGCTGTTTGTATTATTATAATACTTACATGGACTACTACAATAGAGCTAAACAATTTAGAACCAAAAAGCGTTTGGGACAAAATTTCCTCGTTGACGCAAGTATCATTGATTTTATTATAGACCAAGCAGAACTTAATGAAAATGATACAGTTGTCGAAATCGGACCGGGCGCAGGTTTTGTCACGGAAAAATTGATTGAAAAAGCTGGCAATGTCGTTGCAATTGAGCTTGACGAAGATGCAATCGAGGTAATTAAAAAACTCGGTGCTGATAATCTTGAAATAATCCATAATGATGTTTTAAAGGTTGATATCTCTCAGTTTGGTGAGCATTTAAAGATTGTTGCAAATATTCCTTACTATATAACAAGTCCTATTCTCGCACACTTGCTCGGTGAAATTGACGATATGCAAAATGCCAACAGAAATGCTATTGATGAAATAATTTTGATGGTTCAGTACGAAGTTGCACAAAGGCTTGCTGCAACCGAGAAATCTCCTTCGAAGCAGTATGGGTTGCTTACGATTTTGGCGCAATTTTTTGCTGATGTGGAAATTATAAAGAAGGTTCCTTCAAAATGCTTTTTCCCTCGTCCTAAAGTAGATAGCGCGCTTGTTAAGCTGAAAGTCAGAAAAACGCCGCTTGTTGAACTCGATGATTACAAATTTTTCCGCAGAGTCTTGAAGGCAAGTTTTGCCTCTCGCAGAAAAAATATAAAAAATTGCCTTCAAAATGCAGGTTTTGATAAAGATGCCGTTCAAAAAACGCTTGAAGAACTAAATATTTCCGAAAATACACGCGGAGAAACACTTTCTATCGAACAGTTCGGAGAACTTTCAGTGAAATTAAAGGCGAATTTATGCAGCAAGTAAAAATCCAAACACCTGCGAAAATAAATCTCACTTTAGAGGTTTTAGATAAACGCCCTGACGGATTTCACAATATTCAAAGTATAATGCATACGATTTCACTCAGTGATTATTTGACCATTTCTGTTGAGAAATCTGATTGTGCAGAAAATGAAATCGAGCTTAGCGGCACCAGCACAGAAATTCCTTATGATGAAAAAAATATTGTGTATAAAGCGTTAAAAAAATATTTTGACGCAGCCGATATAAAGAATAAAAAAGTTTTGGTTTATATTGAAAAAAATATCCCTGTTTCAGCCGGCTTGGCTGGTGGCAGCACTAACGCAAGCGGTGCATTATACGGCGTGAACGAAATATTTGAAAACGCACTTTCTCGGGAAGAACTTCACAAAATAGCTTCTGAGCTGGGCTCAGACTTGAATTTTTGCCTTGAAGGCGGATGTGCTCTATGCACAAGCAGGGGCGAAATTATTGAAAAATTATCTTCGGCGGATTTTTTTGTGTCGCTCATCAAGCCGAAAAATTTAGGTATCTCAGCGAAAGAAGCGTATCAAAAGTTCGCTCTTCTTGAGGATAAATCTCATCCGAATAACACTGAAAAACTCAAAAAGCTACTTGAAAATGGTGAATTTAATAAAGATTTAATCTACAATAGTCTTGAAAAATCTATTTTGCCTGATTATGAAATTTTGAGCGACATAAAAGAAAATGTGAAAGACTCGTTGATGTCAGGTTCAGGTCCTACGTTCTTGGTTTTGCGCGATAAGCTGAATTCAACGAAAATTTATGACACGGCAGTATTTGATGTATTTGAAAATTTAACGACTGTTAATTTTGGCGCAAAAAAAGTATAATATTCTTATGTTTGATGATTTTAAGCTGCCAAAAATAAGAGATTTTGAAGACCTTTTGCAATTTCCGCCTGAAGCTGCCGGCATACGCCCTCAGGAAAAAGGCTATTTCCATCCTCTGCCTAAAACTCAAAGACCTAATATGATAAATCCTTTTGTGCTTCATGACGGAGAAAATACGCTTGAGCCCGGGTATTACGAAGTTGCATTGTCGGATGATAAGCGATATTTGCTTTTGATTCAGTCAAGGCAGCTCAAGGCTCTTGTTCCGGCATTAAAAGTCGTTGTCCAGCAGCAATCAGATGCGGACTTGAATAAAAGACAGGAAGAATTTGAGAAAGAAAAGAAAAAACTCAAAAGAAAGAAACGTAATGTAAAAAGACTCGAGAATCAGTATGCAAATGAAGAAGAGCTTGACATGTCTGCTAAAATTTATGACTCAAAAAAAGGCTACTATGTAATTGAGTACAATAGGAAGAATGTTTATGCGTGGGGTTACATACCGATTTAAAGTTTCATCTTAATTTTCTGCGCGACCAAAGATTATCTCCGTGAGAATCCGTTCCGCCGATTGGGAGTAAGTCGGCCTCTTCACCCGCAAATTTTGACGTTATAAATGTCGGTGCGGATTTTGACATGTCATAAGATTGGTAATATTCTTCATTATATAAGGCTTTTTCCCCTCCCAGCTCTTTAAATTTGCTGTAAAATTCTCTGTAAAAGTCGCCGACTCCGCTGCCTGTGTTGTTGAAGCATAATTTTGCGGGGTGAGCCGGGCTTATTGTTCCGTATTCTTGTGCGGAAAGGAATTGCAGTGTTTCGTCGAAGTCGGCATATGCTTCATCAAGATTATAAAGCTGCGGCTTTACCTGATTGTATATTGTACTTGCATTTAGCAGGGCTGTGGATAATTTATTCGGCAATTTTGATATTACGACTTTGGGTTCATAATTTTTCTTTTGCTTTTCAGCTTTTTCCTTAAGTTTTAGGTTTATAAATTCATTGTATGCATCTTCAAATTTTAGAAATTTACCTGTGTTGATCTTTGCGGATTTTTGATATTTGAGTATATCTGAAACCTTAAAATCATCAGGCTCGAAACCAAGTTTTGACATATTTTGCATAAATTTGTCGTCATATGAATTTAAATACTCGAAAATAAGCTTTGCTTTGACATACTTTGAAAACGCAATATAAACTTCTCCAAGACCCTTTGATGGCATTTGGTAAACTTGATTTAGCTCATCTGTTGAAAATTTTATTTTTATATCCTGGTCTTCGAACAGATTTGCTTGGTTTAATCTTTCGATAGCCTGGTTTATGAGATTTTTCTTTCCCTCTTTTTTTGAGTCTAAGAATCTATTCAATTCCTTATCAAAAGGGTTTAAATTATAAAACAGTGTATGAATGCTTATTGGCTTAGTTTGGTAACAAAACAAAGTTCCTATTGCGCTTATTTCTGTTCCGAGAACAATTTTCAGGTTTTTGTATTTCCAAGGGTCTTCTTTTATTATCTCCAGAATCTCTTTAGCACCTTCAACAGTATCGTGGTCGGTAAGACCTAAAATAAACGGTGCATTTTTTACTTTTGTTGTGATTCCTGACTTTTCTTTGTTGTTATCCGCAATTTTTACTGCAAGCTCCAGCATTTCCTTTATCGTAAGTTTACCGTCGGAATGCACAGAATGATTGTGCAGATTGGCTCTGAATTTACCTGATTTCATATTGCTCAAGTCATGTGAGTCTATTATTTCAGGGTGTTTTCTTTTCCCCGGGGTGTAATTTTCTTCTTTTAAGCTTGAAACAGCATCTTCTAATTCGGCTGCGCCCATAACAGAGTGGAGCAGGTAATACTCTGAGGGGCTAAGTCCCAGATTTTGGCACAATGCTTTTTTATAATTTATGTCTTCCGGGAATTTTGAAGCTTGGCTTATCAGCCATTTTGTCTGAGAAAGAGTTAATTTGTTATTTTCTTCTGCCTTACCGAAAGAAATAGTGTCTGTGTGAGCGACGTGATTGTATCGCACAAACGTATTCGGAGTCATTTTTTTAGGTTCGAAAACCTCAGATTTAAAACTTATTAACGGCAAAATTTTCATACAAATATAAAATCACAGAAGAAATAAATTTGCTAATTTTGTAACAAATATGTTTATTTTGCAAAAATTAAAAGCTAAAACCAAGGGTATCGGGAAATCACGTTAGGGCCGTGTGAGTCAAGCCCGCCGATTTGAACAAGTCCGTATTTTTCCGCATTTTTTTCAATGCTTTCCTGATATTTAAGCCAAGTGCCCCCTTGGTATGACTGATAGCAGCCTTCACAAGAAAAAGCCTTATTTTTTCCGTGCTTCTTAAATAATGAAAACATATCCGAGAAAATTTCATCGATACTTTTATCAAAATCTTTAACAAGGGTTCTGCCGGGGTGCGCAATGCTGAAAACGCCATATTCTACTCCGTAAAGATAGTCAATTGTATCTTCAAAACCTGAAAAAGCCTCAGGCATGTGATTCATAGATGGATGGGAGTATTCGCATATTTTTCTGCATTTTTCGATAGCGTCAAGCAAATATTGAGGAGTATCTTTTACAAGTTCCTCAAAATTATATATTTTACCTATCTTGGCTTTTACTTCATCTGACAAATAGCGGCTTAAACCTTCTTTGTAGTTAAAAACAAAGCCTTCAGGACGGCGGAAGAGGTGCAAATAACCCCGCATGGCTCTTTCTAGGCTGAGGTTTCCTGCTTCTATTCCGCTTTCGGTAAGGATTTTTTTAACAGGGTTAAAGTTTTCAACATAGTAAGAAAAAAGCAATTTTGAAAAAGTATATTTTTTTAGCGGTCTGCTGACTTCATCCAAACCCTTTAAAATCATTTCGTGGATTTTTGCCGCTTCTTTAATGCTAAATTCAATTTTTAGTTCTTTTAAAACAGGCGCAAGTTCTTTATTTAGAGCGGTGTTAGTTTGTTGAGCAAGTTCGTATTTCAAGTGTCTTTTGCGCTCAAGAAAATCAAATAATTTTTTGTCATAAGGATTTATTGCGAGCATATGAAGATGTATTGAGGTCTCTTTGTTCTGAAATTTCATTGTGTTTGCGATAATTGATACTTCTACACCTAGAACTATGCGCAGATTTTTGTATTTTTCAGGATTTTTTGCAACGAGATTTAAAAGTTCACGCACACCGTCAACACAATCATGGTCGGTAAGTGCTATCATAAAAGGGGCTTTGTGCTCAGGAAATTTTTTGGCGTTTCTTTCGGCAATTGCGTTTGAGTGGCGAAGGAGTTTTTGTACGGAAATCAGTCCGTCTGAATGAGTGGAATGAATATGAAGATTTGCATGAAATTCTCCTGAATTCAAATATCTGTAATCGTGTGAATCGCAAACATCATCATATTTTCTTATGCCCGGTTGAAAATCTTTGCGCTTGTATTGTTTCATAAGGCTTTGAAATTCTTCCTGCCCGATTATAGGTCGCAGGATATGTGCTTCTGCTCGGGGTAATCCGATAGCTTTGGCTAAATCTTCCCTGTATTTTAAATCTCCGGGAAATTCCGCAGTTTCTTTTTTGTATTGTTCAAAAATTTCGTCAGCGCTCAAATTAGGCATAAGCTTATCTCCTGACAATATTATACTCCAAAGTAGCAATAAATATGGTATATTAATCCGATTGGCTGAAAAAGGATAACAAAAATTTTTGCAAGCCATGTTATGATAGGCGAAAGTTAGCTAAAAATCACGATTTGTGAGGCAATAATGGGAAATCAACTAAACGGAAATATCAAGACAATATACCTTGCGGGCGGATGTTTTTGGGGAATAGAAGCATTTTTTTCAAAGATAAACGGAATTGTAAACACTCAAACCGGCTATGCCAACGGTAAATCCTGTATTATAAAACCGACATATGAAGAGGTTTGCACAAAAGACACGGGTTTTGCAGAAACTGTTTTGATTGAATATAATTACAAAAAAATTACGCTGGCTAATATTTTAGAAATGTATTTCGAAATAGTAGACCCGACAACAAAGAACAGGCAAGGCTTTGATGTGGGGACTCAATACCGAAGCGGAATATATTATTCAGACAAGAGCGATTTGCCGATAATTGAAGCGGTGATTGAATATCAGCAAAAGTTTTTTTCTGAGCCTATAGCAGTTGAAGTAAAAAAACTGGAAAACTTTTATCCCGCTGAAGAATATCATCAAAAATATCTCGATAAAAATCCTCAAGGATATTGTCACATTGATTTGTCCAATGTTAAAAAATATAAGAACGTTTCTGATGAAAATCTGAAAAACAGTCTTACCGATTTGCAATACGCCGTTACTCAAAATGCCGGAACCGAGAAGCCTTTTTCGAGCCCATACGATAAGCTTTTTGACGAAGGAATTTATGTTGATGTTGTGAGCGGAGAGCCTCTTTTTTCATCAAAAGATAAGTTTAATTCGGGCTGTGGCTGGCCTTCGTTTTCAAAACCAATTAGTAAGAGGGCGATAAGAACCTCTCCTGATAATTCACTAGGGATGAACCGCACAGAGGTAAAAAGCAAATTTGCAGGCTCTCATTTGGGGCATGTTTTTGATGACGGTTCCGAAGAAAATGGCGGTATGCGTTATTGTATTAACGGTGCCGCACTCAAGTTCATTCCCGCTGCTAATTTGATGAAAGATGGCTATGGCGAGTATCTTTCATTATTTCAATAGTAAAAATTATTGAAAGTCAGCAATCAAGTTTTGAAGCCCTTCTTTATCAAGACTTTTGCCCGAAAAGCCTTCGAAAACAGGTGATTTGTCTTTTATAATTTCTTTTTCTTCAAACGGCACAGACTCGTGTTTGTAAATAATGCCCAATGCAAATTTATTATTTTCTGTTACAGTTTGAAATGCAGTCATCCTGTCGTTTGGATTGTAGTTTTCATCAAGATAATAGCTGTTTTCACGAAACCACTGATAAGTGTTGATTTTATTAAACGTAACACAAGGCTGTAATACGTCAACGAGCGCAAAACCGCGATGATTTACAGCTTCTTTTATAATGTTTTTTGTCTGTTCTATATCTTGGCAAAATGCGCGAGCGGCAAAGGAAATATTCTGTGCAATTGCGATTGCCAGAGGGTTCAATGGTTCGTCGATATTACCGTCGGGTTGTGTTTTTGTCACATATCCAAGTTGCGACGTAGGTGAAGATTGTCCCTTTGTGAGCCCGTAAACCATATTGTCAGAGACAATAACCGTGATATTGGGGTTGCGGCGCACAGCGTGTATAAAGTGGTTCCCGCCTTCGCCGTAAATGTCGCCTTCTCCGCTTGTAACAATGACGTTCAAGTTTTTATTTGCGGCTTTAATCCCTGTTGCAGCCGGCAGTGCACGGCCATGAAGCCCGTTGTAATAGTTTGCCTGAATATATTGGGGCATCTTTGCAGCTTGACCTATTCCCGAGACCAGAACAGTGTTTTGTTCGCTAAAACCTTGCCCTTGAAGCTCATTGAGAACTTGTTTGAGTGCGTTCAAAATCATAAAGTTCCCGCAGCCCGGGCACCACGCATTGTTTGCATTTGTTTTTTCAAAGTTCATAATGAATCCTCACTGTGAGTGTTTAGGGCTTCGGACTCGCAGATTTTATCAAGAAAATGTTCTGCATCCTCAATGGAGAGCGGTTCTCCGTTGTATTTTAATAGCTCTTAATCAAATTTCAGCACAAAGCGTTCTTTTAAGTGATTTTTGAACTGTCCTGTGGCATTTTGTTCCACGATTGCAAGTTTACAGCCTTGCTGCGCGTATTCGAGAACTTTTTCCGACAAAGGGTGCAGCCAGTTGAAATGAAGAAGTGCAAACCCTTCTCTTCCTTCAATTGCGGATTTAAGCACGTTGTAAGTTCCGCCCCAGCCGATGATTAAAAATTCAAAATCTTCTTCTCCCCAAAAATCGGGCGCTATGATTTCATGTTCAATAAGTTGCGTTTTTCCGAGACGTTTGTTCATCATTTTTGTGCGCATTTCAAAGCTTTCTGTGATTTGTCCGTCTTCGTCATGTTCATCACTGTCAAGGCAGACGATGCCTTCTCCGTAGTTTGGTATCGAAAAAGGGGAAATCGAGCCGTTTGAAAGTGAATATCGCTTATAATCTTTGGAAGATTTAGTTGTATAGTCGTCGTTTTTTATATTTTCAATGTCGAAAGGTTCTGTTGAATATTCGCAATCCAAAAAGTCTTGCTGAGTTAATAAAAATACCGGCACCTGAAATTTTTGTGCAAGATTAAAGGCTTTTTGTGCCAATTCAAAAGAATTTTCAAGTGTAGACGGAGCAAGAATAATTCGTGGAAATTCGCCGTGTCCTGCATAAAGTGCAAGATTGAGGTCTTCCTGGGCGCAACGGGTAGGCAATCCTGTTGCGGGTGCAGGTCTTTGAGCAATATTTATTACAATAGGCGTCTCGGTCATTCCTGCCAGGCTTACACCCTCGACCATAAGCGCGAAGCCGCCGCCTGCCGACGGTACAATTGCGCGCGCGCCCGCATATGCTGCGCCGAGCCCCATATTTATCGCTGCAATTTCGTCTTCAACCTGTTCGGTTATAATATTGAATTTTTTTGCATTTTGACAGAGAAAAATTGAAAGCGGTGTTGATGGTGACATAGGGTAGAACGTAAGAAAATCACATCCGCCTGCAATACACCCGATTGCAGCTGCTTCAGTCCCGCTTAGCATAATTTGAGATGAGATTTTTTCATCTGTTTTGATTTTTATTTCAATATCTTGATTTTGTAATCCTTTATTAAAACCTGTCTCAAAGTTAGCTTTGTTTTTCTCGCTTAAATAAAGTTTTGCATAATTTTCAGACATCATGGAAGACATTTCGTCAAAATTAAACTTGAATAGTCCTAAAACGTAACCTATGACATAAAAATTGCTTTTGCTTTCGTTAATTATTATTGTGTTTTGGCTAATCCTTGTTTTTAAATGTTCTGTCGCGCAGTCGCTGAGTTGTAAAAGCACATCTATATTGCGGCAGTAAAAAGCTTTGGGCTGACTGCTGACTTTCAGCATATTAGAATTGCAGCCGCCTTTTATGCGTGACATGTATTCGGGAAGAGAAAATGTATGGTAATTCATCTTGTGCAAAATTCTAGCCAAAATATAGCCTGCTGACTCAATACCCTGACCTGCTTCTCCGCAAATAACAAAATTTATCGTTTCATTGAAAATCATACCTAAATTCTCTTTCGATAATAAAAAATTTGCATTGCCCCTATCGGCAAACATGTGGTCTAAATTATTTGATGTAACTAAACTTAAAGTACTTCTAATTTTTTCAAATTTATGTTAAAATACTAACAATTATTTTATTATTTGGAATTAGGAGTTGTATATGGAAAAGAAGCTCGCAAAAAAGCTTTTAGTGTCGGCATTTCTTATGTCGTGGCTTGTTACGCCTGCCCGAGCAATTAACGTAGGTTCATGGAGCGAATTAAAAAATGCCGCAAACGGAAGCGATTTGGCATTAGGTGTTACATCCAACCTGACAGTTGATTCGGTTTTGAGTCAATACAAAGATGGCGTGAATATTAACGGGAACGGTCACACAATAAATGGGAATGGATTCCAGATTATCAACAATGACGCTCTTTCAGGCGGAGAATCCATTACGCTTTCTGATGTAATTATTCAAAATGCGCTGGGTATGTCGCAACAAGGCGGGGCTATTAATAACGGTTCCGGAAAAACGCTTAATATCGGTGATAATGTTAAATTTATACATAACACTGCAGGAACAGTTTATGGCGGCTCGGCTATTCATAACCGGAACGGCAGTGTCGCAATTGGCGACAATGTTACGTTTGAAGAAAATTATTCTGCATTCACCGGTGCAGATTGGACAAGTGGCAACACAGGCGCGATTTCAAATTGGCAGGGCGGTGACTTGACAATTGGTGATAATGTTGTCTTTAAAAACAATGGATATACCAATGCCTCAAAAGACACAATAGGTGCTTTTGTTGGGGGTGCAATATATAATGACGCGAGCGGAACTCAATTATCAATAGGTGACGGTGCAGAATTTGAAGGTAATGCTTCCTTGGGCGGCGGCGGCGCTATTTTTAATCAAGGCGCAAAGGTTGAAATCGGCGACAATTCAATTTTTAAAAACAACATTACGAACGGTGAAGGCGGTGCGATCTATTCTCAGTGGGTAGATACAGTTTTAACTGTTGGTGATAATGCTAAATTTACAGGAAATAAAGCAGATGCTAATGGTGGTGCAGTCGTCAATTATGACGGAACTGCGACAATCGGCGAAAAGGCTTTATTTGAAAACAATTCAGCAGGAACTCAGGGCGGTGCTATATACAACGCTGTTTATGCAAATCCTGATGCCACCAAGGTAATAGTAACAGTCGGAAAAGACTCCTCATTCAAGGGGAATACTGCAAACGAAGGCGGAGCCATCTATAATGATACCAACGCAAACGTTAACATAGGTGCAAATACATCTTTCACTGGTAACCAAGCTTCTTCGCAGGGTGGTGCCATTTATAACAAAGGTGATTTGGTTCTCGATACATCAAATACTGCGGACGCAGGTAATATTGTGTTCGACCAAAATACGGCAGTTTCCGGCGGTGGCGATATTTATCAGGATGGAGGAAAAACAACTATCCAAGGTAATGAAAATTCTGTTATATTTAACGGCAGTATTGCAGGAACAGGTTCCATTGAAAAAAATGGTTTAAATACTGTTGAATTTAATGGTGATAATTCCGACTATACCGGTTCGTACACCCAAGAGGACGGTAAAACTGTTGTTGGCGGAACTTTCTTTGCCGGTAACGGTTCTAACCTCGAAATTAAAGATGGTGAATTTGAGATTTTAGATACAGGTTCACTTGCTGGTGATGTAAATCTTAGCGGTGCAGTTGATTTAAAAATAAATCAAGTAATTGATACAGTAAATACCGATTGGACTACCGGTCAAATTTATCTGGCTGAGGGCAGTGGCCATTTGAATGTTGCCGGACAAGCAAATCTTGAAACTGCGGGAGAGGGTAATAATCTTAATATTACCAGCATAGGCGGTGCCGGAAATTCTGTCGGTGATTTATCGTTGAAAAGTGGCGCAGGGCTGTCTGAAAGTCTGGATATCAACGGAACAGCTGCGTTGGGCTTGGGGACAAACGTGTCAACGGTTGCAGGAAATACGATTGCCCTGAATGATTCTTCTAAACTATTGCTCGGTACTCAGGCTGACGAGATAGACGGACAGTCTGTTTTAAATGTTAATGCTGATATCGTGGGCGGCAATGCTAATACAGAAGTGGTGAAAGCTGATGCGACTGCCGTTAATCTTACAGGCGACAACGGCGGATATGTCGGAAAATACACTCAAACTCAAGGGATGGTCAATGTTGCAAAAGACAGCACATTCTTCGGCGGCGAAAGCACTGTAAACGGCGGTGTCTTAGCGTTCCAAGACGGTAGTAAACTTGTTGACGGTACAGAGGTTAAAGTCGGTTTTGATGGTGATGAATATGGTACAGCAGTTATTTATGGTCAGACTTCAAATGTTGATTTAAACACAGGACTTGTTGAATTTGAAGGCACTACAGGGAAAATTAATATTACAGGTGCGGGCTTGACGCTTGCTAACGGCTATATTTATGAAGGCGACACAACCCTTCATGACACAGCTCAAGGTGTAGGTGACCTTGGTTTTGCAAACGGCGCGGGTATTGATGGCAGCGTTGTTATGGAAGCCAATACGAATCTTACTTATTGGGATGATGCCTTTATAAAGGATAACACAACTCTTACGATGGGTGAAAATACCGTTCTTACGTTCAGAAATGACAACGCAATGGACTACAATCCTGAAATCATATCTGACGATGCTACTTTAACAAGCCTTTTGCATAAAACAGGAACCGGCTCATTAAATATCATAAAGGATGTTAACGGATTTGACGGTTCTGTCAATGTTGACGCAGGAGCTCTTAATTTTAAAGGCAACGCGTTTATTTCTAATGATGTAACTGTTGGTGAGAAAGCCTCAATGAATGTTGCCGGATATGCGGCAGTTGAGGGTGAGGTTAAAGCTGATAAAGGTTCAATTACTTTTAATAAAGATGCTCAATTCGATAAAAATGTTTCTGTAAATGACGGTAAAATTTCATTTATGGGTGATACCGTAATCGGTAATGTTGATATTAGCACTGTGCGTGGACGCGCTTTAAGAGCAGTAAACGGTAATTTCAGCGCAAATAATTCTGAAATCCTTATGGCAGGTGCTACTGCAATCGAAGGCGATATGTCTGCAAACAATTCAAACTCTAGAATTCTCGGAAATACAAAAATTGGCGGGAATTTGGATTTCTCAGGTACTTTAAATACACAAAGCGGAGTATTAAATACAATTACAGCTTCGAAAGTAACATTGAACGGAAACACAAGTCTGAGCATTGATGCGGACGGCAGAAGCTATGACTCTGATAAAATTGTTACAACTGATTTGAAAACAAATGATAGTATTATTAACTTAACTGACATAAAATTCAATGAATACGCTCCTCGCGACAGAGACTTCCAATTAAAAGTCTTTAGAGCTGACAATATAGACGGCGCATTAAATGTAATCGTCCCTGACGGAAAAATGATTGACACGCCGATTGGACGTTATGCAATAACTGCAGGCGCAGGTGGCGTATTGAACGGAAGTTTGCAAAGCTTTAATCCACAGGTGTTTAGAGGACAAGTCGCAACTGTTGCGAGCTATGCAAACCAATTAGTTACAAATAATTTATTGTTCGACCATATTAACATCGTTTCTCAGCAGTTGATTGCTGATACAGGAATGGCAAACAAATATGCAGCTATTGACCCTCAATTTGCTCCGTATCAGTACAGCAAAAAGGATGGCGGTCTTTGGTATAAAGCATACGGAAACTTTGAAACGATTTCTATGACCCAAGGCTTAAACGTTCATAACAATGCATACGGCTCATTGATTGGTGCTGATTTCCCTCTGATTACCTTGGATAACGGTTGGAAATTATTGCCTACTGCGTATATCGGCTATAACGGAGCGCACCAAACATTCAACGGTGTCGGTATGTACCAAAACGGCGGTCAAGTCGGTGCAATGGGTACTTTGTATAAAGGTGATTTCTTTACATCATTATTGGCATATGGCGGCGGTTATTATAACTCTATGAATGTCGCGGGATACAACGACTCAACAGGAAACTGGTTTGCGGGTGCTGCGTCTAAAACTGCTTATAATATCCATCTTCCGGCAGACTTTATCTTCCAGCCTACTTTTATGATGGCTTACAACATATTCGGGCAGCAAAACTACCATTCTAACTATGGTATTCTCGGAATGAACAGTGGTTACCTTAACGGTATAAATATTGCACCTGGTATGAACTTTATTTGGAATAAAGAGACATTCAGTTTGTATGCGACAGCGCAGCTTGTATTTAACATTATGGGCGATGTATCGGGGCAGGCAGGAAATATTTCGCTTCCAAGCGTTTCCTATCGTCACCCTGCATACTTTGAATACGGGCTTGGTTTCACTAAGAAAATTAAAGAAAGACTCAATTCTTACGGGCAGTTCACTATCAGAAACGGTACCAGAACCGGTATCGGCTTCCAAGGTGGATTGCAGTGGAAATTGTAAGTTAAGTCAATACAAAAAGGTCTCGATTATTTCGAGGCCTTTTTTGTTATGGCGTTTTCAAAACGGAATTTTACGAGATGTAAAAAATGTGCATTGTGTATTTCTATATTTTTGTAATAGTGTTATATTGTTTTTGTATGAAAAAAATATTTTTGATTTTAATAACACTATTATTGATGTCTTTGCAGGTGCATGCTGGAAGTCATAATTCCTCGGCTTTAGATAAACAAGTTTCTGAAAATGAGCAAATTTTAGTTGTAACTTTACAAAAAGTTTTAGCTAAGCAAGATTATACAGAGGCGTTAAAAATTGCAGATAAAGCTTTGCAGTATGATTCGGAATGGGGTGCAATGTATAATAACAGAGCCTTAATATACAAAAATCTCGGCAAATATGACTTAGCAATGCTGGATTTTGACAGGGCGATAAATCTTGACCCGAATTATGAAAAGGCTATTTATGGCAGGGCAAATTTAAAGATGCTTATGAATGATGATAAGGGTGCCCTTAAAGATTTTAATGTTCTTATCAAAAATAATCCGAAAGATGCAGATGTATATAATAGCAGAGGCATTTTATATCTCAATCAGAAAAAAGCCGCTAAAGCTATAAAAGAATTTAACAAGGCAATATCCCTAAATGATAAAAAATGGATATTTTACGGTAACAGAGGTACTGCAAAAATGTTTAGCGAAGAGTATGAAGCGGCAATTGCAGATTACTCCAAGGCTTTGGATCTTAACCCTGAAAATCCTGAGTTGTATTACAAAAGAGCGCTGTGTTTAAATCATTTTCCGGAAAGAAAAAAAGAATGTATAAGTGACTTTAAAAAATCTGCAAAGCTATACTCAAAATATGGCAATAAAGTTAGATGTAAGGAAATTAAGCGCATTATAAACAGCAACTGATTAAATTTTTTCTGGATAATAACTTATTTTTCCGATATTCTGATTCAGTCAGGTAATTTGGAGCGAAATATGAAACAAGTAAAAATTACTGTGTTAAAAAAGCATTTTGATGAAGAACTTGCCGAAGAATATGGTGTTATAGGACTTAAAGCGTGCCCTATGCATAAAGTAGGACAGGTTTTTCATGCTGATTATGCTAAACCTGAAGGTTTTTGTGATGAAGCGTGGAAGGCAATTTACCAATATGTTTTTGCATTGTCGCATGGTTCAGGCAAAGAAACTTTTTATTACGGAGATTGGATTAGAACTCCCGGAGTCGCAATATGTAGCTGTAATGATGGTTTGAGACCCGTTATATTTAAGTTGGAATTAACTGATGAAACTTCAAAAATTAATTACGTACCTGTCGAGTAACACTTACTATGAATGAGTCAACTCTGATAAATCTTTGTTTAAAACTCAAAGGTGCGATTAAAACAAATCCTTTTAAACGAGAAGAATATGAAGGTACAACTGTTATCAGGCATAAGGATAACAGAAAATGGTTTGCTGTTATTTATCGACTTGAAAAGAAGCTGTATATGAATCTTAAATGTAAACCCGATGATACATTTGTACTTCGGGAGCAATATGAATCGATAACCCCTGCTTGGCATATGAATAAAAAGCATTGGAATAAAATTGACGTAAGTGATATCGATGTTGATTTATTAAATACCTTGATAAGAATCAGCTATGATTTGACTGCTGCTAATCCTAAACACAAATAAAATTACATTTGGAAATAAGTTGAAATTCTCTCCAAGCTTCCAAGAAGAGCATCTTTATACTTAGATAATTGTATGCCTGGATTTTCGCTTTTTTCAATATTGGATAGGTTGGCGTCAAGATATCTATAATTTGAACTTCCCGTAATTGTTTCACCGTTTTTGACGGATTTTATTCCCAGAAAGTCTTCTCCAAATTGAATTAACTTTGATATAGCTTCATCGCCGTCAGTAGCCTTATTAAGCCGAGACGTGATATATTGTACACTATCTTCGCCATTCTCGACTATCATGAAGTGTGTACTTGCTTTTCCGGGTTTTGGATTATTTTTGGAATACATTTTAATTGTACTATTTTTGCCGTCATCTGCTAATTTTTGGAAAATTTCAATAAACTTGCTTACTTCTGCTATTTCATCAAGATTATAAGCTGTTTTACAGCAACGCTCATGTGCTGTTCTTATGCCTTCTGATAAGGCTTTAGTGTTAACAATTGATGATTTAAAGCTTAAATTGTTATTTTTTATATTGTTTGAAACAGGATTCACAGATAACATAGCAGACCTCCATTAATATTACTTTCACATAAAACGCGCACACTTTTTTTCTGAACAGTATGTTATTTTTTTGTTACAAAAAGCAATTGTAGCATAAAGCTTAATATAAGTATAATTTTCATAGGAGTTATTAAAAAGCTTTCATTTTTGGATTATTATATAACAATAGAGGGTTCCTCTTGAGAGAAATGGAGAATGTTATGAAAAAAGTTTGTGTATTGTTTGCATTATTAAGTTTTTTACTGCAGCCATCTTTTGCCGCAGTTCTCCAGTCGTCTTCATCCGTTAACATTGAAAGCGAAGTGCTAAAGGATAAATATAGTGCTTACGAAATAAAATTCACAAATACCGGACAAAATCCTGTTAAAATTTCTAACATTGATGTTAAAAACATTGTAAATAATGCCAATCAGACTATACTTTCATCAACTACGACGGATTTGAAAAATCTCAATAAATATCTTTACATGAGTATCGTTACTATGTGTATTTCTTTATTTGTATACAATTCAAAATCAAGCACCATTTTGAACAATCAAAAAATTGCCTTGGCAGAAGCCGCAACTTTTAACGCAAGCCTTGTAAGTTCAAAGAATGAAATAATCATGCCCGACAAAACAAAATTATTCAAGATTCTCATCCCTATTTCACAAACACCGATTGTCGAAGGCGTTTTTCAAGACACCGAAACGGGAAGATTTATCGAATCGAGCGACAATAATTTATGATTTAAACCGAAAACAGTCAGTCGTATGGTCGTTTACCAGCCCTGCTGCTTGCATGTGCGCATAAATAATAGTTGAGCCTACAAACGTCATTCCTCTTTTTTTTAAATCTTTTGACAACTTGTCGCTTTCCGGTGAAGTTGCGGGGATTTCCGAAATATGTTTGCGATTGTTGCAAATAGGTTTGCCGCCGACAAAACTCCAAATATAATCGTTAAAGCTGCCGAATTCCTTTTGTATATCGATGAATATTTTAGCGTTTTTTCTTGCAGCGAAAACTTTTAACCTATTTCTGATTATTTCGGGATTTTGGAGTTTTTCTTCTAACTCCTCATCAGTCATTGCAGCGCATTTTTCAACATCAAAGTTATAAAAAACTTTTCTGTAGCCTTCTCGTTTCTTCAGGACAGTTTCCCAGCTAAGCCCTGCCTGTGCACTTTCCAACACCAGAAATTCAAAATGTTTTTTGTCATCGTAAACAGGAACGCCCCATTCTTCGTCATGGTATTTTTGATATAGAGGGTTATTTGCCGGAACCCAAGCACAGCGTATAGTTTTATCCATAAACTTATTCTATCATAAAAGGTGCAGGAAGAAGTCTTTAAAAATGGGGCACATAACAAAAAAAGACTTCCGAGGAAGTCTTTTAAATGGGGCGGATGATGGGACTCGAACCCACGAATACCTGAACCACAATCAGGGGACTTAACCGCTTGTCGACACCCGCCATATTATGAACACGTGGCTTATAGCCGCCATGTGTCTACAATATACAATAAACCCTTTTTTATTTCAAGCGGGTTTTTCCTTTTTTAGAATTGTTGCGTCATGTTACAATTTTGGTTCAAATACCTACATTTTTTTGAAATTCAGCCGTAACATGAGATTATGCGTATCGTTAAAAAAATATCAGATTATGATTTAAATCAGGCTCAAAAAGCGTTTGCAGAGTTTTTCGAAGGAAAGACGGCAAACACCGGCTGCAGTGAAAAAATTCTGAATCCCGAATTTTTGAGTGAGTACGTACGTCCTAAAAACGACTTTTTAATTTACACCACGGCTCAGCCCGGTTCTGAGGCTCGCAGGCTGGTTCGCTGATTCCGGTCTGGCCTTTTTGGGGTAGATAGTTTATTTAACTTTCAGTTTTCGGATTAAATTCACAACCGAATTTTTTATAGTTGCATAATCTTTCCCGATTGCAGGATTTCTTGCTGTGAAAATAAGCGACATAAAATTCTGTGCGTTATCAATCGAGTTTTCTTTCAATGCTGTGCGGTAGGCTTCCCGCATTATGCGTTTCAGGCGGTTTCTTTTAACTGCGCGTTTATGATTCTTTTTTGAGACGACAAAACCAACGCGAGTTTGAGTTTGACTGTCCTTTTTCGGACGTCCTGCAAAAAGGATAATAAATTCGTCTGAGCACGAATTCCTGACTTTGTATGTAGCTTTAAAAGCGCTGTCTTTGTTTAGTCTGAGATTGCGAGGAAGCATGTTTCTCCTGAATACTAAAAAAACCCTGAAATCAGGGTCTTTTTATAATAAAATCTTAAAAACGATTAAGCTCTTGTTTTAGCAGTGATAGCTAATTTGTGACGTCCTCTTGCACGTCTTCTGTTCAATACGCTGCGTCCGCCCGGAGTAGCCATTCTTGCTCTGAAGCCGCTAACGTTTTGTCTTTTTCTTTTAGTTCCTTCTAATGTACGTCTCATTGTTATATTCTCCTGAAATTATTTTTGTAATTAATTCTGCTACGTTGTATTATAATAAATAACACATACTCTAAAGTCAACGGTAAAAATGATAAAGGTAAATTTATATGAATAAGAAAATCGGATTCATCGGCGCGGGAAAAATGGCGCAAGCCATAATTAAAGGGATTATACGCTCAAATTTCTTTACGAAAGAGGATATTTTTGCGGCAGAACCGAATGTTGAAGCAGGTTCAAAGGTTGCGGCGGAATTTGGCATAAAAGTTTTCAATAATAATAAAGAACTTGCGCAAAACGTTGATATTATTGTTTTTGCGGTAAAACCTTTTATTGTGGCTGACGTAATTGCTGATATTAAAGATGTTGTAGATGAAGACAAAATGATAGTTTCAATTTTGGCGGGCATTTCTACAAAATACATCCAAGAAACGCTAGGTTCGTCGGTTCCTGTCATTCGTGTTATGCCAAATACCCCTGCTCTCGTGAATGAAGGGATGACCGCAGTCTGCAAGGGCTCACAGGCAAACGGAAAAGACCTTGAATTTGCAAAGGAACTTTTTGAGTGTCTTGGTAAAGTAATTGAAGTTGATGAGTCGCAAATCGATATAGTGACTGCGATAAGCGGAAGCTCGCCTGCATTTTTCTATTATTTTATAGATGAAATCGCACGCTCGGCAGAAAAAATGGGATTTGATTACAAAACAGCACTTCTGTCCGCGGCTCAAACAGCCTTAGGTTCAGCTAAAATGATACTCGAAACAGGTATTGAGCCTTCTGTATTGATTGACAATGTCACAACAAAAGGCGGGACGACCGAGGTTGGGATGAATATCCTTCGTGACCGCGGGTTGGACAAAATTGTGTACGAAGCGCTTTTGGGCACGGCAGAGAAGTCAAAAAATCTCGGAAAATAACAGAAAGCAGGTCGGATTATGAAAAGAGCGATTGTAATTGTGATAGATTCAATGGGCTGCGGTGCAATGCCTGATTGCGAATTATATTCAGACTCAAAAGAATGTAATACTTTAGGTAATGTTGCAAAAGCTGTCGGCGGGCTGAATATTCCGAATCTGGCGAAAATGGGGCTGGGAAATATTATTTCTGTTGAAGGTGCGGCACCTGAAAAATCTCCGATTGCACAATACGGCAAATTATTTGAGAAATCTCACGGGAAAGATACTACAACAGGGCATTGGGAGATTGCCGGTTTGGTTCTTGATGAACCGTTCAAAACTTATCCGAACGGCTTTCCTGCGGAACTAATAGATAAATTTATCGAAAAAACAGGATGTAAGGGGGTTTTAGCAAATCGTCCATCATCAGGTACCGCTATTATTGAAGAACTGCACGAAGAACACAAAAAAACTGAGTTTCCGATTGTATACACCAGCGCGGACAGTGTTTTTCAGATTGCGGTTGATGTCGACGTAATCCCAATTGAAACGTTATATAAATGGTGTGAAATTGCACGCGAACTTTTGAACGGTGACTATAACACATCGCGCGTTATTGCCCGTCCTTATCATGTGGTTGGCGGAAAGCCTGCAAGAATTTCGAAAGACCGTCGTGATTATTCTGTGCCTCCTACGGGTGAGACCATTTTGAATGAAGTTCAAAAAGCAGGCGGTATTGTCTTTGGGATAGGCAAAATTGAAGACATTTTTGTCAAATCGGGCGTGACGCATGCTGTTCATACGGGCTCAAATTCAGAAGGTCTCGATTTAACGGTTAAAACGGTTCAAAATGCAATTAATCTTGAAGAATTAAAAATTACTGCGGATGACTACTCTCACGCACCATTTGAATTTATTTTTATCAATCTTGTGGACACGGACATGCTTTACGGACACAGAAATGACGCAATCGGCTATGCCCGAGCAATTGAAGAAGTTGACCGTCGCATGCCTGAAATTTTGAACGCTATGACGGATGAAGATTTGCTGATTATTACCGCAGACCACGGCTGTGACCCGACAACAGCGGGGACTGATCACACACGTGAGTATGTTCCTATTCTTGTGTATGAAAAAAACATTAAACCTGAAAACCTCGGCACAATATCAGGTTTTGACTATATCGCAGGAAAAATCAGAAGCTGGTTGAAAATTTAATTTTTATAAATTAAAAAACTTACTTGACGACGAATTTTGTTGTTGATAAACTCATATATACAGACCTCTATCGGGATGTAGCGCAGCTTGGTAGCGCACCTCGCTTGGGACGAGGGGGTCGCACGTTCGAATCGTGTCATCCCGACCATTGGAAAAGACTCACATACGTGAGTCTTTTTTGTTATGAAAATGTGTGCACTTGATTTCATGTACTTCCCGACATACAATTAAACTCTGTATATGAAAAAGCTTACAAAAACGGAGATATAAGTATGAAAAGAAAAACCGACCAACAAAAACACAATACTGACAAACAAGATCCCACATTGGTAAACGCCTTGTGTGACAGTGTTTCCGTGGGGGGGGGCGCTCCTGTAGAAGATTAAAGTCTTTTTTTGATTTTAGTCTGTTTGACAAGAATTTTTTGGGCAGACGCTATAAAAAAATAGCCGTCATGATTTTAGGCCCTCTGGGAGATGTTATCAATACATCAGGACTTTTTAAACAGTTGAAAAAAAGTTATCCTGATTCACAACTCTCTATTATCACATTAAAGTCAGGGATAGAGGCCTCGAAAGGTATACCTGAAATAGACTATAGGTATGCATTTGTAAAAGAGAAAGGTTTTTTGGGCTTTTTTAAGCTTTTAAAATTCGGACTTTCATTTGTAGGAAAATTTGATACTTTAATCGTTTTGGACAATAATTTTAGAAGTGCTTTTCTTGGCTTTATGACTTTAACACCTAAAAGAATAGGGAGAAGGGGAGAGCTGCGCGAATTGCTTCTGACTAACACTATTTCTTATAAAGCTGAGGAAAAAAATCTTGAGATTCCTGTTTCTGAACATTATGCGCGTTGTCTGATTCCGTTGGGGATTTATGAAACAGGTTTAAAAACCTGTTTTTCGTATTATGAAGACGATAAAAAAACTGCAGAAAATATGTTTTTGGAGTACGGACTTAATGAAAAAATAGTTATAGGATTTTGTCCCACTTGCTATGACGAAAGTAAACGCATGAAAATAGAAGATGCTGCAAACTTTATTGAGGAGGTAAAATTAAGAAAAAACTATGAAGTAATAATAGTCGGCGGTAAAGACACGATACCTTATATTGAAGGTTTGAAGGAAAAATGCAGTGCCGAATTTATCGATTTCACAGGCAAAACTTCTTTTCTCGAGTCTGCTGCGATTATTGATAAATGCTCAGGTTTCGTATCAATTGATACTTCGCCTATGCATATTGCGTTGGCGCTTGATGTGCCGACTGTGGCTATATTTTTTACTAATATCTACAAAAAGTGGGGACCTTCTGATTTGAACAAACATCGTTTAATATTAAATTTGGAATCAAAAGATACGGACACAGACACTATAATAAAAAATATTGATGAGATTTTAGTTTAGAGAGCAATTTTGTAAGTACTTTGCCCCGGAAGGTTATAGTCAGTTAACTGTTCGGGGCAAAATACTTATTTCATGATAGTCAACTTACCTAGCTCTTTCAATTGCCCGAGTGGGTAGTATTTTTTGTCAAAAATAAATTATTATTTCAAATCAGGCAAAGACTTTCATTATAACAATAATTGCAATTTCTTTTACCCTCTGTTACAATGTTTTCAGGAATTTAATAAAGGAGAAACAGCCATTAGCAAAGATAGTATTATTATGAACGAAAAAATCCGTTCAAAAGAAGTTCGATTGATAGATGACGAAGGTACAAACCACGGAGTAGTTTCCACGGTAAAAGCTCTTCAAATGGCTGCAGAAAAAGATTTAGATTTAGTCGTTATGTCTCAAAATCAGGAGCCTCCTGTATGTAAGATTATGGACTACGGCAAATACAAATACGAAGTTGAAAAACGTGCTAAAGAAGCTAAGAAAAAACAGCACACGGTTGATATTAAAGAAGTTAAAATCCGCTACAAAATTGACACACACGATTATCTTGTGCGTATCAAAAATATTAAAAAATTCATAGCTCAAGGTAACAAAGTAAAAGTTGTGGTTATGCTTCGCGGTCGCGAAATGCAGCATAGCAAACTTGCTTTTGACCTTGCAAACAAATTTATCGAAGATTTGAAAGACGAACCTATCACTCTGGAGAAAAAACCTTCTCTAGACGGTAGAAACGTTGTAATGTTCTTTGCGCCATAGATTTTATAATAAAGAAAAGGGGTTTGTTACCCCTTGAAACGGTTTTAGTTTTAGGCTTTATGAGGATTACAATATCATTGCAAGTATCATCAAAATCATTCCGCCGATTTGGACGCCTGTTGATAAATGCTGCATAAGTTTATTTTCTTTGTATACGCCTTGAGATTTTTGTGCTGTAGTAACTGTGGAAAGCCTTTCTACCCTAACATCGTTCGGTTCTGATGAGAATTCTTTGTGGAGAGTCGCTTTTTCAAGTCGGGATAACCGCTGCGAATCTGATTCGCTTGAATAAGTTCGACCGAATGCTTCTTGCTCAAGATAGGCAAGCTGGCTGGCCGCAGAAGGGCTCATCGGAGAAGGTCCTATGTGTATCGGTGCGGAAGCACCTGTTGGGGCTTCGGTGTCAGGGCTGAAGTAATTATAATCGTCATTATTTGCATAGCGATTGTTGTAATTATCTTCCGGTTTTGGCTGAATTGGTGCAGCAAGCTTTGAAAGACGTTCTACTCTTTCACTTAGCGAACCTTTGAGTGTTTTGCCGTAAGCCTGTGTTTCAAGCCTGTCTAACCTTTTATATATATTTTCGTTTTTAAATGTTTTTTTTAGAACTGAGTTTTCAATGTTATCCACAATCGGATATTGTGCACTCGGATCAGGCGCCTCGTTTTTTGCCGCAATTTCGTCATCACCGATGTCTTGGTAGGGAGCGTATCCGCTGTTTTTCGATTGGTTTAGATTTTCTGCGGGGCTTTGTGTTGCCATTTTCGGTTTTTCGTCCGGTGCCAGCCCCAAGTCTTCATTCAACTTTTTAATCCTTTGTGCTGCTTTGATATTTCCGCTTTGAGGCGAGCCATATACAAATTTTTCAATCTGAGAAAGACGTTCACCTTCGCTCATATTTTTGTTTTCGTGTCCGAAGATGTGGTTTTCAATGATTGTAATATTTTGTGCCGGCGTAACCGCAAAACTGAAGTTGGCTGCAGACCCTGCAATTATTGCACTTAATAATATAAGTAATATTTTATCTCTCTTTTGTTTCATAATACTTATTTATATTTGATATAAGAAATTTTCGCATTAACCATAAAAGCGCTGTTTTTTCGGTAGGAACAGCGCTTTTTTGTATTGTAAAAAAGTATTATGTTTTAAAAAATTCTAGCCTTTTTGGGTTATAAACTCCAGTAAAGTGCGTGCAGGATTGCCTGTTCCACCTTTTATAAAGCCTTTGTATGGACTTTCTAAGAATGCGGTTGCTGCAACGTCAATGTGAGCCCATTTTGTGTCTTTTACAAAGTTTTTAAGAAACGCACCGGCAACTGACGCTCCGCCATATCTTGAGCCCGTATTTTTGAAGTCTGCAATGTCGCTTTTTAGAGAATCCATGTGCGCGTCCCACACGGGCAGTTTCCACATTGTTTCGCCTGATTTTTCAGAGCATTTCATAATTCTTTCAATCAACTCATCATTATTGCCCATGATGCCGCTTGCAAAGTATCCGAGCGCTACTACAACGGCGCCCGTAAGGGTTGCAACGTCAATTATTTCGTCAACTTTGAGCTCTTCTGCAAAACAAAGCGCGTCTGCAAGAGTTAGGCGTCCTTCCGCGTCTGTGTTGTCAACTTCTATGGTCTTTCCGTTTTTGGCTGTTAAGATATCGCCCGGTTTGTATGCGCTGCCGTTCAACATATTTTCGCAAGCTGCAATTATGCCGTGAACTTCGACATCTGGGGCTAGCTCGGATATAACGCTCATTACGCCTAAAATAGCTGCCGAGCCCGACATATCATCTTTCATGTTCAGCATGCTTGATGGTGGTTTTATGTCGTATCCGCCGCTGTCAAAGGTAATACCTTTGCCAATTATGGCAATTTTTTTCTTGGCTTTTTTCGGTTTATATGTCATATGAATGAATTTTGGAGGCTGATCGCTTCCTTTGCCGACTGCCAAAAATGCACCCATTCCTTTTTTTGCGCATTCTTCTTTGTCGAACACCTCAGTTGTGATATTGGTCAGATTTTGTGCAATTTCTGCCAATTTTGAAGGCGTTGCAAATTGTGCAGGCTCATTGCTCAGATTTCTTGCGAAATTTGAGGCATTTGCAAGCGCTATACCTTTTGCTATGCTCTTTTTGGCTTCGGAAGGGCAACAAATCATAACGGTTTTGACTTCTGTTGTTTTTTCCTTTTTTTCTGTCTTTTGAGACTTGTATTTGTCAAATTTGTACCCGCCGAGGATAAGTCCTTCTGCAATCGCTTGAAGACTCAGTTCGGAATCTTCAGTTAGAGGCATTGAAATCGAAACTGTTGAAATATTTTTAAAAGAGCCAATTTTTTTAGCAATCTCCATAGACGCTTGGCGGATTTTGTCCGTATCAAACTTTTTGCTTTCTCCGAGCCCGATTATTAATATTTTTTGTGCGGAATTTTTTCCGATAACAGGCAGCGTGTAAGTTGAAAGAAATTTTGCTTTGAATTTTTCTTTGCCTAAAACATAATCTGTAAGAGCGTGCTCAACGGACTTGTCAACCGCTTTGAAATTTTCGCATTTTACGAGTTTTTCGTCAAAAATTCCGAGTACAATTAAGTCGGAAGCTGTCTCTGTTACGAGCTTTTTTTCTGCTTTGATATTCATAAATTTCTCCTATACTAACCATTTTATACATTAATTATAAGTCAAAACCGCACAAAAAAACCAATCGTAAGATTGGTTTTTAATTGAATAATTTTTTAAAATCGTCTTTTACACAGCTCTTTGAACTTTGTTTGCTTTGATACAAGATGTGCAGACTCTGATAGTTTTTACAGTACCGTTTTGGTTAACTTTGATAGGTTGTAAGTTAGGATTTTGTCTGTGTACATTTTGTTTATGTGAAAAAGAGATTTTAGCTGCTTTGATTGGTTTTTTACCGCATACTGCGCATTCTCTGGACATGATAGTTTCCTTTCTACATAGATGATGTATTGTAGAAATATAATATCGCAAAAAGAAATAATATCAAGCCGATTATGAAAAAATATTAACCCGCCAAGCTAATTGACCGGAGCAAACCGATATTATATTTTTAAAATTATGAGAAAATCGCTAATTTTATTGTTTTTTATATTATTTTTGTCGCTTCAGAACATTGTTTTTTCTGCCGAGAGTGTTGGTATTATTTATATCCATGGTTTTAGTGCTTTTAATACGGAAGAGACTTTGCGCGATGCAAGAGTTGTTTCTGAAGCATTCAGCGGGAGAAAAATGGGCAAATATTGTTTTAACGGACAATACAAAACTGTATTGTGGGCGGATTTGTATGCCTGTGAAGAGTGCTATAAGCTCTACCGTTCGGGGCTCTTATCAATTAATGAGGCGCATAATTGTACAAAAAGAAAAAGTACGGTTAAAGTTGACGGAAAACTCCTAAATCCTCTGCTTCCTGCTTTGTCTCCTTGTGATTGCGGCTCGGGGAATTATACGGTTTTTTTTCGTAATTTGATTAACGATTTTTTGTTTCAAATATTTTATATGAAAGATTCGGCTAAACGCCAAGAGCTTGTCATGGATAGAATCCAAAAAACTGCGGATGAACTTGGCGGAAAATATGTAATTGTTGCACATAGTTTTGGCGCAGTTGGTGCGGTTGATTTTGTCGAGCGCAGGGTCATGAATAATCCAAAAAATTCAGAAAATTTTGTCGGGATTATAACTTCGGCTGATGTAAATTCGACCTTTAACGCTTGTCATTGGGCGGATGTGTTGAAAGAGGAAAATAATTTTGTAAAGTACATGATTGAAAACGGCAAGTTCTGGATTTGCTATAATCATCGAAATGATGTTGTAGCAACTAATTTGCCTGAACAAGTTTTGAATTATAAGGCGAATGGCGACGGTTTTATCGTGAGTGAAACAACTCGTTCAAACTTTATAAGGCGTGTCAATCCGTTTAGCGGAGATAATGGGAAGGTTCGTCCGCATTTATGGATGTTATGGCAGCCCGAAGATTTTGCAAAAAAAGTTGTTGCAGTATATGAAAAGAACACTACAAAATAATAATTTAATTAAAAAGTTGAAAAAAAATCTTTAGCGGGTATGATTAAGGAACTTAAACAAGTATGCGCCCGTAGCTCAGCTGCCGCACAAGGTTCACCTTGTGAAGTCCGATACCCGCTCTAGCTGGCTGAGAAAAGACAAAAAACTTGAAAATTAAATAAAATGCGCCCGTAGCTCAGCTGCTACACGAGGTTCACCTTGTGAAGTCCGATACCCGCTCTAGCCAGCTGAGAAAAGGCAAAAAACTTGAAAATTAAATAAAATGCGCCCGTAGCTCAGCTGCTACACGAGGTTCACCTTGTGAAGTCCGATACCCGCTCTAGCCAGCTGAGAAAAGGCAAAAAACTTGAAAATTAAATAAAATGCGCCCGTAGCTCAGCTGGATAGAGCGTTTGGCTACGAACCAAAAGGTCGGGAGTTCGAATCTCTCCGGGCGTGATTTTTAAAAAAGCCCGAAATTTGTTTTCGGGCTTTTTGTGTATCTGTGATTAATCTGCTAAAATAACCCTATGCAAAATGAAATTTTAGAAAAAATTATAGATGAATTTAAGCAGATTTCGGAAATAAAAGCTATTGTGCTTTCAGGTTCTGCGTCAACAAATTACGATGACGAGACCTCGGATTATGACCTTTATATTTATTCCGATAATGAAGTGAATATTGAAAAAAGACGTGAAATTGCGGAAAAATTTTCGTCTAATTTTGATATAAATAATCAGTTCTGGGAGACAGGTGACGAATGGGCGCTCGATTTGTCGTGTAAGGGTATTGATATTATGTACCGCAGACGGGATTGGATTGAAGAGCAGATTCAGCGTGTTTGGGCGGGCTTTCAGGCTTCTTTGGGGTACACGACTTGCTTTGTTTATAATGTTCAAAATGCAGTCATTTTGTATGACCCTGAGGGGTGGTTTAAGTCTCTTCAAGAAAAGCTTTCTACTCCATATCCTGACGAACTTGCAAAAAATATTATTGACAAAAATCTGATATTATTGAAAGAGAAAAAATTTGCGTCGTTTACAGAGCAGGTGGAAAAGGCTGTTCGACGCGGGGACGAAGTAAGTGTTAATCATCGTATTTCAGCATATCTTGCGAGTTATTTTGATGTTTTGTTTGCCGTAAATAAAATTACACACCCGGGCGAGAAGCGTCTTGTCAGGTTTTGCACTGAAAATTGTAAGATTTTGCCTGTTAATTTTGAGCAAAATCTTGAATCCCTTTTTAGACTTCCAAACGCTCAAAAGCCTGAAATTTTAAGCATTATGGCTGATAATTTAAAAGCTATGGTATAATCAAACTATGAAAAAAATCAGGTATTCGGAATTTGAACAAGTCGGCATTACACTGGATGGTATTTTGTCTTCGTCCAGTCTTGCAGGCAAAATTAAGAAATATAATCTTTCTAAAATTTGGGGACAAATCGTCGGAACCAGATTTGAGAAGCGCTCTTATCCAGCTTCGTTGGCGAATAGAGTGCTAAAAGTTGCGTGTGAAAATGCGCAGGTTACATCGGAGCTTGTCATGTCGAAGCGTATGGTGCTTGAGAAATCTAAAACTCTTGGAAAGTCCATAGGGCTGGATATTGAGGATATTATGTTCTCTCACAAAATTTGGAACCCTGCTGACAATAATTAGTTTGAAAAATTAGCAAAGGAGACAAAAATATTTGAGGGTAAAAGTGCAGCCGCATCTATGTATTCCTTGTTTAAAAGCGCATTTAAAATTGCGTTTATGTCTTCAGGATTCAGTAGGTAGTTCAGCAGGCACTGCTCGTTTATATTCATAAAATTCCCTGTAAATAAGGCTCTTCAGCCCTCTCGTCTCTGATTTTCAGTCGTGGTTTGTATTATAAGTATCGCAGAATTTTCGGGAAAAAAATCAGCCAAAAGTTGATTTTATTTGCTGTAATTAGCTTAAATAGAGGATTGTTTGAAAATATCTAATCTTTTATGAGTAGATAATAATTTAAATAAAGCGCGACTACCAGCCACGTTATACAGGAGAAAAGCACAAGCAGAGAGCGTTTTTCGGCTTGAATAAGTTTGAGCGTGCAAACTAATAGTCCAACAATTAAAACTGCCGCAAACGATGTCATTTAGAAAATCTCCCTGTAAATATAAATTTAGTAAAAAATATTAAAATAGGCATTGTCGTCCAGTTTTATTTTTGTGTAATTCATTTTTTTGCTAAAATGATATTGGAAAAGAGGGCGAAGATTATGTTATTAGGTGTAAATATAGATCATGTGGCGACTTTGAGAAATGCAAGAGGCGCAGATGAGCCGAGTGTGATGCATGCGGCGACCGTTTGCAAAGAACTGAACTGTTCGGGAATAACAATGCACCTGCGTGAAGACCGCCGTCATATAAGAGATAATGATGTGCGTGATGTTGCTTCTGTTTATCTTGGGCTTTTGAATTTGGAGATGGCTGCAACTGACGAAATGCAAAAAATTGCTCTTGCGCTTGTGCCAAATGCCTGTTGTATCGTGCCTGAACGTCGTCAGGAGCTTACAACTGAGGGCGGGCTTGACGTGGCTTCGCAACTTAAAAAAATGATCGAATTTGTAAAACCTCTTGTTGAAAAAGGCATAAAAGTTAGCCTCTTTATTGATCCTGATGAATCGCAAGTCAAGGCTTCCGCTGCAACTGGGGCACAGTTTATCGAATTGCACACGGGTGCATATTCTAATGCTTATGGAACAGAAAGTGAAGAAAAAGAATTTCTGCGCCTGAAAAATTCAGCTGAAATCGCTCGCTCATTAGGCTTGAATGTTAATGCCGGTCATGGTTTGAACTATGAAAATGTTCACAGAATGCACGAAATTGAAGGACTTTGCGAATTAAATATCGGACACAGTATAATCTCCCGTGCAGTCTTTACGGGACTTGAAAAAGCTGTGTCTGACATGCAGTCGCTTATAAAATAAAAAAACGGGCGAGGGCGTTTTAAAAACGCCACCAGAGTCACGCCCATTCTTAAAAAATAAAATGCCCGTTATCAGGTTAGCCTGCATAACGGGTTGATTTTTTCTTGTAACGCAAGACCTGCTTCAAGATCTTCTTTCTTAACGGCATTTAGAGAAAGCAATATTTGACCGACGTATTCACTGCGCGTTTTTTGCAGATCCAGCGCAACTGTCAGTGATTTTTCCGTAATTTTACCTGCCATAAGAAGAATTTCACCTATTTTTAGACAGCGATCAATATCTGCCCAATCTTCGATGTCATGAATATTTCTTTTTTTCATTTTGTTACCTCTAGCTTATATCCTAACTATACCCTGCTTATGTATAGTGCCCTATTTTTGTGATTTTTAAACATCACTGTATGTATTCTTTACATTTGTAATACATCTGGTTTTTTGGTGGTAGAATTATATTAAATAATAGTTTGGAGGAAAGAAAGTGCAAGAAACTCAAGAACAACAAATACATTCGTCACAAGAAGATAATATCAGAGCAAACCGAATTCAAAAACTTGCCGATTTAGCAGATAAAGGAGTAAACCCATATCCTTATTCGTTTGACAAGAACGCATCCGCTGCTTTTTTGCAGGACAAATATAAAGATTTGGTAGCAGGTGAAGAAACCGAAGACTCATATGCAGTTGCAGGAAGAATTATGGCGATGAGAAACTCCGGCATGTTCATCGACCTTATGGATGACAGCGGAAAAATTCAAATATTCTGCCATAAAGAAAATATTCCTGAAGAAAAAGTTAAAATGTTGAAACTCTTTGATATGGGTGATATTGCAGGCTTTTATGGCACAATCAGACGTACTCCGAGAGGCGAACTTTCTTTAAAAGTTACGGATTACAAAATGCTTACAAAATCTATCAAGCCTCTTCCTGAAAAATTCCACGGATTAACCGATGTTGAAACCCGTTACCGTCAGCGTTATGTAGACTTGATTATGAATGCGGATGTTAAAGATACTTTGAGAAAAAGAAGTTTGATAATACAGAATGTACGTGATTATCTTATCAAATTAGGCTTCTTGGAAGTCGAAACGCCAATGCTTCAAACTCAAGCAGGCGGTGCTTCTGCCAGACCTTTTATTACTCACCACAACGCTCATGACATTGATATGTTTATGCGTATTGCACCTGAGCTTCACTTGAAGCGCCTTTTGGTTGGCGGTATTAGCGAAAAAATCTTTGAATTGAACAGAAACTTTAGAAACGAAGGTATTTCACCTCGCCACAACCCTGAATTTACTATGATAGAAATTTACCAAGCTTATGTTGATTACAATGAAATGATGGCGCTTGTTGAAAATATGGTGAGCACTGTTGCAATGGCTGTTTTGGGAACTACAAAAGTTACATTCCAAGGCAAAGAACTCGACCTTACGCCTCCATGGGACAGAAAAACCATGCTTGGTGCAGTACTTGAGTATACAGGTGTTGATTTCAGCGATATTTTTGATGCTAAGCAAGCTCAAAAAATGGCGGATGAGCTCGGTGTTGCCGTAGAGGGTAAAGATAACTGGGGACAGGTGGTAGAGAAGGTTTTTGAAGAAAAAGTAGAGCCGCACCTAATCCAGCCTATCCACATTCTCGATTATCCGCGTGAAATTTCTCCGCTGGCGAAAGTTCATCGTGACAACCCGAGACTTACAGAGCGTTTTGAGTCCAGAATTAACGGCTGGGAAATCTGTAATGCCTTTTCTGAGCTTACCGACCCGCTTGACCAGCGTAATCGTTTTGAAGCTCAGGCTAAAGCTAAGGCAGAGGGTGATGAAGAAGCATGTGATATAGACGAAGACTTTATTAACGCCCTAGAATATGGCATGCCGCCTGCCGGTGGTTTGGGTATCGGTTTGGACAGATTAATCATGCTCTTGACTGATTCGCCTACAATCCGTGACGTTATTGCGTTTCCGACTATGAAACCTTTGAATTAATTTGGGTAAGCTTTAAAATGCACTCCTGAACTGAGTTTTGGGAGTGCATTTTTTTTGAATAATAAAAAAATCCTTTTAAAACAACCATTTGGAGGAAAAAAAGTGCTTGCCATTTTTTAGAATTCAATTATAATAGGGAAGTAGACTAAAAAAGGAGTTTAAACCACTATGAACAAAGAAGAATTAGTACAAGAAGTTTCAAAAAAAGCTAAAGTTACTCAAAAAGAAGCTGCTGAAGTAGTTAACGCTTTAATGGATACAATCCAATCATCTGTTGCTAAAGGAACAAAAGTTACTTTGGTTGGTTTCGGTACTTTCGAAGCTAGAAAAAGAGCTGCTAGAACTGGCCGCAACCCACAAACCGGTAAAGAAATCAAAATCGCTGCTAAAACAGTTCCTGCTTTCTCAGCTGGTAAAAAATTCAAAGATCTTGTTAACAAAAAATAGTTTGTTTTTAAGACTTGAAAATAAAGAACGCCTTCCATTGGGAGGCGTTTTTTGTTGGGTGAAGAATTGTTAATTTAAAGCGTCGGCTCTGACAAGTTTATTTTTGTCGGAGCATTTAATTAAAAGTGTATTTAAAGGAGAGAAACATGAGAGTAATGTCATTGGGCGTCAGCCCAAGTTTAAATGGTAAATTTTCAAAAGACTCTATTGGCAACAACCAATACAATAAAAGCAATGTAAGTTTTGGAGCCAGTTTGAAGGGGTTATTTAAAGAAGGATGCGACTTATATGATTGCCTAAACATAATGCAAGATAATAAGAGGCAAACGGCATTTAATGCTTATGCCGCAAAAATAAAAGAATACATCACCAATGTTTATTCTACGCTTACTGATAGCATTCTTAAAGACAGAAAAGAGGCTGTGGGTTTAGTTAAGCTTTCTTATTCTAATGATGTTAAAGTAATAATGAACAACCAAAAAGCTCTTGCGAGTCATCCTAATATATCAGCTCTTATCACACCGTCACAGAAGGGCAATGGTACGAACTTTATGTTAAATCGGGCTAGTGGAGGAGATATTCTTTGCAATATTTCTAAGGATGGAACCGATTTTCTGATTAATATTGGTTATAAAGGGAAAAGGCTTATGCTCTCATTGAACAAACTCTTTGTGGATGGTGCATTCTTCAATAATAGCCAAAAATGATGAGGGAAGTGTACAAGCAGAGCTTATCCGAGACGTATTAGGCGGCATAAAATGTGTAGATAAAAAAATATAAACGGAAAAAAGTATTTAGTTTTATCATGTAAAAATAAAAAAATGCCGCTCATTGAGCGGCGTAATTTTTCCTATTCCCTATTCCTGCATTGCTGCGAGTTGCTTTTTTTTAAACTTCTGAACCCGATGTGAACGCGCCGAATTTAATTTTGTTCGGATCTTGTTTTTGGCTGTTCGTATCGTTGTTGTTGCCTTTCATTTTTGCTTCAATGTCGTTCATTGCGATAAGACCGAAATCAGACGCGTTGTCCAGGTCTTCGCCTTTCAATTTTGTAAGTTCCTGTGGTGCCATTGAATTCAATTTTGATTTAATATTATTTTTAATTTGGTTTTCGTCCATATTTGTGTCTATGCCAAGGTTTTTAGCCAGCTCTTGAAGCTTGCCGTCGTTGCCGCCGCCGAAATTAACCGCATTTCCGACTTTGCCTGCCATGGTAGTGCTTTTCTGTGAGTTATTTTGTGTGTTTTTAGTAGAGAACAAAACTGTATCGCCGTATCCGCCTTTGTCGCCGAACGCGTTTATCGCATTAGGGTCAGTGTTTTGAGGTGCTTCTTTTATTGCACCTTTTTGCGCTGCGGGTTGCATTCCTTTTTTAGCTGCCGTAAATACGTCAGTTTTTTGCAGTTTCTGTGCGTCATTAGAGCCGCCGACTTGTACGTTATTGCCTGCATTTTGACCTTGTACTTGTTTAGCTGTTAAATCCAAAAAATTGAAGTTTGCGCTCATAATATTTTTCTCTCTTTTTAATAATAAACGGGTTTAGTTTCGGGTGATGGGTTTTAGTTTACTGTGTTGTTGTGGTGTTGAAGTTTTTGGTTTTTATATAGTATTTTACAAAGTCTTGGTAGGATTTTTGTGCGAAGCTGTAAGCGAGTTCCTGCTGAACTGTATGTCCTGTTGTCGCTTGTCCCATATTGACGTTGTTTGTGTTGTCTGCGACGGTGTGTTTGAGTGTGTTGTCGCCGTTTCCAAAAGTTATGTTGTTTCCGCTTACGCCGCCGACCACATAGTTTTTTGAGTATTCCATTGTATAAGAATCTGCTGCGTAGTAAGAAACATCTGTCTGTACAACATTTGTAATCGCTGCTTTTTGTGACTGGTCGCCTTCGCAGCCGTTCGGGTAATAGTATGCAACACCGTTATAAGTGTAGGAGTATACATATAATCTTGCGTATCCTCCTTGGTCTGCACCGATAACATATTTTGCTTTTCCGTCTTTTTGTTCTGTCATGTCAATTGTTTCGGAGAAGTCTTTATCGTCTGCGGATAGAGCGTTAAATATTGTGTTATTTCCGCTTGAGTAATCATATGCTGTTTCAAGATTCTTCATTTGAGACGAATTGTAATAGTCTAGCATTGAAATCCATTTGTTTTCCAAGTCTCTGAATTGACCGTCTCTTAATGCAAAATCCATGGTCATAGCTTTTGAGTTTCCGTCGCCCATTGTCACGTTGTTGTTATTGCCCCAATATGCAAGGTATTGGTTGCCGTTTCCGAGTTCAACGCCGTTGCTGTTTCCAAGAACTGCAACTTTGTTGTGTCCGTCGCCTGCTTTTGCAGAGTTGCTGTCGCCAATTATGCGAAATGTATTGTTTCCGCCTGCTGTTTCAACACTGTTGTATTTGCCTTCAACATAAATGTTGTCGTCGCCTGTGCCTGTTTTTGCAGAACTGTTTGTACCGTAAACTCCGACAACGTTGTCGCCGTTGCCTGACACTGTATGGTTATTGTTGCCGGCTGTTATAATTGTGTTGTTGCCGTTTCCTGCTTTAACATTGTTGTCATCGCCTTTGAGCATAACAACATCGTCGCCGTCGTTTAATTCAAGCTTTACGCCTGTAACTTTAGCAGCTGTTTCAGGTTTAAATTCAGCATTGCCAAGCATTTCGAAGGCTAATTTGTTTTGAAATTGATTAATTGAAGTAATCTTTGTCATTATACTCTCTGCTTTATATAATCTCGTATATATATAAAGTCAGATGAGTATATAAAATTGCTAAATTTGTATATGCTTTGTTAATATTTCGTTACGTAACTCTTCCGAGTCATTCTGAGGCTTTGCCGAAGAATCTTATATAATAAGATAATTAAAAGATTCTTCGCTCACTTTGTTCGTTCAAAATGACGATGAATAATAAAATGATTTTCTCTTTTCTATCTGCTGTTAGGAGCTTTTACGATTTGTACGGAGCGAACTTCTGAAAAGTCTTGTCTTGCTTCTTTGATTTTGTTACGTGTGTCTTCATCAAGACTTCTTCCGCCGACAAGCCTGTCCACAAAGCCGTTATTGAGTTTTACCGCTTTGTTAAGAGCACCGATGTCTTCTAAAACATCTTTAATTTGTGCAAAGTCGTATCCAAAACCATGTTTTGATTGGTAAGTAAGAGTTTCACCGGTTGCAGCGATGACATCTTCGCCGCCTTTTTCAAAATATATTTTAAATATTGATTTTAAATCCTGCAATTCAAACTGCATTGTATTTATTGCTTGTTGAATTCTCAAATAGCGCTCGAAAAGGTAATCTATATTGTCTATTTGTTTGATTTGCCAGTCATATTTTTTGTCGTAGAGTTTTTTCAAACGCGGATAGCATAGCGCAAGCCCCATTGCATCGGCCATTGCCCTGTGGCGAGTGTCGGTTACAACTTCAAATTGCTTTAAAAGATTTTCAAGGCTTGGTGAGTCAAAGTCAGGAAAAACTTCTTTAAAAAGAAACTGTGAATCGACTCTTGGGTTTTCAATTCCTTTGCCGGTAACCCTTTTTGCTGCTTCGTTGATATAAGAGTAGTCAAAAATGACGTTGTGCGCAACAATCGGATGATTGCCGATAAATTTAAGGATTTTTGGCATGATTTTCGCTTCGGTAGGCGCGTCAGCAACCATTTCAGGAGTGATATTGTGAATTGCCATACTTGATTTTCTGATGTGTTGTTCGGGGTTGATAAGAGTTTCGAAAGTGTCTTTCACTTCCCCGTTTTCAAGCTTTACTGCTGCGAACTCGACCATTCTTTCTTTTGTGTAATCAAGTCCTGTTGTTTCTACGTCTAATACGATTTCAATAATTTTTTTTCTCGGCATTTTTGCTCTCCCTTGGTCAAATTTTATCATAAAAGTGCAAAATCAGAAAATTTGTAATAAAATGAAAAGGAGATAAATAAGCAGGTGAGAAAATGCAAAGAAAACCCGTAGTTGCGATAGTAGGACGTCCGAACGTCGGAAAATCGACTTTTGTTAACAGACTTGTAGGCGCAAGACAGAGTATTGTTGACGACCAGCCGGGTGTAACCCGCGATAGAATATATTTTGATGTGGAATGGCAGGACAAGCCGTTCACGGTTATTGATACGGGCGGAATCGTCCCGGGTGATGAAGATGAGATAATGCTGAATATCTTTACACAGGCACAAATTGCGTGTGAAGAGGCAGATAAAATTATTTTTATTGTGGACGGAAAAGACGGTATAAATCCGATAGATTTTGATATTGCAAATATTCTCCGCCGCAGTAAAAAAGAGATTATTCTTGCTGTAAATAAAATTGACTCTCCGTCCCACCAAAATAACACTGCTGATTTTTACGAATTGGCCTTGGGGCAGCCTTGCGCTCTTTCGGCACTTCACGGAGACGGTGGTGTCGGCGATATTTTGGATATTGTTACAAAAGATTTTGAATATTCTGAGGCAGAAGTAGATAATGAAATAATTAAGCTTGCAATCGTTGGAAAACCTAATGCTGGTAAATCCAGTATTGTAAATGCTCTTCTCGGCGAGGAGCGCGTTATTGTTTCTGATGTTTCAGGTACAACGCGTGACAGCATTGACTCGAAAGTTAAGTATGAAGGTCAGGAATTTTTGCTCATTGACACGGCAGGTATAAGGAAAAAAGCCCGCGTAGATTGGGGTGTGGAAAAATTTGCCGTAGACCGCGCAATCCGTGCAATTCGCGGATGTGATATCGCAGTTTTGATAGTTGATGCACAAGAGGGGCTAACGGACCAAGACAAAAAAATTGCCCAGACCATTTTGGAAGCCGGCCGCGGTATGATTTTGGCCGTAAATAAATGGGATACAGTTGAAAATAAGCAGGAAAATTCTCCGCAAAAATATGAAAAAATGCTTCAGCACGAAGCACCGTTTTTGGATTATGTACCGAAAATTTTCATATCTGCAGTTACAAAGCAACGTTTGGTAAGCATTTACAAGCAGGCAATCGAAGTTTATGCAGAGTGGACAAAACGCGTCACAACAAGCACGCTAAACAGGGTAATGTCTGAAGCTATCGGCATGAATCCGCCAAACTCGAAACGCGGTAAACGACTTAAAGTTCTTTACACGACGCAGGTTAAATCAGAACCGCCTACATTTGTTATGTTTGTAAACAACGGTGACCTTTTGGTCGACAGTTACAGACGATATCTTGAAAAGCGTCTGAGAGAGGCTTTCGGTTTCTTTGGAACGCCGATAAAGCTTATGGATAGAGAACGAAAGGACAAAGATTCATGATAAATATTATTTTACCGATTGTTATAACAGCTGTTATCGCCTATTTGATAGGCTCAATCCCGACAGGATATATTGTCGTCAAGCTGATGAAAGGCGAAGATATAAGACAAATAGGTTCCGGCTCAACCGGTGCGACTAACGTAAAACGTGTTCTCGGAAAGGGCTGGTTTTTCGGTGTAATGCTTATGGATGCGTTTAAAGGCGCTCTTCCGGTCTTGATTGCTAAACAATTTGACGGAGCGATAGGAATACTAGCTGTTGTTGCGGCGGTAGCGGTCTTGATCGGGCATTCAAAGTCGATTTTTCTCGGATTCACCGGCGGCAAGTCGGTTGCCTCAGGGGTTGGCACGATTTTGGCGCTTTGCTGGCAAGTTGGTTTGCTGATTGCGCTTATTTGGGCTGTCGTCACATACCTTTCAAAGTATGTATCTTTAGGCTCAATCGTTGCGCTTTGTCTTTCTCCGATTTTGATGAATTTGTTTAATCAGCCATATGCGTATATTTTGTACTGTGCACTTGGTGCTATTTATATTATTTATCTGCACCGAGAAAATATAAAACGATTGATTGCAGGGACAGAAAACAAAGTCCGCTAGGCTAAAGCCTTCGGGCGATTAAAAAATATTGTGTTTAAAATAGGATGATTTATTATGACGGTAAGAAACGGAAAATTTCAGATTAATACCCGCGGATTCACGGATATCATTGATATCACGCAAAAAGTTAAAAATGAGGTTTATTCGCATAACCTAAAAGAAGGCTTTGTGCATGTCTATGTTGCAGGCTCTACTGCTTCAATTACTTCTATTGAATACGAGCCGGGTTTGTTGAAAGATTTTCCTGAGGTATTGGATAAAATTGCGCCTGCAGGTGTGACATACCACCATGATGATACTTGGCATGACGGAAACGGGCATGCTCATCTTAGAGCCGCGTTAATCGGCAATGGTGTAACTATTCCATTAGTAGATGGAGCTTTGCAGCTTGGAACATGGCAGCAGGTTGTTCTTATTGATTTTGATAATAAGCCTCGTGTCAGAAATATCACAGTGCAGGTTTTAGACTAAAAAACACCCCTAATGGAGTGCTTTTTTAAATATAAAATAAATTAAGTTAATTCCACATACCGCATTTCCACTCAAGAAAACTTACATAAAGCTTTCTGCAAGTTTCTTCAAGTTGTTCTTTGTTTGGAACTGCCATTTTTAGGTTAAATGGTTTGCCGCTGTTTTCAGCTGCGCTTTTGGCAGTTACGTATGCGGTTTCGTTACCGTTTTTAGCAATATAATCAAAAAATAGCGCACCATATTGTTCGATTTTTTTAGGGTCAATTATTTTTTTCAATGATTCGGATGCACTGGCACCAAAAGCAGGATTTGCCTTGTAATGACCGGTAGTTGATGAAACTTGCATAAAAATTTCCTTCGATTAATTAAATTAAGTCTAGTTTTTTTGATCAATAATTGCATTGTTCTTTTTCATGAAATCAAGAGCCACTCTTAGGGAGTCTAACGGTGTTTCTGTAGAAATCTTTTTTGAATATAGCGGATTACTGCCTGATAATTCAATAAGATCACTTTTAGGTGCGTTTTCTAATCTAACATAACCCCATTGAACGGCTTCATCAAGATATTTCATAAATTTTGCAACAGCTTCGCTTCCTTCGGCTTTTGTTCTTGCCGCTAAATAAGCTTCTTTTGCCGCACCCTGAATTCCAAGCGCTCCGAAAGCCGGTTTGTTTGCTACTGTGGGGTTAACTGTTTGTGGTTCCATTTTATTTCTCCTTATATTGTTGTTTTACTTCAAAATTTTATTCACACAAAAACTACAAGTGAACTCAATATAAAGAATTTACATGTTTGGCGGATAACTTTACAAATCTTAAATAATACTCCGATATTGCAGACACTGGGCAATGTGACTTGCTTGTATTTCTTTTGAGCCCTCAAGGTCAGCAATCGTACGCGAAAGTTTCAGAATTCGGTCATATGCGCGTCCTGAAAGATTAAATTTTGTTATTGCAAGCTTGAGCATTTGTCTTGATGTGTCATCAATCTGGCAGAATTTTTTAACCAATTTCGGCGTAAGCTCGGAGTTTGTAAAAATATTGTAATCTTTATATCGTTCAGCTTGGATTTGGCGCGCTTCAACCACCCTTTTACGAATATCTGCGGAGCTCTCAGCGGGTGGAGCCAAATTTAACAGCTCATCCGAGCTTAATCGCGGAACCTCAATCTGCATATCAATTCTATCCAAAAGCGGCCCCGATAATCGTGAACGGTAACGCTGAACCTGAAATTCCGTGCAAATACATTCTTTTTGCGGGTCACCGAGATGTCCGCATGGACATGGATTCATAGACGCAAGAAGCATGAAGTCAGCAGGGTATTTTACGGCATTTTTGGCGCGGGAAATACAGACTTCGCCGTCTTCGAGCGGCTGTCTCAGCACCTCCAGAACTGCGCGCGGAAATTCAATAATTTCGTCAAGAAACAACACGCCTCGATGTGCAAGTGTGATTTCTCCGGGTTTAGGATTCGAGCCTCCGCCGATAATCCCGACAGCCGAAGCCGAATGATGAACCGTTCTGAACGGGCGGGTGTTTATGAGCGGCGTATCTTTGGACAATAGCCCTGATATGCTGTAAATTTTTGTTATTTCAAGCGCTTCTTCAAGTTCAAGCGGCGGCAAAATTGACGCAAAACACTTTGAAAGCAGCGTTTTGCCTGAGCCCGGAGGGCCTGCCATCAAGAGGTTGTGCCCGCCTGCTGCTGCGATTTCAAGCGCTTTTTTAGCTTTTATCTGCCCTTTTACATCTTTAAAATCAAATACAAAATCACTATTATCGTCGATATTTAAGAGTTTTTTAATATCGATTACAACTTTTTCAAGTTCTTTGTGTGTTTCATCATTTTTGCTTGCAAAATGGTTTGCGACATCATTGAGGCATTTTGCGCTGTAGACAGTGACATCTGGTATTAGTGCGGCTTCATACTTGTTGTCTTCGGGAACAATTACGTTTTTTATGCCGAGGTTTTTTAAGCCTGCAACTATCGGAAGCACACTGTTTACCGCTTTTAGACTTCCGTCAAGGGAAAGCTCGCCTAAAAATACATAGTTTTTCAACGAATCATTGTCGATAGCCTCATCTGCTGCTAGAACGCCAATTGCAATTGGTAAATCGTACATTGTGCCTTCTTTTTTTATGTCAGCGGGCGCCAGGTTTACGATAATTTTTTTTGTCGGAAAGGCAAAGCCCGAATTCTTTATAGCCGAACGGACGCGCTCTTTAGCCTCATTTACAGCGGTATCAGGAAGCCCCACGACTAAAAACGCAGGAATTCCTAAATTTAAATCTACTTCTACTTCTATCTCATATGTATCCAGCCCGACAACTGCGGCTGTTTTGACATTTGAAACCATTTTTTCCTATCTGTTGTTGATTTTTGAGAGCAGTCTCAAAATTTCCATATAAAGCCAAACGAGCGTGACCATAAGCCCAAAAGAGCCGTACCATTCATACTGTCTGTCCAGACCTCTGAAGGCACCTTTTTCAATGAAATCAAAGTCTATAATTAGGTTTGCCGCCGCAACTAAAACAACAATAACGCTGAACGCTATTCCTATCGGCGAAGACGAATAAAGCACTGTCATTGATTTACCAAAAAGTCCCATTACAAGAGCCACAATGTAAAATAACGCGATTGCGCCTGTTGCTGTTACTATCGTGCCGACAAATCTTTCTGTCGCACGGATAACTTTGGCTTTGTATAATGCAAGCATTGTGAATAATGTTAAGAGGGTTAAAGCCACTGCCTGCGGGACGATTCCGGGAAGTTGTGCGTTAAACATTGCGGAAATCCCGCCAAGAGCCGCGCCTTCTGCAAAAGCATATAACGGAACAAGTACGCCCATAGCTTTTCTTGTGAATATAATAATCATAGCAAGGATAAATCCGACTATGAGCCCTGCCATTGTCATCATGGACACTTTGTCCATGTAGCCTAAATTATATTGATAGAAAACAACTCCAAATGAAATTGTCATCAAAACAAACATCAAAAATGTTTTATTAACAGTTCCTGAAATTGTCATAGGGTTGGAACTGACTATTCCCTCTTGGTTTTCGAAACCTTTGGATAAAATCGGGTTGCTCATAATGTAATCTCCTTTTTATTACAGCTTATTATAGCATGTTAGCAGTATAAAGTTCAATGAGAAAAAAGTAGTAAAATAGCAAAATCTTGCTCAAAAACTTGATTATATACTTTGCCCATGCAAAAATTAAATAACGAGGTAAAAAATAACGCTCATGGTTGAAAGTAATCTGGTTTATCTTTTAGAGAATAAAATTTACATTAACTTAACCAATTTGTGCACAAACGACTGTATCTTCTGCATAAGAGACATAAAAGAAGATGTTGCGGGCTCGAACATGCACTTGGCTAGTGAAAATATAACTGCTCAAGATGTAATCGAGCAGTTTAAAGATGTTGAGGATAAAATTCCTTCAGGCGTTACATTCTGCGGATACGGTGAGCCTACTATAAAACTCGACGTCTTAAAAGAAGTTGCAAGATACGTTAAAGAGCATTATCCGAACACTAAAATCCGTGTAAATACCAATGGACACGGAAATATTATTCATAAAAGAAAAATTACGGATGAGTTAAAAGGGCTTGTTGATGAGTTTTCAATCAGTTTAAATGCCGAAAACGAAACACGCTACAACGAACTTTCTCAGCCAAAAATCCCTAACGCATACGCAGCAATGAAAGAATTTGCCTGCGACTCGGTAAACGCGGGTTTTAAAACAACACTTTCCGTTGTCAGCGGATACAAAAACTATGATATTGATTTAAAAAGCTGTGAAGAAATCGCTGAAAAAATCGGTGCAAGCTTCCGTAACCGCGAATGGCTGGATAACGGATACTAATTAAAGATAAAATACTATAAAGCTATAAAAGCAAAAAAACGAAAGGTTAGAAAAATGACACAAAACATTTTAGACAAAATTATGAAACCGAAATCGGTTGCCGTAATCGGTGCGTCTCTAAAAGACGGCACAGTCGGCTCTGAAGTTATGAAAAGACTTACAGAATACGATTTTAAAGGAAATATTTACCCTATCAATCCAAAGGGCGGCGAAATGTACGGCTTAAAAGCGTATACAAGCGTTCTTGAGGTTGAAGGCGAAATTGATATGGCGGTTATCGTTGTTAACTCTAAATTTGTTCTTGATACGGTTGACCAGTGCAACGAAAAAGGCATAAAAGGGATTGTTCTTATCTCTGCAGGCTTCAAAGAAGTCGGTGGTGAGGGTGTTGAACTTGAAAAACAGCTTATGGATAAAATCACGCAATACGGCATGAGGTTAATCGGACCAAACTGCGTAGGTGTTATCAATACTGATAAAAATATCACTTTGGACGCTTCTTTCGCGGCGACTCTTCCTGTTCGCGGTGATGTTGCGTTTTCATCTCAGTCGGGCGCGCTTGGCTGCGGTATTTTGAATATTTTAAAAGACTTGAATATCGGTTTTGCAGAATTTGTTTCAGCAGGGAACCAAGCAGATATTAATGCTGAAGATATGCTTGAATACTGGGAAAACGATGACAGTGTAAAACAAATTTTGCTGTATATGGAAGCAATTGCAAATCCTTCTAACTTTAGAAAGCTTGCTTCAAGAATTACAAAGAAAAAACCTATTGTTGCGGTTAAATCAGGACGTTCGGCAGCAGGTGCTTCTGCGGCGTCTTCTCACACAGGTTCTTTGGCGGGTGCTGACATGGCGGCTGATGCTCTTTTGAAGCAGTGCGGTGTTATTCGTGAATTCGACCTTCGCTCAATGTTCAACACGGCGCAAGCGTTTTCAAACACTCCGCTTCCGAAAGGAAAAAACGTTGCAATTCTTACAAATGCAGGCGGCCCGGGAATCATGGCGACTGACGCTCTTTGTGAAAGCGGCTTGGAGTTGGCAACGCTTCAAGATTCTACAAAAGATTTCTTGAGAGACTTCCTTCCTTCTGCAGCGTCTGTTAAAAACCCTGTTGATATGATTGCTTCTGCAACTATGAACCAATATGAAACTTGTCTTGACGCATTGTGTAAAGACGAAAATGTAGATATGATTATGGTCATATATCTCTTGCTTATGGGCGAAACTGATATTGATATGGCGAAAGCTGTTATGGAAGTTCGTGCAAAACACCCTAACAAACCTGTTGTTGGTGTGTTTATTACCGGTTCAGATTTCCAATCAAAATTATTTGATTGCGGAAATGTAAATATGCCATTCTACCCGTATCCTGAAGAAGGCGCGCGCGCAATGGCAAGATTGTATGAGCAATCACAGTGGGTTGAAAGACCTGTCGGAAACATTCCTTCATTCAGCGTCGACAAAGCTAAAGCGAAAGAAATTATCGCTCAGTCCGTAAAAGAAGGCAGAGAGCAGTTGACAACTCTTGAATCTATTGACGTTTTAGACGCTTACGGTATCAGAGCTTGCAAATACGGCTTGGCGGTTAACGAAGAAGAAGTTGTAAAGCTCGGAAACTCAATCGGCTACCCTGTTGTAATGAAAATGACTTCCAAAACAACTTCACACAAAACAGATGTGGGCGGTGTTGTTGTTAACATTCAATCAGAAGAGCAATTGAGACAGGAATACAAAGGTTTGCTTCAAAGGCTTGAAGAAAGAGGCTTGATAGACGGCCTTGAAGGCGTTATCATTCAAGAAATGGTAAAAGGCAATCGTGAAATGGTTTGCGGTATCGCAACAGACCCTCAATACGGTCCTATGATGATGTTCGGCTTGGGTGGTGTGTTCATCGAGACAATGAAAGATGTTATCTTCAGAATCGCTCCTCTTACTGACATCGAAGCAGCGGAAATGGTTCGCTCAGTTAAAGCTTACGAATTGTTGAAAGGTGCAAGAGGTACAAAACCTGCTGATATCGCGCAAATTGAAGAAACTCTGTTGAGATTGTCTCAACTTGTTAATGACTTCAAATTCATTGATGAATTGGATATCAACCCGCTTCTCATCAGCGAAAAAACTGGCGAAGGTATCGCGGTTGACGGCAGAATCAAGGTTCGTATGGAAGAAGCTAAAAAATTCCTTTCCGGCGAATGCTCCGGATGTGGCGCTTGCTAGTTTCTGAGTCTAAATATTAAAAAATAGCCCCGGTGTTAACAGGGGCTATTTTTGTATGTAAATTATTTTTGTATGGTGATTACGGAAAAATTATCATTTCCATTTTGAGGCGGAATATAGAATAAAAACGGCTTTGGTTCACGTGGACTCAAAGGACTGTTCGTAATTTTTGGGGTGGGTAGCATGTGAATTTTGTTGTTGCTCTCAATTCTGATTTTTAAATGCTTTTTTATGTGATGTAAAAAGGATCTCCATCGTTCAGGCGTTACACCCGAATTCGGGTCATATGAAGCGCTTCTTGTTTTGAGGATAAACTTTAATACCCTCTTCACCTGTGTTCCTTCGGGAAGATTGTCCAGGTATTTTTGTGCAAGATTCCATTTTTCTCTTGTATCAATATTGTCATAAAAGGTCTCTGCAGAAAGATTTGATCTGTTAGACTCTGCTCTAACTCCGGCGGGAGCTTTTTGTCTGAGTTCCTTTAGATTTAGTGCAATATATTTGTTGAACAAGCTTATAAAATTCGGTATTTTGGCATTCTTGAGCTTTGATTTCTCCTCATTTGTAACTGTGCGTTTGAATAGATTTTCAAATGCAGAAAGAATGACACTTTCAAACTCAGGGGAGTTGTTTCCGGTATTTTGTTTTATCGCATGGGCGGAATATGTAAAAAGCTCATACTTGAGCGCTTCACTTTGAGGGTTTTGCTTTGATTGCGTATATAAGCGTTGAATAGTCTCTCTTAATTCAGTTTTACTTAATTTAGAAGCATTCTGTCTTGCTTGCATGACAACTCTGGATATTCTCGGTGCTGATGGCATTCTTACTCCTTGTGTTTTTAGGCACTGAAATTTCACTATAAATGTTATAAAACCCTGCACAAAATTTTTTGCTATATTGTTTATATTTATTTTGCTTGTGTTAATATTGGTGTGTATAGAAACATTGATAAAAAAGGAATACCACATGTTAAAGTCTAGCGGAGTAAAAATCGTTGCGACTTTGGGGCCTTCGATTAATTGTGAAGAAAAAATCGAAGAACTCATTAAAGCCGGCGCGAGCATGTTCAGAGTAAACTCGTCGCATTCAACACCCGAAGATCATAAGAAAAACGTTGATATGGTCAGAGCCGTTGCGAAAAAATTGAACACAAATACTGCAATATTGTTGGATTTGCAGGGACCAAAAATAAGAGTTGGGAATTTGGTTGAACCAATTGAATTGATTGAAGGCACTGAAATTTTGCTTACTCATTCTTTGGAATTAAAAGATGATCTGATTCCTGTTGATTATGCGGGGATTGCCAAGGATGTAAAATGCGGAGACAAGGTTTACCTTGATGACGGTAAGTTAGAACTCAAAGTTATTTCATCTGACGGAAGAATTGTAAAAGCGGAAGTTGTTAGAGGCGGATTGCTGAAAGCTCGTAAAGGTTTGAACCTTCCGGGTAAAACTGCAAGCCTTTCTGCAATCACAAAACGTGACATTGAATACATTAAACTTGCTTTGGAATGGGATATTGACTATCTTGCACTTTCTTTCGTAAGAACTGCGGAAGATATCCTAAAAGCTAAGCACTGTATGGAAATGTACGGTGGATATATTCCGATTATCTCTAAAATTGAAAAGCCTGAAGCTTTAGATAATTTAGATGAAATTATTAAATCAACTGACGGTATAATGGTTGCCCGCGGAGACCTCGGTATCGAGATTTCCCCTGAAAAAGTACCTGCCGTTCAAAAGCGTATCATCAAAGAAAGTAACGCTAATAAAAAACTTGTTATTGTTGCAACACAAATGCTTGAAACAATGATAGAGCAGCCTATTCCGACTCGAGCAGAGGCGTCTGACGTTGCTAACGCAATTATCGACGGTGCTGATGCGATTATGCTTTCAGGTGAAACAGCGGTAGGTAAATACCCGATTGAAGCTGTTAGCATGATGACAAGTATCTCGGAAAATCTTGAGCAGAACGGAATTATCAGACACAATTACTATTCAAGACAAATGCTCAGATTTGAAAACCACGAAGCGTTTGCAATGTGCCAAGCGATGATTTCGATGTTGGAAAACTTGCCAATCAAGGCGGTTGTTGCGTTTACGACTAACGGATACACTCCTGTTCTGTTGAGTAAAGCGAAACCCAGCGTTCCGATTTATGCGCTTGCAAGCAGTGAGTCTGTATGCCGCCGCTTAAACCTTTCAAGAGACGTTACTCCTATCTGTCACAAATGGCAGCAGGAAATCTCACAGCGTTCGTTATCCGAAGTTAACGAAATTCTAGTTAAAAAACTAGGATTGAAGAATAATGACACTGTTATTTTGACAGGTGTTGTCCCTTACGTCGTAGGGCAGACGACAAACTTCATTAAGCTGCACAAAATCGAATATTAATTCAAAAATATCTACAAAAAGCACGTGTGTACTTAATATGCATGTGCTTTTTGCTACTCAAATCGACTGTCATGCTGAACTTGTTTCAGCATGAAGCGAATGTTAATGTTTCCTATTTCACCAGCCTTAAATTATCCATAAAAACATAATTTTTGATAATTGGCACGGTGCATTTTGAATAATCCTTGGTTGTAAATTTTTTTTCGTATTTAGGTGCGTTAACATCTTCGTTAACGACGATAAATATTGTTTTTTTCATAGTTGTGCTCCGCTCTTAGCGTGTAAACTTCTCTCTATACGAACAATATTCCTTAATATGAGCTTTTTAGCCTTGCACTTTGGGCGCGTTTAAAGGATACTTGTAGTTGTATTGAACAGATGAATACAAAGATGAAAATTGATACGAAAATTATAAAAATAGGTTGGGGTTTAGTTTTTGTTGCTGCTTGTGCAGTACTTATAGCAATGCTTTTGAGTTCTAATCGTGCACAAAATAATCAAAGATATTACGAGCAAGGTTTGTCTTTTATAGCAAAAAAAGACTACCAAAATGCTTATTATAATTTTTCTTCGGTCGGGAAGGGTAATGACTATTACTGCCCGTCGAAGTACAGAGCTGCTCTTGCTGCGCAAAATCTATATGACAAGGAAAGTGCTGCTTTGATGTACAAAGATGTCATAAACGGCTGCTCAGGCACTTTATTTGAAGAAAACTCAGAGTATAATTTGGCAAAGTTTTATTTCGAACAAAAAGAATTTAAAAAAGCCAAGAGTTTGTTTTCTTCCATTGTTAAATCAGCGTCAAACGAAAAATATCAAACAGCCGCAAATTATTTTCTTGGCGAAATTGAGCAAAAAAATCCAGAAAAAGCTAAAAATTATTTTTTGAAATATCTCGAAAATAGCCCCGACGGAAAATTTGCTAAAGAGGCTATAGAGGGTGTTATTAAAACAAAATCGCTCTTAAATTCAGAAGAACAGTATATTCTTGCGTCTGCGATGTACAAAAACGGGCGCTATACAGAAGCGAAAAAACTTTTATACTCCGTTCCGTTTGAAAAAAGCTGGTATTATCTGGCGCTATGTGCGCGCAGGGCGGGAGATTACAAGCAGGCAGAAGAAATGCTTTCAAAAGGCTTAAAAACTTCAACAGAAAACCTGACTGAAGATGAAATTCATGACGCAATTGATATTTTTGCAATGTATGCCCCTGATAAAAAAACAGGCTATTATAATGCTGCGAATATTTTGACTGTGAAAGCCGCTTTGGGCGGTGATTATGCGCTATACAAGTACATTGATTTGATTCAAAAAGCCGACAAGGCGCCTTTTTACCATAAAATTGTAAACTCTTACCCTCAGGGGAAATTTGCGTCAGACGCGCTTTGGAATTTGATTTATTTGCAATATAAACGTGGAAATTACGCACAAGTTTTAAAAATGGGCGAAGAGCATTTGCGCAGGTATTCAAAAACAATTGCAGCACCTCGTGTTTTGTTCTTTATGGGCAAATCTGCAGAAAAACGAGGACAGTTTAATGAAGCCAAAGGTTTTTATCGCAAAGTTGTCGAAAAATATCCTGATGATTACTATGCATTCAGGGCAAAAGAGCTTTTGGAGGGTAGAAAGACCGCTTGGACATTCAAAGGCAAATATCATATAAACAGCCGCTCTAAGCGAATAGCATTCCCGCTTCAATATTGCGGGCTTGGCGCAAAGGACATTCAAACGCTTCGTCTGCTTATGCATGCAAAGGATTATGATTTACTTGAAGACCTTTTGGGAGAAAATACCATAGTGAAAAGCTGGATAAACTTTAAGCAGGGAAATAAGGCGCTTTCTATTGTCCAGGCTCGTGATTTTATATCGGCGTTGGATAACAAACCCTTATTTTCTGACGATGTGTATAAACTGGCTTATCCGCTTTATTATACGGATGAAATCAACAAGCACGCACAGGAATATAATCTTGACCCTTTTGTTGTCCTTGCCATTATTCGTGAAGAAAGCCACTTTGACAATAGCGCGCAAAGTTATGTCGGAGCTGGCGGTCTTATGCAGCTTATGCCTGATACGGCTTCGTTTATCTCGGCTAAATACAATCTGCCTTACAATCCTTACTTGAGGAACAATGTGGATATGAATATTGCCCTGGGATGTGCCTACCTGGATTATGCGCTCAATGAGCTTTCCAAAAAGTATCTTTTTGCGGTTGCGGGCTACAACGGCGGGCACAATGCGGTTAAGAACTGGCATAAAACTTTGAATTACACTGATTTTGACGAGTTTGTGGAGGAAGTCCCCTATTCTGAAACTCAAACATATATTCGTAAAGTTTTTAGGAGTTATTGGAACTATTTGAATATTTACGATAAAATTAACTAAAACTTGGGAGAGAAAAATGAAGCTAATTGGGGAAAATTTGCATATAATTTCGCCGTCTACACGTGAGGCGCTTTTAAATAGAGATGAAGCGTTTATAGGTAGTTTGATTGAGCGCCAGAGCCGCGCAGGTGTTGCCTGGATTGACCTTAATATTGGTCCCGCTAAGAAAAATTTTGAAGGAACTATGGCGTGGTTGGTAAACTTTGCTCAAAATATTACTAATGAGCCGTTGTCGCTTGATTCTACAAATGCATTGGAAATCGAAAACGGTCTTAAGGCTGCGAGAAATCCTGAAACGTTTATGCTGAACTCGACGAGCGCTGATATGGAAAGACTTGATAAAATGACTGATTTGGCCGCTGCATATGGCTCAAATCTTATAGCCTTGACGTTAAATAAAGAAATCGGTATACCTAAAGCAGCGGATGAGCGTCTGGCTTTGGCTTTTGAAATGATAGAGACGGCAAATGCAAAAAATATTGAAAATGAAAAACTTTATTTTGACCCGTTAATTTTACCTGTTTGCGTTGAGCAATCCCAAGCGGGAGAGGCGTTGAGCTCTATAAGAATGTTTAAAGAAAGCTTTGATCCTGCTGTAAATACTACAATCGGGCTTTCAAACGTGTCTAACGGTTCTCCGAAAGAGCTTCGCCCTCTTATCAACAGAGTATTTCTTATTCTTGCGCACGGATGTGGGCTGGATAGTGCTATTGCAGACGCATTTGATAAGGAATTATTGAGAATTAACAAGGTTTTGGAGAATGAAAAGGCGGAAAAACCTTCGGATAAGTTTGCTTTAGAATTGTCTGCCGCTATGAGAGATTTTGCAGAACTTGAAGATGTCAGCTATGACAAGACTGACCTTGAGCAAGTGCAATTATACAAAACAGCCGAAATCCTTTTAAACAAAAAGATTTACAGCCACAGCTATCTTGAAATTTAAGTTTGCTGCTTTAAATTTCATCCGTAAATTGTATGTACTTTGCTGTAAAAAATTGTTTAAATAGAAATATAAAGAATTAAAGAGGAAAATCCCGTGTACAGATTTGAAATTATAACAGGGCCGATGGGCTGTGGTAAAACAGAAGAGCTTTTGAGACGTATCAGAAGAGCGATTCTTGCAAAGAAACATGTAAAAGTTATCACGCCTGATATCGATACGCGGGCGAAGGGCGATTATATAGAATCCAGAAACGGATTATGGCTCGAGGCTGTAAAAGTCTCTTGTGCGCACGAAATTTTGCAGGTTGTTGATGATGAAGATGAAATCATCGCAATAGACGAATTGCAATTTTTTGATGAGGGAATTATTTCGGTCGTCAGAAAATTAATGAAAAACGGCAAAAAAATCATGGGTTCAGGGTTGGATTTAGATTTTAAAGGCGATCCATTCGGTTATATGCCGGAGCTGCTTTGCATGGCTGACAAAGTTGATAAACTTTGCGCAGTATGCTTAAAATGCGGCTGTGAAACAGCTACGCGTACTCAGCGTTTGATTAACGGAAGCCCTGTTGATAAAAATTCACCGCTTATTATGATTGGCGGAGACGAAACATATGAAGCAAGATGTTACGATTGTTGGGAATTGCCGGATATTAAGACAGAGACCCGCAAACGAGGCTTTAAATTGTTGAATTTTCACTCAAAATAAGCCTGCCCCCCCTTGCGCAATTCTGAAAAAAGTTGTATTTTGAAAGTGTAGGGACAAAAAGGTTGCTTAAGAAATCTTAAAATTTCCTCAAAAACTTTTAGGAACTGCTTTTCAAAGAATTGGAAATTGAATGTTAACCTTTCAGATGGCAAAAAAAAAATTGAAGCGGCTTTATATGAACAGTGAAGAAAATATTTAGTGTGTACGGCAAAGTTAAAAGGGTAATCTGTGGATTCCGAAAATAAAACTATAGAACAACAACAAAATAAGGAGTTTGGCTCGGGAAGCTGGTCATCGAATCCGCTATTCGGTGCGGGTAAAATTGCGCGCATGAATAAAATTACACCTTCAAAGACCACAGCCAACAGACTTTATGCCGGATATAATAATTATTCTCAAAAACCCAGCGCAACAGTTGATTATTCTGCATTAGTTGAGATTTTAAGTGATTCTATCAGAAATAAATCTAATGTGAATGAGCTTTTTTATTCGCTTCATAACATTTTTACCAATAAATTGAACACATTCTTTACTGCATTTGGGCATTATAACGCACAGTCAAAGTGTGTTAATTTAAAGCTTATCGACAAGATAGGCTCAACTTATTCGTCGAAATTCTGTATCCCGAACACGGACAGTCCGGTTGTGGAGGCGATTACCTCGAATAAAGTAATAATCAAAGAAGAAAATAAATTTTTAAATATTCCGTATCTTTCGGACTCCAGATGTATTATTATCCCTATGTTTGCGCAAACGCATGCTATAGGGGTATTTATTATCGGGGATAATGAGCTGGAAGAGAACAAGCCTCTTTATGAGATGATGTCTTCTTATCTGGCTCTTTTTATGCGGAATAAGGAACTTGCAGAGCAGGTTTCGCAAAGTTCTAACGAAGATACGCTTACAGGGCTTTATAATCACAGAACATTCCAAGAGTTTTTGTCAAGAGAAATTCTCAAATCTGAAAATGCTAAGCTTCCGCTTTCAATTTTGATTTTTGACGTAAATAATATTTCCACCATCAACAAGGAACTCGGTCACAGTAAAGGTGACGAGATTATTAAGCTTGTTGCGGATAAAATTAAGCAAAATATCAGAGCAAATGATATCGCAGGAAGATACGGCGGTGACGAAATTGCCGTTATACTGCCTGATACAAATACTGAAGATGCGAAATATCTTGCAGAGTATTTGACATACTCGCTTTCTTGCTGTCTGGTTGACGATGTCGGGCCTGTGAAGGTTTCTGTCGGAATCGCGACATATCCGGAAGCTGCCATGGAGCAGGATAAGCTCCTTATTCTCGCAGAACAGGCAATGTGTATTTCTAAGAGCAAAGGTTACCAAAACGGTATCTCAACGATTGTGTGCTCGCAGGATTTTGACTTTTGGGATGATATGGCGCTCAGTTCGTTCGCGTCTGTCCTCACAAAACGGCATGCTTCTATCGGCATAAACTTTGAAGAAGAATTAGTTAACAAATTCACCAATGAAGACCATATTAACCAAAATCACTTGATTGAAATGGTAACATCTCTTGCAACTGCGATAGATGCTAAAGACGAATATACAAAAGACCATTCGGCGTCAGTTTCCAGATATGCGGAGGCTCTTGCTCGGGCGTTAAACCTGCCTGAGAAAGAAGTTGAACGCATTAAACTCGGTGCAATGCTTCATGATGTCGGTAAAATCGGTATTCCTGAAAACGTATTGCGCAAGCCGACAAAATTGAGCGACGAAGAATGGGCTATTATGAAACAGCACCCTACAATTGGTGCAGAGAAGGTTTTAATGCCTAACAAGGCGCTTCATGACCTTATTCCTATGGTCAAATACCACCACGAGCATTGGGACGGCACGGGCTATCCTGATAAGCTGAAAGGTGAAGAAATCCCTTATACTGCGCGGATTGTCTCTATTGCAGACGCATTCCATGCGCTTGTCAGCGACAGACCTTACAGAAAAGGGCTGGATGTGAACAAGGCATGCGAAATTTTGAAGCTCGGTGCCGGCATTCAGTGGGAAAAGGAAATGGTCAGAGCATTCCTTCAGATTGCACCTTCTTTGGTTACAAAGATTTAGCCTAAGGTCTTTATTTCTTCGATTATATTTTCGATTTCCTCGGATACAAAGTTTTTTGATTTCAAATCAAGCACTTCGTCTACGTTGTGTGCAAATTCTGCTTTTTTAAACTCGCCCAGACGATTTATGCGATAGATTTCTTCTAAATCTTTTACCCTGTCTGTTTTTGCAAAATCTTCAACAGTAGTTTGAAACAGATTTTTGTATTTGTAGTTTATTGCTTTTTTGATGAGTTTTAGCGGCAAAATATCTTCAAACTCACCTTTTTCGATCAAAATCAGTTTGTCTTGTTCTCGCAATTTGTCTGAAATCTTTTCTGCTATTGATTTGGCGTCAGCGTCAAGGAGGATTACAATAGGGATTTTGAGCTGTCTTAATAGTTTCAAATATTCTTTTGCAACCTGATTTTTTCCGCCTGCGGCGATGACTTCAACCCCGTATTTGTCAAAATCATAGCCCAAAATCTTTGCAAATTTCGGCAAAAGTATCTCTTCGGTTATTCCTTCTGCCAGCACAACTTTTTTTATCGGAAATTTTGTGAAAAATTTGTTTCGGAGCTTTTCAGGCGTGAGATTTTTTTTGTCTTCAATTATTTTGGTCAAAAGTTTTAAATTGAGACAGCTTTTCTCTTCACCGCAAAGGCTAACAATGCTGTCATAAGGGATTTTAGCATTCATCAACGTTTTTGTTTGTTCGTCGATAGTGTATATTTTATTTTCAGTTTCAACGATTATTTTCTGCAGCGTATCCTTTTTAGTAAGGGTAAAACCTATGTCACACAATGATTTTTTAAAAATTTGTTCAACAATCAGACAGATTTCGTTTTCATCGAGCGTATCGTACGTTTTAAAGCTAATTTTTGGCGATATAAGATATTTTGCAATAAGTTCTTTGTATACCCTGTTAAATTTTATCTCAGGAGCCTTAAAACGAGTTAATCTGTCAATGGCGAGGATGAGTTCTTCGCGGGTCATGTTTTTTATTTTTAAATCGCTTGATTCCAAAGCTTTTCCTTAATTCTAAATAATTGTAAATAATAAGTTAAATATACACTAAATCGGGCAACTTTTAAAATATTTGTAGTTTTATTAATACAGGTAAGGTTATATAGTGTAAGGCGAATTTTGATTAATAATCTCAATATGATGAATAAAATACATCAATCTGTCGGTGTAAAACAAGCCGATATCAATGAGAGCGCGCCTGTACAAGAAAGAAGTTCTTCGGCAAAACATGTATCTGTCCCGCAATTCGGTGGTTTTTCACATGTTTCGTTCGGGAATGTACAGAATATAAACCTTAACACGACCTTACGAACGCCTGATGAACAAAAAAAATTCGCAGAAATTTCAAATGCATTGGAGCCGAAGACCAGAGCAAAACTCAATGTTCTATTGAAAAACGGACGCCTATTAAGTACAGATTCCAATGATAAATCGACAACCTTAGATAATTTATACAACATTATTAAAAATAAACGAATGCAAGGTTTGGATGAAAAAACTCTTTTGAAAGATGTGATTACTGCCATTGAAAATCCGTTCACAATTACGCAAAAGTTTGGTGACATTCCTGCGCCTGTTGAAAAAGAACTCTTAGATAATTCCGCCGCTTATGGGCTGTCGGGGGGAACAAATTATTTGGACTTGCATAAGCAGGGCGCTAAAGAACCTGCATCAAGAGCAGATATGAAATCTCTGCTGGATGTGGTTTCAAGTTCCTGTGTAGCTGCGAGTATACAATTTAATCTTGCGCACAAAAATCCTGCCGAATATGCAAGAATTGCTGAAGGGCTAAGTTCTGAAAAAATGTCAGTTGAAAAGAAGATCAAAGTGTCTGATGTTGCGCCAAGCGCAGTAGACGCAATGTGGCTTTTGGATGCTTTTCATGTACCGCGCAAGCAGCTTGATTGGGATAATGTGATTGTTGATATGGCGCCTGACAGAAACGCGATTATTCGCGCTCGTATTCAGTCGTCATACAGAGATAAAGGTGAACGCAGTCCTATGGATGTACTTATGCAGTCAACATTCATGAACATAGGTTCACAGCAGACCTACAATACCATTACAGACATCAGAACCGGTGCGTTCAATGCGGACAACAGAGGTTTAACCGATATTGAAAAAAATCTTGCTGAAGTGATAGCAGAAGGGCGTAATAAAATTTCTGTAACTTATCAGGTACTGGATGAAGAAGGTCGCTTGGTCGGATATGAGTGTCCACAGGAAAATACATTGAAACACATATCTGATGCGTTAAAAATTGGTGAAAATGTTGTTGTTGGTTATACTCATACCGATAGCACAAATAAAGTTGTGAATGGTCATGAAATAACGATTATTGGTCTTGAAACAGGTAAAAACGGAAAGCAGGTTTTTGTTTGTAACGATACAGATGATATGAAAGATGAACCTGTTCGATATGATGTTGATTATCTTCTGCCAAAGATACATCACGCAGGGCTTCCGCGTGAAGTGTTGAAAGACGATGTCGAGATTGTGGAAGGATGGGTTGATGTATTAAATCAATACAAAAATAGCATGAGCCAGCCTAAGCAAGTACCGCAGCCTAAGCAAGCTGCTTAAAACTTTTCACCGAAACTTTCTTTTGAAATGACTTCATCAAACGGTTTTCTTATTCGCTTTATATTTCTTTCCGGTTTTGCGTCATAGCCGAGTGTAATCATTGCCATTAAGTACATTCTCTCAGGTATATTCAATCTTTCGCGCACTTTGAGGTAGGTTTCATTATTACTTTCTGTAAGTTCGTTGCCTATCGCTCCGATAATGCAGGACGCTATACCCAGATTTTCGGCTTCCAGATTCATATAGGCCATGGGGTAAGTGCATTGCTCAACCGTGCGCAGCAAAACTTTTTCTTCCCCTTTAATTTTAGGATAAAGCACAGGATTTTCAAAAAGTGCATCAATTTGCTCATCAGCGGTTCCGCGTGCCTGAAGAACTTTACGGAATTTTTCCGCGTCCCAGGCGGTTGTGTCCGCAAGGCACACAATAACGTGCGAAGCCGATTTAACATGCGGCTGGCCGAAAGAAAGTTCGGACAAAAGGGTTTTTGTCTCTTCATTGCTTACACTTATAAAATGCCAGGATTGAACATTCATCCAAGAGGGTGCCAGACGACCCGCTTCCAGTATTGTTTTGATATCACAGTCGGGAATTTTCTTTTCAAGATAGTTTCTGCGGCTTGCGCGTTCTGTTATCTCTTTAATCATATAGCGTCACTGCCTCCGTTTAGTTGTCAGATAAAATTATAGTAAAATCACTTTGTACGCAATAGTTTCGGTTCGGATCGTATACAAACTGCATTCTTCTGATTTCCGGGATTTTTCTTTTTAGTCTTGAAATCATTTCGTTTGAAACTTCCTGTTTGTGGGCAATAATTTGAGAATGAGGTACTTTTCCTCTGCCGACACAGTTTACGCTGTATCCGAATTCTTCAAGCATATCTTTGACCTGCATTGCCTCTTCTTCTTTTTTACTGCTATACATAATCCCTGCGGTTAATTTTCCTGCAGGTTCCGATTTTACCCTGTATATAAGTCTGTCTACAACTTCTTGGGTTTTTTCAGGGTCTAAAATCCAGTAGCTTATGTAGCCTTTAGATGATGGTTTGCCCGGGAGTGTAGCCACTTCAACCGAATCCATATCGATATCTCTTGTCATTGCTGCTAAATGTGACAATTCATAAAGCGTCATGTCTGTTTTTGTATAACCGCTGGCTAATTTCAGAGCTTCAGGAATTTTAGGAATAATCGCAGGTGATTGCAAAGTATCCAGTAAGCTCTTTAAGAACCACTGCTGACGAGAGGTTCTTCCAATATCGCCCAATCCGTCATGTCTGAACCTCAAAAATCCTTCTGCTTGTTCTCCGTTAAGTTTGTGAACACCTTTTGAAAGGTGAATATGCAGTCCGCCGGAATAATCATCGTAGTTAAGCGGTTTTTCAACATAAACAGGAATACCGCCCAGCGTATCTACGAGTTTCCTCACACCTTCAGTGTTAATTACTATATATCTGTCTACTTTGACGCCCAATGTTTCTTCTACGGTCTTTTTGGTAAGTTCTATCCCGCCTAAAGCGTGCGCATGATTAATTTTTTGAACGCCTTTATCATCTGCAAGATAAACTTTGCTGTCGCGAGGGATGGATATTGCGTTGATAGAGTGCTCAGCAGGATTAATATTTACAAGTAAAATTGTATCCGAACGAGTTCCTTTAAATTTATCTGCATTTGCTCCGTTTGAATCAACACCGAGAACCAGTATATTTTGCTTTTTATTGAAAAACGGGATATTGAAACCTTTTTTCTCTTTTTTAACAAACCGTTGCCAGAACGGAACATCTATGCTTCCGTCAGTGTTTACTCTCGGATGAATCATAAGCACATTATAAAAAACAAATGCGCATATGAAGCCTATAATTGCTACTCCAAAAACTGAAAAAACCGAGTTTCTGAATCCGTTTTTTTGCTTTGGGTGTTTATATCTTAAGTATTCTTTATATTGATCGTCTTTATTTCTTAGTTCGTTCATTTTCTATATTCTCTCCTCTGTAAAAATATTTTACCTCAAAAAAAAGAGAGAATCGTAAATTATTTTTTTGAATACAACGCCAATGACAAATCAATAATTAAAATCTTTTTATCGCGCTCATACGGCGTGATTTCAACTTTCTGGATGCCGATTAAATATTGATAACGGTAGACTTCTCTCAAGAATGTCTGTAATTCCGTATAAGTTCCTATGAGTTGTGTATTGAGCATTGCCGCATTGTGTGTAGAAGCATGGTTTTGCTTAACGGGATCGCTTTCGGGAATATCTTTAAACTCAATTGTTTTTATTTTAAGCCCTGATTCTTTTGCAAGCTCTAAGACAGTATCGAGCATTTCACTGAATGCTACCATAGGTTCTTGAGATTGAACTTGAGGCTGAAAAATTAATTTTGTGTCAGGTTCCGATTTCATTGCTTCTATATTGTTTTTCTTTGCAATTTCAATATTTTTATTTAAATCTGCAACAGATTCTTGTTTAGATTTAATTTCCTCTGCCTTTGAAAATGCCTCTCCGATAAGCGGAATAGTCTTGTAAAAGCCGAAAATTACGACAAGAACCATAACGGCAATGTATATAATGTATTTTTTCAGTATGTTTTGCAAGATTAAATTCTCCTTAGCCTTTAATCAGAGGCGGTTGTGTAGAAGGCATATTAGCCGGCGGAATATTATTGTTCGCAGGCGGCTGCTGTTGTTGGCTTTGTTGATTTTGGACAGGTTGATTCTGCTGTGGTTGATTTGAAGCATTTTGTGCGTTTTCAGGATTTTGTTTTGCTTCAAGCACAGTTTTATAGGCTTGGTTTGAAAGCTCAAAAGAATATAGTTCAGGCCCGCCGGAATTCAACCCTAATATATCATCGTCACCGTTGATTTGCAGCTTACTTACAGATACTTCAGATTCGCCTGCAACTTCTCGTATTCCTTTTAGGAATGATGCAATATCGCTGCTGTCTGCGGCTATACCGTCGATTGCGATTGCATTTCCGTCCCCTGCATAAAAATATGTTATCCATAATTTTTCAGGGATGCCGTATGATAGCGCATCGTAATAAAGCATTTTCTTGCGATTTGATTTGACAATATTGTCAATTGTAGTGGCGATATTTGCTCCTGCCGGCTGAGCATTATTGTTTTTTAATTCTTCTTGAAGTTTAGCTTCTTCTGCCTGTAACTCTTGAAGCTGACTCTCTTCTTTGGCAACAGTTGAACTGAATATGAAATAAAATATTCCGAAGATTACTGCGGCTATTGCGCAGAATATTCCTGCAATCTTGGTGACTTTATCCTTTGTCAGTTCAATACTGTAATCGCCGATTGTTAGTAAATCGCCTGAATCCAGCTTTGAGACACCTTCTTTAACCGCAAGATAGTTGAATTTTATAAATTTGTCTTCAAAATGATCTACTGACGCTCCAACTGCTGTGAGTGAAATTTGAGGTATAAGCCCGGGTAGGATATTAAGATCTATCTCAACAGGTGGTTTCTGCTGATACTTGTTTTGCTCAACAAATGCCGAAGCGCCGAGTTGTTGTGCCATAATCTGTGCGGAAATTTCATCTGTATCCGAAATAATAACACTTTTTTGCGAAGGATAGTTGCTCATTGCTGCTGCTGCCATTGAACCTACTGCAACATAAACCTCTTCGTCGTTAAATGATTTGACAGCAAGCGGTTCTTCGTAATATGCGTTTAATTTATCGCCGGTAAAATTAAGAATAGAGTAACTTGTTGCCGAAATTAAAACAATGTTCCAAGGCTGCTTGTCTTTTGTAAATTCATCAAGACATTCACCGAATTCTAGCCCTTTAAGCAGGGTAGATGTGTTGTTTTGGATAGAAATCAGGTTTGAACCTATTTCTTGGAATATAGTTTTCAATTCTCTTACAGCAGAATCCTGAATTGCGCTGTATGCAACTTTTTGCTGACCTTCTCCGTCAATATCTATTTTAGACCAGCTGATTACAGGGTCTTCGCGTTTAAAAATATAAGATTCTTCAACTTCTGACGTAAGCGCATTGGTAACATCTTCATTCTGAAGCATGTCAGGGTAGCTGGCTATACCAAAAAGAACATTTGGAAGAGAAATAGTTACATTGGAATTTTTAGATATGTTTAAATCGTCAAAAGCACTTTCAATTGCAAGTTTAAGCTCATCATAGTTCTCGATTTCGCGTGTGATTGCATTGTAATTTACAAAACGGTTGATGTATTTCTTAACCATACCGTCAACACGGCTTGTTTGAATAACTTCAAGCGTTCCGCTGGAATTCAGCGAAATCCCTACGAATTCTTTAGACTCAGAATTTAATTTTGAGAGTATATTTTCAAACATCTATCCAACTATAGTTTTCTACTATTTCCGTAACTTTATTATACAATAATATATTATAATACATATATCGTAAAAAAACTTAATACTAATATAGGATAATTTAATGGAAAATCAAAATATTGTATACGGAAAAAATGCGGTTTTGGAACTTTTGAAAAATTCCACGCGAAACATAAACAAAATAGTCATGTCAAAAGGTATGAATAAAGACCCTAAAATTGACGATATTGTGAATCTTGCTAAAGAAAAAGGCTATTTGTTCCAATTTGTTCCGAAAGAGAAGTTTATTCAATTTAAAGACTTCAATCATCAGGGTGTCATTGCGTATGTTTCGCCAATTGAGTATCAGGATTTGGATGAGTTTCTGGATAAAGAGCCGAAAAATAAATATAAAAAGGTTATGGTGCTTGATGGGGTTGAAGATCCCCATAATTTAGGTGCTATTATAAGAACATCAGTTTGCGCGGGTTTTGATGCGGTAATAATCTCACAAAGACGCTCAACACTCTGTTCTGCAACGGTTGAAAAGACTTCGGCGGGAGCTATTAACTACATAGACATCATAAAAGTTAATAGCCTACAAAATACAATTGAGAAGTTAAAGAATTCCGACTTTTGGGTAATTGCGGCAGAGGCAGATGGCAAAGATAATTACTTTGAAGTTGATTTTACAGACATGAATTTTGCCGTTATTATGGGAGCAGAACATTCAGGGGTATCAAAAACTTTAGTGAAACAGGCGGATTTTTTAGTGAAAATCCCGATGTTTAACGAGTTTAATTCGCTTAATGTAGCAAACGCAGCAAGTATTATCATATATGAAGCAGTACGGCAAATTATGCAAAAATCAAATCTTAATATATAATATAATTGGAGATTTGACATGGCTCATAAAGTTAAAAATATGATAGATGAGAACAATGAAACAGAGGAGAGTTCAGCACCTTTGAGTTCGCTTGAGGACAGCTCGGACGACGAGGAAGCTATCTTAAATATTGCGCCCGTAAAAACAGGTGAAAATTTAACATCTATAAACACTGACGACTCAGTAAAGATTTATCTTCAGCAAATCGGTAAAATTCCACTCTTGAGCCCTGATGAAGAGACTGAAGTTGCTCAAAAAATCAAAGATGAACAGGATCCTCAGGCGATAAATAAGCTTATCAACGCTAACCTCCGCCTTGTTGTCAGTATTGCCAAAAAATACATAGGACGCGGTCTTTCATTTCTTGATTTGATTCAAGAGGGCAACATGGGGCTTATGAAAGCTGCGGAGAGATTTGATTATTCAAAAGGATACAAGTTCTCTACATACGCAACTTGGTGGGTTCAACAGGCGATTACGCGTGCTATTGCCGACAAATCAAGAATGATACGTCTGCCTGTCCACATGATTGAAATGTTAAGCAAAATAAAAAAAGCAACAATAGATTTGACGACTGAAACAGGCGTTCCTCCAACCAGAGAAGATATTGCGCAAAGGCTCGGTATTTCTGTCAGCAAACTATCCTCTTTGGTTAAATCCGCACAAGATACAATCAGTATCGAAAGTCCGACGACGGCCAAAGACGACACAGCAAAGCTTGGCGACCTAATTGTCGATGAGTCGACGCTTTCGCCTGATACAAAAGTTACTAATGACAGCCTGCTCTCTGATGTAAGAAAAATGCTAAGCCAATTAAGTCAAAAAGAACGCGATGTCTTGATTATGCGCTATGGGCTTGATGATGACGGAGTAAAGAAAACTCTTGAGGAAATCGGCGCTCGTTACAATGTTTCACGTGAAAGAATCAGACAAATTGAAAATCGCGCCTTGAGCAAGCTTAAAAAACTTTGCCGAAATGCAAATATGTCTAAAAACCTTAAAAATTATATCGGGGATTAAAAAACACTCGTCATTCTGAGGCTTTAGCCGAAGAATCTTTGATTGATGTGAAAAAAGATTCTTCACGCTCGCTATGCTCGGTTCAGAATGACAGTGTGTGTACTTGCAACTCTACATAAAATAACTTGCTGAAATTGCTTTTGCTGTAGAGTCGCTTACTTTTGCAAGAAATTCTGCACTATTTATCTTTGAAATAATATTTAAAACTTTTGCGGCGCTTAAAGCCAAAAGCAAGAGCTGTTCATCGGTTTGCGTATTTGTAAAATCAAGTAAAGCACCTTCTGCACTCTGTATTTCTAAAGCTTTGATAAGTTCCAAAGCTGAAATGGCGCGTTGTTTTGACTGAGCAAGCTCGGTCGGGACGATTTGCTCCTGTGCCTTCCAAAAATCTTGACCTTGAGTATTCAAGAGATCGTATATTGCCTGAATTTCTTGCTTTACATCTTTTGATTCGTCAAAAATATATTCGTCACTGCTTGTCAGGATTGAGAACTTTTCCAATGCGCGCAAAAGTACTGCTGATGTGTGACTGTTTTCTGCGATTTCGGCTTTTTGCAGTAAATATTGGACGCATTCGAAAATCTCATAATCAAAAACACTCGAAAGCGGAAGGATTTCGCCAAGACCCAGCAAAATAAAATCTAAACAAGTCAGAACATCATCGAAATCTTGCTTTTCGAACATATCTAAAACTGTCATCAAATAAGGTATTTCTCCCGCAATATTTTCACCGAGAGAGCTTTTGGAGACGGTCTTTAATAGTTTTGGCACCGCGTTTTTGTCCCCGTAAGAGACTAAAAACTTTGCGCTTTGCATAACTTTAAAGTCATCATTTTCGTCAAGCATAGCAATTGCCTTTTCATAGGCAGTTTTTTGTTTCATTGCCCCCAATGCTTGCGCGGAGTTCACGGCAAGTTGTAAATCCTCCGAAAATGCATATTTTTCAAGCAATTCGGCAGCAATTGTGTCCGGAATGTACGAAAAATACTTCGCAGCATATGTTTTTTGAGAAACTGAACCGTTTTCAAGCAGTTCATACATGCCATCTGTTAATTCTTCGTCCGCATATTTTGATATACTTTCAATAAATAAATCTGCATAATTTTCATTGTAAATCTCAAAAAAAGCGGTAAGGTTTTTGAAATTCTGCGGTGTAACAGCGTTTTTTAAGCGTTTTCGTACATTATTTTTGACAAAATCGAATAAGAACTCTGATTTGTCGCAGAGTTTTTTAAAAGCTTCGCAGTTTTTTGTGTTTATGAGAGTTTTAGCCGCAGCGCAGGCTTTAGCTTCATCTTTTTGTGTTAAATCATTTACTAAATTTTCCATGATAAATATTATATAACACAATATCAAAAATGAAAAATCGGAATAATCGTGATATAATTCTCGCAGGAAGAATTAATGCATGAGAGAAGAAATAAATTATACCGAGGTATACAAATGGCTTGACAGCTATCGCGCTGTCACAAATGAGCGTACAAAAAAACAGCTGCAAAATCTTATTGTTGTTGCGTGTATGCCGTTAGTTAAAAAAATCTCACGCGGACTTGCAAGAAGAAGCACCGACCCTCTTGACGATCTTATTCAAGTCGGCAGTGTCGGCTTATTAAAAGCAGTAAACCTTTTTGACTCTGCAGTAAGTAAAAATTTTAAGGCTTATGCAACCTACCTTATCACGGGCGAAATCCGCCATTATCTGCGAGACAAATGCGCTATGATAAAAGCTCCGCGCGAAGTTCAAGAACTTGCATACAGAATATACCAGATTTCTAAGGAATTGACGGAAGAAAGCGGTGAAAAACCTACAGATATTGAGATTGCTGAACGTTTGCAGATGGACTTAGGTAAAGTTCACGAAGTTATTGATGTTGAGCGTAGAAAACAAATGGTTTCACTTGACCAAATCAACAGTATTTCGGAAGAGGAGCAATATCCGCTCTATGACAAAATTCCTGACCAAAAAGAGATTGAAAGCCAAAATGTACATGAAATTCGTATAATGCTGAAAACTGCAATAGGCAAGCTGAATCCGGATTTAGTAAAAGTTATTGAACTTCACTTCTTTGAAGATATGAATCAGCGCCAGATTGCTGAAATGCTTAATATTTCACAAATGCAAGTCTCAAGACGCCTAAAAAAGGCGCTTATTGACCTCTTTACCATAATTAAAGCCACGGAGGAAGCATAATTGAGCATATTTGAGCTTCAGGGCTTTGATTTTTATTACATAATTTTTATGATTTTTGTGATAGGGGCGTGTTTCGGAAGTTTTGCCAATGTTGTTGTGTTGAGAGCTTTTTCCGGTGAATCTATAGTGCTTCCGCCTTCAAAATGTCCTCACTGTCACAACAAATTGAAATGGTATCATAACATTCCGATTTTATCGTATTTATTTTTGCGAGGAAAGTGTGGTTTTTGCAGTGCGAAAATTTCTCCGCAGTATCCGTTAGTTGAGTTTACCGTTGGAGTGTTGTTTACTCTGATATTTTTGAAGTTTGGGCTTGCTTTGAATTCGGTATTTTTAAGCGCGGCTGCACTGCTTTGCGTTGTTCTTGCTGTAACGGACATAAAAGAGCAGGTTATTTTTGACGCTCACGCATACGTGCTTGCTATTATTGGTTTGGTATACAACTTTTTTGATATCGGTAAAAGCGGTCTGGGTGTTTGGAATTTTTCACTATTTTCGCATGATTTTTCTTTAAATAAGTCTTTTTTGTTTGCGCTTGCAGGAATTGCAGCGGGTGCTATTGTAATGGAGCTTTTAGCGCTTTCGGGTAAACTTCTTGCCGGCAAAAGAGCCTTCGGCGAGGGGGATGCATTTATATTGGGTGCATTGGGCGCTGTTTTCAGGCTTCAGGCTATTCCTGCAATACTGATTTTAGGCTGTATCGTCCAAGTTGTTATAATTATGCCTATGTTTGTGAAAAAGCTTTGGCAAAATGGAGAAAGAAATCTTCTTGCTTCACTTGGGGCTTTTATTGCGAGTGTAATTGCATTTAAAGTTTTGGATAATTTCGATTTGCTGGGAAATATGATATTGTTTGCGGTCATGTTTGCTGTTATGGCCGGAACGGCTTTTTATTCGTGCCGAAAGCTTATACAGTCTGCTAAAAAAGGCGAAGGGCTAACATATGTTCCGTTTGGACCGCCTTTAGTTATCGCCGCGCTTGTTTTGCTGTTTATTTAATTTATTTCAGCTATAATTTTATTGACTAGCCAAAGTAATGACGGATATGTTTATGAGAATTTTGGAGTACAAAAAATATTTTAAAGACCTTTTGGTCTTGGCGCTTCCGATGATGGTCGGGAATCTCGGGCAGATTTTAATCGGTGCCGTGGATGTTTTTGTTGCTTCAAAGCACTCTCTTGATACGCTTGCGGCGATAAGTATTGCGAATGCGATTGCGTTTTGTATCTATATCGTTGGAATCGGTATAATGTCGGGGATTTCGATTACGCTGTCAAATTATCGCGGAAACAGGAAGCCTACAAAGCGCTATTTGTTTTCAGTTGTGAATTTTTCACTGCTGCTTGCGGCAATATTTTGGATAGTGACGCTCTGCATTGTGCCGCTGATATCTTTAATGGGTTTTGAGGCGCATCTTGTACCGATGATTAAGGAATATATTTATATTTCCTCCTTTTCGATATTCGGGATGTATGTTTATCAAGGTTTGAAGGAGTTTTTGCAGGCGCACGAGATTGTGAATTTTCCTAATGCTCTTTTAATCGCGGCACTTTTTGCGAACTTGATTTTGAACTTTATTCTCGTATTCGGACTTTGCGGATTTCCTGAATTGGGTGTAAAAGGGCTTGCCATAGCGACTTTGATTGTAAGGCTTGCTATGGGGCTGTCTCTGTTGATATTCAGTTTGCGTCTGATAGATTACAGGAAAAAATTTGATATACCTGCGATAAAACAGTTTATGAAAGTCGGTTATCCGATAGGCTTTGCACTGCTTTTGGAGTTTTTGGGCTTTAATCTCATAACAATTCTTGTCGGACGTGAATCAGGGCTTTATGCGTCTGTTCATACGATAGTTACTACGATTGGCTCAATTTGTTATATGGTGCCGTTGTCGCTTTCAAATGCTTTGGCTATAAAAATAGGGTTTTTCAACGGTGCACAAATGCTTGCGCCTATAAAAAAATATTCTGTTGTCGGAATTGCTTTTTCAGTAGTGTTTATGGGGCTTTGCAGTTTGATTTTGCTCTGTTTTCCGACTCAGATTTTTGCAATATTTACGTCAGACCCGCAGGTGCTGGCGGTAGGAACCCCTGTATTAATTATTGCCGCATGCTTTGAAATGTTTGACGGGTTTCAAACCTCTCTAAGCGGAATTTTAAAAGGTCTGCGTATGACTCGCACGGTTTCTGTCTGCATAATATCCGGCTATTGGATTTTCGGGCTTCCGTTCGGTTTTTGGCTGGCGTACGGGCTTGATATGCAGCTAAAAGGCTTTTGGCTTGGACTGGCATGCTCATTTTTGGCCATCGGAATAATAGAGTCCGTAATAGTTGCGAAAAAGTTTAAAAAGCTTCCTGATGAGTATCGGGTTAGTCCTCTATCGGCAGGGTTACAATAAGTTTGTGCCCCATAACCTGCTTTGAAACATCACCTACGTCAATTTTCCTTTCAAGCGTTAAATTCTGCGAAAAATTAAAAGAGCTTTGCTCGTTAGGGTTTTTAATTTCAGCTTTCCCCGTAATTTTTACTGTATGAGGCTTTATGAGCAAATTGATGTTTTTGTCGTTGTTGTTAAACCTTCTGAGGTCAATATAAATTTTATAATTTTCAAGATTTTCTTCAACGCTGACGGTTTGGTGCATTCTAACCGGTACAGGCGGCTTTGTAGCAGCCATGTTTGTGTCGTCATCCATGTCAGGACGCATGTCGTCAAAGATTTCATCAGGCATCACAACACGGCTGTCCATAACAGGAGGAAGCGGCCTGTATAATTGAGGATTTTTATGTGAAACGGTGTAAATGCCGCCGAGTGCCAAAATTCCCGCAAAACCGCCGAGAAATGCACTCAGACATATAGCTAAGAACTTTAAAGTTTTGCCGTTACCGTTGTGCCATGGCAGTTCGTATTTTTTCTCTTTTTTTTCAGAGTGTTCGCTATTATTTTGATTTTCTTCGTTATTAAAATTTTCAGACATAAATATCTCCTTTTTATAATCAATTTTACTTAAATGTGAGTAAAAAACAATAGTAATTCGGGTAAGATTTTTGATAAAAGAAGGAATTGTTAAGCAATGTAAAGCATGAAAAGGCACTAATAATAGAATTTTATATTTTTTATATATAAATTGAGCATAAAAAGAGCAACTTTTTTAAAGAATTTTTTTTTATATAAGGGTAAGAGATAATACCTTAAAAACCAATAGAAATAGAGATAATCGGAGGAATTACAACATGGCACGAGTTTTGATTTCAATGCCTGAGACATTTTTGAAAAACATTGATGAAGTAGCGGACACGGAGAATCGTTCGCGCAGTGAGCTAATCAGAGAGGCGTTGAGAACCTACATTCATCGCACAAAAGTTAGAGAAAACACTTATGCAAACAAAAACGCACAAATCTTAGAGGCGCTGCTGGACTAAAAAGCATTGTGGAGAAGTAAGTAAAAAGCAAAATGGACAATGTTTTATGGAGAAAATGGGGAAAAAAGAGAGCCGATAAGGCTCTCTTTTAGTGTGTAAAATTAACAATGCTCTTTTTGTTCGACAGCCTTTATTGTTTGTACTAAAATTTTCTTATAGAGAATTTTAAAATAAGGACGGAAAGATGAAAGTTTCATTAGAGTGGTTGAATGATTTTGTAGATTTATCGGATGTGACACCTGAGCAAATTTCACATGAGCTTACTATGAGCGGTTTAGAGGTGGAAGGGATTGAAAAAACAGGTGCTGCTTTTTCAAATATCGTCACAGCAAAAATTGAGAAAATTGACCAACACCCTAATGCAGATAAACTTCACCTAGTAACTCTAAATACAGGCACAGACACTCGTGTAGTTGTGTGCGGTGCTCAAAATATTGAGGAAGGACAGATTATTCCTTACGCGTCTGTCGGCTCAAAAGTCTTCAACAGAAAAACCGGTGAAATGTTTGAACTTACTCCTGCTGTTATTCGCGGTGTTGAATCTCAAGGTATGCTTTGTTCTGCTGATGAGTTGGGCCTTTCTGAATCCGGTTATCAGGAAGAAGATGGTATTTTAATCCTTAATAGATTTATGCCTGAGGTTAAAATCGGGAAAAAACTCGAGGATGTGCTCAATATTAAAGAGGACTATGTTTTTGATATCGCACCTACTGCGAACCGAGGCGACCAAATGTCAATTGCGGGTGTTGCGCGAGAGCTTGCGGCTCTTTTTAATAAAAAATCAAGATTTTCCTTCGTGCAAAATACCCAAAATATTTCAGATGGCGGATTTAAAGTAGAAATTTTAGATGATGATGTTTGCAAATATTATAGTGCGGGTATTTTGGAGAATATTACCATAAAACCCTCTCCTGATTGGATGCAGGCGAGATTGCAGGCATGCGGTATTCGTGCAATAAGCAATGTTGTTGATATTACAAACTACGTGCTTTTGGAATACGGGCAGCCTTTGCATGCGTTTGACAAAGACAAACTTGACGGGTATCTTTGCGTTAGACGTGCGGAACAAGGTGAAAAAATCGTTACTCTTGATGACGTTGAGCGCACAATGACGACAGATACGGTCGTAATTGCAGATCGTGACAAGAGCGTTTGTATCGCAGGTGTTTTCGGCAGCGCAAACAGCGAAATTGACGACAACACAAAAAATATTGTTCTTGAATCCGCGTATTTCACACCTGCGGCTAACCGCCGTTCTTCCAGAAGTGTCGGATATCGCTCCGAGGCTTGTGCAAGATTTGAGCGCGGCGTTGATATGGCGGCTGTAAAACCTGCACTTCTTCGTGCAATGCAGCTTTTGGTCGATTTTGCAGACGCAAAAGTGGCGGGTATAACTGAAACCGGCGTTAATGAACTGCCTGAGACCGTTATAACTCTTAGATTTAACCAAATTAAGAAAATTCTGGGATGTGAGGTTCCTGCTTCAAAGTGCATAGAAATTCTTGAAAATTTGGAGTTTGAGATTCTCGGGAAAAATGAAATTGCCGCAAATATCAAGGTGCCGAGCTTCAGAATCAATGACATAACCTGCGAAGTTGACCTTATTGAAGAAATAGCAAGAATCAACGGCTATGACAAGATTTCACCGTCTTTGCCGAGCAAAACCGCGTCGCCTGAAATCAGCTTTGAACAAAAGCTTTTGAAAAGAATCAATAATCTTTTTATAGGGCTCGGGTTCTATGAGAGCGTTACGTCTTCGCTTGTCGGGAAGCCGATTATGGATGAATTCTTATTGAAATTCGACGATGAAAAATCCGTTCGAGTCAAAAATGCACAATCCGAAGACCATACAACGCTTCGTCAGACTTTGATTCCGAATATGCTTCAATCCGTTCGTTATAACCTGGCAAACGGACAAAAAAATGTTTGGCTGTATGAAATCGGCAGAACTTATTTCAAAGAAGCCGAAGCAACTAAAACCGATAGCGGTGTTAAGGAAACAAGAATGCTGTCGGGTGTTATCACGGGCTCAATCAGCAATAATTTGTGGATTAAAAAGCCGCAAACAGATTTTTATTCGCTTAAAGGTGTTATAGAGGCATTGTTTGATGAACTTGCTCTTTCTTCAAGAGTGAAGTTTGAGCCTTGCGCGGATGTTGCATATCTTCATCCGGGAAAGTCTGCGAAAATTGTTTTGATGGGCAAAGGAATGCCTATAATTGGCACTTTTGGTCTTTTACATCCTCTTATTGCAGACAAAGAGAAATTCAACCAGCATGTTTTTGTATTCGAGCTAAATCTCGATGAAATCCTTGCTGCTGTTTCAGCTGTAACCGTGAAATATAAAAAACTGCCTCAATTCCCTGAAGTGCAGCGCGATTTTGCTTTCGTGGTAAACAATGATGTGACAAACGAGTCGGTGGAAAAAGCTATCAAGAAATTTGCGTCAAATGCTTTATTCACAGGGGCAGATTTGTTCGATTTATACCAAGGTGAACATGTTCAAGATGGCTTCAAGAGTGTTGCATACCGAATTCGTTTCCAAGACGAAACAGCTACTCTTACTGATGAAGTTGTTGAAAAAGAAATGCAGAATATCAAAGACGGTTTGAAAAAATCTTTCGCAGAAATTTCGTTTAGAGAATAAGTTAATAATATTTGATAGTTTGTAAATAATAATTCACAAACTATCAAAATAAGTCTTTTAGGCTTTTTAAGTTAATATCATGAGAATATTTGGAATATCACCTTTTCAAATAAATAAAAATACTCAAACTCGGGAAAATCCTTCTGTGCAAGTGATTTCGCGGGGGGGGGCGTTTACGCTGACCCGAGACACGGTTTCGTTTGGCGGAGAACGTGAAAAAGTTGACGGATATCATTATATTTATGTTCCGCAGTGTAAACGCCAGAGATTGCGGGAATTACAGGGGGTTCCTTGTATTTATTGCGGCGAAACCATGCTTAATGATTCTGATGTAAAATCACTGGGGCGTAAAATGAGTGAGTTGCATGGACAGAAACTAATAGACTATATAGAAGAAAAGGATAATTTTTTCAGAGGCAACCGAAGAGAGGTTGTAAAGCGAGTTATCGCTTATGTTGAAAATCATCCCGAGGCTAATTTGAAAATGGCGATTGACAGGCTTGCCATCGCGGCTATAGGTAGGTTGGAAGCAAAGCAATTAGCTATTTTAAGACAAATATACCGAGAAAATATCGGTAAATTCAAAAAAAGTAACAAGCATGATGCCTGGCTTTTCAAAAATATTATCAAAGAGGGATGTAACTGGATTGAGAGTGAGAATAACGATGATAGTTTCAAAAGAAAAGACTTTATCGAGTGTTGTAAAAAAAGGTTAGAATCTATACATAATAAAAAATTAGCCAGACGAATTGCCGGTGAATTGGAGCAATTACCTACATCTTTAAATGATGACAATGCGTATATTGTTAAATATTCACGCAGAAGCGCTGAAGAAATTGCGGAAACATTATTTTCAGAAGCAACTTCGTCAATAGAGCACATTAGACCTCAAAGCGAATATGATACACAAGAAGGAAAGTGGCGAAACGGTATCAACTCTTGGCATAATGGTGATAAAGATGACATAGCGAATTTTGTTTTGGCTTGCAGGGGCTGCAATTCACATAGAAAAAGTATTCCGCTGGACGAATATTATGCGCAGAGACCTGAAATCCAATTATACGCTGAGGATCAATTGCGCTATATTGCAAAAAACACACCTTATGGCGATTATGTTGCTAAAGCTGCAAAAACTTTGGAAGAAGAGTCCCTTCAAAGTTTGAACTTGAAAGAGTTTTACGTTTAAGAACTAATAAATTTTTGTAAACAATAATTCATAAACTGTCAAAATAAATCTTATAGGCATTTTAAGTTAATATCATGAGAATATTTGGAATATCACCTTTTCAAACAAATAAAAATACTCAAACTCGGGAAAATCCTTCTGTGACCACGATTTCGCGGGGGGGGGCGTTTACGCTGAGCAGAGATATTGTTTCATTCGGATGTCGCGGCTCTAACAAAACGGATGCCTTTTCAGAGCCGTTAAATCGCAATACTTTGTCTTCTGTTCCGAATATTACCTGTATGTATTGTGGTACAGAGATTTTGTCGGATGAGTATATAGAATACATAAAACGCTCGCTGAAAACTCTTCAAGGATCAGATTTGGCTGCAGTTTTGGATAATAAGCGCAAATACATTAAAGGTAAAAAGCGTATTGTTGCAGGTAGGATAAAATATGCAGCACTAAAAGACAAAAAACTTACTTTTGAAGAATTGATTCAAAACCTCAAAGATGAAGCTCTAACTGCTCTCCTTAGCAAACAGATTAAAATTATAAATAAAGTAAATCAAGAATATGCACACAAATTCAGAAATCCTCATGATCGTGCTTTGTTTGCGAATTTGATGAGTGATGCGTCAAGCTGGGTTTATAACAGCGGATTGAAAGATAAGTTTAAACGTAAAAAATTCCTCGAAGTTGCTTCATCAAGATTGAGTAAGATGAAAGATCACAGGTCTGCGCGGGATATAATGGATGAACTACGTCGAATGCCGACATCTCAGGCTGATGCTGATGCATTTATCGTTAAGTACGCAGACCGCTCAACAGACGAATTTATTGAGTCGTTGTTTATTGACGCTAAGTATTCGGAGGACCACATTATTCCAAGACGGGCATACAAAGATGGAACTGCGCTGGAATGTATGCCGGATGAGGATTCAATTGCCAATATTGCTACTGTGTGTCGTCACTGCAACAACGCTAAAAAAGGTGATAAAGATTTAGGCGAATATATAAAAGAGAACAAAAATGTTCCGGCAAACATTTCAAAAGCTTTTGATAACATTCTGGCATCTGAAATGGAAGGTGCGGAAGAATATGTGGAAGGGCTTGCCAAGACAATTGAAAAAGCCACTTGGCTGCAGCTTAAGCAATACCATATTAAAGCAAAAACACCTGTAGATTTGAAAAAGCCGACAGTCCATGTTCGCTCGAGTTACAATAAAATGGGACTCTATAAGACTAAAAAAAAGCCTTAAGATTAGTTGTTTTTAATCCCGCCTTTTAATGAAATTCTTTTATTGTTCAATTTATCAAAATTCGGCTCGACGACTTTTTTCATAATTGTATGTTCCACAAAGATGTCAATTGGTGTAATCAATGCCCCCAATGCGGCGAATCCGCCAAGAGTTTTGAACATTTTCATATTGAAAATTTTCGAGGATAATTTTTCACGCATAAGAAATTTAGCCGATTTATGAAGATAATGTGCCTCTCCAAAATCTTTCTTATACGACTCCTGAATACTTTTGAACTTGTTGTAAAGCTTATCGGTAAGATTTTTCGGACGTTCACCCTTCATTAGTGAATCTCTTACCTCGAGAACATCATTAAGCTGTGCTTTAGCGTATTCCATAAGCCTTTTTTGGTCTGCTTTCCCTAATGCTTCCGGATGTTTAGCCGAGAATGCCCAGCTAAGAATTCTTTTGAAAATATTCTTGGAATTATGTTCTGCTTTTGTATCTGCAACATACGTTTTAAGTGATGTTTCAAACTTTTGTTTGTATTCTCCGAGATTATTTTCATAATTTGTTATTTTGGTTTTGTTTAAAAAGTCATTGATAAAATTAAGTGTTTCTTCTTTTGCATTTGTAGAAAGCTTTTCAGCTTTAAATTTATCAATACCTGAAAAAGCTTTTTGCCCGAGATGTACGGCTACTGTCGGAAGAATTACACTTGCAAGAGCTTGGAATGTTGCTTGCTCCAGTCCTCTTCGACCGCTTGGGTCATAATTTGTATCTTTGTTTTTGTATTTGTCATAAATATCTGCACCAAAGTACATCAATGCCGGAACCCACAATAATGCTCCAAGTTTCGGTGCTATTTCGCTGATTGCGACTCCAAGTTCGTTTGAATAAGCCATGCCTCGAACAGGCCACTTAGCCAGAGGGTCATTATAGTTTGGTTTGCTGGGGTCTGTTGTGTTTTCCTCTATACTTTTTTTGTTTTCGGCGGGAATTGCCTTAGAAAAATTCGGAGTATTTGCGGGAGTATAAGTCTTGTTGGGAGTAATTGCTTGGATTGCTCTCATGGCTTGTGGCTTCCTATCTGTTATTATTAATTCTCGTCTATTTATATAAATCTTATCAAGAGATAATTTGATATTTTTTATGTAAAACTTATAAAAAAGTTACAAAATAAGCTTTGCTATTATTTTAGTGCTGTTTATCACCATTTCAGTTATCTGCTTGAAGGATATGTTTCGGTTAGTTTTTTGCGAGTATTTTTTGTACTGCGTTTGATAATTATCCGCATAAAACAGTAAAAAGTCAAGGTATGTTTGCTTTTCGAAGATTTCAATAACCTTGTCGGGAATTTGGGCATATTTGAGTAGAAATTTATGAGTTTTTTGGAATTGTTGTTTTGTTCTGTTGAATTCCCTTCTTGAAATAAAACTTTTCCAATAGTCATACATTTTTATTTTATATATAGGCTGTTTTTCGATTGGAGCTTTATTTTTCAGAAAATTTTCAAAAATTTCTTTTTGATTTTGCCCGCTGAAGAGCAAATCAATATGTGGTATATAGCAGCCGACTATTATGTGTGCCAGTAAAAATATTTGATGGTTTTTAAACTCATTTTCTTTATAAAAAGTAAACGAAGGGATGTTAAATACTTCAGGGGCGGTGAAAAGTGCGGATGAAAACATTGAAACAATTGCAACAGGTTGAATTTTTGGGATTAAAAGTTCAACAGGATAAACATTATATTCTGCAAGACTTATAAAATTGGGGTGGTGAATTTTTTGCTTTAGAAGATTGTAAAACATGTTCGGGGTTTTCGGATGTTCTTTAAGATACACGCTGTAACCTGATTTTAAAAGTTTTAATATGTTTTCGGCGTAAAGATTAAGTTCATCATTTTTTGACATGGCATTTGAATTAAGTGAGATATTTTGCGCGCAAAATATTACGGAATTTTCATGTTTTTCAAGTTTAAAATCAATTTGTGATGATAATTCTTCGAACACGGAGTGTAAAATTTTCGTATCAATTTTTTGAGTTTTCAGCCCCTCGTATAGTGAAGCATACGGTTTGATTTTGTCGAAATAATTGAGTGTATAAATCTTTTTAGCTTGCTTGCTTAACGCTTCAGCATTTTCCATTTTTAAATATGACGCAGTTCCATCTTCCATAAAGTATAGTTTTGCTTTCGGATATTTCAGGATAAGATTATGCGCAGCACCGTGAATGTAAACCGAAATTATTTCATCAAACTCGATATTGTTTGTCGCTTGTTTAAATTTGTTTATGTCAAAAGATAAAATGTGCTTTTTTTCATCTTTGAATTGCTTTTTGGGCGAGCAAAAAGTAAAATAAAAAAGAACATCTTTAAAAGCACTTAAACTTTTTGCTTCTTCTAAGATATGCTCATCAACATTTTCATATAACGTTGGGGCAATTGAAACTAAATAATTGTCGGTATTGTTGTCGTTTAGTTGTTTAAGAAGGGTTGCAGCTATTGCTGTTGTGAAAGTACCTGCAATTATCACCAGCCGATTTTTCTTTTTAGAAGCCACTCTCGACCTCCTTTTCAACAGATTTGTATTTATGAAATTTTCTTGTTTTTAATTCGCAATCCAAAATTTCTTTTTCCTTATATGACAAAAATGTTGATGTTTTTTCCAGATTTTGCTTAAGTTCGGACATTTCTTCTTCATTAAGAGATAACCTGTGATCAGAGCCTTTGGCTGTTTTGTCAAAAGTGAAATGACGTTCAAAATATTCTGAGCCCAGAGCCAGAGCTGTGCAATCGGCAAGATAGCCTTTATGGTGACCAGAAAAACCGACTGCTTTTATTCTTTTTCCGTAGGTTGCCCGGATACGTTCAATTTCGCGTAATGTAACATCGCTGTCTTCTGTCGGATAAGCGGAAATACAGTGATATAAAACCGTGTTGTGGAGTTTGCCGTATTTTTCCAAAATTGTGATTAGTTCGTTTTCTTCTTTCCGTGTTGTCATCCCGAGAGAAATGTGGATAGTGCCTTCAAAAATTTTCGCTATGTATTCTGCAATTTCTAAATTATTATTAACGGGGGAAGGGATTTTTATGTGTGCCGGATTAATCGCCGCAATATCTTTTGCTGAAACCGTATCAAAAACACTGCAGGAGTAATCGATTTTATTTTGCAATGCAAAGTTCATCAATTCTTTATGCTGAGCAGTGGAGAACTCCAGATTTTCTCTGTGTTCACCGTATGTAGCCCCGAATGCGTTCTCCGGAGTCGGATGAGCCGACTCATAAACCTCTTTACTGAACTGCAATTTTGGGTCGCGTTTTTGGAACTTTACGATATCGCAACCTGTATTTTTCGCCTGCAGAATCAACCTTTTAGCGATATCAATATCGCCTTGGTGATTGCATCCTATTTCAGCTGTGAGAAAATATTTTTTTGTCATTCTCCCTCGTGTTTTTAAGGGGATAAAAAGAGCCGCATTATTCGAGCGGCTCAAAATATAATTTTATAGATAATTGCACTAATTACGATTTATATAGTGCCCCTCCTCCAACATTGCTCAAACTATTGAGCTTGATTCCACAATACGTCTTTGATAATCATTTTGCTTTTTTGACTTTCAGCAGAAAGATTAACGTTTTGCGGTGTAAAGATGAACACAGCGTCGCCGATTCTTTGCTGGTTACCGTTTAAAGCGTGAGTCGCACCGCATAAGAAATCAACAATTCTCAAAGACTGCTCTTTGTCGAGCAAGTGCAAGTTCAAAATAACTGTCTTTTTGTCTTTCAAGTGTTTAACGATGTTTACTGATTCGTCGTAAGAACGTGGTTCGCAAACCATAACTTCATAGCCGCGGAAGTTAGGATGAGATACAACTTTAGAGTCTCTGTTGTCTCTTGAAACTTCTCTTTCGCGTGAACCGTACATCGGCTCCAAAGCTAAGTTGTCTTGAGTTTGATACTCAAAATCGTTTTGCATGTCGTCGAAGATATCATCTTCTCTTTGTTCAAATCCCTGTGTTAAAAATCCTACGATTGATTTAAGCCCTTCTGATACTGTGCTCAATGTTTTTCCCCCCATTATATCTTATTGTCTGTGAATAATTTTCTTCCTATCCTTATCATCGTAGCGCCCGCAGGTGCTGCCAAATCATAATCACCGCTCATGCCCATTGAAAGTTCATCCATCTTAAACAAATACTTTTCCTCAAGTTGTTCTTTGAGAACTGCAACATCAAGAAACAATCTTGATATCTCTTCTCTGTTTTCAATCAACGGAGCCATGTTCATCAGTCCCTTAACCCTGATATTCTCAAGCTTTAAAATCTCCCCTAAGCTTTCTGATATATCCTCAGGATGAAACCCTGATTTTTGAGGCTCTTTTGCGTTGTTAATCTGAATCAATACATCTTGTATGATGTTTTTCTTTGCGGCTTCGCTGTTTATTGCGCACGCAATTTCAAAACTGTCAACCGAGTGAATTAAATCAAAACTACCAACTGCTTTTTTGACCTTATTGCCTTGAAGATGCCCAATCAGGTGAAATTTCGAATTTTTCTTGATTTCATCATCCAAAACTTCTATCTTCGAAACTGCGTCTAAAACCCTGTTTTCTCCGAAGTTTCTGATACCTGCCTTATAGGCTTCGATTATTGCTGTGTGGTCAAAATATTTAGTAACTGCGATTATATTTGGTGTATAAGGTTCGATTTTCCGCTTAATTTCCTGCAAATTTTGCTCAATTATGTCTTTCAAAATGAGTCTCCCGACAACTTGCACTTAAATAAGCACTGCATGCTAATTATTATAAGATAAAAAAAACCAATAGTACAGTTATTTGTTCACTAAACAAACAAGTGAATAAAAGAACATGGCGAAATCATGTAACAGTGCATGTTTTGCATGATTGAATTCAAGTTTACAAAACTTAATATAATTATATATTCCGAGAAATTCCTGCTTAATATTTTGTAACAATTAAAAAATTAAAACAAATTTTGCTGTCCAACCGGCGCTTTGTATCCTAAATGGCGATATCCTTGCGGAGAGACTTTCCTGCCACGCGGAGTGCGCTGAATCAATCCCTCTTGGAGTAAATAGGGTTCATATACATCTTCTATCGTTCTGGAGTCTTCTCCGAGCGCTGCTGCGATTGTTTCAAGTCCGACAGGTCCGCCGTCATATTTTTCGATAATAAGCTTCATCAAAGCCCTGTCTGTATTATCAAGTCCGAATTCGTCAATTTTTAGCACGTCAAGAGCTTCATCGGCGATTTTTTCTGTAATTTTTCCGTTGGCTTTTACGAGCGCATAGTCTGCAACCCTTTTCACAAGTCGGTTTGCAATACGCGGAGTTCCTCGGGAACGTCTTGCTATGACTTTTGCTCCTTCTTCTTCGATTTGAAAATTTAAAATACCCGCTGTTCGTTTAACTACGGAGGTTAATTCTTCGTTGTTATAAAATTCCAGCCGGTGAATTATACCGAAACGGTCTCTTAGTGGTCCTGAGAGCGCTCCTGCCTTGGTTGTTGCGCCAATTAACGTAAATTTCGGTACGGGCACACGTAAAGTCTTTACGGTTTGTGATTTCCCCGTTGTCATGTCGAGGTAAAAGTCTTCCATTGCAGGATAGAGAATTTCTTCTGCAATTTTGTTCAGACGGTGAATTTCATCAATGAAAAGGATTTCCCCACCTTTGAGTGCCATTAAAATACCGATAATGTCCCGTGGACGCTCAAGAGCCGGTGCCGAAGTGATTTTGATTTCGGTTCCCATTTCTGCCGCAATTACGCCCGCGAGAGTTGTTTTCCCAAGCCCCGGAGGGCCGTAAAAGAGTAGGTGGTCGAGCACTTGTTCTCGTTTTTTTGCTGCTTCGATGGAGATTTTTAAGTTGCTCTTCAGTGCGGACTGTCCGATGTATTCATCAAAAGATTTCGGGCGGATGTTGTTTTCAAACGATTTATCAAAATCGTTGGCTTTTGCCTCCACTTCCTTGTTTTTTCGTTCTGGTTTTATGTAGTTTTCGTCGTCTGAAATTATTGCCAATTCAGGCTCCTTTTACTGTTGTATTTTCTTTAAGAACTTCGATTTTTGCTTTTTTCCATAGTTCATCATACTCTTCAAAAGAATAATCGTTTAAGTCTTTAACCGCAAGTTTTTCCATCATTCGAAAGCGTGCGTCAAATTTTCTGTTTGATCGAAGAAGTGCTTGTTCCGGGTCGACATTGTTCCAGCGTGCGAGGTTGACGACTGCAAAAAGAATATCTCCGAGTTCATCTTCTTTTTCATCCTGAGTTTTTGTGTTCTTGAACTCCTCAATTTCAGAAAAAAGACATTCATAGAGCATTTTTTCATTTGGCCATTCAAATCCTGTCTTCACAGCTTTTTTACTCATTTTCAATGCGCTCATTAGTGCGGACTGGGCTTTTGAAATCCCGTCCATATGAGATTTTCGGTGCGGTTTTTCTTCTTTTTTCAAGTCTTCCCAGTTTTGCAGGATTTCCGCGGTTGAGCTTACTTCAACATCGCCGAAAACGTGCGGATGACGATGAATAAGTTTTTTGTTAATCCCATCTGCCACATCGTCGATTGTAAAGTCACCGTTTTCACCTGCAATTTGAGAGTGAAGTACTACCTGCAGCAGGACATCACCAAGCTCTTCTTTCAAATGTTTCGGGTCGTTGGCGTCAATTGCGTCCACAGCTTCGTATGCTTCTTCCAGCATATTCCTTTTAAGCGTTTTGTGCGTCTGCTCCCTGTCCCACTGGCAGCCGTTCGGACTTCTCAAAATTTCTATGGTTTTTATGAGTTCTTCAAGATTTTTGTACATTATCTCACCATTTGGTCGACGGTCATAATCAAAATGCCCTGTCCTCCGAGTTTTTTCAAGCTGTCAATACTATCGTACACTCTTTCTTTGTCTACGACAACGTGAATAACGGCGTTGTTTTCGTCGCCGAGAAGAGTTGTAACGGTTGGGGCAGATAGTCCCGGGAGGAAATCTTTAATTTTGTCCAAAGACGCTTTCGGAACATGCGCCATCAGATATTTTTTCTCACGGGCGTCAATAACGGCATTTAATGCGCGTAAAAGCGAACTTACTTTCTCTTTTTGTGCGTCATTAAGGTCTTTTCTTGAAACAACAATTGCGCTTGAGGAAAGAATTTTACCGATAATCTTCAATTTATTGGATTTCAATGTTGATCCGCTGGATGTAATATCAACAACAACATCTGCAAGTCCAAGGCGTGGTGTGATTTCTGTCGCACCGGAAACTTCAATTATTTTTGTGGTTTTTCCGAGTTTTTCAAAATATTCACGTGCAATATTAGGGAAAGAAGTCGCGATTTTGAAGTTTTGAGGAAGCTCTTCCGCGCTGTTATATGGGTCTTCTTCTTTGACCGCAACAATCATATCGCAGTTCCCGAAATCTAAGTCCATAATCTTGTCTAAATCAGCTTTGCATTCGCAAAGGATGTCGTATCCCGTAAATCCGATATCGGCTACGCCGTCCTCCACAAATTTCGGAATGTCCTGCGTTCTTACAAAAATAATTGAATATTTTTTGTCTTTGGTGGTTACTTGAAGAGTTCTCTCATCTTTTGAGGGAAAGCTTAGTCCCGCGCAGTTCAACAAGTCATAAATCTTCTCTGAAAGTCTCCCTTTATTCGGGATTGCAATTTTTAAAACGTCCATAATTAAATCTCCTTATGATTAGATTATAAATTAAGCAAAATCGAAGTTACAGGACGTATAAAATAAATTTACAAATGAGATAATGTTTTTTTTAACTGTCATCCTGAACTTGTTTCAGGATCTTTTCTGCGAGGCTTGTGGATTTATAAGCTATTTGCTTTGATATCCGCTTGTTAGATCCTGAAACAAGTTCAGGATGACGATGGAGGCGTATAGCGCGCAGAAAAAATATTAAATTATATTTGTAACAAAGTGTTTCAAGTTTATATATTAAAAAAATAAAACCTGTTAATTTACCCTTTAGCAGATAAAATTAAGATAAGGATTGTTTACATATGTATTTAGAGAGGACCGAAATGATACAACTAGATTACAGAAACGTTACTTGCGATGCAATCGGCAGCGAGCATGGTTTGGACGTAAAATCTGAATTCGCTTCTTACAGCGAACAAATTAAAAAAATTATTGCAGATTTGAATTCCCGTAAAGATAAGCCCGGACAGTGGCTCCAGTGGATGAATTTAGGGTATAACGAAGAGACTGTATGGTATGTTAAAGAATACGCCGCTATGGTTAAAGGCAAATTCGATAATATTCTCGTCTTGGGTATCGGCGGTTCTGCTTTGGGTGGTATTGCTGTTTGTGAAGCGCTCTTGAAGCCTTTCTGGAATATGCTTACTCCTGAACAAAGAAATAGCGCTCCGAGAATTTTCTATCTGGACAACATTGACCCTGACTACATCAACGGTCTTTTGGACAGCATTGATTTGTCAAAAACTTTAGTTAACGTAATCACAAAATCAGGTTCAACTGCGGAAACAATGTCTCAGCTTATGATTGTCAAAGAAAGACTTGAAAAAGAACTTGGCGACAATTACAGACAAAATATCGTAGCGACTACAGACAAAGTAACAGGCGTTTTAAGACAAATCGCAGGCGAAGAAGGCTACAAAACATTTGTAGTTCCTGATGATGTAGGCGGAAGATTCTCTGTATTCTCGGCAGTAGGTTTGCTACCGTTTGCACTTGTCGGAATTGATATTGATGACATTATTCAAGGTGTTAAAGACATGGATTTGGCATTGAAAAACACAGATATCAACCAAAATATTGCGGCTCAAAATGCTCTGATTCACTATCTTATGGATACAAAAAAAGGCAAAAATCTTTCTGTTATGATGCCTTACTCAAGCCGTCTGAGATACGTTTCTGACTGGTATGTTCAGCTTTGGGCAGAATCTTTGGGTAAAGAAGTTAACAACAAAGGTGAAAAAGTAAATATCGGCCCTACGCCTATTAAAGCTCTGGGGGCAACAGACCAGCACTCTCAAATCCAGCTTTACAACGAAGGTCCAAACGATAAAGTTATTAATTTTATTCGCGTAGGTCATTTTGACCATACTCTTGAAATTCCGAAAATCTTTGAATACACAGGTATCGGATATTTGGGCGGAAAAACGGTTAACGAACTATTGAATGCCGAAGCTGACTCTACAAAAGTTGCTTTGACAGACTTTGAGAGACCTAACGTGACTATCACTCTTCCTAGTGTTAGCGGATACTCTGTCGGTCAATTGCTTTATATGCTTGAAGTTCAGACTGCTATCGCTGGTGAATTATATGATATCAACACATTCAACCAGCCGGGCGTAGAACAGGCTAAAAACTATACATATGCTCTTATGGGACGCGCCGGGTACGAAGATTCCGCTAACGCTCTAAAAGAAAAAATGGCTGTAAAATAAGTCAATATAGCCAATATCTAATATTTAAAACGCGGGTGGTTAATCACCCGCGTTTTTTAGTATGTTTCCACAGACAAATTCATAAGTTCGATGTCATCATAGTCTACATAATTATTTTGAAAAAGGTTTCTGCCCGTTTTTATTGTGATTTCGTTCATTTGTCCCGAGCGGATTAAGTTTTTTGGAAGAGGAATTTCTTGATGATCGCCGTTGATTTTTAGTTCTGCAATTTTGTTGTTGTTAAAGAAAATTTCGGGCGGAGAAGCATAAGCCGTTGTAACCTTCGACTGTCCTAAATCCCGTGCCATCTTTGTATCTATACCGATTACGGAGCCTATTACAAGATAAGCATTAGTGTTACCTTTCGGCATACTAATCTTGAAATTTTTAGTATAAAAAGGCCCTTTTGAATTAGACTTGAAATCTCCTGCATTTGCAGAAGTTTCGGAAAAATTATTGTCCCCCAAGTGGAGCAAATTTTGCTCAATCACTATATCTGCAGGATTTGAACGTTCAATACCTATGACAATCGGTTTTGCAACTGCAAGTCTGTCCATGGTTAAGGAAAATGGCTTGTATCCTTCTTTTTGAACACTCATAATCGTAGGAGAGTTTATATCGGCTTGAAGCTGGAAGCTGCCGTCGGCTCCTGTTTGAGTCGAGTATTGTTTGCTCGGTATATTTATTTTTGCGGCAGAAATAGGTTGTCCGTTTTTTGAGTCCACAACACGATTTTGCAGAATTTCGGCGCCCTGTTTTTCAACGCTGCCTGTAAAAGGTGCGCAAAGTGCCTGAGTGCCTGTAAATATTAACAATAATAAAAGAATTCCTCTCATTTTCACCCGCACTTTTTATACATGATAAACTTAACTTGTATGGGTATTTTAAATTCAATTTGTATTCCTTTAATTCGACAAATTAAGCTAAAAAGGTGGATTTTAATAGTTTATATAGTTTGATTAATTATATGTGTTCAAAATACAATTATTATTGTAAACATTTATGAAATACTTAACCGGCGCTGTTGTAAGGATTCTCAAAAAGGAATATAATTTGTATTACACGCCCGATACAAATTTCAGCCGAAATTAGTTTGTAAAATTTTATTAAAAATGCCTGAAATGCACGCAACTTTTTGCTTGCAGGTGAATTTATAAATATATAGTTAGTTGTGGTAACAATGAAAGTCAGTAACAAGAACGTACAACAAAATATTATATCAGCCGAACAGCAGCCAAATAACGTAAGAAATACAACAAATCCGAGCTTTGGCGCGGGTATGGTCGGAAACGGTATAATTACGACCATGGATGCGATAGACCGTGGTGGTTTGGTTGCGTCTTTTCTTGTTCAGGACTTTTTCGGACTAAATATTCCGCGAACTGCAACAGGTTTCTTCAGAAACAGCGAGGTTACAGGTGAATATAATTATCAGGAAGCAGCAGAAGTCGGTATAAGAGAATTCCTCTCAGGACCTACAATGTTTGCTATTCCTATGTTAATGTTGTGGGGAATTAAAAAACATTTTGGGAAATCTAATGATGTTCCTGTTGATATGATACGTGTCTTAGGTGCAGAATATTCTAAATTAGCCGAATCTAAAGGGGTTGCTGACTTAAAGGATTTGGAAAAAGTTAAAAGAGCTTTCTACGCTGATATGTTCGAAAATGTCTTAAAAAATGCGTATGAAGACAAGGCTGTGGGTGGTATCAGGCAAGAGGCCGAGTACTTTGCCAATGAGCTGATGGAAGTCGAGAATCTTCGTAAAAACAAAAAGACAAAATCTTTCATTGATAAATTCAGAGGCAAAAAAGTAGAAGGTACAGCCGAGGATAAAATGGCTGCTCTTGTTGAGCGTTATGCGGATATACGGAAACAGCATGCAGTGGATGCTTCTTCCAGCTTTCTTGAAGCAAATATCAAGAGCGGAAATTATCATGCAAACAGAAGTTTCGAAAAAGTGGCGCATGATCTTCGCAACTTTGTTGAAGATGCCGTTGGCACATTGACAAAAAAGGCAGAAAAATCCGACTCTAATTTAGGCAATATGAAAGAATTTATCAGCAAGTTTACAAATATGAGAATAGGTTCAAGGGTATTGACTAATTTCTCTATGGTTGGCGGTATTATTGCATTTTGTTCGATAATTCCAAAACTTTATCAATTAAGTGATAAAAATCCGGGCTTAAAGGGCTTGGAAGATGATGAAATTTCGGCTGAAAAACAACAAAAAACGCCAAGAAATGCTGCTGTTACGGTTTCTTCAGACAATGCCGGTAATGTAAAAGAGACTAATATTCAACATAATGAGAAGTCTCAAGAGCAGCCAAAACAAGTTGCTTTCTGCGGAGCCACAGAGGCTATCGGAAAAGTTATCTCCGAAAAAAATGGACTTTTGGCAAAATTTGCCAAAGCATTTGAATTTGATGGTTACAATGTTTCTCTTATGGGGTTGATTTCCGCCTGTTCAATCGGTGTGGTAATTCCTCGATTTGTTCAGGCAAGAGAAGAAAATGAAAGAAAAGAAGTTCTTTTCAGAGATACAACCACCATTGCTACCATTATTTTTGCCGCAAAGGCAGTACAGCATATATTTGCGGGAATTTGTACAAAATTTACGGGATTTGGGCTTGCAAATCTACCAAAGGACGATACTTCTGTGTTAAAGAAAATGTTCAACTATATTCGTCCGCATAAAGGCGTAAATGTTTTATCCAGTGCAGAGCTTGTTGCAAAATATACCAACTTAGAAAAATACAACGGCGGTATTGCAGGATTTGCCGAATTTGTAGATAATTCAGGCGGTGATATCAAAAAAATGTTTGCTTCTAATAAAGAAGCAGAAAGTCTGTTGAAACAGTTATATGAATCGGTAGCAAAAAGTAAAAGTTATGATAATGCCTCAAACCTCGACATAGTGGAGGCATTAAAAGATATTATTAAAGACGGGAAACCGTCAGATACTCTTGATAAGCTTTATGCTATATTCAAAGATACGAAAACAAACAGTTTCTTGAGAAAAGCTAAGGTATTGAATTCGTCGTTCAATTTTGCAACATTGTTTGTTGTTGTTCCTGTGCTTTTGGGGTGGTTGATTCCAAGATTGAATGAATCGTTCACTAAGAAAAGAATGCAAGCCAAAAAGGATGCTAAAAATTCAGTTTCGACTGCAAATGAAGTAAAAATGCAAGAGACTAAGCCTCAGGCTGCTGAGGTGATTTCTGGAGGACGTTCAAAAACTTCTGAGTCCAAGGCTTTTAGCGATTTTATAAAAGCTTAGTTTAAATGCTGTTTTCTTTAGATTTAAGGTTGTCTTCGAATTGGCGAAGTGTTTCATTGCCTACGATTTGTTCAAGCGCCGAGCGTTTGGCTAAATATTCTGCACGCTTTTTGTTTTCATAGTTCAGAGCCTCTCTGTAATATGCGTCTGCAATGAGAACTTCTTCTTTTTTACGATTTACCATTCTGTCTGCTCTGTCTTTACGCTTTGTCGTAATATCAACGGCCATTTTTAGTACTTTTCTTGCGGACATGTAATCACAGTACTTGTCAGTAAGGTTTCGCTGTAAATCGTCTATTTTACGAACAAGAATAACCATGTCTGCGTCTGTGACTTTTGAGTATTTGTAGTTTACTTCGTTGTTGTCGGATGAAATTGCATTTAAAAGGTTTCCGCTAATCATTGCAGATGTTGCCAAAATAGGGTCAGGAACGCCTATCCCTGCGACAGATGTGAGGTTAGCAATAGGGCGGATAATTTTTTTGACAAGATTTTCATTTGGTTTTTCACTGTCAGGATTTGATAATTTATACATAGCATAGCTGATGGTTTCGCTTCTGGTTGCGGCGCCTACCCAGAGTGTTTTGACGTCTTCAGTTATATCAGCTTTGTCCATATCTAAATCTTGTGTCATTTCGGCTGCAAGCTTGTTCAAACTTAAATCGGCGTATGTATATTTAGAGTAATCTGTTTTGTCTTGGATTAATTTTGCGGTATTTTTTTGGACATCATCTTTTCTTATCACTTCAAATTGATTTTCAGGTTCGTATGTTACACCGAGTCTTTGAAGCGGCGGTTTTGGCTGCCTTATTTCATAAGGTGTGATTGCTTTTACGGGCATGCAGAAAAGCAGTGATAAGGCAGTTGAAATTATGAGTTTCTTTTCCATTATTTTGCCTCCTTTTTGCTGTTTCCTGCATTTATTAAGTTCTGATTTACGAGTTCCTGATTCATGTTGTATTGATACAAATTCAACTTTTTGACGGCTTTATCTCCCGAGAGTCTTACCAGTTCAAGTTCGTATTTTTTTACTTTTTCTTTCAGCTCGAATTCTTCAAGCTGAACGTTGTCATACAGATTTGAAGAAATCAGGATTTCGAGTTCGTCGCCTGATTGCAGGGCTTTTGAGAAATTTTGATTGTACAAAACAAGCATTCCGCGTGATTCTTTGAGCTGGTTTAAAGACATTTTGTAGTCGTAATATGCGCTTATAATGCTGTCTTGGAGCGATTCTACGACCCCCGCGAGTTCAATGATTTCAGTGTCGGTCATTGGAACTTCTTTTGGGGTTGATTTTTTGTGAATAAGCGTATTTGCAAGCCTTGCCGAGGCAAAAGACGCGGATTGAATCATTGAATTTTGACCTGTAAATGACGGCAGGTAACACGCTCCGCTAACAATTGCGGAAAGGGTTTTTGTCATAAGTGAGGAATGAACACGACGCTGTTCTTCGGGTATTGCAAGTTTTTTCAGTGCAAACTTGATTACGTTGTTGTTTTCAACTGCTGCAGTCCAAAGCATTTCAATATCTTCAACATCTTTTTTCTGCTGCTGGGTCAAAAGTGCTTTTATTACCTCTTCATTGTCCACAGCAAGGGATTTTGTTTCTTTTTGAATTGGTTTATTTAGTTTGACCTGTGTTTTCTCAACTTTGCCCATGTTAATTTCTTCTGCGCAAAAAACAGGCGCAGAGAGTAAACTGACGATACACAACATTGGAATAATCTTTTTCATAATACATGTATAGCATGAAATTGAAGGTAAAAAAACAGTGTTGATTGTAGTGTTTTGTTGCTGATATAATAAATAAAAGAATACATATGCCCGTAGGCAGGTGGCAAAGCGAACGGAGTTTGCGCAGTCAGATACAGAACTCTATCCACCTTCTACAAATGAAAAAAGAATACATATGCCCGTAGGCAGGTGGCAAAGCGAACGGAGTTTGCGCAGTCAGATACAGAACTCTATCCACCTTCTACAAATGAAAAAAGAATATATATGCCCGTAGCTCAGGTGGATAGAGTAGCAGTTTCCGAAACTGTTGGTCGTGGGTTCGAATCCCATCGGGCATATTTTTATACTGACGTTGCAGTATGTAATTAGCGGAATTTTCAGTTAAAATACAGAATATTGAATGCCGGTAAAAATATAAAAGGGTGAATGACGGTCTATGAATGTTTCAGCCGAAAATAATTTGAAAGTATCTGTAATTGTTCCTGTTTATAATGCAGAGAAATATCTTGAAGCTTGCCTTGAAAGTATTGTTACGCAGTCTTTTCCGTATTTGGAAATAATTTGTATAAATGACGGTTCTGATGACAAAAGTGCAGAGATTTTGGAAGAATATGTCCAAAAAGATTCTCGTGTGATAGTAGTAAACCAAGAGCACAAAGGGATGAGCGCTGCGCGCAATACCGGCTTGGAGCATGCAAGCGGTTTGTATGTTACTTTTGTTAATTCGAGTGATTTTATCGAAGTAAACATGATAGAAGTGATGCTTAAAAATATGATTACACGTAATCCGGATGTAGTTATTGAGTCTGTGTGGGCTTATGACGACAGGATGAAAAGTCGAGTTTTGAAAGAAGACCCTTATTTTACGTTGTCGTGGATGAAGCCGGAGTTTGTTTCCGATGTATTTTCTTGCGGTGATATTTTGGATAAATTTTTTATGCTGCCAGCTATGGTTTGGGCAAAAATGTATCGAAAGTCTTTTTTGCAGGAAAATAATATAGCCTTTAAAGAGGATTTGAGCTATGGGGACATTTTGTTCTTCTATGAGTTGTTGATGAAAAACCCGAAACTGTCGATTGATAAAAGACAGCTTTATAATTATAGAATTAACACAAGTTTGATTGCTGAAGACTATAACGAAGAGCATTACTCAGATATGCTGAAAATAATGACTATTTTAAATTTAATGTTTGAGAAACAGCCTTTTTATGAACAAATAAAATCTGATTTCCTTTCGTACAGATTGATGAATGTTATTAAATCATTTTTAAGAGTGCCAAAAAAGTTTGAAAAGGCTTATTATCGTCAAATTCAAAATGAATTCTTAAACATTGACATGCTTTATTATAATGAAGCACTTTTGTCAAAAAAATCATTCTACCCACTGTATTGTGAGATTAGAAACGAGTCGTATATAAAATACAAATTCAAAAATTTTCTAAAAAAGCACAAAATTTTAAAATAGAGTCATAGACCTTATGGTCTATATTGAATGTGCAAATTTCGACCCTATGGATGATGAGTAAAATACTCTTAATGTAGTACTCTTTAGTTGTGGGAAATTATAACTTTTCCGCGAAATGGTAAGTAAAACAGAATACTTGGGGAATTAAATGTCAGTCGAAATCAGCGGACTTGATATAGCGATGAGACGCATGCAAGCTATCGAAAAGCAGTTTGCATCAATGAACAACATGGGCAAAACGCCTGATGTTGATTTTCAAAGTATTTTGAATTCGAAATTAAACGATGTTGACAGCACAAATTCCCCCGATAAATCTTTCTACCCGCAGAATACTGCCGTTAACGGAACAAGAGCAGATATAGAAAACCTAATTGCTAAATATTCTGACAAAAACGGCTTGGATAAAGACTTTGTAAAAGCTTTAGTTAGACAAGAGTCGGGCTTTAACCCAAAAGCAACTTCAAAATGCGGCGCGATGGGGCTTATGCAGCTTATGCCGGGAACAGCTCAGGGGCTTGGTGTTACGAATGCTTATGATGTGGAGCAAAATATCGCAGGCGGCACAAAATATCTGCGTTCGATGATAGACAGATTCGGCGGTAATGAACAAATGGCTCTTGCTGCGTATAATGCAGGTCCGAACGCGGTCAAAAAATACAATGGTATTCCTCCGTATCGTGAAACTCAAAACTACGTTAAAAACGTAATGAGTATGTATAACAACTACAAAGTAGGAGGGGCGTCATAATGATTACAAACGGAATGTACGCTGCTGCTAAAGGCATGATGAGCTATATAGACCAAAACGATGTTATTGCGAACAACATCGCGAATGTCAACACAACAGGCTATAAAAGAACGGCTCTCGTATTCAAAAATCTATATAATAATATGGTTGAGCAAACGGACAGAACTCAAAACCCTAAATACAGAAATGTTGAGCAGGTTGGTGAAGTTTCTATGGGCTCAGGTGTTCAAAAGCTAGTGCATGAGTTTTCGCAAGGAAATCTGGTTAGAACTGACAACCCTATGGATGTTGCGATTCAAGGTGACGGCTTCTTTAAAATTCGCGCGGCTAACGGTGAAGTTTCATACACCAGAAACGGTTCATTTATGCTTAACAACCGCAATCTTCTTGTTACTGAAGAGGGTGATAACGTTCTTGATTCAAATAACCAGCCGATAAGAATAAACTTGAATGAACTTCAAATGAGAAGCTTGAAAGACGTAAATATCACGGAGCGCGGGCAAATTGAAATCAACCATGAAAACAATAAAGTTGTGCTTCAAACCCTTGGTATATTTGATTTTCAGGATAAAGAAAATATGCAGTGGAACGGGCATTCAAAATTCAAGCCCGAAGACCCTCAGTATAATCCTGAAATAAAAGCTGAAAAATTTTCACTTCAGCAAGGGGCGATTGAAACTTCCAATACAAGCCTTGTAAACGAAATGATAGGCATGATAAACGTTTCGAGAGGATATGAAACGCTGTCAAAGTTTATGAAGGAAGAATCATCAATGGTGTCGACAGCCATAAATGTCGGAAGAGCAAAATTCTAACAAATAATTACTTGGAGGAGATAAAAAGATGTTAAGATCACTAACAACAGCAGCGACTGGTATGTTAGCACAGCAAAATAATTTGGACGTTATTGCAAACAACATCGCAAACGTAAATACTACGGGATTTAAGAAGGTTCGTACGGAATTCCAGGATTTGTTGTCACAAACTGCGAGAACTCCTGGTGCTATGATGAACCAAGGGACATTTCAGCCTGTTGGTGTTCAGGTTGGACTTGGTGTTATGACCTCTGCGACAAACCGAATCCATACACAAGGGATTATGGAATCCACGGGGCGCCCGCTTGATATCGCAATCCAAGGTGAAGGTTTCTTCCAAATTACAAGAGAAGACGGTACAATCGCGTACACCAGAGACGGCTCATTTAAAACAGACGCCCAAGGGCAGCTTTGTACAACGGACGGACTTTTGGTTCAGCCTTCAATCCAAATTCCTTTGGACGCAACTGAAATAAGTATCACTCCTGACGGTAACGTCGCGGTGAAAATCGGGAATGATCCACAGCAAACTCAGGTAGGGCAGCTTCAGTTGGTTAAGTTTCAAAACCCCGCGGGGCTTTTGTCGGTCGGACACAACTTGTTTGTTGAAACTTCAGGCTCCGGTACGCCTATCCAGTCAACACCGGGACAACAGGGCATAGGGCTTTTGCAGCAAAACTACCTTGAAGGTTCAAACGTTCAGATTGTTGACGAATTGATTAACCTTATTAAAGCGGAGCGTGCTTTCGAGTCAAACTCTAAAGTTATCAACACTTCAAGTGATATTTTAAGACAAACTAACCAAATAGTTTAAGGAAATAAATGAATAAATTTTTAACATCAGCATTAATACTTTTAACCTTGGCTTTCAGCGCTAAATCTGCGATTGCTCAAGAATTGAGCGCTGATTTTGTTAAGAGCGAAGTTGTTGCTGCGGTAAAAAGAGATTTAACTGCGCAGGGCTTTTCTGACATTGATGTTAAAGTGATTTCGGTTCCTTTTTCTAAGCTGGAGCTTCCTGACGGCAGATTTTCAATGCAAGTTGTTCAAATTGAAGGTGCGGGTTATTCAAAAAGATGTATCAAGCCTTTACGAGTTTATGTAGGCGGCAGATTGATACGTTCTTTTGGGGTTCCTCTTGACGTGACGGCTTACAAACCAGCCTTGGTTGCAGCAAGAGAAATCGGAATGGGGCAATCCATCAACGCGGCTAATGTGGTTCTTAAAAAGGTTGAAGTCGACGGCAATCATCACAATCTGGTCGGTACAAACTGGCTATCAAATGATCTTGTAGCGGCGAAGTTGTATCGTCCGGGACAGCCGATAGACAAAAGGTTTGCGAAAGTCAGAGCGGATGTTCAAAAAGATGATATTGTTACGGTGATTTTTAATTCTACGAGCGATTTGTCTGTATCTGTAAAAGGCAAAGCTATGCAGACAGGTTCAAAAGGGGATATGGTCGCAGTAAAAAACAGTGACAACAAAAAAGTTTATTACGGAGAAATAGTTGATAGAAACTTGGTTAAAGTAAATATTTAGAATATTAAAACGGGCAGAGGAAATATGAAAGTTTTAGGAAGAAAAAATTTAATAGCAATGGCGGCAGTTCTTACAGTAGGGGCTTCGATGGCTCATGCTGAGTCGCTTTTTACAATGTCGGCAATGCAGTCTTACACTGCAGAACCTAAATCACTTTACGGTTCGGTCAGAGCGAGAAGCGTAGGTGATGTAGTTACAATTATTTTGGATGAAAACGTTAAAACGGTTGATAACCTTGCTTATGAGTCAGACAGAACATCGATGACGAAGGACAATTTCAGCTCTCTTTTGAATACATTTATACCAGGCAAGCCTATAAGTAAAGAATGGAACCAATTTGGAGGCGGAAACAAGGTTACTTCTACTTCTAAAAACACAAGAACAATGGGCTTTCAAAACAACGTAACAGTTCAGGTTGTTCAGCTTCTTCCTAACGGAAACCTTATGGTTCAAGGTAAGAAGACAATAGTGAACGCAAGTGAAAGAGTGGATTTGCTCGTGAGCGGTATTGTTGATCCTCGCTTTATTAACGAACAGGGCTTTATACGTTCGGCAAACGTTGCCAATCTGCAATTTGCAATGAACGGAAAAGGTTCAGCTTCAAGAATCAACAACGAAGGTATCATAAACAGAGTAATCAGATACTTGTTCTAATAAAAATCTCAATTGGGGAGAGAATAATGAAATTAATTAAAAAATTACTGATAATATTGATGATAGCTAGCTTTATTGCTCCTGCTTCAACTTGCGTATCCGCCGCGCCTGTCATGGTAAGAATAAAAGACGTTACTCACGTCAAAGGCATTCGTGACAACCAACTCGTCGGCTACGGTGTTGTAGTTGGTCTTCCCGGGACAGGTGACAACTCTCGTTCAACACAGATTACAAACCAAAGAATGCTTCAAAACCTCGGCACCGTTATTGACCAAGCAAACTATATCCAAAAAGGTTCAACAGCTGCTGTAATTATCACAGCGACAGTTCCTCCGTTTTCAAAAAATGGTGACAAAATCGACGTAGTTGTCTCAACTATGGCAGATGCAAAGAGCTTGGAAGGCGGGGTTCTTGTTCAAACTCAATTGAGAGCGCCTAACGGTGAAACAGTAGCAGTTGCCCAGGGACCTGTTTCAGTAGGCGGCGTAAATGCAAGCGCAAGCGGTACTTCAAAACGTACCACAATCACAACAACAGGCAGAGTGCCTAACGGCGGTATCGTCGAGCGTGATATTTTCTCTCAAATCGGTGATGACACATCGCTTACACTTACTTTAAATAAAGCGGACTATACGCTTATTGCAAGAATTGCACAAGAAGTCACAAGAACTGTTTCTGACGCCAAAGCAGTTGACGGAAGCAGTGTAGAGATTCAAATTCCTGCTAAATTCCAAAATGACAGAGTTGCGTTTTTATCTATAATTGAAAATATCGAAATCGCTCCGGCGAGCGAGCGTGCAAAAGTTATTATCAATGAGAGAACGGGAACCGTTGTAATTGGAAGCCAGGTAAAACTTATGCCTGCGGCGGTTGCGCACGGTAACATAACTGTTTCAATTTCAACAAACAACATGGTGTCGCAGCCTGAATCTTTCAGTGCGGGGTCGACGGTTGGGTTTTCTAACAGCACAATTGATATTCAAAAAACGCCCGGAAGTTTAATAGAAATTCCGCGCAATTCAACATTGAATGACCTTGTCAAAGCACTTAACACAATTGGTGTTACACCTGTTGACTTGATTTCAATTTTGCAGGCACTCAAGGAATGCGGTTCACTTCAGGCGGAAATCGAGATCATATAAGGAACTTAAAACAAAAATGATTACACCTAATATAAATAATATGCAGATGCAAGACGCTATAAACCCTGAAACACAGATGGTAAACGCCATTAAAAAATCAGGCAGCGAAAAAGCGCAGTTGAAAAAGGTATCGCAAGAATTTGAGTCAATTTTCATCACTAAAATGCTTAGCATGATGGATAAAACTGTGGATAACGAGGGTGGAGTTTTCGAGCAAGGGAAATATATGCAAAACTTTAAATCATTTATACATGGTGAAATGGGGCGCCAAATGTCACAAAATCCGCACACAACTTTTGGGTTTGCAAAACAAATTTACGAACAGATGGAAAAATATACAACAGATTAAGGAGCATCAATGTTAGGGGCAGTAGAGGGAAACAATAGTATAAACGCAGTAAGGTTTTTTAACGCACAACAAGCTTTTAAAACCAATCCGATAAAGCCGGAAGAGCAAGCACCTCAGGAACTTGAAGCAGGCTTGGATATTAAAGAAGACACATTCTTGAAAGATATCAACACAGATGAAATCAAACAATACGCAGACTCGGTAGGCGAGCACGGGTTGAGCGACGAGGACATAAAATACGGATTAAAATACGGCAGAAGCGTATTGATAGACTACTCGGCATAAACGATAAAGACGGAAATAAAAATGGACTTGGGAAACTTAGAGGAACTAAAAAACTTAATAAATGAAGAAATCGAACTTTACAAGGGTTTGAAGTCTTTGTTTGAGGACAAAAGACTGGCACTTGTGTCGAATAACGTTCCGTCTCTTCTTGAAGTTGATGACAAAATTTTGACTTGTATTGAAGCGATAAAATCAGCGGTTAATCACCGCAGAACCATTGCTAAGTTGAGCGGAAACTCCAATTTGAACATGTCTGAAATGATAAGCCTTGCAAGAGGATTCAGCCCGGAACTTGCAGATGAGTTGAGCCAATCAAAAGACAAAATTAACTCACTTTTGGCAGAAATTGCTCAAACAGAAAGAATTATAAAAGAATTACTTCATCACGGTATGAAATTAGTTACAAAAACGTTGAATATGATAACAAATTCAGCATCAATCGCAGGTGATTATGACCGCTCAGGCAAGAATATTACAACTGAAATCGGACAAATTTCATCAGTAGTAGAAGAAGTTTAGAAAGTACGAAAGGTAAAAAATGTCGATAAACGCAAGTATGAATATAGCCCAACAGGCGCTTAACGTAAACCAAATCGCACTTAACGTGGTTTCAAATAACGTTGCCAATATGAACACGGCAGGGTATTTAAAACAGCGTGTCGACCAGATTGAAATGCAGGGCTATACGCCTTATTCATCTTCAAGCGGGATTAAAATATATACAGGCGGAGGTGTTGCTATCAGTAATATAGGGCAATACAGCAACCAGATGCTTTTTAATTATATGAATGACCAAAATGCTCAGTTTGAGAAAATAAACAGCATGCTGGGCGGAGCAAATGATCTTGCAAATATTATGAACGAATTAGGTGATAAAGGTCTGACTTCATCTTTTACAAATTTTTATACTGCAGCACAGCAGCTTTCTGCAAATCCGAGCGATTCAGTTCTGCGTATAAATTACGTAAACGCGGCACAACAGGTTGCGGATAAGTTTAATGAAGTGTCGAAAAGCATTACAGATAAACGCTCTCAGCTTGTCGGTACAACAGGGAACGCTTCCAGTATAAAGAACAGTGAAGCAGGGCTGATTACGCAGGATATCAACTCGAAACTTAAACAGCTTGCGGAATTGAACGATTCGATAGTTAAAACTTCCACAGGCGGTTCTGTTCCAAATAATATTATTAATGAGCGGAATTCTATTTTAAATGAACTTTCGTCTCTTGTAGATTTTACAGCAACCGAAAACGCAAACGGAACAATGAATATTGACATTGCAGGAATGACTATGGTCAGTGGCGGAGAACAGGTTGCTCAACTGCAGATAATAGATTCCGGAAATGCTGATAATCCTTCAACGGTTCAGCTGGTTTCAATGGATAATCCCCCAAAAGTCAAGATTGATGATATTTTCTCTAAGATTGACGGAGGGCAGTTAAAAGGTGTCTTAACCGCAGGCTCAAATACTGCTGATGGCGTGACCTTCCAAAAGGTTCTCGACCAAATACAAGCATTGGCAAAAACTTTTACCGACAATGTAAATAAAATTCAGCAATTCAACGACGGAAACTCGGCTGCTGCTCATATGGGCTTGGATGCTGATGGCAAAAAGGTTTTGGTTGTACCTACTCCTCCGGATGTTAATGAGCCGATATTTGTTACTGATGCAGACGGAAAGATTAAGGTAAATCAGGCAGTTTTGGACGATCCTAATCAGATTGCAACTGCCAGAGTGAAAATTCCTGCAACAGCAGATGATTTGAAGGCAATCGGCAATTCAGACAATTTGAAAGAAATCATTGCGCTTCAAAACGCAAATTTTGCTGATACAGGTGGAACAACAATGGGCGGATTCTTGAAAAGCTTAGTTACGCAAGTGGGTCTGCAGGCTTCTGAGTTAACTACTAAGGCAAAAGCACAGGCAAACGTAGTAGATCAAACAAGCTCAAAATACTACTCCGAAGGCGGAGTGAATCTTAACGAAGAGCTAATGGACATGATTAAATATCAACGTGCGTTTGAGGCTTCGTCGAGAATATTTTCAACTTGCAACGAAATAATGCAGGTTATGGTGAATTTAGGAAGATAAGGATTAAAAATGATTACCAGAGTTTCTTCAATGGCAATGCAGAACAGTGTTTTATCACAAATAAACGCTAATCAAAATAAATTTAACGACTTGCAGATTCAGGCTATGACAGGCAAGAAAATCAACAACATTTATGACGACCCGTCCGCGGCGGGAAAGATTTTGGGCTTCAATGAGACGCTCGGAAAAATGGGCGCTTATCAGAAAAACGTAACTGTAGCTCAAGGCGAATATTCAACTCAAGACGGGGTTTTAAAAATAGTTGCTGACAAACTTCAGCGTGTAAGCGAACTTAATAACCTCGCTTCAAACGAATACAATACACCTGAGACGATTCAAGGGATTAAAAACGAAGTCGCATCGATAAAACAGTCGCTTGTCGACCTCGCCAATACTCAATACGACGGCAGATATATCTTCTCGGGCTCGAATACGGGCACACCTGCATATACACAAGACGCTGACGGTAATGTGTCTGCATACGGCGGCAACGGCGAAACAAGAAGTATCGAAGTGGGTGAAGGTTCCTATCTGACGCTTAATGAACCGGGTGATAATATCTTCCGGTCTGCATTTGATTCGATTGAAAAACTCCAAACAGCTCTCGGCGATGAAGCCGCAGGGGTTCCAATTGATTTTGATACAATTCGAGAATGTTTGAACGAAACTAAAACAAATATTGAATCAGTGACAAATATTCGTACGAAATTCGGTACATTGGCACAAAAAGCTGATATGTGCGAAACTTCGTTGTTAGATAGTGCTACCCTTTTGAAGGGTGACCGATCAAAAATTCAAGATATAGATACGGCAGAGGCGTACAGCAACCTTGTTTATCAGCAATACGCATTGCAGGCTTCTATGCAAATAAGCTCAATGTCCCTCCAGCCTTCGCTGTTAAACTACATTTAAAAGATTTAATTACCTAAAACTTACCATTTTTAAGGGCATTTATGCTCTTTTTTTTTGCGAAAAATTTTATAAAGTCGGAATTATACCGCCAAACTCATTGTACAAGTCCATAACTTCCTTATCCGGTTTTCCTCCGCTCATAAGAGTGCTGAATACTTCAGAACAGAAGTGTTTAGGGTCTTGTGAGGCGTTTGGTGATATTGATTCTGCAATTAATTTTTGTTCTGCCGTGAGTGCCTTATCTGCTAATTTCAGTTTTCCTGCATCATGTTGTATGTTCATAATTGCATTGAATATGTTTTTACCCGGCGCGTGCGCTGTTACACCTACTGAAGGTAAATCGGTCTTGTTTAAAGAAAAGGCTAATATCTCTTTAAGTGTATTCGCGCTGTCTATATCGTCAGGAAACTCAGTAAGTTTAGATTTCACACCATATTTTAATCTACTAAGATTATCGGCATTTTTATAGTATTCCATTCTTTGCGACAGTCTTTGGATATAGTTGAACAATTTGCATTTTCCTTCAAAATTTATAGTTTTATTTGCAAAACTATTCGCCAATGCTTGTATATCATTAGGAAGACACCCTTTTTTATTTATTAAGAGATTTAATAGCACATTCTCTCCTTCGGATAGATAGCT
>CAYWSX010000003.1:0-263496 GCA_964461115.1 uncultured Muribaculaceae bacterium | reverse complement strand
TACTCCACATAACACCTTAGCAGGGTGCCGCCTTCAGCCACTCGGCCAGTTCTCCGTGTATTAAATTCTCAACATTTATATGATATCTTAAAATGTTTTTTTTAACAAGTACTTAAGCGTTACGGAGGCGTGGCGACAAAAATATTTTAGATTTTTCTCAAATCAAAAATGAGTAAATTAGACTTGGTTGCAATGCCTTCAATTGATAAATTCTCCTCTTCTTCACTTATTGCAAGCCCGTCTCCGGCTTCGAGTACTTTGTCTTTGATTTTGACGGTGCCTTCAGCGATTTGTATCCAATATTCGCGATTTTTGTGCGCTTCAAAATAAATATTCTTTCCTATTTCGATAATTCCCTGATAAACTTTTGCGTCTTGGTTTATTGTCAAAGAGTTTTCCTCTCCATATTCAGAGACAATTAGATGAAGCTTGTTCGGTTCTTCTTCGGCATTAAATTTCTTCTGAGCATAGTCAGGATCTGCATTGTTTTTGTCTGTTAAAATCCAAATTTGCAGAAAGTGTGTTGTTTCGGTTTCGGAAGGATTGTATTCGCTATGATAAACCCCTGTTCCCGCCGTCATTGTTTGGATTTCTCCCCGTCTGAGCTGTTCTTTGTTCCCCATGTTATCTTTGTGTTCGAGGGTGCCTTCTAAAACAATGCTTATTATTTCCATATTGGAATGACTGTGAAGTTCAAACCCATGACCGGGCGTCATGTAGTCTTCATTTATGACGCGCAGGTCGCTAAAGCCCATGTAGTTTTCATCCGTATAGCCTGCGAATGAAAAAGTATGCGAGCTGTCAAGCCAGCTCAAGATTGTTTTTCCGCGTTTATTTCTGTGGCGTATTTGATACATGGGTTCTCCTTTTTGATTTATTTTTTCTTTTTAAGCTGTTTTTTTGAAACATGTGCCTCACTCAAAGCTATCGCGACGGCTTGCTTTTCATTAGTTACCTTTTTTCCGGAAGATGATTTCAAGTCCCCGGTTTTGTATTCGTGCATAACTTTGCTGATTTTAGCTTTTTGCTGCGGTGTTTCTTTATTTTTAGGCATATTTCTGCTCATAATTTTCTCCTTTTATAGATTTTACATTTATAACACGCTTTTTAATTTTAAAAATTACCTTTTAGTAGAGTTTTTAAAATTATTACTAGCCGAAAAGCGGAATGTCCTCGCCAATCTTGTGATTTATCATTATGAGCGGAACCTTGTTATAAAAGGAGTATTTTGATGACAAATTCTAAACACCCGAATTTATACAAAAAAGCAGCTGATTTTATACATTTTCTTGAAGAACAAGGCGGAGAACCGCTGTATAAAATGAAGCCTGAAAAAGCCCGCGAATTTTTGAAAGAGCTTCAGCGAAAATCTCACAAAGAAATCCCGGCAGATATTTGCGATACGCAGATATTTACGCCAACTGTCGGAAATGTTGATATCCGAGTTGTCAGACCTCCGGGAAACAACGAAAAACTTCCTGCCGTAATTTATTTTCATGGCGGCGGTTGGATTTTAGGCGATAAAGAGACTCATGATATGCTTTTGCGAAGGCTTGCTGTATGGTCAAACTGCACGGTAATTTTCCCGACATTCACGCCTTCACCTGACGTTCATTACCCTGCTTCGTTCGATGAATGCTATGCTGTCGTTGATTATATTTACAATAATCCTGACGGTTTCAATATAAATTCGGAAAAAATTGCAGTTGCCGGAGACAGTGCAGGTGGAAATCTTGCTACTGCGGTTGCAATACGTGCTCAAAAAGAACACGGTCCAAAAATTGTTTTTCAGGCGCTTTTCTATCCTGTAACGGACGCAGAGATGAAAACAGAGTCTTATAAAGAGTTTAAAGATGGTCCCTGGCTTACTAAAAAGGCCATGGAATGGTTTTGGGATGCTTATTGCCCGGACAAAGACAGAAGGCATGAAAGTTGCATTTCGCCATTAAAAGCTAAGCTCGAAGAGCTTCAGGGCTTGCCTCCGACACTCATAATCACCGCAGAGAACGATGTTTTAAGAGATGAAGGTGAAGCTTACGCCAAAAAGCTTGATGACGCCGGTGTTGAAGTTGTAAATGCTCGAATTAACGGAGTTACTCACGATTTTATGATGTTGAATGAGGTATTTGACACAATGCCGACAAAAGGCGCTTTTGCTCTTGCTGCAAAACTTCTAAGGCATTTCCTTCACCATTAATAATTAAAAAATATTAAAGGAGGTCTTGCAATTCGGGATATTTTTCTGCGAGACCTTCTTCGTGTATTTTTTGAACAATAAGAATATTTTCTGCAAAAGATATAGCTTTATGTACGCTGTCTGTGTCAAGCGGAGTTTCCGTCGCGAGGAATTCTCTCAGTTTGTCTTGCCACTTTAAATTTTCAGCTTCTGTTTGATAAACCGGTTCAAAAAATATGTCAGCAAGGAAAAGAAGCTCATTGTATTTGAATTTTAATGCGTCATTCAGCAGTTTTACCGTAGTTCTTTTCGGAAATCTGTCTCTAAGGCTATTTTCGAGCTGACTTATAAGTGTTTTGCTCACGCCTGAAAGTTCTTCAAGCTTCCTAATTGAATACCCAAGTGATTCACGCCGGGTTTTTAACTCGTATCCGAATTTTTCTAATTGTAGTTTTGTATTATCCATATTGCTCCCTGTGTAATTATAATATTAACATAAATTGTAAAATTTTGTATACTATTAGTGAACTAATGTTTACTTTTGTGCCCACGTGTGTTAATATAATAAAGTAATAGCCTAATAAGGAAATATAATGACTAAATCATGTTCACACAAGCAAGCACAAGCAAAAGCTGCAGGAAAAGGCGGGTACACGGAATACCCTCTGGGCAAAGGCAAAAGACTGGATGCTCTTACTGCTGACAAGAGGCGAGCAACTGAAGTTGAGCGTTGCGGTAATCTCAAAGAAGCTGTAAAACGTCTTAAAATGTCAGGCGCAAAGCAGCGTGTGCTCCAGGTTCCTCAATCTGACATGACAGCTGCAATTCAGGCAATGAAATCTGCAGGTGTCACAGGTACTGTCAAAAATATGACAGGCACCAAGAAAAAGTCGGTATAAAGGACAACTAAAAATTTAATATTCCTTATTTGGCGCAAGTATTTATTATGCTTGCGCAGATTTTTTTTTAAAGGATTTTTGCAATTATTTGGTTGTGATATTCCGGATCTGAAACAGGGGGAATAAAACGATACTCTACTATTTCGTGCATGTATCTTCCCGGAATAGGATGTCTATCTCTCCAAGATTTAATTTGTGATTTGAACCATTCATATTCAATATCCAAATGTCCTATATCGAGGGCTTGATATCCCAGTTTTCCCATATCGTATGCTAAAATTGTAGCTGTAGGTCCCAAACAAATCAGAACCATCTTATCTTTATTTATTTTTTTACATTCGTTTAATATTTCATCATATTTATCAAAAGCTTGTTCGGCAGGGCAAAGAATTCTTTCTATGGATTTTGCACTTTCGTATAGGTCATTACCAAGCCCCGATCTTGTACCTTCTCCTTCAACTATAACAATATCTTTGTTTTGCCAGAGTGTTTTAAACTCATTAAAAAATGCGGTTGTTTCCTCAATAGGTGCTTTATATACTTCATATCCGCGTGTTAGCATTGCATCATAGTATGTTCTTGAAAAATCAATGGAGTTATAAATATCCTCTCTGTGTAAAAACGAAACTGTCCAGAAATAAGATCGTGACTCTCTTTTATAGATATCTAAATTTCCGAAACCATTGTGCAATCCAATTAAAATGTTATCGTCTTTTGATTCCAGAACCTCTTTTAATCTTTTTCTCAATTCAGGAACGGCCTTTTGGAAGTGATAGCCTCTGCCTTCAAACATTATAGCTAATTCTCCGTCACCAAATCGGCATATAGAGCAATTGGAGTTTATTAGTTTTTTTAATGTTTCTTCCTTTGTCATTATTTTCGGAAGTTTTATATTTTCAAGCGTTCGTGGATCTTTCAATTCGTAAATAAGATTATAAATTTGTGCTTCCAATTTGTCGATTTTTTTGACTTTTTCGTTTATTTCCTCATATGTCATCATTGGAATTTTATTTTTGTCTCTTTTACGACCAAGATAAATTGAAAACTTAAAGAAGAGAAATCTTATCCTAAACCTTTTGTTATGCTCTTCTTTTATTGAAAAAATTTTCGATAAGATTTTTTTCACTTTTTACACTCCGCAAATTGACATTTTGTATATTCATAACATAAAATTTTTCGCATTACAAATTTTATGATTATATTTTTTATTATTATAGTTCTGCTTTGATTCAATATTTCTTTTAAACTTATGCCGTGAATTTTGGGTAATTACGAAAAACGTTTTTTGAAAAATAATTATGTTGGGCACTTTAAAGTTATTGATAATTAAAATAATTACTTCAAAGGTAATAATTTGACGTATTGATTAACATATAAAAGTGTTTATGAGTTTCGAAATTACCAATAACATAGAATAAGGACTTGAACTATGGAATTGAAAAAGACGTTAGGTAAAAGAATACGAGAATTAAGGATTAAAAACAATCTCAAACAGGCTGTGCTGGCAGAAAAAGTCGGTATCGCAGCCAAACATCAAAGCTGTATTGAAACAGGTAAAAACTATCCGTCTTCCGAATTAATTGAAAAATATGCTAATGTTTTGAAGATAGATGTTGCAGAGATTTTATCGATAGGTCATATCAAAGAGCATGATGAACTGCTGAATGAAATTAATACCCTTTTAGATCGGGCAAGTGATGATGAAATAGTCGTTGTTCACAAAATACTTAACGGTATTTTAAGGTAAATTCCCCTATTCGAATATTTCTAATGACTTTGCATTGTATGGATTTGAGAAATAAGAAACGATATTTTGTGCTGTAGTTTTATCTATTCCTGGTAATTTTGACAGGCTTTCCTCTGAGGCTGAAGAAAGTGCTTTTAATGTTGAATAAGTCGCAGCGAGTCTTTTGGCTTTTTCCTTGCCTATTCCGTCAATACCGAGAGCTGTTATAATTGAGGCTAAATCTTGGGTTTTGCTTTTTTGAATTTCATTATAGAGATTTTCTGCTGTTTTTTCAGTGAAATCGACCTTAGAAACGAGATCTGTGGAATTTATTATGTATAAATCAGCGTAATTCTTTATTAAGCCTGAACGAACAAGTTTTTGGCACGTTTTTTCACCCATACCTTTGATGTTCATTCCGTCTCTTGATGCGAAGAACTCTAGTTGTGCGATTCTTTGGGCTTCACAGTCTTTGTTTGGGCAATATACGTTGACTTCACCCTCTTTTTGAATAAGTTTTGTGCAGCAATAAGGGCATTTTGCTGGCATTTTGTATGTATTTATATTTGTTTTGCGATTGTTGATTATCACTTGAGAAACGTGCGGTATTACTTCATTTGTCCGCTCAACAACAATAGTGTCACCTATTCTTATATCTTTTTTCTTTATTTCATCAAAATTATGGAGGCTTGCTCTTTTTATTGCTGCACCACCGATTGTAACAGGCTTAAATATTGCGACAGGCGTCACCACACCTGTTCTTCCGACATTAATTTCTATGTCTGTGAGAGTTGTTTGTGCCGATTGAGGCGGAAATTTATATGCAATTGCCCATTTTGGTGCTCGAGCGGTTTTTCCAAGCTTGTTTTGCAAGTTTGTATCATTTATTTTTATAACAACGCCGTCAATCGGATAAGCCAAAGATGCTTTGTCTGTAGTCCATTTTCGGCAATAGAAAACAGCTTCCTTTAGGTTATTACTGATTTTTGTTTCGGAGTTTGTTGTGAATCCGAGACCTTTAAGCAGTGCAAGTATTTCTGTTTGTGTCGCAGGCTGATTTGTGAAGCCTTTTGCCGGAAAATTTGCACTGTATGCAAAAAGGCTGAGATTTCTTTCTTTTGTTATATTCGGGTCAAGCTGGCGTAAAGAGCCTGCTGCGGCATTTCTGGGATTTGAAAATGAATTAGGGGCTTTTTTATCTAATATTTCAAAGTCGGAAAAATTCATGTAAACCTCTCCGTTTACTTGAATATCGATTTTTTGGGATAGTTTTTTAGGCACGCCGTTTACAAAAACAATGTTTTTTGTTATATCTTCACCGATAAAGCCGTTGCCTCTTGTTGCGGCTGATTTTAGTTCACCGTTCTCGTAGTTTAATGCGACTGCCAGCCCGTCGATTTTTAACTCGGTAGAATATTGAATATTGTCTGTTCCTGCTGATTTTTTAATTAATTTTTCCCACTCATAAAGCTCATTGTAGCTATTGCATTTCTCCAGAGAATACAGCGGGTATCTTAATTTTATTTTTGAAAATTCGTTAGATGCACTTATATCTGCTCCAACTTTATTTGAAGGGCTTGATTGTAACTTGTACTGCGGGTATTTTTGCTCAAGTGTTTGCAGACGGCTGAAAAGTTTATCGTATTCAAAATCGCTGACGGAAGGCTTGTTGAGGACATAGTAATTGTTGTTGTGTATCTCAATTTGAGTCCTCAAACTGTTTATTTCATCTTCAGGGCTAAGTTTTGCGCATATTCCGTTTAAGGGAAGAGCTGCAAGGATTATAGCTGCGATAAATTTTTTCATACTTGTTCTTTTTTTGCTTTTTGCTTTTTCACTTTTGTTGGTTTGTTTTTCTCTTTTTCAAGTTGCTGTATAAATTCGCCTCGGGCTTGCTTTGATGTTAGCAGGAAATTTTGGTAATAAATGTTTTTTTCTAAATGGTTGTCTGCAAGATACGCAGGATAGTTTCTGTAGATGTATTCGTAAAGATATTGAAGCCTTGTCGAGCCGATAGGGTGTCTGCCCGAGCCATCAAACCAATCCGGTTCATTTGCAATTTTGTTCATAATAACAATAAGCGCAACAGGATTGTATCCTGCCTTTACCATCAAGTCAACTGCATTCAGATCTGCTTTTTTTTCATAGTATTTTGGGCGAAAAGCTATTCCGTAACGCCTCCAATAGCCGTGGTGAAGTTCTTTGCCGTGCGCTATTTCGTGGCTTAAAATTCCTGCCATTTCGTCATCATTATCTAAAAATGGTATTAAGCCTTTGTATAATTCGATTTTTTTAGACCGTGAAAATACTGCTGCATTGACGTCTTGGTTGGTCACATATGCAAAAGTCATGCGTTTGTCTATTTCGTTTGCATTCAGAATGCGGAATCCGATTTCCATTACTTTTTTCTGGTATTGTGTTTCCTTGTCGAGCCTTAGTTCATCAGCGATACTGATGTTTGCTGCCAGTAAAAAAGTGAGAATGCACAAAGTTAATTTTTTCATTTTTATCTCCATTTAATAATTAATTATATACTCTTTTCGCGGTGTAAGTACAGCTTGACCGCCCGGGGCAAATCGCATTAACGGTGCTGCAAACCCGAAAATAAACGGTGTGGTTGCAAGCTCTACAATTCCTATCCATAGGGCAAGGGAATATCCCTGACGGTGGAGTTTACCCGGAATACTTACTGTATTCCCGTCTGAGTCAGTCATAGTAAGGTTCTCTAAAACAATCTCCGCAGGCGCTCCCCCCAGTGCTTTGGGTGAAACTAAAGCCACCTCGGCGTTGATAATAGTCCCCTTTTTTATCAGAATTTCACCGTCTTTGTTAACATCGTTCATTACTTTGAACGGCACGGGGTCTCCGATTTCAGGAAGGGTAATTTCATATTTTTCAAGCTTTCCGCGATGATGAAATTTAACTTTTTTACAGCTTGTGCGAATCTTTGTAAGAGGTTTTAAAACTATTTTTTCGCCATGGTGCGGCTGTATGTTTCTTTTACGAACTTTTGACTTTTGAGCAGGTATAACCTCCGTAATCACAGGTTCATCTTCCAGAATAACTTTTTTGTATGTGTGTTTTTTTAAGTTCATTTTCTTTAGTTCTTCTGCTGCTGAGTCTTGTATCAATACAGGTGAATATTCGGCTTTAGGCTGTTTTTCAGAAAATATTTTTTTTTGAATTTTTGGCATACCGATTTTAGGTGTCGGAATATTTGATTTTTGCGCACTGCAAGCCTCTAACGGTATGTTTAGCCCGAAGAGAGAAATTATTAACACTGATATCACTGACTTTTTAATCATTTTGCCTGATTTTCTCCTCAGCATTTTGCTTTCTGTGTTTTACTCTTATTTCTCTTACTTTTCTGATTTTTTGTCGTGCTTCGGCTGTCGTACGCAAAAAGTTTTGGTAGTAGTCATTTTCCAAATAATCATTGTTCGCTATGTAATTAGGGTATTTTTGGTAAATATATTCGTAAACATAAATTTGGCGATTTAACCCTGAATGTCTCACTACATATGATTCAAACCATTGAGGTTCTTCTGTTATTTTGTTTAAGACAACAATCAACGCAATCGGATTATATCCGGCTTTTACCAGGTAATCGACAGCGCGGCGATCAGACTTTTTCTCATATTTTCTTGGGGAGTATCCGATATTGCACCTTTCGTTCAATCCTCTTGAGGAGTCGTTTATATAGGATATTTCTCGCGAAAGAAGAGCTGCAATTTCGTTGTCATCTTCGAAAAAAGGGAATATTCCCTTGTAAAAGTTTATTCTTTTTTTGTATTGAGAGCTGTAAATACGTACCTTGCTGTCTGCTACGTAGTAAAAGGTCATTCTGTTTTCAATGTCGTTAACGTTCAGAATTTTGAAACCTGTTTCCATTATTTTTTTCTGATATTGAATTTCTTTATCAAGACGGAGTTCCTCAGCAATACTGTTTGTGGAAATCAAAGTAATAATTGAAATAATTATAAAAAACAGCCGTAAAATTTTCTTCATTGTACTCCCTCAACCATTTTATTATATAGATATGGGAGTGTGGTGTCAATTTAAAGACATTTTCGTCTGAACTTGTCTGCGTTCATTCTTCGGATTTTTCCCGTCACAGGTCGGTCTTGAAATGGTCTGTCATGGAGCCCGCAAATAGACCACATAATTCCTACATAACCGTTTGCAGACGGAGCGTCAAATCCGTATTTGTCATTTAGGTATATTGCAGCATCAATAGCATCTTGCGGTGTTTTTGTCCATTCCAAGAGCTTCTTTGCCCAGTACATTCTTAAATAGCTATGAATTCGTCCTTCATTTTTTAATTGGTTTTGTGTATAGTTCCAGAGTTCGTCATAAGTTCCGGCATTCTCCAATTCTTCTTTTGAGTACAAGTTTTGTCTGAAATCATGCAGGTGTTGATTTAAAGTGGCTTTTGCCCAAGACGGCGCACCTTCAAAAGTTTTGAAGTTTTTATTGTACAAGCAAAAGTTGTCTGATAGTTCCCGTCGTACAATCATTTCTTCCAAAAAATCAGTTTTGTTAAGGTTTGAAGCTGATGACTTGATAACCTCGATGGCTGCGCGATGAGGCGAAATAAATCCCCAATTAAAATACCTCGAGAATCCTGATGTTACCTGGTGCTCAGGTTCATTTCTCTCTTCTGCATAATTTTCGAGCTTATTTGCAATAAAATCATTTAAAACATTCCAAGCTTCTTCATTTTTTCCTTTTCTTTCCGGAAACTCGGTTAAATATCCGCCAATGTTTGCATAAACTTTTCGTCTGAAACTGTGCGCGCTGTACTCTTGTTTATCCGATATAACTCTTGCAGGCATTATATTTTGACTGTCGACTTCATAAATCCGGCAGCTGATTTTGTCGAATATTTCCTTTTCTTCAATAGGATTGAAGTCTTTGACTAAAATTGCAGCACTTTTGTTTATATAATCAATTGCACTGTTTTTTTCATCAAAAGTTTTAAATTTGTATTCGTTTAAATCATAATTATTTTTCAAATTTTCAATTTGTTTTTCAAACCATACAGCTTTTGAAGGGACATCAAAATTTTCTTTAATATGAATGATTTGAATATTTTTTTTAAATTCTTCTGCCTTTTCAAGCGCAAAATTCAATGCAAAATTATCTTCTACGCGCAGAGCTTTTTGTGTAAGATAGATAATATTACCGTCTTTAATTTCCGAATTATTTGCTTCAAAAATTCTGTCGGGATTGACTTTTTTCTCGACGGTGAATTTTCTAGGGATATAGTTTAAAATTAAACCTTTTTTACCTTTGTCATTCATAACAAAATGTTCTTACAATTGTCGGAAAAGCTCAATTACCCTTTTGGCTAAACCACTGTCATCCTGAACTTGTTTCAGGATCTGTTTAATTATGAAAAATTTGCTGAGCTTATGGATTGCAAGAATGTAGTTGCAGGAGTGGTTTACGAGGATCAGAAGGATCCTGAAACAAGTTCAGGATGACGGAAAAAGCCGAAAAACGTCGCAGGCTTTCCGTCAGGTGGTCTCGTCACTTGGCTATGCTGAATTCTTTGTATCCACGGCTTATTATTGTTTCACAGGTGCTTCTTTTAGCGGTTTGCAGTCTTTTGTAAATTCGGTAATTGCTTTTGTCGCTGTTTTTACGTTGTTTACGCAGCCGTTTCCGCCGACACATCCGCCTTCACAGCACATAACTTCAACAAGGTTGCCGTGTTCACATTCACCTTTTTTGGCAAATCCGCGAAGTTCGCGAACGGATTGTTTTGTGATACCGTTTATGACGTGAGCCTTAACGTTACTTTCGCCTTGATCTGCAACTTCTACTGATTTTGCAACTCCGCCGATAATGCCGAAGTTTCTACCTTCTTTTGATGATTCAACTGCAAACGGTGTAGGCTCCATTTCTGAAACTTCGATTTTCTTTGCAACGAATAATGCGCCGAGTTCTTCGTAGCTTATCATATAGTCTACATTAGGGTTTTCTTGGCATTCTTTGCGTTTTGCAACACAAGGGCTTACGAAAACCGTTATTGCGTCAGGGAATTTTTCTTTTGCAATTTCAGCCGTGTAATAAAGAGGTGTTTTTGTTGTAGACGCAAAAGGTTTAATCTCAGGCATATGCTTTGCGATGAGGTTGTTGTATCCTGCACAGCATGAGGTTGTCATAAACTTGTCGCCGTGTTCCATTCTTTCTTTGAACTCGGCAGCTTCGTTTGTTGCTGTGATATCTGCGCCTTGCGCTACTTCTATAACTTCGCTAAAACCTGATTTCAAGATAGCGGTGTTAAGCTGATAAATCGAGCATGGCAGCTGACCTGCAATAGATGGTGCAATCATTGCCACAACTTTTTTACCTTCTTTTATTTTGCTTAAAATATCAATAATCTGTGATTTTTCGTGAACTGCGCCAAACGGACAAGCAGTGACGCATTTTCCGCAAGTTATACATTTGTCAAAATCAATTTTTGCGTGTCCCTGTTCGTCTTTTGAAATTGCTGCAACAGGGCAGGCGTCTTCGCAAGGAACCACGATTTTTACGATTGCGTGGTAAGGGCAAACCTGCATACATTTTGTGCAGTTTTTGCATTTAGAACCGTCGATTACGGAACGTCCGTTTTGAATAGAAATTGCACCGAATTTACAGCTTTCAACGCAAGGTCTTGCCACGCAGCCTTGGCATATATCTGTTACAAATATCCTGCTCGGTACGCAGCCTTTACAAGCTGACTCAAGAACAGTTAAAACGTCCTCGTCGGGTTTTTCGCGTACTGCGGCTTCTTTGGCATACGCGGATAATAATTTTCTTTCATCTATATCTTCAATTGCAAATCCCAGGCCGGCAATAATTCTTGCCTGTAAAATTGCTCTTTCCTTGTGGACGCAGCATCTGTAAGGTACTTCGCAGCCTTTAGGACGCATATCATAAGGGATAAGGCGTGTATTTTCCTCGAAATTATCTGATAGGAACGATTTAATCGTCCTTACAAGAATCTCTTTTTTAATGTGCATTGCTTGGTTAATCTTATTCATTTTTCAACTTTCTTTCAATTGTCTCAAGTACGTTTTCTACAGTCGCGCTTTGAACAACTTCTCCGCCTACATTAACGTATGGGGCACTGCTGTATTGCGACTCTTCGGAGCATAGACCGAGGCACGGAACGCCCAGAACCTCTACCTCCCCTTCATATTTGTCGGGAATTAATTCAATAAGTTCCTGCAAGTTTGATGCACCCATAACAAAGCATGTAGTGCCCATACAGATTTTTACTGTGAATTTTGGTGTTTTTTGTGCCATATTCGTTGCTCCTTATATGTAACGGACTACTACTTTTTTAAAGTATTTGTCCTGTAATATTTTCGCCATTTTTTTGATAATCGTTTTGCGAATTTCAATCTCAATAGGCAAGCTCGGGTCATAATGCGCCTGATTTAATTTTGCCCCAACCATGAACTCAATGCAATCACTGTTTATAAGAAATTCCATTAATTCATACGCGGCGTTTTTTTCTTTGTCGCGAAATCCGTTTTCCAAATACTCGACCGTTCTAGTTAATGTTAATATACCCTCGGTCACAAGGTCAACCCCTTCCATTTTTGAAACAGCGGGAAGCCGTCCTATACTGCCTGTGATGTTGCAACTTACAGGAATATTTAGTTCTCTTGATATGAGATTTGCTGTTGTTCCTCCGCAAATTGCTTTTTTTGCGTCAGATTTTTGGAATTCCAAGGCATATGCGCGGTCTTTATCCATATGATACGGCGGTCCCGTAAAAATCAGCGCTTTTCGCGGGTTACGATAATGAATTACACAGCAGGAGATATCGTCTTTTGCTTCACGTCCGACTTCTGTATTTTGTGCCATTTTAACAACATATCTGGATAAATCGTTGCTTGAAACCTCAGGATTTTCTTCAATTTTTGAAAGCAGGAATTTAATAAGCCCGGCTCTTCTTAAACCGAGTTTTAAATTTGGGTTGCCAAGCCCGGACTGTGTTACGCCGTCAGAGCAAAATATAATTCTGTCTCCGAGTTTTAATTGAAGCTTGTAGACGTGCATATGGCGATTTGTGAATGTTTCGGAGTCGATTACCGTGAATTCGGGCTCGATGACTTTGCCGCCGCTGATGTATACGAACTGCGGGTTGCCCTCTTCGACGATTTTTACTTCTCCTTCATCGCTGCAGACAGCAGCTGAAAATGTTGAATAGCTTATTTTTCGAACCTTGCAAACAGGGAGTGAGTTCATAATGACTTCGCAGGTTTTTTTAATGCTTCTGCCCGCTTCAATGAATTTTAAAAGCATAGTTGCGGTCATACATGCGAGAATGTTTGCTTTGACACCGCTTCCGAGTCCATCCGATAAAACCGCAATCAATTCACCGCTTTCCGGATACCTTTTCGATAAAAAGTAGTCACCGTAAGTGTTTTGATTGTGTTTTTTTTCTTGGGTGCAGTGGATGTCGATAAACATTACTGTTTTTCCTCGGTGTAGTCATAATCCTGTGCGATAGTACTCAAAAGCAGCTCTGTCTCTACCATGTGCTCGCCTAGGAGACACGCGATTTCTTGTACTGTCGCAATGTTTTTTGTAATAACTTCTTGTGCTTTTTGTGCGATTTTTTCACGTCCGAGCTCTGTTTGCGTCACATCTGTGATGATTGCTCCGACAAGTTCATTCTTTTCAATTGAGAAAGTTGTTATATCGTATAATTTATTATTAACAGGGTATCTTTCGCGGTGAACATCTTTTGCGTCTTTGAGTGTTTGTTTGAAGAAGTCCGCAAAATCAATAATTCTGTCTATGCAGGCTCCGTTTACACCTTCCGGACGCTCGTTAAAGACTTCGAACATCTCTCCGCAGAACATCCTCATGAATGCTTCATTTGATTCAACAATTTTTAAATCGCTATCCACCATTACGATAGCAGAAGGCATACATCTGAGCATTGCCGCGGCTTTTCTCATCGCAATTTTTCTCATATAAGAAACGCACATTGAAGGTTCCGCTTCTCCCGACAATAGGGCGCTTGCAAGTTCGCGGCAGGTATTGTATCCGCAGCCGCCGCAGTTCAGTTCATCTTCCTCCGAGTGTTTGCCGATTTTTTTCAGCGCGCCGAGAATATTTTCGTAACTGTATTCGGGTTTTTCGATTTTTTTGGACTTATATTCAAGCTCGACAACCGTTTTTGGTTCTGTCGGGATTGCTTCTCTTTCTTGGATTCTTGAAAGAGTGTCCGAAACCCTTAGAAGTTCTGATTTTTTGGTCGAACTGCAAGGTCCTGCAAGGCATCCTCCGTTGCAGGCAAGGGCTTCTATGAAAATTTTGCGGTTAATAGTGCTTGGGTCAAGCCCGCTCAATGCTTTTTCCAAATTTTCTATCGAGCTTATGTTTAAAAGCTGAACATCGTTTGCAATGCCGCCTTTTTTTATTGTTTCGTTCATTCCGCCTTCGACAGCGTACAATGAGCCTTCAAAAGCATTTTCAGGCACAAATTTTTCGCTCGGATTGTATTCCATGTCTTGGGTTGAAATAAATTCCTCAGCAACCCATAATTTTAATTCCTCGAAAGTAATTGAGGCGTCAATAAGTTCCTGATGGTGGTCAGATTCGTTCTTTTTTGCAATGCACGGCCCGACGAAAACGACAGCAATTTGATCTCCGTATATTTCTTTAAGCATTTTGGCGTGAGTTAAGGCAGGAGAGGCGATAGGAACGATAGTCTCAAGGAATTTCTTGTTATAATATCTTATGTAGTCTACAATCACCGGGCAAGCGCTTGAAATGAACAAACCTTTGTCTGCTTTTGCCATAATTTTAGCAGTTTCAATGGAAACTTCTTGTGCGCCGAGAGCTGTTTCGCTGACATGAGAAAATCCGAGTTTTTTGAGGATAGAAATCATTTTTGCAGGGCTGTGTTCGAAAATTCCTGCCCAGCTTGGTGCGAGAGAAACATAAACTTCTTTTTTCGCACGGAACAGATTTTTCACCTTTTCAATATCGTTGCGCACACGTTTTGCGTTGCTAGGGCAGGCTTTTACGCAGCTTCCGCAAGCAATACACTTTTCAGGCAGAACGGACGCGTGTCCGTCTTGAATGCTTATTGCTTTTACGTGGCATTCGCGAACGCACTTGTAGCAGTCGTGGCATTCGTTGTTTAAGGTGTAGACAGGATACAGTTTGTCCATTTTAACCTCTTATTTTATCAAGTATTTCCTTTAGTTTTACGGACGTCATTTGGGTATACAGAGTTCCGTTTATGATTATATTTGGACCTTCAGCGCATTTGCCTTCGCAGCGTGAGCCCGAAAGGTCAATTTTTGCGTCAAGGTTGTGCATGTTGACGTAATCTTCAATAAAATTTAAGTGGTCTTCATTTCCCCGCGCAAAACACGAACTTCCCAAGCAGACCGTAATATTAATTTCTTTGCTCATACTCAATCCTATTATCGTTACCAACAGTATAGGAGATAAAGGTTTTAAAAGCAATATTGAAAATATTTTTTTTCATACTTACCTGGTTTGCAATTTTTAAATTAATGATAGTAAAAAGTAAAATAAATTTCCATGGTTTGCACAAAGTCTTTATATTTACTTGTATTAAATATTTATTATAAATTTCAAAAAACTGTTTGATTTATAGCGTTTTGCGTGTAATAATCTTTATTATAGTTTCGTGTTATTACATTTGAATATGAAAAAGGAGAGTTTCATGACCACATCAACCCGTGATGCGATTGAATGGAAAAAGGTCGACGATATCATTGACTCTTATGGTGCCAAAAAAGCTAATTTGATTGCTGTTTTGCAAAAAATCCAAGAAGAATTCAGATATCTCCCTGAAGACATCATGACCTATATTGGTACGAAGATTGAAGGGCTTTCGCCTGCGACAGTTTATGGCGTAGCGACTTTTTACGCACAGTTTTCACTCCAGCCTAAAGGCAAATACGTTGTAAAAGTCTGTGACGGTACAGCTTGTCACGTTAGGGGCTCAATGCCTGTTTATATATCTCTGACTCAGCGTTTCGGTTTGGAAGAAGGCGTTTTCACATCAAAAGACGGATTGTTTACGGTTGAGACGGTAAGCTGCCTTGGTGCGTGCGGTCTTGCGCCTGTTGTGGTTATTAACGAAAAAGTTTACCCTCAAATGACAACTGACGCTATGAAAATCATTATCGACACTATTCTTGCAGAAGAAAAAGAAGGCGCGGAGGGCTAAACGATGAAAACATTGAATATTGATATAAAAGAAGAACAAAAACGTGCGCAAGAAATTGTAAAAGCTCAAGGGCTCCGTGTTTTGGTTTGTAACGGTACAGGCTGTATCGCAAACGGCTCTAACGAAGTAATTGCAAAGTTTCAAGAGCTTGGCGCGGATGTTTCAATTTTAACGTCGCAAGATAAAATGACAATTGTTCCGACAGGCTGCCACGGCTTTTGCGAACAGGGTGTGTTGGTTATTATTCCTGATTTGGACATTACTTATGTAAAAGTTAAAGAGGGTGATGTTGCGGAAATCGTTGACAGTCATATCAAAAACGGTGTGCCGGTTGAAAGACTGCTTTATACTTCGCCAAAAACAAACGAACACGTTCATAAAAACGAAGATATCGAATTTTATTCCCGCCAAACGAGAACTTCTCTTGCAAATTGCGGAAAAATCAACGCTGAATGTATAGAGGAATCTATTGCAATGCAGGGCTATGAGGCACTTGCTAAGGTTTTGGCAGAGGGAAATCCTGACGCTGTAGTTGACGAGATTGAAAAATCAGGTTTGCGCGGAAGAGGCGGCGGAGGCTTCCCGACAGGAAGAAAATGGCGATTTACAGCGGCAAATAAAGGCGAAAAATCCTATGTTGTCTGCAACGGTGACGAAGGTGACCCGGGTGCGTTTATGGACAGAAGCGTTATGGAGGGCGACCCTCATAAACTTCTCGAAGGTATGGCTATTGCAGGTTACGCAATTGGAGCGGACGAGGCATACATCTATGTTCGTGCCGAATACCCGCTTGCAATCAAGCGTTTAAGAATTGCAATTGCTCAGGCGGAAGAAAAAGGCTACCTCGGGAAAAATATTATGGGTACTGATTTCAACTTTGAAATACATATCAAAGAAGGCGCAGGAGCGTTTGTTTGCGGTGAAGAAACAGCTCTAATCGCTTCTATCGAGGGTGAACGCGGTATGCCGAGACCAAAACCGCCGTTTCCTGCGAACAAAGGTCTTTTCGGGCGTCCGACTTTGATTAATAACGTGGAAACGCTTGCAAACGTTCCTGTGATAATCTTAAACGGCGCGGACTGGTTTAGTTCGTTCGGTACAGAAAAATCAAAAGGTACAAAAACTTTCGCTCTTACGGGTGAAGTTAACAATACAGGGCTTATTGAAGTCCCTATGGGTACAACGCTTCGCGAAATCGTTTTCGAAATCGGCGGTGGTATCAGAAACGGCAAAAAATTTAAAGCAGTTCAAATCGGCGGCCCGTCGGGCGGCTGTTTGACAGAAGAACACCTGGACTTAGAAATGGATTATGATAATCTGATAAAAGCTGGTGCAATGGTCGGCTCAGGCGGTCTTGTTGTTATGAACGAAGACACCTGTATTGTTGAAGTTGCGCGTTTCTTCATGAATTTTACGCAGAACGAAAGCTGCGGAAAATGCGTTCCGTGTCGTGAAGGTACAAAAAATATGCTCAAGATTTTGGAAAAAATCGTTCGCGGGCAAGGTGAAATGAAGGATTTGGATACGATTGAAGAGCTTGCTCTTGCGGTTAAAGAGGGTTCTTTATGCGGGCTCGGAAAAACTGCACCAAACCCTGTTTTGTCAACATTGAAATACTTCAAAGACGAATATATAGCGCACATTAAAGAAAAAAGGTGTCCTGCGGGCGTTTGTAGTGCGTTAAAAACAATCATAATTGAAGAAGAAGCATGTAAAGGCTGTACAAAATGTGCGAGAGTCTGTCCTGTCGGTGCTATCGTCGGCACAGTCAAGCAGCCGCACGTAATTGAGCAGTCAAAGTGTATTAAATGCGGTGCTTGTTTGGATTCCTGCCCATTCAAAGCGATAAAACAAGCGTAGAAAGGATTTTAATATGACAAATACATTATTTATAAACGGCAAAGAATGCACATATACGGATGAGCCGAACTTGCTTGAAGTTATCAGAAAAAACGGCTTCAATGTTCCTACGTTCTGTTACAGACCTGATTTAACACAGTTTGGGGCTTGCAGAATGTGCGTTGTGGAAATTGAAGGGCGCGGAATTCAATCATCATGCACAATGCCGCCCGAGCCAGGTTTGAAGATACAGACAAACAGTGAAAAAACAAGACGAGTAAGAAAAATCGTTCTTGAACTTCTTTTGGCGAACCACGACAGAGAATGTACAACCTGCGAAAAATCAGGCAAGTGCGACCTGCAAAAATATGCCGAAGAATATGGCGTGACAAAAATCAGATTTGCAGAGAAAAAAGAGCAGGAGTATCTGCCGATTGATGACTCAAATCCGTCACTTGTGCGCGACCCTAACAAATGTATCCTTTGCGGGGCCTGTGTTAGAGCTTGTACTGAATTTCAGGGGCACAGTGTTCTCGGATTTGCAAACAGAGGCTCTAAAACATTAGTACAACCTATGTCCGGCAGACATTTGTCAAGTGTAGATTGCGTTTTCTGCGGTCAGTGCCAGGCAGTTTGTCCGACAGGCGCTTTGACAATCAAATCTGATATTGAAAAAGTTTGGTCGCTTATAACAGACCCTCAAAAGAAGGTCGTGGCTCAAATGGCACCTTCTGTAAGGGTTGCTTTGGGTGAAGAGTTTGGTTTGAAGCCCGGTGAAAATGTTATCGGGAAATTGAACGCGGCTCTTCGCAAAATCGGCTTTGATTTAGTGTTTGACACAAATTTTGCGGCTGATTTGACGATTATGGAAGAGGCTTCCGAATTTTTGGAGCGCGTTTCTAAGGGCGAAAACCTTCCGCTGTTTACATCTTGCTGTCCTGCATGGATTAGATATATGGAAACTCAGCACCCTGAATTGTTAAATCACCTTTCAAGCTGTAAATCGCCTCAAGGTATGCTTTCACCTGTATTGAAAGAGCTTGTACCGAAATATTTTGAAGGATTTACGTCTGAAAATTTATATGTTGTTTCGATTATGCCTTGTACCGCTAAAAAGGTTGAGGCAAGACGCGCACCGCTTATCAAAAACGGACGTCCTGAAACAGATTACGTTTTGACAACGCAGGAAATGGCGCGAATGATTAAAAGCGCGGGCTTGAACCTTGCGGAGCTTGAGCCGGAAGAAAACGATTCGCCGTTTGGACAATACTCGGGCGCAGGAACGATTTTCGGAGCTTCTGGCGGTGTGGCTGAGGCGGCTGTTCGTACGGCTTATGAATTTGCGACAGGTGAAACGCTTCAATCGCTCGACTTTAAACCTCTCCGCGGTGTGGATGAAACTTCCCGCACGAAAGATGCTGAAATCGATATCAAAGGAACAAAAGTAAAAGTCAGAGTTGTTTCTACTTTAAAAGAAGCTGAAAAATCGCTCAAAGAGCTTCAAGAAGGCAAAGCAGACTTTCATATGCTCGAAGTAATGGCTTGCCCGGGCGGGTGTATCAATGGCGGCGGGCAGCCCAGAAGTTGTGACAGCTCGGCTATTAAAGAACAGCGCGCAGCAGGGCTTTACAAGGAAGATACAGAGTTGAAATACAGAAAATCTCACGACAACCCTGATATCAAAAAACTATATGCGGAATTCTTTGAAAAACCGAATTCCCATAAGGCGCACGAAATGCTTCATACGCATTACAAAAACCAATTCATAAATTCTTATAAGGATTTGAAATAATAATTTTTCTGCACACTAAATAAAAAAGCGCGGGGGAAACTCCGCGCTTTTGCTATATAACTATTTTCCCGATGAACTGAAACCGCCGCTTGAGACCAGCATTTGTTTGTTCATATCGCCGAGAGCGGTTGCACCTGTCATGTTGCCGGCAGAAAGCGCCTGTGTTGTGTACCCCATCGCCATAATGGCCGTATCTAGACTGCGTTTCATTGTTAGGTAGTATTTTCGTTCAGAAGGATCCGTCGCATTTTGTATGTAGCTGTCAATTTTTTTCACAGCTTGTTTGTAGTCATAATCAGGCTTGTCGGAAGCAATTATGCCGAGATAAGTTAATATTTGAGAAAACTCTTCTTGTTGGGCTTGGCTTGCACCGTTTGTGCCTGAGGCTGAATTGGCTTTTTGAGATTGGCTTGCCGCCTGAGCTTTTTCGAGCTCTCTTTCTTTTTCGGCGCCAATCAGTTTTGTTTTGTCAGCACTTTTAGAGCCTGACGGAATCAGCCCCAGAGCGTATAACTTCTTTTTAATTTCTTCGTATTCGAGATCTACCTGAGGATAGGCCGTCGTATACGACATGATTGCACTTATTGCCATGATTACCTGCCCATAAGTATCTATTATTTATATACCCATGAGTGAATAATTTATAACACTTATTAATCATTAGTTTTTAGATTTTTACAAGTTCTTTCACTTCGTTGCGTTTAACTTTTCTTGTAGTGGTGCGCGGAAGCGGGTTTTTTGAAATAATAATATTTACAGGGCGTTTGTAAGCTGTCAGTCTGAGCGAAAATTCCTTGACTTCTTCTCTTATGGCTTTCTCCAAATCAATTTCGTTAGGGTATCCGGCTGTCATATCATCCGACGGTACAATTACTGCCGCAATGTCTTCGGTTCCGTCTTTAGAGCCGAATGTTCTGGAGATACCGAATACACAAACTTCTGCAAAATTTGGGTTTCTTTCAAGAGCTGCCTCAACTTCTTCGGGGAAAACTTTTTTGCCGCCTGAAAGAACAATCATGTTTTTAATTCTTCCTGTAATATAGATATGCCCGTCTTTTTCAATTCGCGCAATGTCTCCTGTATGCAGCCAGCCGTCAGAATCTATAACTTGTGCCGTCATTTCAGGCTGATTGTGGTAGCCTTTCATCACAGAGGGCCCTCTTAGCTGCAATTCGCCTGTTTTTTCGTCGACTCTTGCTTCAAAACTTCTCAAAGGCTGACCGACAGAGGCTATATCATGCCGCTTGTTTGTGTTTACGGATACAACAGGGCTTGTTTCCGAAAGTCCATAGCCTTGATAGACTTTTATACCTATTCTTTCAAAAAACTCGCCGACTGATACGTCAAGCGGGGCACCACCTGAAATACAGCCTATAAAATTCCCTCCGAATTTGTCATGAATTTTTTTAAACAAAAGTTTTTTGACTTTATAGGACGGAATATATTTTGCCGCTTTGAACATAAGGTCAAAAAGCTTCCGGGTTTGTGAAGGGGCGTTTTTTAACTCATTTTCAATGCCCGATTTTAGCAGCTTGAGGAATGCCGGGACAACTATCATAAACTCTACTTTCTTTTCCTGCATTATAGAGGTAATGTCTTTAGGTTTCAGGCTTTGCGTGTAATATACAGAAAAACCGAAATTCAGAAACGTAGAAAATCCGACAGTCATTTCAAAAAGGTGATTCATTGGCAATATAGAAAGCACGTTAACTTTTTTGTGAGGGAGAATATCATCCAGTGCGTATTTTACGTCATTTAGCTGCGCGAGCATATTACCAAAACTTATTTCGACTCCCTTTGGTGCACCGGTCGTACCCGAAGTGTAAATTATCATTGCGGTTGAATTTTGTGCCCTGTGGCGCCATTTGCAGTCGTAATTTTGCGGAATTGTATACAAACTCGGAAGCCCCATATTTGACGATGCATTGTCGATTACGATTACATGTTTTATGCAAGGTAGTTCCTTTTGTATATCAAGCGCAAGTTGAACAAAAGTCTGAGAAATCAAGACTACAGAAGGTTTGCAATCTGTAAGAATCGAAACAAGTTCGTATTTTGTCAGCTTTATATCCAACGGCACGGTTGTTGTTCCGGCAATTGCTGAAGCAAAGACGCACGCTCCGTATTCGGGCTTAGACTCTGATAAGATGGCCACTCTTTCGCGCTTTTTTATCTGCAAATCATTGATTAGAAAACTTGCAAGTTTTCTGGACATTTTTCCAAGACCTTTATAGGTGAACTCATTCCAGCCTGTCTGAGTCTTTATTCCCAGTGCGACTTTGTCTGAATATGCTTTTGTTTTTTCTTCTAACAGTGAAAGAATGTTCTGCTTTCGGGTGCCCATGCAACCTCCCCATACACAAATAAATAAGCAATTATCATTATAGACGATAATTGCTTATTTTTTCAATCAGTTAACAAAACTTTTTCTTGCTAATTTAAAAATCTGAACCATACATATACGGAACTGATTGCAAGTGAAACAATCATTACAACAACACCATATTTCAGGAATTTCAAGAATGAAATCGGGTGTCCTTTTGCTGACGCATTTTCGGATACAATAACGTTTGCAGCAGCACCAATGATTGTCATATTTCCGCCAAGGCAAGCGCCCAGCGACAAACACCACCATAAAGGAAGTGTATAATCACGTCCCATAACGTTTTGGATTTGTAACAACATCGGTGTCATGGTTGCGGTGTATGGGATATTGTCAATTACCCCCGAAATGAAGCCTGATGCCCAAAGGATAATTAGTGCTGTAGCCTGTTGAGAGCCTTTTGTGACGTCCAAAATCCAATTTGCCATCAAAGCGATACCGCCTGAGGCTTCAAGTCCGCCGATAATGATAAACAAACCGATAAAGAAGAAAATAGTGTTCCACTCAACATCGTGCAAGATATCGGAAGGTTTTTCAAACAATAAAAGGATACTTGCGCCAAGCATTGCCGTAATCCCTGTTTCGAGGTGTGTGATATCGTGGAATATGAAACCTAAAATTACTGCGAAAAGAATGAATCCACTTCTATACATTAGCGGATAGTCGGTTATGGTTTTTGTGTTATCAATTTCTGCAACAGCCGCCATTTTTTCAGGCGTTGTTTTTAGGTCTTTTCTGAAAATTACAAACAAAATAACAAGAATTACCGCCAAAATAACTGCAATAACACCTGTTAGTTCTTTTAAAAAGTCCATAAAAGACAAATTTGCAGCGCTGCCGATAATAATGTTCGGAGGGTCGCCGATAAGCGTTGCTGTTCCCCCGATATTGGATGAGAAAATCTCTGTAATTAAATAAGGCACAGGATTTATGCCTAATTTGTCAGCAATTACAAACGTGATTGGCATAATTAAAATTACCGTTGTCACGTTGTCTAAAAAAGCAGAAACAACTGCCGTAAAAGCGCCGAGTACGAATAAAACCGCAATAGGGTGACCTTTTGTGAGTTTTAAAAGCTCGTTTGCAAGCCAGTTGAACATTCCGCTTCTTGCTGCAATGCTTACAATAATCATCATTGAAACAAGTAAGAAAATAACATTAAAATCAACAAAGTTGATAAAATAATGCGGATCAATGACGCCGTCTGCAACTTTTGTCTGGCTGACCAGACCTAAAAATACAGTCAAAGCCGCACCGATAAGCGCGATTGTTACTTTAGGTATTTTTTCTGTTGCGATAAAAATGTAGGCAAGCAAAAGTAACCCGCCTGAAACCATTACGCTGTGCGACTGCACAAGATTGTGTAGAAATTCCATCTTTCCTCCGAAATTTTAACTGTTAAACGTGACCGTTTGCTTTTGCAGTAGCAATAGCAATCGCGAGCGCGATTTTGTCATCTTCATCTTGAAGTGATTTGCGCGTAGGCTTTGTCTGTTGTGGTAATTCTTCAGGGAAGATTTCATTAAGCTTTTTGATGATAATAGCATTCAAATTCATGACGAAAACCATAATCGTCAGGAATGCAAACACCACGCCCATGCCAATAAGCATAATGACAATGCCGTCTTCCCATTTTACCAGAGATGCTAAATTTTCCATAAAACTCTCCTTAAAATTGGTGCATTATTAACGAGATAATTCTAGAACAAAATCTATAGTTTTGCAAAGGTTTTTTACATTTAAAAAAATATTTTATAACCCAATCGGATAACGTGAAAATATAACGTTTTTCGTAATGTTTTAAAGCTATTATTTTCGTATATTTTTAGTATGAGAAAATTTGCTTCAAAAATTGACGAAAACACATATGACTTGCTTAAAGAAATAGCAAAAGAATACTTTCCTAAAGAAGAATTACATCCTGAAACACCTGTCGAAAAACTCTTGAAGGCTGACGGAGGTAATACCACTCTGCATTATGATAAATGGGCAGATGGGCATTCGTACCAAGGACAAGGCGGCGCTTTTAACAAAAAATGGATTGCAAATGTTCTCCCGGCAGAGCTTTTGAGCCGTCCCTTGAAAAAAGCCATAGAGTCGATTGTTTCACTTAATGAGGGTGGGATATTTTATAAACACTTCCCGAAAAAAGTTCAAACGCCAAGCTATGGTGATACATGGGGACGCTCTGCAAATTATATTGAGATAAACAACCGAGCTATTGCGAAAATGGAAGGCGAACGATGTTCTGAAGGGCTTTTAAGTGCCATAAAGCTTTTGCCTGCAATTCCTCCTTCCTCAAAAAGCTGGGCAAACTGCGTTATTTTGTCTCAAATTTTCCCTAACATTTTTGGGGACGGTTTTAATAAGCCGTCGTGGGAGGAAAATTCAATTTACGGTATAAAATTAAATGCAGGTTACAGCGGAAATATTATTGCGTATGATATTGCGGATAAAATTTCTCCGGAGGAACAGTTTCGAGCATTCAACGACCTTGCGCATTTTCGAGGCTTAAAAACGGGTTTTAGGACGGTAATTTCGGAAGACCAGCTAAAAATAGCGCATCCGTACGAACCCGACGAGGCTTTCCACTGGAACAATCCTGAGCATGTTGAAATGTTTATAAACGAGCACGTCAAATTGATAAAGCTGGGGTTTGAGGCCGTTTTTGTCGATTCGGCGAAGCATATCGGCGGTTTTGATTGTGTAAATTATACCGGTGTCGGTAAGTTGCCGCAGTACTCTCAAATGCAATACATTTTGTATGAAATAAGACGTCGTTCGGGCTGCAATTCCGTTAGTTTTGCAGGCGAAAAAAGCTCAGTAGACTTTGAACGCTACAAAAATATGGGGCTTACAGCAGGTACGGCGCTGGTCAGTGCGGATAATATCGAAGAAGTAAAACGTTGGTCAACTTGGTTTAAATATTGGCGCGAATATGCTCCCGGTCCTGAGGTTTCGAATGATAATGACGGAGGAGGGCACAGTTTTGAACAGCGCCTCAATAGAATAAACTCCTGCTTGTTCGGCTTTGAAATAGCAAGTGACAAGCTTCCGAGTTTTATGCAAATGGAAGACCTTTTTCCGCTTAGATACGATACGAACACGCATGCGCTTATGATGACTAATCCGTCTTATTCCATGGATGGTACGCCCGAAAGTCATTGGGAGCTTTTGTTTACAACTGACGACGGACGGCACTACAATCATCAGGTTGGTGAAAAATTCGCCTATGCGCTTGAGTTGTAAGCTTATTGTTCTTGAATAATCCGCTTGTAAGTGCTAAAATAGCTCAGTACAGACAGAGGTTGTTATGAAATATCTTGTTATCGGAACAGGTGGAGTTGGCGGCTCAATTGGTGCATATCTTGCGCTCAATAGTCAAGATGTCGATTTTATTGCGCGTTCTTCTCATCTTGAGAAAATGCAGAATGAAGGTTTGCACCTGATTTCGGACACTAAAGGTGATAAATTAATCCGTGTAAACGCATATGACGCTGAGAGTTACGATAAAAAAGCGGATGTGATTTTTGTTTGTGTGAAATATTATTCAATTAGGGAAATTGTTTCTTTGATAGAAAAAGCCGCGCATAAAAACACAATAGTTATTCCGATTTTAAATGTCTATGGGACAGGAAGTGTTTTACAGCGCCTTTTACCTGATTTGAAAGTTGTTGACGGCTGTGTGTATATTATTGCGCACGTATCGGGTGCAGCTGAGATTACGCAAAAAACAGATATGTTCCGTATTGTTTTTGGTGCACGTGAAAATCAGGCTGTTGATAAAGAAATTATGAAAAAAGTTGAAATTGACCTTAAAAATACAGGTATTGATGCAATTTTGTCCGAAGATATAAGGACGGACGCGTTTAAAAAGTTTATTTTAATATCCCCGTATGCTTGTTGCGGCGCGTATTATGATATTCCAGCATCAGAAATGCACAAGGAGGGTATTTATCGTGAAACATTAAAGCAATTGTTCGCAGAACTCGGACAACTTGCGTCTGCTATGGGGATAGAACTCGGTTTTGATGTTGTGGAAAGAAACTTGCGTCTTGTGGATGCTTTTGCCTCCGATACGATTTCTTCAATGCAGCGCGATATGAAGAATAATCATCCGTCTGAAATCGACGGAGTTTTATTCGAAGTTGTTCGAAAAGCCCGCAAGTTTGGTGTAAATTTGCCTTGGTATGAAAAAATTGCTGAAAAATTCGGGTTTAAAGGGTAAAATTATAAGTTTTCTTCAATAGACTTTACTTGTCTGCGAATATGCGCCGGAACCAGACTCAAATCGTCAATGTCGTCACCATATTTGTCCACAACAACAGGATAGCCTTCGCGTGTCAATTCAACAGTATAAGGTCCGTTATCGGTCAGAGCCGAGCGCTCAAAACTGTCTGTGCATTGCCAAGGCCGGTTGTTTGTATTATTTGTGTGAGTGCAGCCGCCTGCGGTCAAAGCTGCAAGTGCTGCTGTCATAAGAAGATATTTTGATTTTGAAATAGTAACAGTTTCTTCTGATTTGCGTTTTTTTGCGCCGAAAGAAACATTTTTTGTGTTTTGAGAGAATGCAGTAACGTTAGAAATCATAAAATCATCCTTTATTTTTTCAGGTGCTTAATTAAGTATGCAACAAAAAAAAATTTGACAGTAGAATATAAGAAATTAACAATTGAAAATAAAAACTAAAAATTTTAAAAGAAAAAATTAAATGCCTGAGAAGATAGACGAGTGGTGGACAGAGCATAAAAAAAGACACTAAATGTGTCTTTTTTCGAGACCTTGGGAGGGCAGCGAAGCTGCGTCGCTTCGAAAAAAGTCTAAAAATTTTAAAAGAAAAAATTAAATGCCTGAGAAGGGACTCGAACCCTTACAGATTTCTCCACACGCACCTGAAACGTGCACGTCTACCATTTCGCCACTCAGGCATATGTAAATTTTATTGCAGTTTAGATGAATAGTCAAATAATTTAAATTTGTTTGTGTTATGCTCATAGCAGATAATTTTATCCCATAATGTAACTTTTGCTCTTTTTACATTTTTGGTACCCCCTAAGAGTAATAAAGAAAAGGAAACATTATGACAGACACTACATTTGAACAACTAAATTTAGAGGGCTTTATTCGAAAAGCAATAGAGGATTTGAAATTTTCAGCCCCATCAGCTATTCAGGCGGAAGCTATTCCCCACATTATGAACAATGAAGACATTATCGGTATGGCGCCGACAGGAAGCGGAAAGACTTTTGCTTTCGGTATCCCTGTTTTGCAAAAAATCGATAAAAACAGCAAAAATGTTCAGGCTCTTGTACTTTGTCCGACACGTGAACTTACGGTTCAGGTGCACAGGGAATTCGAAAAATTGACAAAATACGAAGAAGATATTACTTGTGTTTCAATTTACGGCGGACAGCGTATTGATAAACAATTCGCAGCTTTAAAACGCAATCCGCAGGTCATTATCGCCACTCCGGGGCGTCTTATGGACCACTTGAGACAAGGTAGTTTGACATTAAAAAACGTTAAATTCGCGGTTCTGGACGAAGCGGATGAAATGCTCGATATGGGCTTTAGAGATGATATCCACGAGATATTGGAGCAAACTGACAGCGAACGCCAAACGATTTTGTTTTCGGCGACAATGGAAAAAGATATTATGATGCTTGCGAAAAAGTTCCAAAAAACTCCGTTTATCGTTGATGTAATCGATAACTTACAAAATGCGCCTGATATTGACCAGTATTATTTGCAGGTTGCAGAAAAAGATAAACCCGAGGCTATTACAAGACTTTTGGCTCGTCACAATTTGAAATTGGCTCTTGTTTTTTGTAACACGAAAAGCAATGTGGACAGCTTGGTTGAAACGCTTAAAGTTCGCGGATTTGCGGCAGAAGCTATGCACGGTGACATGAACCAAATGCAGCGCGAACGTGTGATTAACGGTTTCCGCAAAGGAAGTGTTAAAATCCTTGTTGCAACTGACGTTGCAGGGCGCGGAATTGATGTGAAAAATGTTGAAGCTGTATTTAATCATGATTTGCCTCGTGATGACGAAGATTATATCCACAGAATCGGTAGAACCGGTCGTGCGGGTACGTTCGGAAGAGCATTTACGCTTGTTTCAGGACGCCAGATTAATTCACTCAAAAGAATCGAGCGAATGAACGGAATTAAAATCAATCATTGCGAATGCCCTACTGTGGAACAAATTGATGCAGCGCAATTTGAAAATTATATCGGTGATATTCAAAATATCCTTGAAAAAAGCGATTTAACAGATATAAGAAAGAAAATCTCTGCAATTGCCACAGATAAAGCTTCTCAACTTGATATTGCGTGCGCGTTGTACAAAATTTTATCAGAGAAGGAAAATTCTAAAATCAACCGCCACAAAGTTTTTGAAGAAGCGGAAGAGGGTGAATATTTTGAAAGACGCCGCGGTGGAAGAGGTTCATTTAACGGAAAATCGCGCAGTGGTGGCGGTAATAAATTCAGAGGGGACAGAAAATCGAAATTCGGTCCTAAATCGGAAAAATTCGGCAAGCCTTCAGGCGGCGGAAATTTTTCACCACGCAAAAAAACTCAGCGCCATAAATAAAATAAGTAAAAATATTTTATTTTTTGAAACGGGTGGAGGCAACTCTCGGAAGGCTTAAATGATAACAAATTGCAGCAATTCTTATTGCTATCGTGACGATGATTGCTGCAGAAACATTTAGCGTTGCGTTTAGCCCTGCTTTGTACATGAAATAGTACATTGCCGCGCCGACAATTGCGGCGGATGCGTAAATGTCTTTGTGCAAAACAAACGGAACTTTTGCCGCCAAGATATCGCGAACCATTCCGCCGCCGATTCCCGTTACAACTCCGACGAAAATGCATAAGAATGCATTATCGCCAAATCCGTGAATGATAGCGGCATTTGTTCCTGTTACTGCAAAAACGCCTAGCCCTACCGCATCGAAAAAGTTGATAATATTTAAATAAAGTTCTTTTCTCTTTTTAATTTTCTTTTGTGCAATCAGCCCCAATAAAAAAGCGAGAATTGCAGTACCAAAGGCTGTAACGACATAGATGGAATTTCTGAACATCATAGGAGGAAGAACACCCAGCGTAATATCGCGTAAAGCCCCGCCGCCGACGGCTGTCATAACGCCCAATACGATTACGCCAAAAAGGTCAAAACGCTTTTTTATCGCAACAACTGCTCCTGACACGGCAAATGCGATTATACCTATGAGTTCAATTATTAATATTTCGAGTCCGAAGTGCATAAATTTTACCTTTGAAATCAGCTTATAACAAACCTTTTTAATTCACAATATTAATTTTCTCGCAAAAAGTATTTATTATTTCAGTAATTTGTGCTATAATTAAATGCTGAGAAAAGGAAATCCTATGGCTATAAGCGCAATTTCCCCGATATCTTTAAAATCCCCTAATTCTTATGGTGTTGCACCTGCTTTTCAATCGAAAGAAAAGAAGAAAAACGAGCGCCATCCGCTTTTGGCTGTCGCATCTGCAATGGCACCGGGTGCGGGGCAGTTTATGGATGGCAGAATTGTGTCGGGGGTGAAATATATCACAGTTGCTGTTTTATCGACAGCGGCGGCAGCGATTTTCTTTCTTTCCGCACTTGGAACCAATAAAAATAATTTTAGGATTGCCGGCGGATTTGCAGCCATCGCTATAGGCGCAATAAATCATATGTTTAACATATACGACGCATACAAGGGCGGAAAATGAGACGAAAAGATAAAGCAATTGCGGATTTAGGCGAGCAGATGAAGATTATTGATGATTGTAAAGTTTGCAGGCTGGGACTTTATGACGGCAGCGAAGTTTATATTGTGCCGTTAAATTTTGGTTACGAATTGTCTGAAAACAAATTAACTTTGTATTTTCATTGTGCAAAAGAAGGGCGAAAAATTGATATTTTACGTCATAACTCCAAAGCGGCTTTCGAAATGGATTGCGCGCATGAGCTGGTCGAAGATGTCATAGCTTGTAAAAATACTTATAAATATTCAAGTGTTATCGGAAACGGTATTGTTGAATTTTTAAATTCTTCCGAAGAAAAAATAAATGCTTTTAAACTTATTATGAAACACCAAACAGGTAAAGACTTTGAGTTTAATGAAAAAATGGTCGGAACTGTCGCAATTATAAAGCTCACGGCTGAATCTTTTACGGCGAAGCAAAATTAAACTTGGTTTGTTTTCATGCATTCAGTTAATGCTAATTTTGAATTTTCAAATATCAATTGGTCTTGTTTTGCTAGTTGAATTATGTCAAAGTGTTCGAACATTTGCGCTCTTGTTCTTACCTCGTTATCATGGAGCGTAGATTGAATTACATATTTCTTATCACGAGCGAAAAAAGTTAATGCCGAAAAACCGTTTGCTTCATAAAAGCCGTCATGACGCGGTTTTTGACCCAAAAATGCGCTAAATTTAATTTTGTTTTCTCTAAATAGCTCTAAAAGATTTAAGTATTGAGTTTTACTTCTGTCATGAGTGCTGCACCCTCCTACAAGGATACCCTCGGGTGCTCGTCCTTTCCCAATCCTGTAAAAAGCCTCAATTTTTTTAAGTAATTCTTCTCTGCTTTTTTTAAAGCTAAGGGTATCAGGTAATAAATGGAACAAGAAACCGAAATTTTTATTTGCGGGTTTTAGCACCCCCATTGTGCATACTGTGGCTTTGTCTGTATATCCGTCTTTTCCCAAGCAAGCAAGATTTATATTCCACCCTGCATATTTACTTTTTGGCATATTTTTGGTCAATTGATTGTATAGCCTTCTGGAGAAGATTATTTCAGATTTAAAGGACGGAGCATTCTGATTATATGGTCTTTTGTTTATATTCATCATATATGAACTAAAAAACAAAAATAATAATTTTTGCCTAAAAAATTCGGCGTAAAATTAAAAAGATAAAAATATTGCTATATATCTTGACTTTGTTAACAAAAATCACTTTTATATGCTATGATACAGGAGTGATTTTAGTATTACGGAAGTTTGTTGAAGAAATTATATGAGTGAGCATGTAAATAAGTATTTGACCGAAGTGGCGCTGCCTATGAAAGAGATTTTTAAGGACATGGCGAAATACGCGCCTTCAAAGATTTGCGGGCTTCTTGGGAATACTGTTTTGGTGCCGATTTATACTAATTTGCTCTCTCGTGAAGAGTATGGTGTGTATACGGTTTCGGTTGCGGTGCTTTCCTTTCTTTGTATATTGTTTTCGGATTGGGTTGGCTTGAGCGGTCTGCGATTTTTCAGAGAACACCAGCTTCAAGACAAAATTTCAAAGTATTTGTCAATATTGGTAATGCTTTTGACGACCAACATGATACTTTTGTTTATCGTGTCGTTTTTGTTCAGGCATAGCTTCTATGACTTTTTCAAAATACCGCCGAGTTTGTTTATGATAATTGTATTGCTAACTATTCCTGTCTCTATTCGGGCGCTTTTGTTTCAAATACTTCGGGCTCAGATAAAACCGAGCGCATTCACAATTTCTACTATTTTAAACCAGTTTTCAACAATTTTGATTTCAGTTTGGATAATAAAATACTTCAATTTGGGCGGAATTTCGATTCTTATCGGGATGGCGATATCTATTGCAGCTATTGATATTTTGCTTATTTATCAAAGTAATATTTTGTCTCATTTTAAGTTTGAAAAAATATCTATTTCAACCCTTTTGTCAATTGTAAAATATGGCGTGCCGATTGCGCTTGCTTCCGCTGCATTGTGGTTCATCACAAACAGTAACAAGCTTGTACTCCAGCATTTAAAGGGCTTTGAGGAGGCCGGGATAGTTGGTGTAGGATATAGTTTAACTTTTCCGATTTTGATGACGTTTTTTGCTATTATTACGATTGCAGCGTTTCCGCGGATTATAAACATGTACGAAGACAAAATGGATGTTCGTCCGATAATTTCGAAAATTACCGGGTACTTCCTTTTGGTGTCTCTGCCCTTGGTTGCGCTTTCTTCTGCGTATGCAAAAGAGATTACAATGCTTGCAAATGCTAAGTTTGAAGAGGCTTATGTATTGATCCCTTATCTGTCTGCAGCTTGCTTCTTTCTTGCGCTTGCCGAGTATACAACCATGCAGTATATGCTTTGCAAAAAGACTTATATAAATACAATTATTAAAGTTGTTGCGGGAGTAATCGGTATCGGCTTAAATTACGTTTTTATTCTAAAAATGGGTGTCATCGGTGCCGGGATTGCCACTCTGATTGCAAATATTTTGTATTTTGTTCTCAGTTTAATCGTTGTTATGCCGGGCTTGGAGTGGAAAATTCCGCAAGGAAGGCTTCTTCAAATCGTATATAGTTTTGTACCGATGGGATTTTTCTTCTGGATTTTCAAATTCCACACAAATATACATCCGTGGGTTCAAATGACGCTTCTTTTGGTGATATACTTTATTGCGTTCTTTATTGTGCGCAGATATAAGAAAGACTATATAGTTTAAGGTGAAATTATGACGAAAAATATATTATTTGTTTTTGGTACAAGACCTGAGGTAATTAAGCTTGCCCCTGTTATTTTAGAGCTTAAAAAATACCCCGAAAAATACAATGTTGTTATCTGCAATACAGAACAGCAAAAAGAGCTGTCAAATCAAACTTTGGGCTACTTTGGTCTTGAAGCTGACATAAATTTGGATGTAATGAAGCAAAACCAGTCGCTTTCTGAGGTTCAGGCTCGAATTTTAACAAGATTACAGGAAGTTTTTAACGAAAATAAAATCGACGCAACTGTTGTGCAAGGTGATACAATCTCGGTTTTAACAGGTGCGCTTGTTAGTTTTTATAATAAAGTTCCTGTTTTTCACGTAGAAGCAGGGCTTCGTTCGTATGATTTGTTTGAGCCGTTTCCTGAAGAGGCTATGCGTCAGATGACGTCGAGAGTTGCAGACATGCATTTTGCACCTACGAAGGTAAATATGGAAGCACTTTTGAAGGAAGATATATGCCAGACAAAAATTCATGTTGTGGGAAATACCGTAATTGACGCGCTTTTCTGCCTGTCTGAGGATGTTATTGAAAGTGCAAAACAGTTTTTTGCAGAAAAGAATGTTCCTATTGATGAAAATCTTGTGCTAATAACCGCTCACAGAAGAGAAAATCACGGAGAAAGAATAGACAGAATCATTGATGCGATAAAATATCTTGCGGAAAAATATTCTGACCATACTTTTGTAATTCCTGTTCACCCGAACCCGAATGTGAAGGATAAAATTCACTCAAGACTTGCGGAATACAGTAATATTCATCTTTTAACTCCGCTCGATTATCCGATGTTGGTTTATTTGATGAAAAATGCAAAACTTATTCTGACTGATTCCGGCGGAATTCAAGAAGAAGCGCCTTCGTTCGGCTGTCCAACGCTTGTTATGCGTTATGAAACAGAAAGGACTGAAGGTGTTCAAGCAGGTGTGTCTTTGCTTGTTGGGGCTGATTATGACAGAATTCTGGAAGAAAGCAATGCGATTTTATCCAAACCTAAAGAAAAAACACGCTTTGATGTGAAGAAAAATCCATACGGAGATGGTCATTCGTCGGAAAAAATCGAAAAGTTAATCGATAGATTTTTTAATCATTAATTTCTGATATCGGTTACGGCAATATTGTCTTTTGCCTATTTTCCGCTGCATTTTTTCTTTCCGTCCCAGCTCAAACTGTTGCAGCGGAGGTAGTCCATATTCCCGTTCATTATTGCCCACGCGGTACAAGAGCCATAAGACGCGTTATTGTTAGTGCTAGGCAGGCATTGTAATTTGAAATCTTCGACCCATGTTACGTCAGATTGTCTACCTGATGGTAAAATCCCGTCTTGGAAAATTTTAAATACGAAAAAATCTACTCCGTCTGTATTGGGACCCGCAGAACCGTTTAAATCCACGTCAATGACACCGCAATATTGTATGTAATTGTTTGTGCTTGACCGGCTTGCATCTTTAATATTCATTTTACACCACTGTGACGGATAGCCGTCCCCGCTGCCGATAACAATTTTTATTACAGTTCCGTCGGACAAAACTATTGAGTCTGAAGTTCGTGCGCCCCATGCGACGGGATTTGCATTGACTCCGCTTCTTTTTTTGTAAGTTTGAGCAAAACACAAATATTTTGCGTCGAAACTTGGGCAGGTTTTAGCTGCTTTAATGTATGATGTAATAATCGGTATGATTACGCTTGCTCTGTCATTATAGTTATCAGCACTGGTCCAAGTATCAATTGTGCCGTTTTCGGCAATGGCTTGGGCAAAAGCATTAGAAAGGGTATTGTATGTTTTTTTTAATTTTTGTACATTTGCATGTTCGGTATACTTTTGCATTAGCGTAGGAATGGTTATCGCGGCAATAACACCGATAATAGTGAGAGTAATTAAAATCTCGGACAGGGTGAAAGCCTTGTTATTCTTCATTTTCTGCGGGGGGGGGCGCTTACTGAGCCGATAATTAAATTAAATCTTTTCATTTTTCATTTCCACATGTTTTAATTAACTAACATGAGTTTATCATAATTGAAATTGATTATTTTTGCAACTTTACTTTAAATTTTCATAAAGAATTGTTGAAAGGTATCTTTCGCCAAAATCAGGTAAAATTACAACAATTAGCTTGCCTTGATTTTCTTCTCGTTTTGAAATTTCGATTGCCGCGTACATTGCTGCCCCGCCTGATATTCCGGATAAAATTCCTTCTTCGGTTCCGAGTTTTCGCGCTGTAACTATAGCATTTTCGTCAGTTACGGGAATTATTTCGTCTATCAGCTTTGTGTCGCATATTTCGGGAATAAAACCTGCGCCGATACCTTGGATTTTGTGTGTTCCCGCGGGGCTGCCTGAAAGTACTGCGCTTGAAGCAGGTTCAACTGCTATTGCTTTAATTTCCGGATTTTTTGATTTCAAGACGCTTGCTATGCCTGTAATTGTTCCCCCTGTGCCCACTCCTGCAACGATTATGTCAACTTTGCCTTCAGTATCGCGCCAGATTTCTTCCGCCGTTGTCTTTCTGTGCACCTCGGGGTTGGCAGGGTTGCAAAACTGCTGTGGAATAAATGAATTTTCGTTTTCTTTTGCCAATTCTTCCGCCTTCTTGATAGCGCCCTTCATTCCTTCTGCGCCGGGTGTCAAAACTACTTCTGCCCCGTAAGCTTTAACCATAAGTCGGCGTTCTATGCTCATTGTTTCCGGCATAGTAAGGATTAATTTGTATCCTTTTACCGCGCATACGAACGCAAGTCCGATACCTGTGTTTCCGCTTGTAGGTTCAATGATAACGGTTTTTTCGGGTGTGATTCTTCCTTCTTTTTCCGCTGTTTCTATCATATTGAGCGCGACTCTGTCTTTAACCGAGTTTGCAGGGTTGAAAGATTCTGCTTTAGCTGCAATTATTGCTTTTCCGTCTTTATTTAATTTATTTATTTTTACAAGCGGCGTGTTTCCGACGAGTTCTGTTATATTTTCAGCGATTTTCATATTATTTCTCCAAATTTTTGCTGTCCCCGCGAGACTTTGATATTGTACGCCCTATGCTCTCAATTTTGCAAGTAATCATTTTTCTATATTCTTCGAGTGAGTCGTGGTAAGAGTTTTTGTTTGGATAAATGGAATATTTCTCCCGGTATAAATCATCCGTGACATTCGGCATAACAACGTTCGCACCGCTTTGTAGTGCAATGAGCCTGCCGTTAGGGTGGAGTGTTTCCATCGCGGTTGTGGCGGGAATATTTATTTTTGGCAGTAAAAGTCTGGTCAACGCCATTACCTTCAATGCCAGCCAAAAATCACCGTTTGGAGCGTCTTTAAGCGGAGTTTCGGGATGAGCGATTAAAGGACCTATCCCAATCATATCTGCATTTAGCTCTTTAAAGAACAAAATATCGTCCGCCAGTGATTCTGTCGTCTGCTCAGGCAAACCGACTAAACAGCCTGACCCTGTTTCAAAACCTGTTTTTTTAAGTTCATACAGACAGTTTTTACGGTTTTGCCAATCCATTTGCGGGTGCATTTTTTCGTATAAATCTTTGTCGGTGGTTTCAATCCGCAGTAAAAACCTGTCCGCGCCTGCATCTTTAAGCATTTGGTATTCTTCCTGAGTTTTTTCTCCTATACTTAGGGTGATTGCAGTATCAAACTTTTTCAATTTTTTTATAATTGAGGCAAGCTTTTCCGTAGAATAAGAAACACTTTCACCTGATTGCAAGACAAGGGTTTTGTAGCCGAGCTTTACGGCGTTTTCGGCACATTCGAGGATTTCGTCCTCTCTTAGTGTGTATCTTTCAACTGCTTTGTTCTCTATACGAAGCCCGCAATATGCGCAATGTCCTTTGCATACGTTCGAAAACTCAATCAGCGCCCGCAGGTGAATCTCATCGCCGACATATTTTTTGCGCACTCTGTCAGCAGCTTCAAAAAGTTCTTTATTTATTGAATCATCTTTTAAGAGCTTTATAATCTCCGTTTTTGACAATTTGTGAGTATTTTCAGCTTTTTTTATAAGTTCGTTCATATGCTGATTATAAATTATAAATGCCTTATTAGCAAAAAAAATCTGTTTTTGGTTTTAAAGTAAGAGGAAAAGGTGATTTATGCAGATTTGTGCTGTTCAAAATAACTCTAATACGGCTTTTAAGGCAGGTTTGACTCCTCAAATGAAAAAGGCGGAGCGAGTGCTGCTCGAATTTATGCGCAGAGGTTATAAAAGCCAGACCCGTATGGCGACATACAGGTATGTAGACGGTTATAAATATAGAAATCACTATCATCTATATCTTGCAAAACTAAAAGAGAAGGAAATGTCTTGCATAGTTAATTTACAGCGTGCTTATTTGGAACGAATGATATATTCTAATCGTAAAGAGGAAGCACGTTTGCTGGAACAGCTTGTCAATATTACCAAGACTGCAAACTGCGGAGAAAGTGCTGTAATTTGCAGCAATATGCTCAAAAGAGCAGGGATTGATTGTCAGGTAAGATTTGATGAATTTGGGGATCACATGTTTACGCTTGTTGGTGATATGTCAAAGTTCAACAATTACAAAACACAAGGTAAAGCGGTCTTTATACCCGATGTTTGGACACAAAAGCTGTATCGCAGCATAAACAGTGCATACGTCGATTTCAAAAGAGGCTTTAGCCCGGATAAAGACGGCTATGGCGTAGGTTATGAAAATATATTATATGAACAATTAGATTTTTCGCATCCTAAAGAAAATCCTATAAAAACCTATTTCCATAACCTCATTATAAAAATGCAACTTAAATCCGCCGCAAAAAAAGTTCATAAATATTTTGCAGAGTATAAAAAGCAGCACATAAAAGACGAATATAAAAAAATTCCGCCTCAAAATGAAGCGCAAATTGAGCGTGAAATGGAGGAATTGTATGACGAGGCAAAATATCTGTTTTTCCCTAACTATGGCAGCAACCCGAACAGTCTTATTGAAAAATTGCAAACTTTTTATTATTCGCATATAAAAACCTCACCGAAAAAGCGTGCTAGCAAAAAATAATTTTTTTGAGATTTATTTTAGTATGCAGAATCTGACGTTAAATCCATGCAATATATCTTTCGGGCGAAGAATGACGCCTGATATGAAAAAAGCGGAGAAAATACTTCGTTCTTTTGTGAATCAGGGATATCTAAGCAGTACGTATTTGGAGGATGTGCGATACGCTCAAAAGAAGTATAAGAATGAATATCATCGTGTATTAACATACATAAAAACTACTGAAGCCATGTGTCTTATAAACCTTTATCGTATGTATCAAAAAGCATTTATATTTTACAAAAATAATCAGGAATATTTTGCGGCGCTTACGAAAGCGGTGAAAAACGCAAAGGCTGCTAACTGTAGTGAATGTGCCGACATCATGTATAAACAGCTTAAAAAGTCGGGTTTGGACGCAAGGGTCGTTGTCGATTCGAAAATAGATCATGCATTTGTTTTGGTGAATTCAAAAAGAAAAGTTAAAAATTATCGCTCAGGTAAGCCACATGGGGAGGCATTTGTCGTTGATCCTTGGCTAAAAAGGATTTTTACAAGTTTAGATGAGGCGTATTTGGAATTTAAAAGAATGTTTGGTGCAAAGAAAAACAGACGAATCCGAAATCACACGGAATACTACTTGTATAATCAAATGGAGTGTGTGAGCGAAGAAAATATAGCAGGAAATCGAAAAATGACACATATGCTGCATAATCAAATTGCACGCGTGAAAAGAGTAACTAAAAGTATAATCCAAAATCTGGATAAAGAGAAATTGCAAACGAATCCTCCGGGTTACGGTAAGTATACGTTAAAAGATATAGAAGACTGCTATGCTAAGTTTTTACCAATGCTTGATTAAATATAATAAAGATTAAAAGCCGCAGGATGTGCGGCTTTTTTTGTTGTAATTTTTTTTAGTGTTGCGGGGAGTCGTCTTTAATTGTATCAAAATGGAAAAAGTCTTTCCAGGCATGATATCCGCCGCAAAGTTCCATTACGGGATATCCTTTTTCCGCTATGATGACAGCATTTTTCGCAGCCAAATGACAAAATGGGTTGTAGCAATAAATTATGTTGATTTTTTCTTTCTCAAACATATTCCAGTGCTCTTCAATTTGTTCAGGCGGAAGGTGCATTGCAAAGGGAATATGCCCCTCCAAGTAGTCTTCATAACTTCTTAAATCGATTAGATTAAAATGATTTAAGTCTTTTTCAATCATGTTTTTGAGTTCGACAGGTCCTAATGAGTAAGACACTTTGTTTAAAAAATGCTCTTTTGCTCTTTCAGTGTCAAAAGTTACGTTTGGGTAGCTTTGCATAGTGTTTTCTCCTATAAAATTAGTAAACATACAGTCCACAACCATATGTTCGCAGGTTCTTACTCATTCTGCATTCCCCGCGGAGGCGAATTGTGGTAGTATCTTTTTATGACTGAAAATGCCTACATTCACATACCTTTTTGCCTAAAAAAATGCAACTATTGTTCTTTTGTCTCTTATAACAAAGTTCAGCAAAAAAAAGAGTATCTTAGGGCTCTTTTGGTTGAGATTTCTGAGCGGTACAAGGGCGAAAACCTTGACACGCTTTATCTTGGTGGCGGGACGCCATCACTTCTTTCGGTAGAAGAACTGTCGTCGATTTTGGCAAAGTTTAGCCTTTCGGACAGCGCGGAAATCACGCTTGAAGCCAATCCTTGCAAGCTTTCTTTGGCTTATTTGAAACAGATCCGCCAAATCGGTATAAATCGGTTAAGCATTGGTGCGCAGGTGTTCGACGATAAAAAACTTGCACAGATTGGTCGTTTGCATAAGGCGGATGATATTGCCGCTGCAGTGAATGCTGCAAAAGAGGCAGGTTTTAAGAATATAAGCATAGATTTGATTTACGGGCTGCCTAATCAGACTCTTGAGGATTGGCAATTCTCGCTTGAATCGGCGTTAAAGCTTGATGTTAAACATATTTCGCTTTACGGGTTAAAGATTGAAAAAGGCTCGGCATTTTTTAATAATATGCCTGAAAATATCCCTGATGACGACTTGCAGGCTGATATGTATCTGCTTGCAGGAGATGTTTTGCGCCAAAATGGTTATGAAAAATATGAAATCAGCAATTTTGCACGCGAAGGCTATGATTCGCGTCATAATTTAAATTACTGGAATGCTGCTTCATACTATGGTTTTGGGTGCGGAGCACACGGGCATGAGACGGGCGTCAGATACGAAAACGAAACGGACTTGGAAAAATATATCGAAAATCCATTGAAAAAACTTTCCGAAAAAATTTTGATAGAGCAAGAAAGGCTTGAAGAGACAATTTTTCTCGGTTTTCGCAAGGCTGACGGTGTAAATTTAAAAGAGATAAAGGGGCGATTTGGCTATGATTTAGCCCGTGAAAAAGGTGCTATAATTGTGAAATTCCTCGACTCGGGTCACATTGTGAGAACAGCAGAGGGATACGCTTTTTCTGACGAAGGTTTTTTACTGAGCAACTATATTTTGGCGCAGATTGTATAGGAGTCTTGGGTTTTTGTAAATTTACTTTTTACAAACACTTTGCTTTTTTGAAAAATGGTGCTATAATTTAATTATCGACAAAAGGAACCGCGAAAGCTGTTCCTTTTTACTATAAAAGGGGCTGATGAGGTGTTTTTTATAGTAAAGTCAGATAGACGAACAGTTTAGAGGTATGAAAATTGACTCAGGAAAATTTCAGCAAAAAAAAGGTTTTGTCGGATATTTGTCCGCTGATTGAAAATACTTGCATGCGTTTTAACCTTATTCCCATTGAAGTTGACTTGCAAAGGGAGTCGGGGCGCTGGTTTTTGCGTATTTTTATTTACTCGACAGCACATGAAGTAAATCATCAGGATTGCGAAAGTGTTTCGCGTTCGCTTAATGATTTTCTTGATGAACTTATACCTGTAAAATACTATCTGGAAGTGAGTTCCCCGGGACTAGAACGCCGTTTTAAGACCGAGCGGGAGTATATTATTTTCTGCGGAAAATATATCGACATTAAGCTGAAAACTCCACTTGAGGGCGAGGATGAAAAACAATTTAAGGCGCTTCTCCTAAACTACGACCCCGGTGCAGGTGCAATTGTTAAAAGACTTTCAGACGATAAAGAATTGACAATAAGTTTGGATAACATTTTCTCATCGAGATTATGTTTTGAAGAAAATGAAAAAAATTACAATCAAAATAAGGAGATAAACAATGATTAGAATCGGAACAGCTTTGTTTGAAGCTTGTGAACAGCTCGAAAGAGAAAAAGGGATTACCAAAGACGCAATCGTGCAAGCACTTTGCGATGCAATGGTAACAGCTTATAAAAAACACATTAAAGTGAAAGAAGCTACAAATGTTGAGGCTATTCTCGATGAACAATCAGGTGAAATCGGTGTCTTCAGAACAAAACTCGTAGTTAAAAACGTTGAAGATCCTGATTACGAAATTTCGTTGGAAGATGCTCAAGAAATTGACGACGAAGTTGAACTTGAAGATGAAGTTAAAATTGAAGTTACTCCTGACAACTTTGGACGTATCGCGGCTCAAAGTGCTAAGCAAGTTATTACTCAGCGTATACGCGAAGCTGAAAGAAAACTCGTTTTGGACGAATTTTTAGACAAAAAAGGTACACTGGTTACCGGTATCATTCAGCGTGTTGAAAACCGCAACGTTATTGTAAACATCGGCAAAACAGACGCTATAATGCCTGCAAAAGAGCAAATTCCGGGCGAATACTACAAACCGGGCACAAGAATCCGCGTTTTTGTATTGAACGTAAAAGAAACAAACAGATTGCCTCAGGTAATTGTTTCTCACGCTCACTCCGAAATCGTAAGAGAACTTTTTGAACTTGAAGTTCCTGAAATTGAAGACGGAATCGTAGAAATCAAGTCTATCGCAAGAGAAGCAGGCTATAGAACAAAAATCGCCGTTCACTCAAACGACCCTGAAGTTGATAGCGTAGGCGCTTGTATCGGACCTCGCGGTTCAAGAATCCAGACAATCGTCGGAGAATTGAAAAACGAAAAAATCGACATCGTCCGTTACTCTGAAGACCCTGTTGAGTACCTTGTTAACGCTTTGTCCCCTGCAAGAATCGTTTCTGTTGATATTCTTGTTGACGATGAGTTCTCACACGAGGCGCTTGTGGTTGTTCCTGACGACCAGCTTTCGCTTGCTATCGGTCGTGAAGGTCAAAACGTAAGATTGGCGCACAAACTTACTAACTGGAAAATCGATATCAAAAACGTAACGCAAATGGAAGCACAAGAAGCGCTCCAGCGTGAAGAAGCTCCTATTGAAGAAGAAATCTACGTTGAAGAAGATGTTGAACTAACGGAAGAAGACGAAGATGAATTCAAAGAAGAATACGTTGTAGACGAAGAAGATGTTCAAGAAGAACTGACAGAAAAAGTCGAAGAGTAATCTGAAGTTGAACAGCTAAATATACAAAAAACAACCGTCACGGACATGTCGTGGCGGTTGTTTTGATAAACGACTTTCATGCTGAGCTTGTTTGACAAAGGGAATGCAGGAGACCTTTCAAGCTGCACGTCATCCTGAACTTGTTTCAGGATCTTGCCAGTCGCAAGACCAGCAAAACCCTTTCCTGGCAATCCCTAGTCGCAGTGCAGGATCTTATTTTGAGGTATGAGGTCAACTTTATGCTTCATTGCCAATTTGGTAAGATGCTGAAATAAATTCAGCATGACAGTCGGGAGGAGTGTTTTAAAACTTTAAAACATACTCATAGTTGGATAGATGGATGGGGGCTGACCCTTCGGCTTCGCCCTGCATCCGAGCTGTCATCCTGAGCTTGTTTCTGACGAGGCACGAGTCGTGTGACCCTGTCCTTACGAAGTGCAGGATCTATCCAATCAGCATGACGGAGAATGTTGTGCTCATAAAAAACCGCGGTTCGTGAGTTCCGCGGTTTTGATATTTTGATTTACACTATTTACTTGGTGTAAAGTTTGGAAATTTTTCTTTAGCTAAACCTGGCGCAAAATCATAAAGTTTTTGTTTGTAATAATCATCACTTTGCCCCAAGTGTCTGTATGCTTCGACCCTTTTTTCATAAGTCATTTGATTTAAAATATAGTCGATATTATTGGAATTAGATGAACCCCAGTTGTCCTGCAGTACTTTGTTTACATTATCTAATGATTCTTTATTTTGAATAAAATAAATATTATTCAAGATAAATTCTTCATTTTTGTCATCGTTAAATCCACTTACTATACGTCCTGCAATATGAGTAGGGCTTTCTAACTTTGAATATTTACCTGAATTCCAAGGTTTGGTTGAAGCGGTCCATTTATAGTCATTATTGTTTTTGTAATTATTTTTTGATTGATTTTGGTAACCATTTTTATCAGTTTTACCTTCTAATTCAGGATTTCCAAGCTTAATCGAGCCCGGTGTGCTTTTTGCATTATTAATTTTTGCTTGTTCTTCCGGGGTTGGTGTCATTGCGGGAACCATTGGGCTTGAATTCGGGTCTTTTTCCAGTTTTTTGCCTTTTTCATCGAAGTACAAGACCCCACCGCTTTTATCGTGAATGGTGAAATATTTCTTGTTATCTTTTGTCGTTTCTAATGAAGGAAGTTGTAGGTTATTATCTGATTTGCCTGATAATTTACCATTTTCAAAGTCATTTTCATTTACGCCATTAGCGGTAAAGGCTTTGTATAAATCTGTATTTTCAAGTCCCGGGATTGTAACTTTTTTATTCCCTTCAGAACCTGTAATTTCGCTCTTTAGTTCGATATGTTTCTCTACGACTTTCGCGAGAATATCTTTTGCGCCTTTGTCTCTGTCATTTGCGTTTGAGGCGTCTATAGTTACATCTACGCGTGTCGCGTTGTCTTTATCGTTTAGTGTTTTTGCCGATAAATTTTTTGCGAAATCATTAGCAAAAAAGTTAGGCTTTTGATCGTCAAGTTTTACTTCTTTGCCGCCTATTTTTACGTCTTTTAAATCAAGTCCTGCTTGCTTTTTTGCTTCTTCTGCTTTTTTCGCAGCTTCTTGTGCGGCAGCATTTTGAGCGTCTTGCGCTTCTTTTGTCATATCTGTGAACTTATCATTAGAGACAAGTTTGTCTAACATTATACGTGCAGCTTTTGCTGCGTCACGCTCATTGTTTGTAACTTGAGCGATTCTTTCGTCGTGCTGGTTGTCGCCTTTTTTGCCTGTCCAGTCATAAAAGTCTGCTTCATCAAGAGTTTTAAACGCATTTTTCGTTGCGTCAGAGTTTTCAACGCCTTTTTCTTTTCCTGTGTACTTATCTTCATTTACGGTTTTGGCATTTTCAGCTTGAATTTTACGGACAGCATTTTCCATTTCGGTCGCGCTTAATTTCCCGTCTCCGTCAGAGTCGAACACCGAAATATTTTGCTCGCCGCCTTTTGCTGTTGTACGTGCAGCCTCAAAAATATTGTAGAGTTTCGTTTTTTTAAGTTCGTCTGCGACAATAGGGTTTGTTGTGCTTGATTGTGCCGAAGCCGCAGGTATTTGTGAAACATTAGAAACTTCTGTCATATTTTACTCTCTTTCTGAAAAAATATAATACTCTCTTGTATAAATAAACGTAATTTGCAAAAATATATTGCTAGTATTTATCAGATTGTTAAATATTATTTACATAGTATATACTTAAATTTCTTGTATTAGAAAACGGCTGCATTTTTAAAATGCAGCCGTCATTGTCATTGCGGGTTATGTTTATGACTTTTTACCGTATTTTTCTTCGAATTGTTTTTTGAAATAAGGATCATATTGACTCAAATGTCTGTAAATTTCTCGTTTTGTCTGTGCGTCAATGTTTGCACTGTTTGCAATAAGACTTTCAATGCCGTTATCTCCGCCGTTTTTCTTTTCTTTTAGTACTGAGTTGACCTTGTCAAGAGACTTCTTGTCCGTAATTGAATATAATGCATTCCGAACAATTTCACTGCCTTGGCTGTATCCGTCGCGCTCATTTTTGGCGCGATTTTCACCGTTTATCATCATACCTGCAAGCGTGCCAGCGTTTTTATAATTCGTTTTTCGTAGTCTTTCAATGTCGATATCAAGGTTGATTGTTTTCGCGTAATTTTCTCCATCGAGTTCGTTTAAAGCTATATTGCCTTCATAGCTGTATATTTTTCCGTCTCTTATGGCTTGCTGGTGTTGTGCTTGTTCTGCTTCTTGTGCCTTTTGAGCCTGTTTTGCTTTATAATCAGAGATTTCTGTATCTGTCAATGCATTTGGCGAAACAGGAAAACCTGCTTGTTTTGCTTCTTCAAGGTATCCCATATTCATTTTTATTTCATCTTTGTCACCTGATTTAATCGCTTCTGTAAGGTCAGTATAAATATTGTTAATGCCTTCTGCGGAAAAATAAGCAATTTCGCCTGAGTTGTCGACATCTGCTTCTTTTTTGGCGTCGCGTGACGGATGTACGCCAATATCTCGAACTTTTGATATTCTGGTTAAATCATCTATGATTTTATCTCCGGTTGACTCTAAATATGTATTATTTAATGTATCTGTAAGCTGTGTATATTTTGCTTTTATTTCTTCGTCGGGAAGCTCTAAATCTCTTACAATTTGCTTTGTTTTTTCAATCTCATTGTTCAACTCTTTTACTCTGTCAACAGTGTTAGATTGATTCATTAATGTTTTTTGTTCAGCTTTTAGTGCTTCCAGTTTGCCGTTTGTTGAAGCGAGTTTTTCCTCTAACGTCATATCTTCGAATTTTTTCGCAGGAGGCGCGTCTGGTTTTGGCGTTTCTGCAGTCGGAGCATTCGTTTCCTGAATTTGTTCCTTAGGTGTTTCTAACAATCCGTTTTCAGGCATAAGCATACTGTCTGTATAACTGTCCTCAGCGGGTGTTACAGTTTCAGGTGTTTCTATAGCCGGTATGTCCGTGGCTGTCTGTTCTACTGTTGTGACAGAGGACAAGCGAATTTGAGGTATCGGCGCAGCCGAATAATAACTGGTAGGTTTTTCTGCGGTAAGCTGTCCGAATGATGGGGGTTTTCCTGTTGCATCATTGTCTTGTGTTACTGGAATGTATGCATATGTGACAGTATCAGCGTTAGGATTTGCTCCTTTTTCTGTTGTTGGCGGAATGTCCTCTTGTATGGGTTCATTTGGTAAAGTGGAGGCCGCTGTCGCTGCATCAATTTTATGTGACATATCTCCAAAAATGTTATTAATAACAGGATTTTCATTCATTGCGGCGTCAACCGAAGTAGCGGTTTCATCGGCGCTTGCTTCTGTTGTGGAGCTTGCTATCTTTTTTGCCTCATCTGTTACAGGCTTAGAGACAGGAACAGAAACTTCAGGTGCTTTTGGAATGCTTGTGTCTGCTCTGCTCATTGTTGGTGCAGGAGTTGTGATTGAAGTCGTTGTGGTGGCATATTCATAGTTATTAGCCGCATTGCTGTCTTTATTAGCAACTGGCGTTTTTTCAACTGACGGCTCCGGTACTTCTTCTGCAATAGGAGGCTCTGCTGATTGAGTTGCTTGATGATTTCTTTCACCAATAACTTGAGCAACAGTTTTGCCTGTTTGTTCAGCTTCTGAATCAAGAGACGATTTAGGAAGTGGTTCTGTTGATTCTACTTCCGCAAATTTCTCAATTTTTTTATCTAATTTAGCCGCTTTAAGCGCTTCTGTGATATCAATTTCTGTTCCGTCTTTGATTTTGCTCGAATTGTACTTTTTGTCTAATTTTTTAAGCTGTTTTTCGGTGTTTGCAATGTCATTTTCTGTAAACACACGATTTCCCTCTTTGTCGCGGACATTTTGCATAGCCTGCCACACAGAAGTACCAACAGCCTCATTTTTAATGGGGTTTGTTGTGGTTTTATCTGTTCTTTTTCGATATTCTTGTGCTGAAACTACTTTAATCTTTACGGAATTTTCTGTATTTATCATGATATCCTCGCTAAATTATATACTTATTGTGTATTATATATATAAAGTATTTTTTGTGAAAATAATTGACAGAAATTGAAAAAGTTTATTTACTTTTTTTAACATTTACAGATTAATAATACAAAAATACGGACTTTGTAATTTCAAAATCCGTATTTCTTAACCTGACCGTATCGGTTTTATTTTTGTAAGTCTCTTTCTATCGCCAGCAAATCATCTTTTTTGCCCCATGAAAATTCTTGTTTTGTATAATACATTATCCCTTGATCTTTATAGGTTTGACCAATTTTTTTCAAGTGTTTATCAACGGCTTCATATTGTCCTTTATTCTTTATGGAATAAATGGCTCCTTTGAATGCGGCTTCATCTGTACCTTGATATGCCGAAGCTTTATCAATAATTGCTGCAGTTGCGACTGCTCTGCCTTCGCTGCCTTCAGGCATTGCCTCTAAATGTTCTCTAACAGCTTGTTGATGTCCCGTGAAAGTTTCTCCGCCGTTGTACCAATGAGATCGATTTTTAGCAACAATTTCTTTTGCATTATTTATAATGGTTTGCTGTTGCTCTTCGCTCAATTTTTCAGGTTCTTGAGGAGCTGCATTTTCAATTAGAGGTTTTTCTTTAGCGTTATCAGGAGCTTTAGCAGGAGGTTCTGCCGGTTCCGTGTTTTTTTGTTCGATTGCAGGCTTTGTATCCTCCAATCCCGTCAAAACAGATCCGCTAAATGTTGTTTGCCCAGGATTTAAAAGTTCTTGAGCAGAGCCCGTAATGCCTAAACTTATTGGATTTTCCGACTTAGGTTTGTTGAATTCATCTACAAGATTAATTTTTGGAATAGGGCTATCCTTGAAGATGTTGGCATCAGTGCCAAAGGTTAAGCCGTTAGAAACTTTTTCGGTGGCGTCAGGTTTAGCCTCAGTCTTTTGAACCGGCACAGGTGTGTCTTTTACCTCAGGTTTAGGCGGCTCGGCTGCTTTTGGCTGCTCTTCTGTCTTTGGCTCCTCTTGCTTTTGCGGTGCTTCTTCAGGTGCTTTTGCTTCTGGTACTTCTTCTGCTATCGGCGGCTCTTGCTTAGGTGCCGCTGTTGTTTTTGTTTCCGGAGCCTTTTCTTGTCCAACGATAATGTCATTTACATCAAGTTTGTCCAGCATTATTCTGACAGATTTTTGTACATCGCGCGAGCCGTTATTAACTTGTTCTGTACGTTCTTTTTGTTGGTGGTCTCCTTTTTTGCCATACCAGTTGTAAGTTCCGTTTGCAAGAGTATCAAATGCCTTTTTCTCAATATCTGAGTTTTTGTGTGTACCTGCTTTAGACGCCCCTTCATATTTGTCTTTGCTTATTGTTTTGTGGTTTGATTTCTTTACTGCTTTGATGTATTCAAGTTGTTCATTTCCGTCGAGTTTACCGTTACCGTCTTTGTCGAACTGCTGCATAACGTTGTTTACATCTTTTAGTTTTTTGTCTTTTGCCGTCAAAAGCGCTGCAGTAAATACATCCGTTACGTTGACTTTGTTGTGTTGAACGGGTTTGTCTGTTTTTTTGCTTTCAGTTTTTTGGGATTGTTGTGCTTGTACTTTTTGAACGTTGTTGAGCATGTTTTTTCTCCTCTTTCTCGTGTTTCTACTCTCGTTTTGTGTGTTTCTCTACTCTCTTTTTCTCTCGTGTTAAAATGTTTTTATATCTCTCATACTCATATAAAGTTTTTTATAATTTACGGATTGACTATTTTTGAATAAATTTTAAAATAACTTTACATTTAACGTTATTTTTTAGTCGGAAAATGCACAAATAAGGTATATGTTGTGGATATAAAAAATAGTGAAAAAATAAGTATATTGTGTGTTTTAAAGTATTTGTTTTTGATATACAAAAAGAGACCCCATATAGAGGTCTCTTTCCGTTAAAGAATTAGTTACTTTAAAGCTATTATCTGCAAGTATTGCATCCAAATGCCACTGTAACTTTTTCTCTAGGATTGATAGCAGAGATTTTCTTTCCGTCCGGGTCAACAAGGTAAGCAACTTCTTCCCCTGCAACTTGAACCATACCGGAAACACCTGACAATGCAGTTCTTGTTAAGTCGATTGGAGCTTTAACAAGAGCTTTACCTGAGTCAAGGTAGCTTCTGCCTGCTGCTTTGAATTCGCCTTGGAATATTTCGCCGGTACCTGTACCAAATTCACTGAATACTTGTTCAAATGCATTTGATACACCGATAGCAGCACCGCCGACAGCTCTGCCTGCTGTACCTACAACTTGACCAACAGTTGCAAACGGCCATTGGAAGAATCTCGCAACAGGGTTTGGTGTGTTAGCTTTGTTAACTTGAGCAGTCAACACTTGTTGTGGCAAGTCAGCTTTGCAATCGCAGTTTTCTACTGTTTCGAAAGACAATTTCAACGCACCGTTGTTGCATTTTGATGGTCTTTCAACTTCGAGAACTTTACCTCTTACGACTGAACCTTCAGGGTATGAAACACCGTTGATAGTCATAGGGTCGATTGTTTTTGCGGCAAATCTGTCATTTACGTGAGCAGTACGCGCTGACAATTCGTCGTTGAAGCAGATTTGGAGAGTAGGAACAGTAACTGTTTCTGCTTTTTCCATATATGCAGCTCCGCCTGTGCATCCGCATTGAGAAGCAGGAGTAGTAGCAACGTCTCTGTTAGAGTAACCGCCTGCTATTCTTACCTGTTCCAGCATAGATGCCAATTCTGCGCGGCTAGCGTCTCTATTTGGCATAATTTGGTTAGGCATTGGAGTATCAGCAAGAGCGCCTACTTCAAGAGTTTTCGCTACAGGAATAGCTGCCCATGACGGAACTTCGTTACCGTCACAGTATTTGCTAAGGATTTCTTGCGCTTTGCAAGTATCCATGTCACATTTAACGCCTTTAGAAAGGATAGTTAATGCTTCTGCGCGAGATACTGGGTGGTTAGGTTTGAACATGTTGTTCGGGTAGCCTGTCATTAAGCCTTCAGCAACACTTTTGTTGATGACTTTGTTAGCCCAGTGGCTTTTTGGTACATCTTTGAAGTGTGTTTGCGGGCATGTCATGTCTTCATTTAAGTTGAAGCCTTTAACAGCCATACTTGCGAATTCTGCACGAGATACAGGCAGATTTGGCTTGAATGTTCTGTCAGGGTAACCTGCGATAACATTGTTTTCAGTTAATTTGTTAATGTCGCAGCTAGCCCAGAAACCATCCGGAACATCAGGGAAAGCGCTTACTACAGGAGCTGCTGCACCAGTAATGCTATTTTCGCCCGAGTATGTGAATGGGACCATAGACTTTTTTATTGCTGTTGTACTTGTTTCTGTTTCAATATTGATAGGGCAAGCGATGCCATCAATGTTGGAACATCCGCGGTCTACGGGAATACCGTTTACTTTGCCGCAGCAATCGTTCAAGCAAGGCATTGCAGCTGCCGCACCTGTTTCACATCCGCAATCAGGAGCTAAAGCTACAGGAATACCGCTGTTCAGAGCGATAGCTGCAGGAGCATTTGCATCAGAAAGCATAACGCCCATTTCAGACTCACCTACACGTACGTTGTCAAGTCCGTAAACGCCTGCAGGATAAGCATAAATTTGGTGTTTGCATTTTTCGGCACAAATGTTGTTAGGGCAGACGCCTGCTGCTGAAATTTTTGGTGTGCAAGTATCTACGTCATCACCGCAAGTGTTGCAGGATTTTTTAGGTGCACAGTCATTGCATTTGTCGTCACATTTGTTGTCGCACTTGTCTTCACAAGGTTTGCACTTTTCTTTTTTTGGCTTACAGCCGCAGTGCTTTTTCTCTTTTTTGCATTTTGGACATTTAGCATTTTCCGGAGTAACAACTTGCGGGCAGTCGTTAAGCGGGCATGCACCCCCTGTAACAACCGGAGCAACGTTACATCCGCAGTCAGCCATTGCCAGGTTGATACCACCTGCAATCAAGCCGACTGTCATAGCTGCAGCTAATGTCATTTTTTTGATAGTCATTTTTCCCTCCTTACGTAAGAAATCTACCGGTTTATTGATATTGACCTTTAAACTCAATTAGGTCATAAGTTGTCATAAACATAGCAATCTCTAATATTTATATTGAATTATTAGTGCGAAACACCTTAATAGGCATTACCAAAGAGAACCCCCCTGTCAGGCTATTTTAATATGAGCTAAAATTTTGAGATAAATTACTTATATAATAAGCATTTCGGCTGGAATATAAAAACTGCTCTTTCCTTTTGAAAGAGCAGTTTTGTATTAGTTTAACCGATTATTTTTTTAAGTTGTTTACGAAATAAAGTTCGAGTTTTTTCATTGTTTCGGAATCGATAGTATCGTGGTTTCCGAGTGAGTCAGGATTTGTTTCGCTGATTTGTGAGTATACGTTCAAGAATTCGTTCAGTGTCCAGCCGTATTTTTTCATTATGTCATTGACATTGTATTTTTTGCCGCCTGATGTCATTTCATCTTTAGTAAATACGTAGGAGTGGTCTGAGCTGCTGCCGAATATTGCTTCGCCGTCGCTGTCAGGGCCAAGGATTGCGATACCTTTTGAACCTTGTGAATCGTATGTGTTTTTGCCGTTTCCGCCGAAGAAGATGTTGTAGCCGCCTTTGTCAATCATTGTGTCGTTTCCGTCGCCGCCCATAACAATGTTTCTGTAAGACGCGTCTTCGTCTTCGCCGAACATACCTACTGCTTCGAACTTGTCGTTGCCTGCTCCGCCGTCGTATACACCGTATTTTCCGCCAATTACGAACGAATCGTTGCCTGAGCCGCCTTTCATCACTGAGCCGTGAGCTGTAGATGTGCTTTCAAATCTGTTTTGGCCGCTTCCGCCGCCTACGTCAACATAGTTGAATTTACCTGCGTCAATGTAGTTGTTGTTGCCGTATCCGAGATGAGTTTTATTGTCTTGGCTTTCTTCACCCATGTATACAAACTGGTTTCCGCCTGCATTTGTCAAGTCAAGATTAGACTCTGTTGTATCCATTTGGATTGTGCGTTTTGCGTTTCCGCCTTTGCTGTCGATGTTGAAATTTTCACCGACAAAGTTGTAGTGATTGCCGTCAGTGTTGGAAAGTGTAACTTGGTTGTCGGAGTCGCCTTCGTGTTTGAAAAGATATTGTGTAACATCTTCGTCGCCTGTAACGCCGAATTGAAGCTGTGCTGAGCCTGCAACATTGCCGACGTTTTCAACTTTTGCATTTTTTGCGTCGTTTATGTTCAGGATGACTCTACCGTCAGCGCCTCTTGCAAATGTCATTGTTGTTCCGATGCCGTCCATAAGGACCTCCGTATATTACACTTCACATATAAATAAAAACAAATATATAAGTCGGATTTCAAGAGTATATAATATTGTTACAAAAGTTAATGTGTAGGATTTGTAATTGTATGTCTATTCGGAAAGATCCTGAAACAAGTTCAGGATGACGGAGTTATAGGCTTTACCCATTACTTCCATCTGTCATGCTGAACTTGTTTCAGCATCTTTCCAGCTAGGGGAAGTATCTTTCACCATATATTGGCTTGTGGTGTATTCGCCTATCTTCTAATCGTTAAGCTTGCTCCAGTACTTAAAAACTATCATTGGAACACCAATAGCCAGTCCGTATACAATTCTTGGATTTGCGAATTCAAACCTAATATTTAAGACAATAACGCTTAAAGCAAATACCAAACAGATTAAAAATATTTTCAATTCTCTCATCTTTTCTCTTTAAAACATCATTTGAGTAAGCATAACATATCTGTTGGAGTTGTTTCCGTCTTCTTGCTGGCGGAAGATGTAATTTAATTGAAGTTTCAGGTTCTGCCCTTTGATATAGTAGTTTATGCCTGCCACATATTCCTGGGAAACCTTGCCTGATATGTGTTTATCAGCATTGAAATAGTCATAGCGTCCGAGAACCTGGACTTTTGGTGTGATATTGTAGGCTAAGGTTGTGTAAAAGCCCTCAGAGTAGTTTTTGGAGGCGTAGTTTCCGTTGCTTCCGTGGGCGTTTGCGTATTCAAAGTTTGCCAAGAAATTTTTGTAATTATAACCGACGTATGCGCCTACAACGCTGTAATCAAGGGTGTGCTCCTTTTTGCCGGTGTTTATTCCTGTACCGATTGCAAGATTCCCGTATTTGTCGCTGACTCGTGCTAGAGGTTTTGCGGTTACCCAGCCTGTGAACTCCGCGCCTTGCATAACTCTTTGGAAAAATCTTGTACTGTCGAAAACCCCTATGTCGTAGTCAAAAAATTCGTACTGTCCTTGGTTCCTTATGCCATAGGAGCGGGCGTTTCCGTATGTTCTGCCGATTTGTGAGCGGTCGTGGAACAAAAGAGTGTATTGGGATTGTCCGCCTTCAACACCGATTGCGGTTCTTGCTTGTCCGATGATGAGGTGGTTGTGGTCGGTGAGTTTGCGTTTTACATAGACCTCAGAAATCATTGCATTCAGATATCCATAATTGTCGAAGTCTCTTAATGGGTTTATTCTTAATAAAAATTCGGTTTTGTCGTCGGCAAATTTGGTATTTGACATCAAATGCAGGACAAAAGGCGAGTATGATGTTACATTGTGCCCTCCGTGAGTCGGAACAATCTCACTCATTCTGCCCATGTATGCAGCGTGAAACTCTACTGATTTGATAACTTTTCCGTCGAGCTGAATTTTGTTCCATTCTGTACGTTCCTTGTCGGCTTTTAGTTTAATTGTATTTTCTTCGTTTAGGTTCTGCATATTGACAGAGGTTTCGAGATTTATGGTGTTTTCTTCGGCTTGAAGCTCAATGGGAGATTCGTCAATTCCTTCGAATGCTTTTTCAATACGTTCAACAGTAGTGTCGGCTGCGAGATTCGGCACAGCAGAGCAAAGCAGTATTATTAACAGTAAAAAAATCTTTTTCATAAACAAAATTTTCGGCATTTGCCGTACTTAACATTGTACAGCAAAATGTCGAAAATAAAAATATTATATATTAGTACGGAGAAGCATACGGGGTGGCGGTATAGACTTCTTCTTTTTTGAATGTCGGTTGTTTTATAAGTTTTATAACAGAATTTTTTTGAGCGGCAGATAATCTGCCGTTTACAGCTGTTTTTTCCTCGGGAGCGCTTAACAAAAATTGTGATACGCCTTTTGTATTAAGAATAAGAGCAAGCGGCTTTACATCGGTGAGTTCCACCCCTTCTGCTATTTTAGGCATTAGAAATATGTTGTTCCCGTTTTCTATAATTTGCTCTCCATTTTTAAAATGCGTAATAGTATCTCCTGCTTCATTTATTGTGGTTGATAGAATAGGCATTCTATTTCTAAAATTGTTCAGATATATGTCTAGGGTTTGTACGCAGCGTTGAAAAGCTGTATTAAAATCAAAATTTCCCTCATTATATTGCTTTATTATCTTTTTTATTGCACTAAAAGTGTGCGTTCTTTTTTTGAGAAGCTCATAATGTGTAATTGCTCCAAAATTTACACTATTTCTTTCTTTAGCTTTAGCTTGGGGCTTAGATGATATATTTGTTTGATAGGTTTTTATTGCTGTAATTCTCATTTTTCTCTCCTGAAAACAATCTTTTTGGTTTTCTATATCTTTACATTATCTTACCGGTGTTATAGTTGTTGTTTTTTTACTTCTGTATGCATTGTGGTATTTTATGAATGAGGAGGCTTTATTGGGTGAAGAATGGCCTTCTATGTAAATATTTCCTCCCATTCTTAATAGAAAACTAGATTCTCCATTTTCATGTTTAATGAAAGCAAACGGTTTTAATTTTGGGTTTTTACCTCTGGCGAAGATGTTTTCTCCCTCTTCTATTACCGGCGCGTCGTGGATTTTTGTTTTTTTAATTAATGCCAGATATTTTTTTACAGTTTTTATACAGTCTTTGAACGTATCTTCAAATGATAATTTGCCCGATTCATGGCTGCTGATTTTGTCATGTATCTTTCCAATCAGTCTGTGCTTTAAGTTTCTGTTTTCTCTAGCACACTTTCTTCTGTGCCTTGTATATTTCTCCACTTGTGTCGCGGTGTTGCTTTCATCTAATATTGCTTTTGTTACCTCTCCGTTGTTTGTAAGCTTGATCGAGGCTTTATGATTCGAATAGTTATATTGGCCGCTTGCTTTTAGCGAATTCCTTGTATTTCTTATAGAAAAAGATTCAATTTCTCCCCCATCTTTAACTATAATTGAGGCAATCGGCTCTACTGTTAAGAGTGTCTCTCCTCTGCGCAACTTAGGCATCAAAAATATATTTGGTCCCTTCTGTATTGTTTGCTGTCCGTTTATCAGGATTGCATGAATTTCACCTTGTTCATTTTTTGAAATTGATTTTAATGGGATATTTTCTTCTATTGCTTTTATGTATGATTTTATACTTTCCATGCAACGTTCAAATGTGGTGTTAAATGGGATTTTTTTATCATTTAATCTTTTTAGCAATGTGTTTATTTTCAAAGCAGCCCAAAGTTTCCTGTTTGATAATGTCCCGGAGGTGAGTCTGCAAAAGCTTACATCGTTTTTTCCTTCTGGTTTAATTTGAGGCTTATATGACATATTTGTCTGATAGTTTTTTATTGCGGTAATTCTCATAATATCCTCACTAGGTGTTAACCCTATGTATTTGTGCGTTATTTTCGTATACAATTCTTCCGTCAGGAGAAGTTGGAGTGATTTTTATATAGGAACCTTCAGAGCTCTTAACTCCTGTTATACGACAGTGTTTGGGCGTAATCTCCAAGTAAAAAGATTTTTGCGCTTCGTCATAATTTAAAGCTGCTATTTCCTTTTGTGAATGATAGGGACCTAACAATTTTACTTTATCTCCACTTTTAATAAGCTTTTTACCGTTTTTGGTTGTAATGGCACCTGAAATAGTCTCAATAGATGGAGAACCTTCTTTTCTTAAAATTGTATTGATAAAGTTTTCGACAGCACTAAAACATGTTTCGAATCCTTCGTCGAAGCACTTTGAATCTTGCTTGAGCTTCTCAATAAAAGTCGTAATATACTTAAAAATAGCATTTTTATTTGATAATTGAGTATTGGGTATTACCGCTCCCGAAAAACTTATATTTCTTCCGCTGTGCGCCGCCTGTCTTTTGCATGGTTGATAATTAGTACGGTATGGCATTATTGATGATAGCATTACTTTTCCTTTATTCCCAGACTGATTCAATTCATGTGAACAAAAACACGTAAATAAATAATTTGCTATCTGTTTAATTTTATTCGTAACAATTGTTCAAAAATAATATTTTCATATATAATAATATCGTCCTAATAATAATATCTTTAATGTAAGGAGAAAAAGAAATGACTGAAAAAAGAGTTTGGCTTTTTAAGGAAGGCGATGCTTCCATGAAAAATCTGTTGGGCGGAAAAGGTGCTAACCTTGCCGAAATGACCAATTTGGGGCTTCCTGTGCCTCCGGGGTTAACTATCACAACAGAAACCTGCATGGATTATATCGATAATGGTAATAAAATGCCTGAAGGCTTAATGGATGAAATCAAAAAAGCATTGAGCGCTGTTGAAGAACAATCATGCAAAAAGTTTGGCGATTCCTCAAACCCGCTTCTCGTATCTGTTCGTTCAGGTGCAAGACTTTCGATGCCGGGAATGATGGAAACAATCCTTAACCTTGGTATGAATGATGAAACAGTTGAGGGTATGATTAAATTAACTAACAATCCTCGTTTCTGCTATGATTCTTACCGTCGTTTCTTGACTATGTTTGGCTCTGTTGCGTGGGATATTGAAAGAGTTAAATTCGAAGAATATATCGATAAAATGAAAGAAGAAAAAGGCGTTAAGCTTGATACGGAGCTTTCTGCGGATGATTGGAAATCATTAATCGAGCCTTATAAAGCTTTAATTAAAGCTGAAACAGGCAAAGACTTCCCGCAAGACCCTTATGTTCAATTGCAGGAAGCTGTTGAAGCGGTTTTCCGTTCTTGGAATATTCCTCGTGCGGTGGCATACAGAAACCACTACAAAATTGACCACAACTACGGTACAGCGGTTAACGTTCAAACAATGGTGTTCGGAAACATGGGCGACGACTGTGCGACAGGCGTTTCGTTCACAAGAAACCCTTCTACCGGCGAAAACTTGTTCTACGGCGAGTATCTGACTAACGCACAAGGTGAAGACGTTGTTGCCGGTATCAGAACTCCAAACCAAATCGCTGACCTTGAAAAAGAAATGCCTGAACAATACAGACAATATGTTGATATTGCGAAAAAACTTGAACAAGGCTACAAAGATGTTCAAGATATGGAATTTACAATCGAAAAAGGTAAATTGTACATTCTTCAAACAAGAAATGGTAAAAGAACTGCAAAAGCTTCTGTAAGAATTGCAGTTGAAATGGCTGAAGAAGGTATTATCACTAAAGAAAGAGCTATCGAATTGGTTGACCCTAACGAGTTATACCAAGTATTGCTTCCTTGCTTTGATGAAGCGGCTAAAAAAGGCGCAAAAGCAATTGCAAGAGGTCTTGCTGCATCTCCGGGCGCTGCTGTTGGTAAAGTTGTATTCGACACAGAGGAAGCTGCTGAGCGTGGAAACGCAGGCGAAAAAGTTATTCTTGTTCGTATCGAAACTTGCCCTGATGATATTCACGGTATGATTGCTGCTCAAGGTGTTTTGACACTCAGAGGCGGTATGACATCTCACGCAGCGGTTGTTGCAAAAGGTATGGGTAAACCGTGTGTTGCAGGTTGTGAGGACTTGAAAATCGACCTTAAAAACGAAACTTTGACAACTTCTGACGGAACTGTTTACAGAAAAGACGATATTATCTCATTAGACGGCGGTACGGGCGAAGTTATGGCTGATTCCGTTCATCTTGTTCCTCCTGTAATGGATGAAAACTTCGAAAAATTATTTGCATGGGTTAACGATGTAAAAAGACTACAAGTCCGCGCTAACGCAGACACTCCTACTGACGTTGCAAAAGCTCTTGAATTGGGCGCAGAAGGCGTTGGTCTTTGCAGAACTGAACACATGTTCATGGATCCTGACAGATTGCCTTGGGTTCAAAAAATGATTATCGCTGACAACGTAGAAGCAAGAAAAGAAGCGCTTTCTCACTTGCTCCCTATGCAGTACAACGATTTCTATGCAATGTTCAAAGCTATGGGCGAAAAACCTATGACAATTCGTCTTTTAGATCCGCCTCTTCACGAATTCCTTCCTTCAAAAGAAGAATTAATCGCGACAGTTGCGACTAAAAAAGCACTTAACCAAGACTGTGCAAAAGACGAAGAAATGCTTCACATTGTTGAAGGCTTGGCTGAATCTAACCCTATGATGGGCTTGAGAGGCTGCCGTTTGGGTCTTACTTACCCTGAAATCAACGAAATGCAAGTAAGAGCAATCTTCTCGGCTGCATGTGACTTGAAAAAAGAAGGGCTTGATGTAAAACCTGAAATCATGATTCCTTTAATCGGTCACGTAAATGAGCTTAAAGCTGCCAGAGAGGTTCTTGAGCGTGTTGCTAAAGAAGTTATGGCAGAAAAGGCTGTTACCGTTGATTATATGTTCGGTACGATGATTGAAATTCCTCGTGCAGCTTTGACAGCTGATAAAGTTGCGGAATATGCGGAATTCTTCTCATTCGGTACAAACGACCTTACTCAAATGACTTTCGGCTACTCAAGAGACGACGCGGAAGGCAAATTCCTGCAAAAATATGTAGAAAATAAAATTCTTCCGTCTAACCCGTTTGAAACGTTAGACCAAGAGGGTGTAGGTCAATTGATGGAAATCTGTATTGACAAAGCTCTTCCTGTGAGACCAAACCTCAAACGCGGTATCTGCGGCGAACACGGCGGCGATCCTGAGTCTGTTAAATTCTGCCACAGAATCGGCTTGAACTATGTTTCCTGCTCACCGTTCAGAGTTCCGCAAGCAAGACTTGCTGCTGCTCAAGCGGTTCTTGAAGAAAGAAAAGCTCAAAAAACTTGTGGCTGCTGCTAATCACAGCACACCAAAGTAATAAATACAAAAACACCGCCGAATTTCGGCGGTGTTTTTGTTTACAAGTAATCAAAATATGCTATTATAATTAAAAATGATTGAGGGTGTATGAAAAAGCTTTTAGTGTTGAGTGTATTGTTTTTAGCCTGCGCAGATTCTGTCTTTGCGGAAAATATCCCCTCTATTCCTGTTGATAAAAGCACGAATAATGAAATATCAACTGACAAGGCAACTCAAACCCTCACTGATGTCAATTTTACTCCATATATGACAAAAATTCAGAAAATAATTAAAAAAAATTGGAATCCACCGAAAGGAAACAGCTCTAAACGTGTTGTTGCAATATTTATAGTCTACAAAGACGGTAAAATTGCTGATGATATTAGGATTGTACAATCAGGTGGCAAGCAAATGGATTTTTGTGCAATATCTGCCATTAAAGCATCAGTCCCTCTTCCGCCCTTGCCTGATGCTTTTAACGGGAAATCCGTAGATATCCAATTTTCATTTGATTACAATGTTTTTGCGAGACGAGAAGCTCATAATATGCAGATCGAGGAACGGCGTTCTGTCAGTTCAGAAGATATCAAATTTGAAGGTATAGATATGGCGCCTTACGTAAAGCATGTTGAAATGAAAGTCAAAGAGAATTGGATACCTAAAAATCAAAAATCATCGGAAAAAATAACGGTAAGTTTTAAAATATTTAAAGACGGTCATGTTGAAGATATTAGCGTTATTAAGCTTTATGACCGCAAAATGCTTGACGAGATTATCAAAGCTATAAATGCTTCAGAGCCATTTTTGCCTCTGCCTTCCGAATTCGGCGGTGAATTTGTTAATATTAAATTAACTTTTGAGTATAACTTCGTACAAGGTGTTCAAAGCTATAATTCTATTGGTAAAAGTACGCTTTATGACAATGGCGGAACGATTGAAAAACATTCTGTTCCGATAAATAATCTGCAAGCTTCTTCTCCCTCAGCTGCCATGGGACTGCCTGCTCCAATGTCTCCGCCTTCTCCTTCTGCAGATTTTCTTGAGAAAAAGCTTGAAAACCATTATAAAAACCAAATTGTTGATTGTTTGAAAAAATATGTACCGACAGCTTATACTTATGCGCCCAGAGAAATGTCCATATCCATCGTTATAAGACGAGACGGAACTGTAAAAAGGGTTACGGTTGTGAGTTCCTCAGGCTCTTCTTCATATGATAATAATGTTGTTAAAAAAATTACAAATTCGCGATTCCCAACTTTTCTTGACGGAATGAGGGGAGATGATTTTACGCTCTATTACAAATTTCAAAAGGTGATTAAGCCTGATATACCAATTGTAGTTCCGATTTTTTATAAACTTTAATTTCGGCGGTGTTTTTGTATTAATGCTTCGCAATATCTGCCGAATGCGTATCATATCCACCGGATTTCAATAAATCGAGGTTCATTGAATTTATGGTGTTTTTTATTTTTTCCCACCAGCCCAAGTTTCCGGCTTTGTAAGATTGATAATAATATTCGATCCCACTGCCTCCGACTTTTGTAAATGTTTTTACGATATTTTCAGCTCCGGATGTACCGCTTGTCTTGAGCCCGGCATCGGTAAAGTTAAATTTACCGGGATGTGCTAATATGCTTATTGCATTTATATCTTTTGCCAGGTTTACAGCGCTTTCCAGGTCAATATTGGCGCTAAAAGCGTAGTTTTTATTACCAAAGTGTTTTTTTGCCAATGCATTTAAAACTTCCTCTGTTACATTTGAACTTTTTACTTTTATGTAGTTTTTGAGTGCCTTTAAGTATCCGTTTGAGCCGATATAACGCAAATGCAAGTCAGCAGCTTCTTGTTGCATTTTATCAACAGATAAGGAGTTTTCATTGTTGGCACATTGTATATTTATTTCCTCAAATAACTTTTTTGTTTGCTCAAGAAGGGTAGTTTTTCTCTTAAGGAGGGTTTCTCGTAGTTTTGGGTTATTGACGTCAAATCCGTATATTAAAAAATCCAATTCTACCGGAGAAGAAAAAATATTATTGTCTATATGCTTGACCGACATTTCGACACCTGGAATAAATCTTAATTTGGAATATTTTTTTGGATTTTTTTTGATTGCGTTTATCACTTCAATCAGTCCATCAATATTGTCGTGATCCGTTATCGCAAAACAAAACTTTTCATTTTTTTGCAGTTTTGAGGCAATAGCGTTAGCCTGTTCTAGAATTTCAATCGGGCTGAGCTTTCCGTCAGAGCATTTAGAGTGTATGTGAAAATTCGCTTTAAATACTTTGGATGAGTCATAATCTTCGGGCGCCAAGTTCCTTAACAAGTTTTTAAATTTACTGCTACCTTGAATAATAATTTCATTTGCAAGCTTGATATTATTGCGTTTGCGGACATAATAGGCGGTACCGGAAATAATTGCTAGAAGCGCAGCGAACCCTGAAGCTATTTTTAATGGCTGTTTTTTCTCTGAATATATTGTATTTTTTTGCTCGTTTGTTTGCTTCAGAGCAATTTTCGGGGATAGCGCAAAAATAAATCCGTTATAACTTGAATCTTGTTTTTTTATAGAATCTACTTTCACATTAAATCCTTTTAATTGGCCATCTGCTTACTGAAAATCGAAAAACAATTTAACTTGCTAGTTTAAGATAAAAAAATATATATTTCTTAAAAATAGATTTTACGCTGGTTTTTAATATGGAAATTGCTTAACATTTCATATCTGATTGCGGTTTTTATATTATAATGTTCTAAGACAGATAAAAACACTGAGAGGTTACATTAATGGGATATGAAATTTTAAGAAAAATCGAACTTTGTCCGAACCAATTTGAGCTTACTATTAAAGCGCCGTATATTACGCGCAACGCTCAAGCAGGGCAATTTATTATATTACGTGTCGAAGAGGAAGGCGAAAGAGTTCCTCTTACAATTGCTGACTTTGACCGTGAAAAAGGGGAGTTGACGATTGTTTACATGGCGGTCGGCTATTCCACAAAAAAACTTGCAGAACTCAATGTTGGCGACGAAATCGTTGACATCGTAGGACCTCTCGGGCAGCCTACACATATTAAAAACTACGGTACTGTTGTTTGCCTTGCCGGCGGTTACGGTGCGGCTCCATGCTACTTGATTGCGAAAGCTTTTAAAGAAGCAGGCAACAAAGTTTACATGATTATGGGTGCTCGTACAAAAGATTTAATCTTCTGGAATGACAAAATGAAAGATGCGTCAACAGAGCTCTTCGTTACAACCGATGACGGTTCTTACGGCACAAAAGGTTTTGTAACAGGCGTTATGAGCGACATTATGGCGAAAGAAAAAGTTGATTATGCAATCGCAGTGGGTCCTATGCCTATGATGCGTGCAGTTGCTGAGCTTACGCGTGACACAGGTATCAAAACAGAAGCAAGCATGAACCCTATTATGGTTGACGGAACAGGGATGTGCGGTGCTTGCCGCGTTACTGTTGGCGGCGAAGTTAAATTTGCATGCGTAGACGGTCCTGACTTTGACGCTCACAAAATTGATTTTGATGAAGTCATTAACAGAGGCAGAATATATAAGAATGAGGAAAAAACACGTTCTGAAAACTGTAATCTGCTTAAACAAGCGGCTGAATTACAAGCTAAATAATGAGGTGAAATTATGTCAAGTAATCAATTACCATACTGCCCGTTAATGAGCGCAGGGAATGAAATTTCTGTTGTATGCGCGCAAGAGCGCTGCGCATGGTATATGAAAAACTACAAAATGTGCTCTGTGTACATTTTGGCGCATAATGCGGCTCTCGACATAAAAGATAAACAAGTTAAAAAATAAAAAGATTCTTGCTTTGCTCGGAATGATGCGAAGTTGTTCATTTTAAACGTCATTCTGAGGCTTTAGCCGAGGAATCTTTTACAAGTAATATAATTAAGGAGTAAAACTAATGATGACAACAGATATGAAATGTGACATTAAGGATATAAACCTTGCTGACCAAGGAAAACGCCAAATCGAGTGGGCATATAAAGACATGCCTGTTTTGACAAAAATTAAAGAACGTTTTGAGCGTGAAAAACCTTTTGCAGGTATTAGACTCTCAAGCTGTGTTCACGTTACGAAAGAAACAGCGGCTCTTTGTATCGCAATGAAAGCAGGCGGAGCGGAATCTATTTTGGTTGCGTCAAACCCTCTTTCTACGCAAGACGATGTTGCTGCGGCTCTTGTAAAACACTACGGCATTCCTGTTTACGGTTATGCAGGTGAAAGCAAGGAAGTTTATGCGGCTCACGTTCAAGAAGCTATGAACCACAAACCTCAGTTGATTATTGACGATGGTGCGGACATTGTTGCGACAATCCACCAGCATAGACCCGAGCTTATCGCTGATATTATCGGTTCTACAGAAGAAACGACTACAGGTATTATCCGTTTGGAAGCTATGGAAAAAGACGGAAGCTTGAAATGGCCTGCTGTAGGGGTTAACAGCTCTATGACGAAACACCTGTACGACAACAGATACGGTACCGGTCAAAGTACTATGGACGGTATTATCAGAGCAACAAATATTTTGCTTTCGGGTAAAACTGTTGTGGTTTGCGGATACGGCTGGTGCGGAAAAGGCTGTGCAATGCGCGCAAGAGGTATGGGTTCAAACGTTATTGTTACTGAAGTTGACCCTCTTAAAGCTCTTGAAGCAGCTATGGACGGCTTCAGAGTTATGCCTATCGCAAAAGCTGCGCTTGAAGGTGATTTGTTCGTGACTGTTACCGGTGACAAACACGTTGTCGACCTTCCTCATCTTCTTTCTATGAAAGACGGCGCTATGGTATGCAACGCAGGTCACTTTGACGTTGAAGTTAACGTCGGCGACTTGAGAAAAGAAACTACTGAAATCCGCCAAATCAGACCAAGCCTTGAAGAATATAAACTCAAAAACGGCAAATCTATCTATGTATTGGCAGAAGGCAGACTCGTCAACCTTATCGCGGCAGAAGGCCACCCTGCGTCAGTTATGGATATGAGTTTTGCGAACCAAGCGCTAGGTATGGAATTTATTGTTAAAAATCGCGGACAGCTTGAAAACAAACTCTACACGCTTCCGTTGGAAGTCGATGTGGAAATTGCTCAGCTTAAATTGAAGTCTATGGGCTTGGAAATCGACGAATTGACTCCTGAACAGCAGACATATTTGAATAGCTGGCAAGCTGGTACAATGTAAGTATAATCAAAGTCTTAAATAAGAGGCGGGTGAATTTATCACCCGTCTTTTTTACATCTCCAGGTATCTTGCACCGCAGACATAAGCAGCAGTTGTATCCTTTTTGTTTGAGCAGTTTGTATTTCTCCAGTAGTATGAAGAGTTTCCTTCATATTCTGAAAACTGTTTTGTCCCATACATAAATAATGTTCCGGGCTCAAATTTTTCGCCTTCCTTTGAAACCATCCAAAAGAAGAAAAGGTCTTTGCCAAATATATTCGGGCCTTTGCTGCAATTTATGTCGACTATTATTGGTGTTTCGTCATTAGATAACAAAGATCTTTCTTTTAGGATACAAACCCCGTCATCAGTTGTGAATCCTGTCGCAGAAGTTGTACTGTAGCCCCCGCTTCCTTGTTCTGTTGTTTTGTACTTTGTGGCAGGAAAATTATTTTGTTCAATTACAAGCTTAGATTTTTTAAACTGTTTTGAGAGTATATAGGCTTGTTTGCTGTATATAAAATTAAAAGTTTTTCCGTCCATTGTTAAATTTGTCTTGTCGTTCCACCCCAAGCACGAAACATCACCTGCGCTGCATCCGTTGTCAGTGAACATCAGTTTGGTTGCTTGCTGTAATATTGAATTAACTTTTTTTAATTTTACTGAAAGAACGTGTTCTTGATATTTAGCCATTAATGTAGGAATTGACAGAGCTGCCACTACGCCTATTACCACCAGCGTAATCAGAACTTCTGCAAGCGTAAAACCTTGTTTTTTCATAACATCATCCTTTCTAATAATCCATTTTGTCTTCGGCTAGAACTCTTGCGCCGCAGGATTGGAAAACATCGTTAGGGCAAAGTTCTTTTAACCTTTCAACGGGCTCTCCCCGTCCTGAAATTTGGCAAGAATCATCTTCAACTGTAAAAATAAACATATCGCGTCCAAAGGTGTTTGGTTCTTTTTTGCCGTTTACATCAACCACAATGTATATATATCCCATTGTTGTGAAAGTCATTCCGTCTTCAGTTACGAATCCGAACTTTTCATCTTCGGTTCGATTATTTTTCCTTTGTCGTTGTATGTCGTAGTAATAATAATCAGTGAAGGTTTTTTCACTATTGTCTGTTTTGAATTGAGCATTTTTAAAAAGTTTTGCTAACAGATAAATTCTTTTGTGAACGGTTCTTTCAAAAGTGTAGTTATCGATTGTGTTTGAACTTGCTTCTGTCCAGCCTGCGCAGTCTAAATCCCCTGCAGGGCAGTTTAATGCTAGTGGAAGCATTTGGAACACGTTTTGAACTTCTGAATTTGCTTTTTTTAAGCCTACAACATATGTGTGCTTTTGATATTTGGAAAGCAATGTGGGGATTGACATGGCCGCAATAACCCCGATTATAGTTAGTGTTATAAGTACTTCAGCTAGTGTAAATCCTTGTTTTTTCATTTTAATAATCCATTTTGTCTTCAGAGAGCACGCGCCAAGTGCATGAATACCCGTAAGTTTTACATTCTTGTTTAATAGTTTCTTTGTATTCTATGCCTTTGGGAGAAATACCTTCGGCGTTGATATCAAATAAAAAAATGTCCCGTCCGTAATTATTCGGGCCTTTTTTTCCGTTAACATCAACTTCTAACCCTGAAGCACCAGAGGATGTGAAAGTCATACCATCTTGTGTAACAAACCCCACATTTTCTAACCCGTCTTGCCTGTCCCGTCTTTGAGTTCCGTTAACACGGTCTGAAAAGCTTTTGGCTATAAATTCAAACTTTGAATCTTGAACGAATTTCACACCTTTGAATTGCTTTGAAAGGAGATAGAGTGATTTTTGTACCGCGTAGCCTGTTTCATTGAATGTCATTCCGTCAATCGGTTTATTATTGTACCAGCCTGCACAGTCTAAATCCCCTGCAGGGCAGTTTTCTGTAAGCGGCATCATTTTTATCGCATTTAGAAGTTCTGAATTTGCTTTTTTCAGCCCAACTACGTAGGTATGTTTTTGATAATTACTTATCATCGTAGGAATAGTCATTGCAGCTATGATACCTATAATAGAAAGCGTTACAAGTACTTCGGCAAGCGTAAAAGCTTTTTTGTACTGCGTTAATTTAAAATCGGCAGTAATTTTAATAGTGTGCGCGAGCACGTATTTGTCTGTTATAAAATCCATCTTACCCTCGTGTATACATTGCTTCATAATTTGTTACAAAGCATTCTTGGCTATTTTTAGATATTTAGTATTTAGATACGATATAATTATTATATACTATTTATTGAATGTGGTCAAGTTTCTGCTCGTTGACATAAAAACTGCTAAGCACATAGAGCAATTCAATACCTAAATTATACTTTAATAATATATAAGAAACAAATAAATTTTTAAAAAAGTTTCTTATAAAAAAGATTTCGAAGCCGAAAGGCTTAATAAACGGAACGGGAATAGGTATTTTAAAGGGGCTTTTTAAGCCCCATTTTTATTTTATGCCATTTTGTCGATTTTGCTTCCAACTTCCTCTAAAACTTTTTTACCGCCTTCTTGTATAGTTTGCAATACTAACCTTCCTGTTTTGTCGAATACTTTTGTTAAACCCTCAGGGGTAGTGATGGTTGAAGCTCCGTTTTGGAAACGTTGCAAAGTCTCGCCTGTAGGTAATTTGCTTGTTGGGACAAAGCTGATTGGTAATGATTTCATGATATATTTCCTTTTTTTGTGTGGGTATTTTTACAATATACAAACAAATTATAATTTGCTACGAGTATGAACCGGTTGTTACATTTTTTAGCATAAAAAGTATTTTGTACACCAAATAGATGAAAATAACAGATAAAGTTCAAGAAAAGTAATAAAACAGCCGAAGTTTATAAGGTAAGGGCATTAAGCCCATACAAACCTCCTCCCCAAGTCTAGTAGCCGCCCTTTAAGGGACGGCTTTTTTTTGCATTAGTAATCAATGTGAATAGCGTGCCATTATTGAAATATTGTAGTAATATATTATTAAAGAGCCAGATATGAGTGAAAATTTTAACAATAAAATAGAGCATATTCAAAAAAACTTTCTCGAGTTGAACAATTTGTTTGAGTTGAGTATCATTGCCAACCAGGCTGCAGATTTGGCTGATTTTATCGATAAGGTTTCTGCATTTATCGAGAATGTTCTCGGCGTCGAGGATGTTTTATTCTTTCTGCCTGAGGGTGAGAACTTTACCGTGGTGAACGGTACTACTTTTATTGAGCTTTCGGATAACAATGACGGATTTTGGAAACTTCTGGAAGACGGGGAGCTTATACATTTTGTAAGTTCAACGGGCGAAACCCTTTACAAGTCGTTTATTGACTCAAACGGTCTTAAAAAGATTGATACGCACTATTTGAGAGGCTTTAACCGTGACGGAAAGCTTATCGGTATTTGTTCGGTAGGCTCAAAGCCTGAGGATGTTCACCTTGTTGAGGATGAGTGCCGTTATTTGAATAAAATTTTCAACTATGTAGAGCCGATTCTGTATAAGTTTTTAAGCCGCGAGAAACAGCAGACTGATTTGAAAAAACTTTATAAGACGCTGCATAATGTTTCTATTTTGTACAATATTTCGCAGGCTATGAATTTTATTGACGATTTAAAACGTCTTTTGAACGTTATACTTGATAAGGCGCTTGAAACTATTGAGGCAGAAAAAGGCTCTTTGATGTTATATGATTTTGCCGAAAATACGCTGCAGGTGAAAGTTGTATACGGGCTTGCCGATAAAAAGGCGGAAGATGATATAAATTCAGGCGTTATTGAATGTGCAAAAATTCACTCAGGTGAAGGTATAGCCGGGGCTGTGTTTGCAAATAAAAAGTCTATTATCTCGAATCTTGGTCAAAATGATCCTCGCTTCAAAAACATGCAAAACTCTAAAACCAAAGTCAGTTCTTTGCTTTGTGTTCCTTTAATTGCGAAAGGTGAAGCAATCGGGGTTATAAATATTTCGAATAAAAAAGACGGGCGTCTTTTTAATAAGCAGGATTTAGAATTTATGGAGGCGCTTGCAAATCAAGCTGCGATTGCGATTGATAATGCTAAGCTTTATGAGCTTGCTACTAAAGACGGACTTACAAAGCTCTATACGCACCGCCATTTCTTCACAATGCTTGATACAGAGCTAAAACGGGCTTCGAGATACAACCATGTGATGTCGGTTTTGATGATGGATATTGATGATTTTAAGGAAATTAACGATACGTACGGGCATGCGATGGGTGATATAGTGTTAAAAGAGGTTTCAACTGTAATCAGCAAAACGGTTCGAAAAATTGATATGCCGGCTCGTTATGGCGGTGAGGAATTCGCCGTAATTCTTCCGGAGACAAGTGGAAGTGAAGCAGTTGTGATTGCCCAGCGCCTTCGAGACAGAATTGCCGGTATTGAGGTTAAAACTTACTCGGGGGACTCGGTTAAGGTTACAATAAGCTCAGGTATAGCGTCTTTTCCTGATTGCGGCGATAATGAACTTATCTTAATGGATTATGCCGATAAAGCACTTTATGAGGCTAAGCGTAACGGTAAAAACAGGGTTTATTTGTATAAAAATAATGAATTCGTTGATGTGTAGGTTTATACTCCTCGCAATGACGATTAACGCTGTCGACAGTGCCCGACTTGCTTCAATAACCTACAAACTTACCCATTCGTTCCCTGCGGTCATCCTAAAGGGTTCAGAAGGACGGCTTCGCAAAAAAAAGCCCGGACAAGCCGGACATCTTTAGTTAAATTTTCCCCTAATTAAATCTACTCCAAGATTTTAACAATAATTTTTTCTTTTTCTTTTTTATTGCAAAACCCAATTTGGCTTTGCGATTGCCGCTTATTAACTTACCCATTGTGCGGCTTAATTCTTAAAATTTTAATAGTTCTTCCAATAAATTGCGGAATCCTGTCCGCTCCCTTTCATACTTAATCTTTTTAATTTTTGCGTCCCTATTCCCGAACAGCTATGCCATCACTCCTTCCGCTGTATTCTTAATCTCCTGACCGATTTATATAATCATACTCATTTATACAGGCATTTCAAGCAAATTTTTATGAAAAAAGTTTTACAATTGAGCATGCCCCCCATCTTTCTAAGACAAAATTCATTTTTACAAACTTAATGAAGCAAATTTAATGAATTTAGGTAAAGAATTGATGATTTTTTGATTGACAAAGTTCTTGTTCTGTATTTTTAAGTTTTTTTGCATTAATTTCTGAGGAGTTGAAAAAGCGCTTGATTATTAATTATGCTTGTGATTATATAATTACAGAAAGCTTGATAGAGTTCGTCCTCCGGACAAAGTTGAGCGCGGCTGGTTTTAAAAGTTAAAACCTTAAGGAGAATTACTAACAATGGTAAAAATTAGATTAAAAAAATTAGGCTGTAAGAAAAACCCTTTCTACAGAATCGTAGTTATCAACTCAACATCAAAGCGTGAAGGCGCTCCTATCGTTGAATTGGGACACTATAATCCAAAAACTAAAGAATTGAAACTTGATAAAACTTCAGCTTTGGATTGGATTAAAAAAGGTGCTCAGCCTACAGAAACAGTTGCTTATTTGATTGAAAAATCAGATGCTGAAGGCAAACTTGTTTATAAAGAAAAATCAGAGAAAAAGCTTTCTAAAAAAGCAATTGCTAAATTAGAAGCTGAAAAAGAAGCAGCTAAAGCAGCTGAAGAAGCCGCAGCCGCGAGCGCCGCAGAAAGCGCTGAAGCGGAAGCTGTTCCTGCTGAATAATTTTTAGAGGGAAAAGAACACTTATTAACCGCTTCATTTGAAGCGGTTTTTTTTTTAAGGAAGAATATTGGATACAAATGATAAAAAATTGAATATTCTTGCAATCCTGCCTCACAGTATAGCGGGAAGGTTGATTGTAGATAGTATGGCATCGGGTTTTACGGCGCTTGGACACAATGTTGTAAAATACGATGAAATTTCGCATACCCGTGCGTTGACTCCTGAGTCAGATTTAAATTTTGATGATTTTATTAAAAATAAAGAGTTTGATTATATTATAGGGTATGATTTTTCACCTTTGAAGCTAAAAGTTGATTATAATCTCGAGTGTCCTTGCTTGAATTATTTCGGAGATGAGATTGACAAACCGACAGCGGGTGAGGGATTTGTCGAGTACAAAAAAGCATTAGAACGCCCTGACAGTTGGACTTTTTATTGGGACGAGGCGCTTTGCGCAAAGCATCCTGAAATAAAAAATCTTTACTACTTACCGCATTTCGTGGATACAGATATTTATTCGCCTCAAAATATCCCAAAAGAGTATGATGTGATGTTTTGCGGAAGACTAGATACGGACTTTAGACTGAATTTATGGGTGGAAATGCTCCGGGAAATGCCGGATGTGAATTTTGCCTGGTTTGCGATTAAACGCCACTATGAGGACGCCTTATCCAGGGTTTGCGATACGGATAAAAAGCTAATTGAGAAGACTTATCGAGGATTTATCGACAATGAGCCTGATATGGCGTTGGAGATGAATAAAGCGAAAATTGTTTTTAACGTGCACTCTCAGGGCGCAGGGTCGTTCAACTATCGCACTTTTCAGGCGATGGCATGTGGCGTGTTAATGCTCTGTGATTATCGCAAAGAGGGAGACAGTCTCTTTAAAAATAATGAAATTGTGTACTGGCAAAATTTTGATGAAATAAAAGCAAATATTTATAAATATCTGTCCGATAAAAATGCGTATAACGAGGTCGCCAAAAATGCGCGAGCCTGTGCTGTCAAAAATCACAGCGCGCGAGCCTGCGCTTTAAAAATGCTACAAATTGTTAAAAGTACGTGTAATTAATTTAAAAAAGGATAAAATACTATTATGAAAAATACTGATAATAAAATAAATATTAAACCGTCTGATAAAATTTTGAATCTACCGAAATATATCTTTGCAGAGCTGGATGAGTGGAAAGCGGAGGCGAGAGAACGTGGCGCTGATCTTATCGACCTTGGAATTGGTAATCCCGATGGCCCCACTCCCGAAGACGTCGTAGCTGCGGCAGTTAAATCAATTCAAGACCCTGCTAGTCACGGATATCCGAGCTTTAGAGGTAAACCTGAGTTTAGAGAATCTATTTCTAAATGGATGAAATCCAGATATAATGTAGATGTTTGCCCTGAGTTTGGTATACAAACATTGAACGGCGCAAAAGAAGGTCTCGCAAACATCGCGCTTGCTTTTACAAATCCCGGAGACGTAAACATCGTTCCTGACCCGTATTACCCTGTTTTATCACGCGGTACTTGGGTAGCTAGCGGTGAAGTTTATCATACACCGTTGACTGAGGAAAATAACTTTTTACCTGACCTAAACTCTATCCCTGAGGATGTAGCGCAAAGAGCAAAGCTTTTCTTTATAAATTATCCGAACAACCCTACTGCTGCAACTGCTCCGCTTTCGTTTTTGAAAGAAATTGTTGCGTATTGCAGAAAATACAGTATTTTGCTTGTTTCCGATTTGGCTTACGGTGAAGTTTGTTATGACGGATACCGTCCTCACAGTATATTCGAGGTTGAAGGTGCAGAAGATGTCGCTGTTGAATTTCACAGTTTTTCAAAAACTTTTAACATGGCAGGCTGGCGTGTCGGCTTTGTCGTAGGTAAGAGAGACTTTATCGACACAATTTACGCAATGAAGACAAATATGGATTACGGCACTGCTACAATCGTTCAGGACGCGGCAATAAAGGCGTTGAATATGGATTATACCAATGTTGAGAAAATCATCGCAAACTATGCAAGACGTCGTGATATGGCGATTGAAATGCTTCATGATTTAGGCTGGAACCTGAAAAAGACTGCGGGTACTATGTATTTGTGGCTTAAAGTCCCTTCGCCTTATAAATCAAAAGAGTTCTGCAAAATGGTATTAGATAAGACTGACGTCGTTTTGACTCCGGGGATAGCTTTCGGAACCTATTCAGACGGTTATGTCCGACTTTCATTGGTTCAGCCGGATGAAAAAATTAAAGAGGCGCTTATACGTTTAAAAAATGCAAATATCGGGTATAACATGAATGTAGTCGAGGCTTAATAAACTTTGCATTATTGGAAAATATATGTATAATAACATGTAAAAGCATGAGGTTGATTTATGAAGTTAATAAAGAAAAAAGCACAGAGTTTGATTGAATATGGCTTGATTTTGGCATTGGTTGCAGTAGTTGCTATTGCGGCATTGCAAATATTAGGTAAAAAAGTTAATGACGCAGCAACAACTGCGGGTGACAATATCGACAAGACATCTCAAAATGCAGCGGAAACATACTGTACACAATCTGTTGGCGGAACTTGGAATGAGTCTACCGGGATTTGTACACCTCCTTCAAACAAGTAAATTCTTTAATATATATTTTAAAATGCTCCTCGGTTGTTAAACCCTGGAGCATTTTAGTGTATAATTTTCTACAAAGGAGCAAATATGAGCGCAATTGATTTCTCTGATAAAAAATATTTTAAACTGGTTTTAGGTTTGGGCAATTGTTCTTTCAGTGAAATTGAGCAATTGTGTATGGTTTATGCACAAGCAGGCGCTGATATTTTTGATTTAAGCCCAAATATAAAATCTCTAAAAGCTGCGCAAGTCGGCGTGAAAAAAGCAGGCTTTAACCCCTATGATTTTAAATATTGCATAAGTTTTGGTGTAAAAGGTGATACACACATAAAAAAAGCTTGCATAAACGAAGCAAAGTGCAAACGCTGCTACAAATGTGTTTCAAAATGCCCTCAGCGCGCAATTGTAATGGGTGAAAACGGGTATCCGAGAGTTGATGAGTCAAAATGCATTGGCTGTCGTCGTTGTGAAAAATCATGCATTGATTTCTACGACTCCGAAGTGGATATTGAAAGTGTTGCGGCTGATTTTAAGGGTGAAAAGCTTGATATTGTTGAACTTCATATTTCGTCTCTGAATAAAAAAGAAATTATTAACTCTTGGAGAAAAATTCTTTCAAATTTCGACTGCCAAAAATCTATTTGCATTGACAGAAGCAAATACGGCTCGGGTAAGCTCTTGAAGCTCGTTCAAAAGCTGATAAAGATGAATAAGGATAAAACCATCATTCAAGCTGATGGTGTCCCTATGAGCGGTGCTGACAGCCTTCCCTGCACACTTCAGGCAATCGCGCACGCGCAATTGTATCGGGATTTGGATGTGTGGGTGTTTATATCAGGCGGAACTAATTCCTTTACGGCGGATTATGCCGATAGCTTTGAAGTCCGTTATGAAGGTGTCACGATTGGTTCATATGCACGCTCTGCTGTTAAAGATGCAATCGCCTGCGGAGATTATAAATTTGCTGTTGAAACAGCAAGTAAGATAGTAAATTCGGTTAAAAAAGCTTAAACGGTGTCATGGAAAAAAATATTACAAATTTTTTAGAAAGATATGAGCTCTTAAATTCTGACAAAGCAATTTGTGTAGGTTTTTCGGGCGGATTCGATTCTATGGCGCTTATGGCTGTTCTAATAAATCTTTCAAAAGTGCACGGTTTTAAAGTTACTGCTGCTCACTTGAATCACAATTGGAGAGGTGCGCACTCAGACGATGATGAGCAAAATTGTCGTGAATTTTGCCTCAAAAACGGGATTGATTTTTATACTGAAAAACTGTCTAATGATGTTCCAAAGACAGAAACTGCCGCGCGGGAAGAGCGTTATGCTTTTTTTGAGCGTGCTGCGGATTATTTCAGCACGGATGTAATTTTGACAGCGCATACAAAATCAGATAATGCGGAGACTGTGTTGTATCGAATTGCAAAAGGAACAGGTGTAAACGGGCTATGCGGGGTGCAGGAAGTTCGTAATTGCGGTAAAATTAAAGTTTTTCGCCCATTGCTTGACGTTACCCGTTCAGAAATCGAAAACTATTGCAGAAGTTATAACTTAGCCCCCAATAATGATGAAAGTAATGCTGATATTGAGTTTAATCGTAATTATATACGGCATGAGGTTTTGCCCAAGCTTGTAAAAATAAATTCTAAAGTTGAAGATGCACTCAATTCACTCTCTTTGGTTGCCGAGTCAGAGCAGGAAATTATTGAAGAGTATATGGGAAAAATCAGAAAAAAAATTCTTGATAACGGGAAAATCATGACAGGAAAGTTTGTTGAACTTTCTGATTCTGTCAAAAAGCGTTTTATATATGATTTTATAAAGGAATTAAAGCTGGATTATGACGGGAAAAAAATTGAAGAATTCTTTAACTTTATAGTTGATAATGCCGGCTCAAAATCGGGTAAGACCCTTTCATTGACTGAAAATTTATGGCTTTTTTGCTCCTCAAAAGAAATATACACGGTACAAGATATTAAGTCGTTCTGTGATATTGAAAAAGAGCTTTCAGGCAAAGCCCTAGAAGTAGAATTTGATAATTTTATCTTTACCCGAGAAAAATTAGAAATAATCCCCGATGAATTCCCAAGAGACACTGAAAACAGTGCTTTAGTTGCCTTGGACGATGCTGCCGGGCTGGTTTTAAGATATAGACGCTCGGGAGATAGAATTCAGCCGTTTGGTATGAAAAATACCGTCAAGTTGAAGGATTTTTTTATAAATAAAGGCGTTCCTAAACATAAAAAAGACAAAATTGTGCTATTATGTTCTAAAAATGAAGACGGTCATAAGTCCGAAGTTTTATGGGCAGTCGGAGTCGGAATAAGTGAAAAACTGCGGGTTTCAGCCGAAAGCAAAAGTGTATATTTTTTAAAACTCGCAAGCAAGGAGTGAAAATGATTATTGATAAAGAAGTTAAAGATTTGACGGTATTGATTGACGAAAAACAGATCGAACACGGTGTTTCGAAGGTTGCAGAAGAGATAAATTCGGCATTCCCGCTTGATGAGCCGCTTTATATTATTTGCGTTCTAAAAGGTTCTGTTATGTTTTTTACGGATCTTGCCAAAAAGCTCAAAATGCCTACTCAAATGGAGTTTATCCGCATTTCCAGCTACGGTGATGATGACAAATCCTCGGGTCGTGTGAAATCAATTGATATGAACCTTCCAATCCTCGAAGATAAAAATATTTTAATCGTCGAAGATATCTGTGACACCGGCTATACTGCTCAATTTTTGACAAATCTTCTGCGTGCGGAGCAGCGTCCTAATATGCTTAAATTTGCAGCATTTTTGAACAAAGAATGTGCGCGAAAAGTTGATTTTCACCCTGATTTCCATTCTTATATAGTTGAAGACAAGTTTTTAGTCGGATACGGTCTTGATTACAAAGGGTTTTACCGTAACCTTCCTTATGTCGGGTATTTCGGTTAAAATCCGACAAGCATTGATAATTCAGAGTAAGGTCGTTTCAAACTTTCTGCAACCCCTTCTTTTACAAGCTCGCCTTTGAATGTGTTTACACCGCGCTCAAGAGCTTGATCGTGTTTTATTGCCCCGATAAAGCCTTCGTTCGCAATTTTTAACAGATATGGCAAGGTTGAGTTTGTAAGTGCCAAAGTTGAAGTATGTGCAACTGCTCCCGGGATATTTGCGACTGAGTAGTGAAGTACGCCGTGTTTTTCGTATACAGGGTTTGTGTGAGTCGTAATTCTGTCGACAGTTTCGACTATTCCGCCTTGGTCAATTGCCACGTCTACAATTACAGAACCTTTTTTCATTTTTTTGACAATTTCTTCCGTTACGAGGCGAGGGGCTTTTCTGTTCGGGATTAAGACGGCACCGATAAGCAAATCTGCCTTTTTGCACTCATTTTCAATATTTTGTTTAGTTGCGGCAAGTGTTTGTACTCGATTGCCGTAAATGTCGTCTATGTGGCGCAATCTGCTGATATCAATATCAAGAACCGACACATCGGCACCCATTCCGACAGCAATTTTTAACGCACTTTGCCCGACTACGCCTGCGCCAATGATAACAACATTGCCGGCTCTGACACCCGGAACACCTCCTAATAACACTCCGGATCCGCCATGGTTACTTTCAAGGAAGTGCGTACCGATTTGCACTGACATTTTTCCTGCAATTTCACTCATAGGGCTTAAAAGCGGTAATTCATGATTGTCGAGTTCCACGGACTCATATGCAATAGAGCTGATTTTCTTTTTGGTTAATACCTCTGAAAGTTCAGGTTCTACAGCCAAATGAAGGTATGTAAAGAGCATTTGCCCTTTTTGGAAAAGCTCGTATTCGCTTGGCTGCGGTTCTTTAACCTTTACAATTAACTCTGAAGACTTATAAACGTCAGCGGCTTTTTCTAAAATTTGTGCACCTGCTGCTTTGTACTCTTCGGTAGGGAAACCGCTGCCTATGCCTGCATCTTTTTCCACGTATACGGTATGCCCTTTCAATACGAGTTCTTTTACGCCTGAAGGCACAACCGAAACACGGTTTTCATTATTCTTAATCTCTTTTACAACACCTATTTTCATAAATTTCTCCTAAAAAGTAAACTTGGAATTTGTGCAGGACAGCGCCTCTTCGATTTCATCAATAATCAGCATTGCTGCGTCTTTCGGGTTTTTCGCACCTGTAATAGGACGGCCTATAATCATATAATCTACGCCTGATGTGATTGCGTCAGTCGGCGTTACAACTCGAATTTGGTCGTTAACAACAGACCAGGTCGGGCGAACGGCCTGACAAATTATAATAAAATCATTACCGAATTTTTGTCTCATTACTTTAGCTTCACTGGCGGAAGCTAAAACTCCGTCTAATCCGCAATCAAGGGCTAGCTTTGTAAGTTGGGTAACATAATCAACAAGATTTGTGTTTACGCAAAGCTCTTCCGTAAGAGTTTTTTGTCCGAAACTTGAAAGAAGCGTAACACCTACGACTGTCGGACGTTCGATTTCCATTTTTTTTGCTGTTTCTTTCAGAAGTTTTACGGTTGTGTTAATCATTTTTGAACCGCCGATGAGATGGATATCAAAAAAATCTGCGCCGTTTTTCATCATGTTAACGCAGGTTTTTGCAACAGTATTCGGGATATCAATGAGTTTTGCATCGACAAAAGCTTTACATCCGTGCTTTTTTATCATTTCCAGGACATTGTATGCACCCGCTGAAGACATTAACTGAAGCCCGACTTTAAAAAAGCCTACGTAGTCTTTAAGTTCTACAACAAGTTGTTCCGCTTCTTCGATAGTGTTTACATCAAGTGCAAGAATAATGCGGTCTTTTGCGCATGCCGGCTTGCCAATGCTTCCGTTGTTACCATTGTCCATTTACTCTACTCTCCCATATAACGGCAATAAATTACGTTGGATTACATTTTAGCACTTTTCAAAACAGATATCAATAGTTATTTTTGCTGTACAGGGTTTAGTTTCGTTGACATAACCCGCGTTTTTTTGTATAACCGATGTATGTTTAATTTAATAAATAAGGCTGTTCTGCCCTCCAATCGATTGATAGAATTGTATTTTAACGGGGTTGTGAGTGGAAAAAAAATATTATTTATCGGCGGATTTCATGGCGATGAACCGCAGGGAGTAGAAATTTTAAATGAGTATTTAAAATTATGCCATGCTGCTGAAAATAGCATTTACGTATTGCCCTGCTTTAATCCTGACGGATTGTTTGCTGTTAAGCGCGTGAATTCGAACGGAGTGGATTTAAACAGAAATTTTCCGACAAAAAATTGGGAATTGACAAATAAAGATGAATTTTTCGGCGGCGAAACGCCTGCTTCTGAGTGGGAAACCCGCTTTATGTGCGATATTTTAGGTGAGATAAAGCCTGACTTGATTTTGACAATTCACGCGCCATTCAAGGTTGTGAATTATGACGGAGACGGGCTCTTGTGTTCACAGAGGATAGCTGAAATTATGGGCTATCCTGTTCAAAGCGATATTGGTTATCCGACACCCGGGAGTTTCGGGACTTATTGCGGTATTGAGCGCGGTATTTCTACGATAACTCTGGAGCTTGGCGAGGACGAAGATATGAAATCTTTAAAAGCCCGTTGTTTTAAGGTTTTTGAGTATTTAAGCTTTCTAAAATAATAAGTTTGTAAATAAATATTAAGTATAATTGCCTTAAAAAGGCAATATTTTTTATATATTAGTTTTTATATAAGGGTAAGGCAAACGAAACAAAAAAAGATTTCATAATTTTACCAAAACACACTAAACCTACCACACACTAACCTACACACTAACACGAGTGAAACCGGAGAAAGAACAAAAGTTTTTTTAAAAAGTTTCCAGGGGATTTGATTATCAAATCCCTTTTTTTTATGCAAAAAAACAAAATTCATAAAATTCATCATATACGCACAATATCGCTGTCCTTCTGAATCCTTTAGGATGAAGAATCTGATGGGGAAATGCCGGTATCATAAAGATTCTTCGGCTCTGCCTCAGAATGATGGATGATTTATAGTTTTAATGTTTTATAAAAAACGTCATGCTGAACTTGTTTCAGCATGACAATTGTTTAAACGCGATAATACGTTAGATAATCAGTTCTTGCCGGAGCCGGAGAGAAACATCTCCTTCATCAACTCGCAGTAAATGGTCATGTCTTCTTTTGCTCTTTCGATGTCTTTTACTAAATTTCTGACTTCTTTGATTGTTTCTTCTTCGCGTGTGTAATCTCTGTACATTTTTTACCCTTTATATAAACATATCCCGAATTTTGAGTCGCTGTAAAAGTTTCATGCCGGCTCTCATATTTTTTAATTCGGATTTTTGTTAAGTCAACTTTAATTTTTGGGGTATGCTTTTACAAAAAGTTACATTGTTTCAAGTTTGTCATATCTGCATACTTTTGATAAGCTATTGGTAATTAGAGGAGAATACATAATGACAACACAAATTTTGGAAGCCCAGAAGGGTAATATAACAGAAGAAATGCAATTCGTTGCAGAAAAAGAAAATATCGACGTAAATACTTTGCGTGACTACGTTGCAAAAGGCGAAGTCGTAATTCTTAAAAATAATGTACATAAAAACGTTATCCCGACAGGCGTTGGGCGCGGTATGACTGTTAAAATCAATGCTAACATCGGTACTTCGCTTGAAAGAAGCTCGGTTGAAGAAGAAATTCAAAAGGTAAAAGTTATTGAGGCAACGGGTGCGGATGTTTTGATGGATTTGTCAACGGGAGAAAATATCGATGAGACCAGAAAGCATATTCTAGCCGCAACAAACCTTCCTATCGGTACTGTGCCGATGTATCAGGCAGGAAAAGAGGCTATTGACGAGTATCGGGATGTTTCAAAGCTTTCAAAAGACAAATTGTTCTCGGATATTGAAAAGCAATGCCGTGATGGGATTGACTTCATTACCGTTCACTGCGGTGTTACAAAATTTGTTGTAGACCAGCTTCAAAAACAAGGTAGAGTTACTGATATCGTCAGCCGCGGCGGCTCAATGCTGGCTTGTTGGGTAAAAGCCACAGGTAAAGAAAACCCTTTGTATGAACACTATGATGAACTTTTGGATTTGGTAAGAACATACGATTGTACGCTTTCATTGGGTGACGGTCTTCGTCCGGGATGCGGTGCAGACGCGGGTGACCGCGCTCAAGTTGCTGAAACTATGGTTCTTGGCGAACTCGTGAAACGTGCACGCGAAGCAGGTGTTCAATCTATGGTTGAAGGTCCGGGGCATGTGCCTTTGAACAAAATTCCTGCGATGATTGAGACTATTAAAGTTTTGACAGATAATGCGCCTTTATACGTACTTGGGCCTTTGGTTACGGACGTGGCACCGGGCTATGATCATATTACGTCTGCTATCGGCGGAGCGCTGGCGGGTTATCACGGGGCAGATTTCCTATGCTACGTCACTCCTGCGGAACACTTGGGGCTTCCGAACGCACAGCAGGTCAGAGAAGGTATTATTGCTTCTAAAATCGCAGCACACGCGGCAGACGTTGCAAGAGGCAATGAAAAAGCTATTGAGCAAGACAGATTGATGTCAGTTGCCAGAAAAAACCTTGATTGGACAGGACAGGCAAAATACGCTATCGACAAATGTGTTTTTGATGGTTTGGACAACAAAAAACCTTGTACAATGTGCGGGCAGTATTGCTCAATGAAAATTTTTAAAGAATATTTCTAGGAAGCGTCTCTGATCGAGGCTGAAAGGGCTTATGGAAAACGCAGAAGTTATCGAATTATTAAAAGATGCTTTTGAGATGAAAAGGCAGGCTAAGTACAAAAGAGCTATGGAGCTTTTGTATAAGGCGCTTGCGATTTGCCCTGATAATGCAGAAATTCTTTTGCAAGTGGCAGAAATTCATACTTTGCTCGAGAATTACTCTCAGGCAATAAATCTTTACGAGCAGCTTTTGGAGAAAAACCCTTCTGAGGTTGATATTTTAGAGCAATTATCAGATTTTTACCTGAAGACGTTTGAGTATGATAAAGTTCGTATATTACTTGCAAAATTTATTTTGGCTTATCCGTCAGAAAAGGCTTATAGTATTTATTTTAAGACTCTTTTTGTAATGAAAGAATACGAAAATATTATTGAATTTTATAACGATAAAAATTTAGGCAAATATGAAGATACGGAAATTGACAGATATTACACTGCTTCACTTTGCTGCCTGAAACGGTATCAAGAGGCGGAAAGTCTGTTAAAAACTCTTTCTGCGTCCGAAACTTCTGATAAGGAAATTAAGTATTACTATGCTGAGTGTTTATATTCGCTCGAGGATGTGGATGGTGCGCAGGTCGTCTTGGAGAGCATTTTTGACGGTGATAACTCTGCCAAAGTTTATAATTTGTTTGGTGAAATCGAGCTTTCCAAAAATCATCTTGAAAATGCTGCAGCTATGTTCGCTAAGGCGGTTAAGCTTCAATACAACGGGTTGTACTTTTACAATCTAGCGACAGCTTACTTTTTGAACGGGCAGCTTGATGAGGCTAAAGGCTTTTATATAAAGGCGGTTTCCGCTTCACCTGAAATCCCGGAATATCGCTATGCTCAGGCATATCTGTACTTCAAACAGCAAAATATCAAAAAGGCCATGCAAGTTGTGGAGGAGTTATTGGAAAAATATCCTGCTTCTCGTGAAGCAAGGCTTTTGAAAGCAGAATTGTTAATTGCTGAAAATAAATTTTTCTATGCGAAAAGAGAGTTGGAAAATCTTCGGATTGAGAATTCAGACAATGATGAAGATTATCTAAAATTGGAAGTTGAGATAAATAAGGGTTTGTATAAATTGGAGGCTGCAAGATTTTCAATGGAAAAGCTTGCAGTTTTAAGGCCTGATTCTTTGGATTATAAGTATGATTTGGCTCGTTTGTATTTTGATTCTGCGCAATATGAAAACGCTGCAAAATTAATCACACTTGTTCTGTCTCAAAACGATAAATATGTTAATGCATACATTTTGGCGGGAAAAGTTTACATAAAAATGTATGACTTTTCAGGTTCGTTGAAAATGGCAGAAGCAACGCTCAAACTTGATATGAATAATACGGAGGCTTTTTATCTTAAAGCATTGAGTTTAATGGGATTGGGACAGTTTGAGGACTCTATCGCTGTTTCAAAAACGCTGCTTTCATATTCTCCGGATAAGGCGGAGGCTTTTGCCCTGATAGGTGCTTGTTATGCTGAAATGGGCAAATACGACACATCTCTTTATTATTACAATGAGGCGGTTGTAATTGATACCTCAAATGCCGATTATTTCTTGAATATAGCTGTTTTGCATGAACATTTGAATAATCCGAAAGAGGTTATACGATACCTGTTTTTGGCGAATGTGATTAAACCTGATAACCGAGAGATTGGCACTCGGTTAGTTGATGCGTATATTTCTAACAAACAATATAAATTAGCGATGAAGCTTTTGAAGACTCAATGTATGGCTATTTCGGAAGCTGAGATTCGTAGAGAATGCGAAGCTAAAATAAAAGAGGTTGAGGGGCTTTATAAATCCTCTGTTAATCCTTTAAAATACCTTCTATGGAAAGCTTTTCGAATGTAAAAATCACCAGTTTTCGCTGCCGTGCTTCTCCCAAGGCTTAATTTGAGCTTTTAATTTCCGAATAAGCTCTTTTGCTGTTATGCCTATACTATTGACGATGGTGTCCTCTTTGAGAAAGGACAGGGCATGGATTTCTTCTTTTACTTGCCTTACGAGATGTTTTTGGGTCTCGCGTTCTTTAAAAATCCACCCTGCGTATCCGCATTTTGGCGGGAATTTATCCCAAATGCTATGTGACCCCCTTGTTTTGCAGCTATCAACCAAATGATTCCTGTTTTCTGCAGAAACAGACATACCTTTGTCGCAATGCAGGCAAAGATATTGCGGACGACTTAATTCGGACTGGATTTTATCATAGTTTAATTCTTCCATAATAGTATTTTATTAGATTTGAAAATTTAACCTAATTTTTCAATATTTCTTAATAAAAAATCTTATGTTAACGAATGTAAACCACGCAAGAGCGCATTATAACTGAGTTTCGTTTTTTCGTTTTTTTTGATACTAAAGTTTTAAAAACAGGATGTCGATGTACGTAGCATATTAACATGTCGAACCTATAAGGAGAAAAAAATGAATGTAAATGGCATCAATGACCCGGAGGTTATTAAAGCGAATGCTAAGAACATCCTGAATGCTAAACAGAAAGTCGATTTAGGGAAGGACGATCTGGAAATGCTATGGAAAAATGCTAAATTAGCGGACGAATCGCTTTCAGAAATTGGTTTGTCGGATGACGATGTGATTGCGCAATTCGATTTGCTTGACAATGAGGACAATACTGCGGCAGCGTCTTACAAACTGCTGTTGAATTGGATTAAAGAGCAGCCCAAGACGGAAATAGCGCCAGCGGCTTCAAAATCTGCACCTGCTGCGGCTAATACGGCTGAAAATGCTAAACAAGCAGAAGCCCCAAAATCAGATAGCACACAAGGGCAAAAAACATATGTTCAATTGTTTGGCAAGGAATCGACTACCGTACAAATTGACGGTAAGTCATACAGCTTTACAAATACATCCAAAACTGTTAACAATTTCTGTTACTACGTAGATAAAGGCACCGTTGTTATTGAAGGCAGCGATTTAACAATGAAATCTGTCGAAGAGGGCGAAGGTGCATCTGATAACGTTAAGTTTATGGGTAACCGAAATACGATTGACGTCGGAAAAGGTGATGATGCCATAGAAGTCGAAGGTGATATGAACTCCGTATTCGGCGGTAGCGGTGATGACTTCATAAAAATGCGCGGCGATTATAATACGACAAACATGGGGCTCGGTAACGATAAGGTCTGGATTGCGGGGGAAACAAACGTCGCAATCGGGGCAACCGGTGACGATAATTTCTTTGCTATAGGTGGTGGAAACACCCTTTATGGACAAGAAGATACGGATGGCGTCTACTATAATGACACCAAAGGCGTCGGGCATGAATACAGAACAGAATTCAAGATTACGGATGGAAAAGACTTCGAAGACTGGGTAAATGGTACAAATCCGCCTGATCCGGGTGGCCCTCCATATGACAAACTTCCGGACGCTCTTGAAGGACATGAAGTTCGGGCTTATGACGACAACACTTATACCGACAAGTATGAGCAGACTCCTAATTATATTACGGAATACCGTGATATAGCATATCGTGAACTTAGTGCAGAAACTTCTGTTGACAGAGTTGATGTCGGTAATGCAACAGTCTCAAAATACAAAGACGGTGAAGAGTCTGAAAAAATAACTATTACACCGGATACTGTAACAATCAAAAACGGTGATGACGAGGTTTCGATTCCGGCAAAAGACGTTGTGTATAAGGATAAAGACGGAAATGTCATAACAAATACGGGCACTATCGATAACCTGGTAGAAATGCTTGCTACCGGGAAGTATACGATTGACGTTCAGGCAAGCACTAATCCGGGTGAGCCGGTTGACCCTCCTGTAAACCCACCGGTGGATCCCGGGGAGCCTAATCCTCCTGTTGATAAACCGGTTGATACACCGCTTGAAGAATTCACTCCTGAGGCGGTAGGAAAGCTTGACACAAGCTACAAAACTTCTCTGGGTGATAAAATCGCAAAAGCAGGTGAAGAGTACAGCGCAGCTATGGCAAATAAAAAGCCTGACGGTACATTCGACACTTCGGATGACGCAGCTGCAAGCCAAAAATACGCTTCTGTAATTAACCAAATCAGCGTTAAAGAAAATACACTTTCTTCTAATGTTCCGATGATAGAAACAGCAGTGAAAGCCTACGGTGACTATCTGACGGCTATAGAAGGCGGCGCGTCTCAGACTGACGATGGTAAAAAATTGTTCGAACTTCTCACAAAAGTATTAAAAACACTTGATAAGTATATGAACAATGATGATTCAGAAAATGAAGATTCGGTAAAAGCGGAATTCGACGACGCTTCTAAGCAGCTTCAAGAATACATGAATAAATAACTCAATTATAGGTAAGACAAAGAAACAGGGCGAGAATATCCGCCCTGTTTTTGTTTTTATCCGAGGGTGGCTAATTATTTAATAAATGTAACTAATTGTAACGAAAATAAGTAAACTCTGCAATTTTTATCTATTTATATACTTTATATATATGTAAGACATAAAACGAAATTGATTTTAAATTCATAAAGAGAAAAAGATAAAATTTAAAGAGATTTAACACTAACTAACTTCCTAACCTTCCCTTCCTATTAAAAGCATTGCTCCAATCATTATGATTAGAGCTTTTTTTTTGCGTAATTTATTTCATTTGTCAAAAAAATTATAATATCAATAAAAACTGTCATGCAGGCAATTTAGTCTTTTTTAACCTGTTTCAATGAAATCATTTTTTCAATTGGCTTCAGGGCTTTTTTTGCAATTTCTTCGTCTACAAAAACTTCGTTTTTTTCGTTTTCCAGCGCAAACAAAACGTCTTCAAGGTAGTGCCACTTCATATTATGACAGTACGCACGTTTCGATACAAGAATAAATTCTTTTTCCGGATAATCACGCTGCAATCTGTCTACTACACCTTTTTCGGTTGCAATGATAAATGTTTTTTTGTCACTTTCTTGTGTGCGCTTGATGATTTGAGTTGTAGAACCCACAAAGTCAGCCAGTTTTGTGACTTCTTGATGGCATTCAGGATGTACAAGCACCTCTGCGTCAGGGTATTCAGCTTTCATATTCAAGACATCTTCGGGGCGAATTCTGAGGTGTGTAGGGCAAAAACCGGGGTATTTTAGAACTTCTACGTTTGGCAGATTTTGCTCTACCCATGTTCCCAAATACGTGTCAGGCACGAACAAAACTTTGTCAGTATTCATTGCTTTGACGATATCAACAGCGTTTGCGCTTGTACAGCATACATCGACTTCGCTTTTAACCTCTGCTGTAGAGTTTACATAACAAACAGTCGGAACATCAGGGTTTTGCGCCTTGAATTCTCTAAGCTGTTCAAGATTAATCATATCTGCCATTTGGCAGCCTGAATTAAGACTCGGGATTAAGACTTTTTTGTTCGGCGAAAGTATTTTTGCAGTTTCCGCCATAAAATACACTCCCAAAAATACGATAATATCCGCGTCAGTCTTTGCCGCGAGCTGGCTCAAGCCAAGCGAATCACCTACATAATCAGCTACTTCATCGACTTCCATATTCTGGTAGCAATGCGCAAGAATGACTGCATTTTTTTCTTTTTTGAGTTTTTTTATTTTTTCTATTATTTCTGTTTTGCTGTTCGACTGCATAAATCATGCCTTATTTGAATTTTCTCTAGTAAATAGTTTACCAAAAGCATGCGAGATTTTATACAAAACTTAATTAATTTGTCCAAAACTCCAAAATAATTTAATATGTTATGGAGGAGCAATATCAAGCGCATGGGCTCCGGGGAATAAAAATGAGTATCGAAAATAAAATTATAATTGTGGATGACGACAGTATTGTGACGTCGGCGCTGAAAATGCTGCTAAAGTTGGAAGGTTTTGAAAACACGGAGTTTTATAACAGTCCGTTTGAGGCTCTTGAAGCTATAAAACTGGAAAAACCCGATTTAGTGCTTTCGGATTTTTTGATGCCGAAAATGAACGGTATAGAGTTTCTTTCTGAGGCGAAAAAAACTCATGATGACCTTACAATGATACTTTTGACGGGGTATGCGGATAAAGAAAACGCGATTAAGGCAATAAACGAAGTCGGCATTTACAGATATCTCGAAAAACCTTGGGATAACGATGATTTAATTTTCAATATAAAGAATGCGCTTGAAAGAACGAATTTGATGTCGCAGTTAAAGGAAAAAGTGGTGCAGCTTCAACATGCAAAGGCACAGCTGGAGCAGTATTCGAAATCGCTGGAAGAAATGGTCGCAAAACGAACGCATGATCTTGTGGAATCTAATAACAAACTTTTTGCGGTCATAAACTACTGCGCTGACGGGATTGTAATTTTTTCTCCCGAAGGTGTTGTCGAATCTGTTAACCCTGCGGCGGAAAACCTTGCAGGAGTTGCTCAAACTATGCTTTTAGGCTCTTCGGTTTTCGAGTTGTTTAAGCCTGAGTCCGGAACACTTTCAAAAGCTGCGCTTTCTGTGGATAAAGAGGTGTTTTTAAGGGATTTTTATATCCATAATGCGGCAAATGGCAAGAGTATCCCTGTTGAAATAAGCATTTCGCCGATTTATGATGATTGTGAAAATGTTTTACGTTTTGTTGCCGTAATCCGTGATTTTCGTGTTCAGAAGGACATGGACAGATTGCGGGATGATTTTATAGCGACGCTTACGCATGATTTGAGGACGCCGCTTCTTGCGACTATTCAGACTTTAAGCTTCTTTATTGACGGCTCTCTCGGTGAACTTGATGATCGTCAAAAATTCTTCCTTTCTACGATGAAAAAGAGCAATGAAGATATTTTAGGGCTTGTAAATGCGCTTCTGGAGGTTTACAAGTACGAATCCGGGACTTTGAACCTTTGTAAAACGAAATTCCTTCTCAACGATTTTGTAGAGGATTGCAAAGCTGAAATTTCGAACCTTGCGGAGAATAAAGAAATAAATCTGACTCTTTCGGTTGAAGATACTGACAATACGGCTATTACTGCTGATAAAAACGAGATTAAGCGTGTAGTGTTTAATTTGCTTGGCAACGCAATAAATCACAATCAAAAGGGGACAAATGTAGTTGTTACGACGCGTATTCAGAAAAATGATATTGTTGTGAGTATAAAAGATGACGGTGCCGGGATTCCGAAAGCGGATATTCCTAAAATGTTTAAAAGATTTTCGCAGGGAACTAGTGAAAAACGCTCTGTTGGAACGGGGCTCGGGCTTTATCTTTCCCGGCAGATTGTTGAAGCACATGGCGGAAAAATCTGGCTGGAAAGCGACAAGCGAAAGGGAACGGAATTTTTATTCCTTCTGCCTGACGCGGTTTGTAATGAGGAATGTGTTGCAAATGGCGCAAAAAATAAGTTATAATTAACTTAAAGGGGTAATGATGAGCGATATTAAAGTTTTACTTGTTGAAGACCACACTATGACCAGAATGGGGCTTTCTCTTGTGCTTAGTCAGTCCGAGGGGATTAAACTTATAGGTGAGGCTGAAGATGGTCAGCAGGGTGTGGATTTGGCAAAAAAACTTTTGCCTGATGTTATCCTTATGGATATCGGACTGCCGATAATAGACGGGATTGAGGCAACAAAGCTAATTAAAGACGCAGGTTTGAATTCTAAAATCCTCATGTTCACCTCTCGTGATGCGGAAACCGATGTTTTTGCTTCATTAGCGTCGGGTGCGGACGGATATGTGATGAAAGGGATTACACCTGACCAGCTTCAAAGCGCTATTCGTGCGGTTAACGACGGTACAGCATGGCTTGACCCTGCGATTGCGCGCCTGGTGCTTTCCAGTGTGCAAAAACAGGAGAAACCGGTACCTGTTGACATTGACCGTTCAAAAGGAAACAAGTACGGGCTTACTGAGCGCGAACTTGATGTTTTACAGCAAATTGTAAGCGGAAAAACAAATATTGAAATTGCAGAGGTTCTTTGTATCTCTCGTGCAACGGCAAAGGCGCATGTTCACAGTATTTTGCAGAAACTCTATACTGAAAATAGAACAAAGGCGACTATTTTGGCGGTAAAAGAAGGTTTGGTTTAATGCATTTCAATGGCTCTAAAGTTCGCTCTGCTTTGATTTTAGCTGTTTGTGCGGGCATGATTTTTGCCGGAGCTGTATCAGCCTTGCCAAGTTCGCAAAAATCCGCTGAAAGTATGTTTGGCACCAATTCTGAGGCGATGCAGGATAGTTTTGAAAAGGCGGTAAGTGACAGAACTCAAAACGTTAACCAACAGCTTCAGAAAAAATTTGAAGAGGATGTGGACAGGATTATTCGCTCTCAGGATGATTTTGAGCGAAATATGGCTGTTCAGTCTCAAAATTTACAAGATAAAAAACACCTTACACGCAAAGAAAAAAAGAAACTTCTTGACAATTACACGCCAATGCCCAAGACTCTGGAAGAATACAATGAAATGTCCAAGGATATTAAACGTTCAGAGCGGAGAATTCCTGAACCTAAAGCAGATGAAGACGAAAAGCTTGTAAAAATTCCTCAGCCCCGTTATATTCTTGCAAAATACAATGACCCGCCGGGTTCTAAAAATATTGACCTTCGAAATTTGAGAAATACACGTCAGATTAACTCAATAGGTGTAATTTCGCCCTCAAAAGATAAACTTGCATACTCTACTGTTTACTACACGGGATATAACGATAAGATTTCAAGCGAAATTTATTACATAAATCTTGATAAGGGGAAAAATTTAAAGTCTGCGGCGAAATCGGCTTCAGTTATGAACAAACAGGAGATAAAGCTTCTTGAATCAGGCATGAAAGAGGAGTATCCGACACTTTTCAAGACGCTTACTGTTTTGGATTGGAATGCTGACGGTACAAAAATCGCTGTGAAAGAACGGATAGGGTCGTCTACTTTTGGAATTTGGCAGACGAACTTGTGGGTCTATGATTTGAACGCAAATAAGGCAAAACGTCTTGTTGAAGTTCGAGACGCAATCAAATACTGGTGGCAGACGAACAAAAATTTTAATGTTGATGATTATCGCTGGGATATTGTTCCTATAGGCTGGGACACCGAAAATCCCGATACGCTTTTTGTCTGCGCATACGCTTATACTACAAAAAAAACAACGAAATTTCTGGGAATCTTCTCTGTTGATTCAAAAGGTCAGCATTCGGAATTGGTATCTATCGCTCCTCGCTCCTTGGCGGTTAGTGCAAACGGGCTTGTCCTAAAACCTGTTTTAGATTAGAATTGGGCAAGCATTCCGCTTCGATAACTTGAAAACATTGCAGAAATATACTACAATTATGGAAAAGCAAATTGACACTATTAAAATAACAAAATGAAGAGGTGAAGTATGGTAAATGCAGAGTTGACAAGCGTTTTAGCGGGGGGGGGCGCTTGCTGAGTGAGCAAAAACGTGCTTTTACTCTTGCCGAGGTTTTAGCTACATTAGTAATTATAGGAATCGTTGCAGCAATGACTGTGCCTACTCTTATTGCGAAAATGCAGAGAAAAGAACTTGAAGCAAGATTTAAAACTTCGGTTTCTATCCTTTCTGATGTAATTGCGCGAATGTCGCTTGATAATCCTAATCTGAACGATTCATACTGCAAAACGGGTGCTTTACAAGATAAGGTTGGTGTTGTTTTTATACCGGATTTTGCAAAACATGTTAAATACAGAAAAATAAATTTAACTATGAATACCGGAAATTTATCAAATTTTGGCTATCCTCAAAGAACATATTTTCTAACAGCCAATAATGAACAATGGTTTAACACCGGATTTCATAATAACGGTGCAATTATGCTGGAAAACGGTATGATTGTTTTTTCAAGCGGATGTGCATGGAACGGTTTTGGCACAAATGAGCATACAGAATTTATGGTTGATACTAACGGATACAAGGGTCCTAATCGAGTCGGTTACGATGTGTTTTACTTCCAGATTAGTTCAAATAACAAGCTTATTCCTGGTGACGGAGATTATAGAGGCTTTAACCCTGTACATTTCTGTTTATTTAAAGATAGATCGCCGGGGATATGGTATGACAATGGATGCAGCTGTGCAAAATATGCTCTTCTTGACAAATCTCCCGCCGATGAAACAAAATCCTATTGGGCAAATATTCCGCTTAGGTAAAGTTACTCAAAGTAATTTCTGCCAACAAGTTCGTCGGGCATGAACTGCTGTTTAGCGTCAGGATTTTCGTGAGTGTAAATGTAGCCTATTCCGAAGCCGTATTTTTTCGCGTCTTTGTAATGTGCGTCTTTGAGATGGGCAGGCGGGGGAAAATCCAATCCGCTTTGAATATCTGAAATAGCACTGTCAATTGCAACACAGGTTTTGTTGGATTTTGGTGCGTCTGCAACGTAAGCAACGGCTTGGGCGAGAGGGATACGAGCTTCGGGCATGCCAAGGTGTTCGACTGCGCGAAATGCTGCGATTGCAAGCTGTAGTGCTTGCGGGTCGGCATTTGAGACGTCCTCCGCCGCGCAAACCATTAAACGGCGCGCAATGAATCTCGGGTCTTCCCCCCCGACAAGCATTTTGGCAAGGTAATAAATCGCGGCGTTTTTATCAGAGCCTCTTAGACTTTTTTGAAATGCAGAAGCGCAGTCATAGTGCTCTTGTTCGGAGTATTTTGTAATTTTTTTCTGGATAAGCTCTTCAATCATAGGGATTTTAAGCGTGCGCACATCGTCTTTTAGCTCGGATGCAAAATAGCAAGCCTCGATTGTGTTCAGAGCTACTCTTGCGTCGCCACGCGCGTATCCGGCGATTTTCTCGATAACTTCTCTGCTAACATTTATTCGTCCGTATTCAGTGGAGAGATATTTGAAACCGCGTTCGATAATTTTCGCCATAGCCTCGTCTTCGAGCGGGTTGAGCTGCAAAACCTGAATGCGCGAAAGAAGTGCAGGGATTACCTGAAATGATGGGTTTTCGGTCGTTGAACCTATAAGATAAATTAAACCGCTCTCTAAATGCGGCAATAGCGCGTCTTGCTGCGTTTTGTTGTAGCGATGGATTTCATCAATAAATAAAAGCATCTTACGTCCGTGACGAAGCTGTTCTTTTGCCTTTTCAACGGCTTCTTTAATCTCTTTTATTCCTGATGTGACGGCTGAAATTTCAAGAAAAAAACTGTCTGTTTTTTCTGCGATGAGCCTTGCCAGAGTCGTTTTGCCGCAACCCGGAGGACCCCAAAAAATAAACGAAAAAAGACGATTTGAGCACAAAAGTTTATAAAGCGGAGAGTTTTCCGCGATAATTTTGTTTTGTCCGAGGTATTCTTCAAGAGATTTTGGTCTCAAAAGCTCTGCCAGCGGCACTTGTTTATTCATTTCTTCCAGAGAGTCAAATAAATTCATTTCCCTTTTCTCAAAAATTCTATATAATTATTGTACACTATTTTAGAGGAAATTATGACAAGACTTAAAATATTTTTAATAGTTTGTGTGTTGATATGCGCAAATTTGCTTTTTTCATTGAAGCCGAAGCACGAAAAAACAGAGGTGGTTTTCTGGACAGCCCAGCTGTCACCGTTTTCTGAGTATATCAACGGTGTGATTTCGAGTTTTGAAGAACGACACCCGTATGTTAAAATTAAATGGGTAGATGTACCTTATTCCGAGGCAGAAAAACGAGTTTTGGCTAGTTTGCTTTCAAGCAGCATGCCTGACCTTGTTAATATCACAGCAGATTTTAACATGACACTTGCCTCAAAAGGAGCTTTAGAGCCAATCGAAGGAAATATGTCTGCATACAATCAGGCGCTCTTGAATTCACTTACTTATGATGAAAAACTATGGGGCGTACCGTTTTATGCTACCTCTGCAATAACGATTTATAATAAATCTCTTATGGCGGAATTCGGAATAAATACCCCTCCAAAAACTTATGATGAATTGTTTACCCAGATTCAAAATTCGTCTGTAATACAGAATAAATATTTATTCATGCCGACTTTGACTGAAAATGACACGTTATATAAAATTTTGAACAAGTATGGAATAAATAACCCGCAAATGCTTGAAAGTTCAGAGTCTGTGTCTATATTTGCGCTGTTAAATAAGTTTTACAAAGAAAATAAAATCCCGAAAGAGGCAGTAACTCAAACTCACAGAGAGGTGCTTGAAAAGTATAGTTCGGGACAAATAGCATACTTGCAAGCAGGCGCAAATTTCTTGAATATTATCAAAGAAAATTCACTGGATATTTATGGGCAAACTGATGTTGCGGAACAGTTTTACGGTAAAGAAGAGGCTTATGATTTTTCGCTTATGACGCTTGCCATCCCTAAAAAAGCTAAAAATAAAGAAGAGGCGCTTTTGTTTGCAAAATATCTGACAAACTTCTCAAATCAGCTTGAATTTGCAAAGAAAACAGGCGTTTTACCTTGCAATAAAAGAACGCTCAGAGATGAGTATTTTAGCAGCTTTGATGATAAAGATTTGGTTTCCAAAGCTCGATTTATCAGCGCAAAACAGCTTTCAGCACCGATTTCTTACCCGCCTCAGAAGCGAAACCATAAAGATGTTATAGTATTGCTGAATAGTCTTGTGGAGCAGATTTTGTTTGGAAATAAACCGATTTTGCCTCAATTGGAAAAAGCGTCGGCAAAATGGGAAGCTTTGAACAAAAATTAATGTAACAAAAAGTTAATAAAAGTGGACGAAAGCCTAAAGTTCATTAAAATTTAATCCGATAAAAGGATTATGAATGAAGTAGTCTAAGGAGATTTAGAAATGACAAATTTGAACAATATCAACGGTATCGGCGTCGGCTTGAACCCAAATCTGCCTCAAAAAGAGCAGGCTCCTCAAGTTGAAGAGCAAGCCGTACAAGAAGCCCCGCAGGCAAAGCCGCAATTGAATCTGATGTCGGGCGATGATGTATTAAACGTTATGGCGCAGCAGGCAGCTCTTAATAAATCTGCGATAAATACACAAAAAACTTATGATGTTAACAAATACGTGACCCCTGAGCAAGCTCAGCGTATTGCGGGATTTGTAACAAGCTTTGAGGGTTTGATTGCGAAAAATCTTCAGTCTATGGATGCTGAGTTTGGCGAATCGATTTCATCGGGCGCGAAAATGGATTTAGCACTCTCTTCCGCAGACAAAATGGCATAAAAACTACTTCAAAAGTCATTTCTAAAATAAACACGTAAAAGCCTCGATTTTCGGGGCTTTTTCTTGCGTATAAATAACTTGTACCCCTATGAGCGCTGTGGTATGATATTTTTATAGGTAGTTGAGGGGTAAATATGGTTTTCGGTTTATTTAAAAAAGAAGAGAAAAAGTCTGATATTTTGAACGCGGTTTATTCAAAAATTAAGAGTTTTTATGATTTTAATAGCGTGTCGGATGAACGAAAAACATATTTGAAAGAACAAATAGAAAAATACGGGTATCTCCCATATCCTCATATAAAAGCGCTTGAGGAACTTTCGTCTGCGGAAATTTTGTTCGGATTGGAATTGAAATGGACACGCGAGGGCGTGTTGAAAAACGGTGCTTTCGATTTTGAAAACGCTAAAGTCAGCCCGCTTGCAAGGTATGGTGTAAATAATTCTGATTGGATTAAAAAAGAGCAGCATGCAATAAAATTAATAAACCTTGCAGGGCTTGGTGACGGGAATGTCACACAGGAACCGGGAAAACTTATTAACTGGCTTGCTCAGCTTTTGATTTTGCCGTCAGGTTTGCCGGGGCTGGGAGTTTTTGCTACGACTTTGTACATAATTCCGTTTCACCCCCGCGAATTCGGTTGTGCGTATCTTCCTACAAGCTATGGTGTAAGTGAAAACCTTGAAGATAAGGCACTGAAAGAAAAAGCAGGAATTGATGGCGAAGCGCAGGTTAAATTGTTTATTCAGCTTGCACAGCTTGCAGGACACCCTGTTATTTATGATGTTTTACCTCAGACAGGCAGATTTTCAAAGCTGGTTATTTCAAATCCGCATATTGCGCGTTGGTTTGATATTAAAGCACTAATAAAATCTGTCGAGTATGATATAGAATGCGTTGCTGACAAATTGAGAGCCGATAATGACCCTGATGATGTTGATATTATTAAAAATGTTATACAAAATTCCCTGCATTCGGGCTCGGGTGAGTTGAGTGAGGCTTACAAAGAGCTTTATTCTGAGTTTGAAGAGGCGCTAATACCTAATAAACAGGATATTTCAAATAAAATGATGGACAGACATGTCCAATGGGATTTAGTTAAGCGCGTTCGTAAGATAGTCTCCAAGCTCAACGGGACAAAGGAAAACGCTAATCTTCATGAAGAAGATATTAAACACCAGGGTGAAATTATTCAAGCTTTGATAAAAGAAGGGCTCTGGCCTGCTCCGGGCGGTGCGTGGTGTTCTGCGGGTGTGCCGGTTTTTGATAAAATGTCAGAATGCGGCGGTTATCCTGTGTTTAAACACTTTGACTGCGAAGGTGTCGATGTTACACACTGTGCGAATCTTGACTGCCAGACGCCTTTTTACTTTGTGCATCTTGAAAATGGACAATATAACTGGGCTGTCATTGATTTTTATGTCGGATTTCTTAAGAAATTACAGGTAAAATATAACTTTGACGGTTTTCGTGTTGATCATATCGATCATATTGTAGACCCTGTTTCTGAAAAGGATGGAGTGCCCATTAGCTATCGCGCGCCTCAAAAGGTTCTTGAAAAAGTTAACGCCGCAATGAAGGATAAAGTTCCTCATTTTGCTTCGCTTGCCGAATATATGCTGTGGGATAAATTCTATAAAGAATACCACGAAAATATGCGTTTTGACTTGCTTTGGGGTAATGACGTCATTATGCAAAACGAAAAAACACCCGAAAAAATTGTGGAAAACAATCAGGAGCTTGCAAATTATAATACGGAGAATTTGAAGATTTCTAATCTGTCAATTTTGAAAACATACAACAACCAAGACGGGGAGTTTCGTGAAATTGACCAGTACCCCGGGCAATTGGGCGAAAAAGGTGCGCTTTTCAAGTGGTTTAAGTATAAATTCCTTCCGGGCGGTAAAAATGCCGAGCGCCCTATTTTGTACATCGACGGAGATGAAAGTTTTACCAAGACAGGTATAGAGGGCGTAATCGGGGCTGAGGTTTCAATGCCTCGCGAAAAAAATTACAAATTTTTCGAGAATTTTGATGCTATCAGAAAATTTGCTTTATCAAACGAGCTTACGCGTGAAGGTGAAGCGGAAATCATGATTCAGGAAGATGACGGGTTTTGTGCGTGGATTATTTCCAAAGATTTGGTTAAGGAAAGCTTGCTTGTTATTGCGAATTACCTTCCGCCAACTGAAAAAGTTAAAGAAACTGACGAGAACGGTGTGCAGATTTGTGTTATTAAAGAAGGTGAAGCAGTTATGGATAAAAAGCTTGAACTGCCTTGTGATTACACAATTGTTTCTGAAATTAAAATGCCTGAATACGGAATTGAAATGTGGGAACAAGAACTTGAGGAAAAGACAAACAAGCTTGAGTTTGAGCGTCTTGAGCCAAGCGAATTCAGAGTTTACAAGCTGGTAAGATAATGTTCAAGAAATTTTTTATATTTCTTTTAAATATTTATCAAAAATTATCCTCGTTAACACCCTCTGTGTGCAGGTTCTACCCGACTTGTTCACAGTATATGAAGGAAGCGGTTTTAAAATACGGTATATTTAAAGGCGGATGGCTGGGCTTGAGACGAATTTTTCGTTGCCACCCGCTGAGCGAAGGCGGTTACGACCCGGTTCCTTAATTGTAACAATGTGTTGCAATTTTTTGAAACATGCAGTTTTTTAGGCATTTATTTTCCGCCTGATTACTTATTTATAGTAGTAAGGTAAGGTATAGTATGCAAAATTTATCTGCAACAAATACAATAAATCAGCCACAGCCGCAACAGCAAACAGTTGCTTCTGCTCAAGCTGCTACAACTCCCGTGACTCAGTCGGCTCAGCCGGTGCAAGCACAGGTGCAGTCTGCTGCTCCTCAAGCGCAGGTACAGTCGCCGTTGCAGTCTTCGGGTGTTAATATTGTGATTTATAACCCATCTGTCAATCCTTCGGCGGGCACGGTTGCAAATTCAAACAATACATACGGTGTGCCTATGGCTTATCCTCAGAATTATTACTTACAACAGCCTCAACAGACACCTTCAAGCGCTGTTGCTCAGTCATATTTGGCTTCTTCTCCTGTTAAGGAAGAACCTAAGACGGAGAAAAAAGAAGAAACCCACAAAGAAGATATAGTGCAGTTAACAGATGATTATATCAGAACACTTGAAAACTATTTGAATAATCCAAACCAAAAAATTCGCGAAATGGGCATGAAAGAAGTAATGGCTCGTTTTAAGGAACATAAATCAAGGCTCAATGATGTAGCTTTGACAAACTTGTTGAATAAATCACTTCAAGACGGCTCAAAAGGCGTCAGATTCTTGGCACTTGCGACACTTGACGCAGGATATGCGCAAGGAGATGATTTGACCAGACAATTGTTATCACAAATGCAGGCTTCGAAAGAAGTATTCGGAGAAGATGCAATGATGGCTTCTCAAATTCTTTTAAAGAATGCAGGAAATAAAGTAGAAGTTGAGGTTCCGGGTCCAAAACCTGAAACTAAAGGAAAAAGCACTACAAAAAAGGCGGAAAATAAATAGATGAACGTTTATTCAGCTGCAGCAAAAATAGTAGGAGCGGCAACCGCAGGGTTGGTGCTTTATGATGCTCATAAAAACGGCACAATAAAAGGTACTATGGATTCGAAACTTAATACTGCCAATTCTATGGTTGACCATTATATTCAGTCTAATATTATGGAAAAAAGCAGTACGGTTGAGATGAATGCGAAAAAAGGCTTTTTCCGTTTTGTTATGGATAACAATTTAAGGGAAAGTATTAATGCAACTTGCGGTTACGTCAGCGGATTTTTGTCAAGCTGTGTAACTGATATTATCCCGGCTGCGCTTGCGACTGTTGCAATGCTGTCGAATAATAAAATCGGTAAATTCTGCGGATTGGGTCTGGTTGCATATGGTGCAAAATATTTGCTTTATGACATTATGACTGTCGGGAAACGGGATTACTTAAAAGAAACTGTTTAGTTTGATACATAAAGAAAAAACGCTGTGTTTGCAGCGTTTTCTTTCATGTTTATTTAATGTGTGAAATATTTTATTTTACTCTGTATAAAACAAGAGTATTTTTATCTTGTTCTGTAATGGAAATTTTGTGATAATGTGCATCTTCTCTTTGGAGATAGTACTCACCATTGTTCTGCATTACTTTATAAATGCTGTTGTCAGAAGAATTCGCATTTTTAAATATGGCACCTTCGGATAATCCGCCTATAATCCCCTCACGGTCTCTGGGGGATGAAAGTACAATCCTGTCCAGATCAACCTGCGGATGATTCATTGAGTAATCATTGCCGTTGGCGCCTTCCGCCGTGTAAAGGCTTATTACTTGAGAGCCTTTGTCATTGTATCGGAATGTAGCTGCTACGTTGATTTTTTCGTTGTTGCATGTTCCGTGTTGAGCCGGCAGCGAAACGGTGTTTCCGTTGCAAAGTGCAGAAAGTTCAGGTTTTTGTCTCAACTTACCGATTTCATTCATTTCTTTGTAAAAAGAAGCTACAAATGGCTTATTTCTGTCTTGTGCAATGTCATTATTTTTTAGAATACTTGTTATCCATTCATAATTTACGATATTTCTGTTAGCTTGGTAAATGTTGTTAGATTTGGATTCGTAACCTGTAGAGCCTTCTTTGTCCCCGATAAAATCAGTAGGTGAGCCGGGAAGGGTCACGAGCATTTTGTATATGGTTTTATATTTTTCCATAGCCGGAGTGAGTATGTACTCGAGCATAGCGTCTTGGGCTGTTTTTTCGGTGTTGTTGTCAATATCAAGTCCCGAATATCTGGCTTGTTTGAATACATCGCTTATTGCAACATCAAACGGTCTTGTTCCGAACGCGTCAGCGGCTGGGCTGATTCTAGCTTCATCTCTGGGTTCAAATTCTTTTCCTAAGAATTTACCTTGGCATAAATCTTTAAGAGCTGATTTCAGAGCTTGTTTAGTTCTGTCATCGCAAGAAGTTTTTTCTATTGCTTCTTTGAGTCTTAGCCCCATTGCAATTGCTTTAGGCGAAACCGACAAGAAATCAATGTCTCCGTCTCCGAGTATTTTTCTTGCCATATTTTGGTGGTCATGGTTTTTCATATCAGAAAGGAATAATCCCATATCCAAAGAGAAAATATGAAGCGGTCTCGGTTTGTCATGGTTTCCTATAAACGTGTAGGAGTTTGTTACACTGTCGGCAGGATATTGGTACAAGAACCCTTTACTGTCTTTCCAGTTGCCTTGTAAGCTGTCGAGTTTGTCTTTTAATTCGAGAATATTTCCGATACCCTTATCTATGCCTTCTTCTACATCTTTTGCAAAGAGATTTTTGAGCATAGTATAGAAAAACATATAGTTTGCAGTGTTGTTTATGCCTGTTTTTTCGACGAAAGCGGTTTCTGCTTGTACGAAGTTGCTAAAAAGACCTTTATCTTTAGACTCTATGAATTCGCCTAAGTCTGTAATTTCAGCAGTTGTGTATGCATGTTTGTTGATTTTTAGCACTTCTGAGTTGAATTTACCCCAGAAATCACAAACTTTTTTCATTGCTTTGTAAGGATTGTCATCTTTCTGGCGTAAAGCATCAATATTTGCAATATCTTTTGCTGCGTCTATTCTCCATCCAAGTCCGCTTTCAGACTTTTCTTGAATAGCCTCTGCCATTTTTATACTGTGCATATCTAATTTTTTAATTCTTGTTGCAAGTGCTCTGATGAACAAAGCTCTTTGGCTGCTTGGTCCCGAACATCCACCGATTATCGGTCTTGAGCCTTCATTCGAGCCTAAGAAATGTATGCTGCTTCGAAGTTTGCTGATTAAGTTACGAGCGGCAGATTCTGCAGAGCCATCGAGACCGAGATCTTTTAATCCGCAATCTTCCAGGTTGATAGAGCTATAGTCGACTTTCCCGTTTCCTATGCTTATATCTATGTCAGCATTAGGGAGAAGGCTCTTAACTATTGCAAATTTCATTATTTCCGGCATTATCAGTTGAAGAATATATCGGCCGTATTCAGTAAAGCCGGGATTTTCTTTGTCATCATCCAGAAGCGGCTGACTGCCTAAGTCTGTTTGAAGGTCTTTTATTAATGGCAATATATATTCGGCGGTCAACTTTTTGTAATATTTGTCCATTTTTTCATAGACAGGACGGATATCTTTTGGCATATCTGCGCCGTCTAAATCAGGCATATCTGCGGGAGCTAATTCCATTTCATAATATATGTCAAAGCGTGATTTATTCAGCTGACTTTCCTTATAAGCACGTTTAGTTATGTAAGGAGAGCTTAAAACTGCTGACAAATCAGGTGCAAAATTGAGAGTATCGAGAGGAAACTCCATTGCGTTTGCCATAATATAATAGCTAGCCATATGAGCATTAGGTATTCTGGTTTTTCTTTGAGATGTATAAGTTTTATTTATAACATTATTTATAACTGAGTCAGTCATTACGTTTTCTAAGTGCTTAGGGAATTTTTTACTTTCTATTGCAGATTGAATAGCTGCTTTGTAATTTTCTAATGTTGGGGTTTTCCCCTTCATTTCTTCATTTAATACATTCGCAATGTATTCAAATTGAGTATCTGCGGTGATTTTTGTCCAATATTTACCTGCTTGAATGGCGAAGTCCTGAACTTGAAAAGAACCCATAATCATTTTTCTTGCGATTCCGGTTTTTTCCTCTGGGGTTACACCGCGATCAATTACATCTTGGTCAGAATTGCCCACGTAGAAATTAAGTTTTGCAATATCCGCATTGCCATCCCAAAGTTCCACCCCGCCAACATCTTTTGTTCTTATATTGAAATTAGGAAACTCTAGGATTTCAGACATTGTATCGAAATTGTAGATGTTGAATTTTTCACCGGAATTGTGAGTTTTTTTCCAGTTTTCGTAAACACTTTGTACATGTTTTTTGAATGTGTCGGGATTTAGTTCAAACGCAACCAATTGTGTAACGTCATCATGACCTGTTATATCATAAGCATTTTTGGTGTTTGTTTTTTCATAACGCGTCCATAGTTCGTTTGTTTTTTGTTTTTGTTCAGGAGATACCAATCTTCTGTCATATATTTGGATATATGAAGGTGCGGAGCCATTGTCAACGCTCTTGGTTTCAAATTTCAATTCACCTTTGTCATTGACTTTTATCTCAAACGGAACATTTACAAGTCTGAATCTTGTATGTTCAGCGGCATTTTTCGGTATAACGCCAAGTGAGAGTTTTCCTGCTTTCTGATTTTCTTCCAGTCCTGAAATTTTGAACCAATGATAAAACGGTGAATCTTCTCCTCGTTTTAGGACATCACGGAATTGCACCCCTTGAAAACCTTGGTTAACGAAGGCTCCATCAGAAATCCAGTTCATACCGTTTTTGAATAATTCAATTTGAAGTGTCTTAAAGTCCTCAAGACTGCCTATGCCGGGTGCCATTTGATAAATATTTTGCGTCCAGTAAAGGTGAGAAGATACATCATCTCGAGTGAATGGCGTACCTACGATTTTTGTATAACCTTCTTTTGACCATTGAGGAAGCATTTTTATAATGCCTGCAATGTTTCCGCCGAGTTTATTTCCGTGGTTTCTTACAGCAGCCAAAGCTCTGCCTCTTTCATGCTTGTCAAATACAGATTCGCCATCCTTCATTCTATAGCCGGGAAAACATATATCCGGAAAAACTTGTTTTGTTAAACCGTTTCTGTCTAATACCGGTCTGTTGTTTTTTATAACAGTGTAAGTTTGACGTTCTCCGTTTATATCGATTTTTGCAATAGCGCCGGGATCAAAACGAGTATGGCTTGTGTTTTCAGCTTTGTTGTGAAATCTGAAACGATAGCCTATAGCCGTATCAGAGCTTTTTTTGAAGAGCATTTTATCAGAAAAAGTTTTTTGTTTTTTTACATTGAAGTCTTGATATAGTTCTATTGGATCAGGTAGCTCTGCGTCAAGTTTCCATTCCCCGTTTTTATCGGTTTTCAAGTGCACAATTTCCAGTTCGGCATTGAACCTATTTTTGTCAAACGGAAGATAAAATTTATGTTGTTTTTTCCCTTTTTCATCAATATAAGAACTGTAGCCTTTAAATGATACTGACTGTCTGTTATTTTTATCGGCTATAGGGTTTATAATCGGCGATTTCAACACATGACTCCTTCACACATTACTTATACATCTAGAAGGTTCCTCAACCCTTTTTTTTGCTTTATCATAAGCCTATTTTAACAAAAATTTACAAATTACAGTTTTATGTAAATAAAATTATTACATTTATGCTTAAATATTTTACCATAGCAATATTTCTGGTAAAATGTCGTTAGAGGAGAAGTCAAATAAATGAGAGAGCGGATTGTTCTATTAGCTATAATAGCGTCATTGTGGGTGTTTTTGTTTATATTCCAAAATTACATGCCGACCTTTTGGGCAATTGTATTTCTCGGGTCTTTCATGTTTGTGTATGCAATTTATATGCAGGTTGCTTTTAAACACCAAAAACGCAAATTGAAAAAGAATCCTCTTGAAATAAATTATGACTACAAGCCGTTTGTTTCAATTATGCTTCCTTCTCACAATGAAGAAAAAGTTATTGCCGAGACTGTTGAAAATATTTTAGAGCTTGATTATCCAAATTACGAAGTGATTGTGATTGATGATAGAAGTGATGATAATACAGGAGCTGTTATAAAGGAGCTTGAGGCAAAGTATGAGAAAGTTACTGCGATAATTCGTTCCAAGACGGCATTTCCCGGAAAATCAGCAGTGCTTAATGATGCTATGGAGTTTGCAAAAGGCGAAGCCATACTTGTTTTTGATTCTGATGCCCGGGTTGATAAGGATTTTTTAACAAATCTTGTACCTGCTCTTGAGCCTAAAGATGTAGGTGCTGTACAGGCAAGAAAAGTGATTTCTAATTGGGATTATAACTTTTTGACTCGCTGCCAGAATAATGAATACGCTATTGACACTCATTTTCAGGTGGGTAGAGACGCTGTAAAAGGTGCGGTTGAATTGCGCGGAAACGGTGAACTTCTGAAACGTGAAGCCTTAATAGATATCAACGGCTGGAATAATTACACGATTACAGATGACCTGGATATGTCTACTCGTATGCAGATTAAGGGTTGGGACGTCAGATTTTGTCCGGACATAAAAGTTTATGAGGAAGGCGTTACAGCGTTTATTCCGCTCATGCGCCAAAGAAGACGCTGGATTGAGGGTTCTATCCGAAGATATCTTGAAAACTTCATGGATGTTCTTTTTTCAAAAGATATGTCTCTTCGTGTAAGTTTAGATATGACAGCTTATATTGCTGAGTTTTTAATGCCGTTTTGGGTCATGTCTGAAATATGTTTTCAGGCTTTTCGTTTGATAAAAGGCTATGAAAATAATATTCTGTCTTCAATATTTGTATTATATGCAATAAGCGTATGTTTTTGGATTGTCGGCACCTACAGTATAAAAAAATATAACAGAAAACCTCTTTTGAGAAGTATCCTGGAAGCTGTTGAAACCAGTATCTATTTAATTGTAGTCTGGTTCCCGCTTGCAATGTTCATAGTTTACAAGATAGTATTCTTGAAAAAGACGATGAATTGGGGGAAAACAGCTCACGGGTGTGGTATTGCCCAAGAACAAGAAGAGCAATTGATATCTAAAACTTAAATAAAAAAGGAAGAAAAATGACGACATCACTAAACCAGAATATTAAACCCTCAACTTTAAAAATTAATGATAACGGGAACTTGGAACTGGGCGGCTGTGATTTGGCGGAACTTGCCGATAAATACGCTACCCCGCTTTATGTCCTTGATGAAACAACGCTGCGTGGTGTTATGCGCCAATACAAGGACGCGTTTAAGAACTATCCTAATATCAATATGATGTATGCTTCAAAAGCTTTGATGACAACTACTGTTGCAAAAATTGCAGCGGAAGAAGGTTTTGGATTTGACGTTGTATCGGGCGGAGAAATTTATACTGTTTACAAATCAGGCGCAGATATGTCAAAAACTCTTTTTAACGGCAACAACAAGTCTGTTGAAGAACTTATAATGGCTCTTGATTTAGGTGTTGGGCGGATTTCGGTTGATAATTTCCTTGAGCTGTCGCTTTTGAATGAAATCGCAAAATCAAAAGACAAGACTGTTGATATTTTGCTTAGAATTACTCCCGGGATTGAATGCCACACGCATGAATACATTCAAACGGGGCATTTGGACAGTAAATTCGGATTTGATTTGACACAGCTTGATGAAGCAATAGATTTGATTATTGACGAATATAAAAACCTAAATTTGAAAGGACTTCATGCACACATTGGTTCTCAGATTTTTGAGTTAAAAGTCTATTTTGATGAAGTCGGTGTAATTTACAAGGAAATTAAAAGAATAAAAGACAAGTACGGCATCGAGCTTTCAGAAATTAATCTTGGCGGAGGTTTGGGAATAAAATACACTGATGAAGATGTTCCTCCTTCCACATATGATATTGCGGAGGTTATAATTTCTTCTGTTGAAAAACACGCGAAAGAATTTAACTTGCATGAACCTAAAATTTATATAGAACCGGGAAGAAGTATTGTAGGTACTGCAGGCGTTACGCTTTATACGGTGGGGAGCTCAAAGCAGGTTCCTCAAGGCAAGAAATATGTCGCAGTTGACGGCGGTATGGCTGATAATCCCCGTCCTTCGATGTACCAAGCTGTGTATTCTGCAGATGTTGTTAACAAACCTGATTTTGAAGACAAAGAGATTGTAACAATTGCCGGAAGGTATTGCGAATCCGGCGATATCTTGATAAAAGATATTGAATTGCCGGCACTTGAAGCGGGAGATGTGATTTGTGTTTATAACACAGGTGCATACGGTTATTCTATGTCCAGTAATTACAACAGAGTTCTAAAACCCGCAATGGTACTTGTAAATAATTCACAATCTGATATTATTGTAGAAAGAGAAACTTACGACCGTTTAATTGGTTTGGATTGTATTCCCGAGAGATTAAAGAAGTAAAACAGGCAGGCAATTTTGGAAAAAATTTACGCTTACATCATATCTCAAATTCATGATTTGGCATTCACGCCTCTTAATGTGGCCGAAATCCTTTTTCTGGTGCTTGTTATGCTTACGGCATACAAACGCTATATTAAAGGGACTCATAGTGAAAAGTTTGTTAAAGGTATATTTATTCTGATTTTAATTTGGCTTTTTTCAGAGTTTTTGATAAAAGTTGATTTGCAAATTATCGGAGTTTTCCTCCGAACAATGGTTATGGTTATTTCGTTTTCGCTTGTGGTCATTTTTCAGCCTGAGTTGCGCAGATTCCTTGGATACTTGGGACAAGGCGGTTTTTTTGCAAGGTACTTTAACAGAAAAGTAAGCGAAAATAAATTAAATATTGTACAAGAATTAATCGATAGTATTAAATACCTCAGGAAGACTCGCACAGGGGCGCTTATTGTGTTGGAAAAGGCTTCGGATGATGACTCTTATCCTGATGTGGGAACGCGTCTTGACGCAAGGGTCAGCCAAGAACTTTTGTTGACAATTTTCCACCCGAACACGCCGCTTCACGATGGTGCTGTTGTTATACGCGACGACAAAATTGTTTCGGCGGGTGTGCTGCTCCCGTTGACCGAAGACCCTAAGCTCAGTTGGAGATACGGGACTCGCCACAGAGCCGCAATCGGTATGAGCGAAGTATCAGACGCTGCTTGTCTTGTTGTTTCGGAAGAAACCGGAGATGTTTCACTTTCCTTGGGTGGCGTTCTTAAAAAATATGAAGATTTGAGTCTCCTTAAAAAGGATTTAGAAAATCTTTTGGGGCATTCATCTGAAACAACTGAAGAAAAAACAGTTTTTAACTTTATAAAAGTAAAAAAAAATAAAACTGAGGCTAAAAAATAACTTAGTTTCATAAATATCGATAATATGGAGAGTGGCAATGAACGCAATTAAACGATTAAGAGAGAAGAAAATTTCTGCTGTTATAAGAACAGAAGACACGAAACATTGCCTGAAAACTGCGCAGGCGCTTATTAAAGGCGGCATAGAGATTATAGAAATTACCGTTGAAAACCCTGATATGTACGCTGTAATTAAAGAGCTATCCGATACAACGGGTGCGATAATAATGGCGGGCGGAGTTATCACATCAAGACAGGCTGAAGAGGCGATTGGCGCTGGTGCAAAGGCGATTGTGTCCCCTATTTTTCAGCAAAATTTAGTGCGCTTGTGCCAGGAACATAGTATGCCGATGATAACCACCGCTACAACCCCTAATGAGGCTTATCAGGCTTGGAAAGCACGTGTTCCTTTGATTAAAATTTTCCCTTCTGCGCAAATGGGCGGTTCTGTTTATATTCAGGATTTGCTCAGACCTATGCCATTTTTGAGGGTTATCGCGACAGGAAATGTAAAGCTCGATGATTTTACTGACTACCTAAAATCGGGTGCGGTGGCTGTTACAATCGGTCGTGATTTTTGGATGAATTCGACTTATGATGAAATCACTGAAAAAGCAAAAGCTGCGGTAATTAAAATTGCAGAGCTATAAGACTTTAAGTTTGCTTAACTGTTTTCAAAGAATCGATGAGACTTGAATTTCTTGCCATACGTGGTATGTGATATATCTCTGCGGCTCTTCTTGTTGCGAAAAGCGGGTCGTAGAATCTATTTTCTTTATTCACTCTTCCGAATCCTCTGGCAATAGAAACATCTAAGGGGACATCAATGTGGACTATGTTTACTTTGTAATTTCTGCTTTTTGCGAAGTTTGCGATGATTTCTATTGAGTTAAAGGTTCCTGATGTAGGCAGGACTATATTAGTTCCGTTTTGCGCCAGATTGGAAATTAAATTTTGCTTGAAAATTTTTATTGCCTCACCATGAAATAGCTGATGTTTTATTTTTGCCAAACTAATGTCACCATATTGTCTCCCGTGTTCTTTGATAATATCTTCTCTTATATCATCAACATCAAGTAGATAGTGGGAGTTTGTCAGTCCGTGTTGGTTTATGTATGTACTTTTTCCACATCCCGGCAACCCTGTAATTACAGTTAAATCTTTCTGTTTTGGATATTTTTGTGAACTTTCGAGTTTGCGTGAGGCAATAAGTGCTTTTATTTCTTCGCTTACTTTTTTTTGTTCAAGTGTGCTTAGTATTCTTCTTGTTCTTATTATTGCAGGAGTGTCAAATTCGGTAAGCATAAACAAGTTTTTTATAAAATAATTATAATATTCTTGTCTTATTCTGTGAGGAAATTTTTTTATAAGCCAGATTATAAAACTTTCGGAATCTTTTCTTTTTGAATGTATATTTTCCATAAAGTTTGCGCTGAATGTCCGGATAGGCGGTAGCTTTGAGCTTGTAGGGAATCCCTTAAATGTCGGATATGCCCCTATTGTTTTTACTTGCATCTTATGTTTGTTTCTTTGTTTGTGACTTCATATTCCTGTATAAAAAGTACTGTGAATAGCAGGTTTTGATAGTTTGTGAAATTATTGTAACAAAGTTTATTGTTTCTATACTTCAAACAAACTGTGAATTTTATCCAGAATTTCTTCTTCTGTTAAATCCCAGCTTATGCGGTTCAATTCCAATGATGTTTGATATCGTTTTGCAGCTTCAGTTTTTTGATTAAGCATTTGAAGTGCGCGTCCTGCATTGAAATGCGCAAGTGCATAGTTCTCGTTGACCAAGACCGCATTTTCAAATAGTCTCAAAGCCTCTTTTACGTTGCCGATACCGTCAAGGTAAATTACACCTAAATTGTTGTACGCAATATCATAATCAGGGTTGTGCGAAATAGCCTTATTGTATGCAATAATTGCTTCTTCAAGATAATCCTTCTCCCAGAGTGCTATACCCATTTTGCAGTATGCTCTTGCGTTGTCGGGAGCGAGTTTTATTGCTTCACAATATGCATTTATAGAGCTGTCTAAGTCTTCACAATCCAAATAAAGGTCACCAATCGCGATGTAAGTATCAAAACTGTTTGGGTCGAGCACAAGCGCTGTTTTGTACATCGTGAGAGCTGCGTCAGAGTTGTCTTTAACTTGGTGATAAAGAGCACCGAGAGCTTGACATACGATTGCAGTCCATTCATTGTCAGGGTTTAGATTTATTGCGTCCTGATAGTGAAGAATCGCGTCATCATATTGCTCCGCCTGAATTAGTGCAAATGCGAGGCTGTTATGATAAAAAGCGTTTTCGTCATCTCTTTCGAGTGCGAGTTTAAACGCATTTATAGAATTTATTACGTCTTTTTTTGCTACATAAAGATGTCCCAGCTCGTAGTAAATGCGTGAATTTTCAGGTTCAAGCTCCAAAAGTTTTGTGTAGCAGTCGATAGCCTCGTCATTTCTGTCTTCAAAGTACGCTTGGATTAAAGTTGCCGTTTTAATAAGCGCGTCTCGGTTGTATGGGTTTGAATGAAGGACTTTTTTGTATGCATTTAGAGCTATTTCGGGTGCTGAATTTCTGATTGAGACATCGCCTATTTTTTGGTAGAAAAGCTCGTTTCTGCCTGTTTTTTCAGCTGCGATGTCATATGTCCTAACGGCAAGTGAGTCGTTTTTCATTTTCTGCCAGAATGTGCCTTTTAGGTTGTAAGCAAAAACGGAAAAATCGTCGCTGAAATTTTTGTACAGCATTCGAAGCGTTGGGTAGTCAAAAATCATCATCATGCTGCCGGAGAACATGTAGTACATGCTCTTGATGAAATCTATAAATGAGAGCTTTTGGCAGTTCATTTTCTGTAAAAGAAGCATGGAGAGCACAAGACGTGCTCGTGCCGAGTTGAAGGGCATTATGTTTACTGCATTTTTAAATTCAGATTCAGCTTCGTCAAATTTTTCAGCTAATTTTAAGAAATAGCCTGTGTAAAGATGTGCGTTGTAGTTTTTAGGATCAAGTTCAAGCGCTGTTCTGCACTGCTCAATGGCTGTTTCAATCCCTATTTGTCCATCTTCAAATAGCAGACTTGCGAGCCTGTAGTACGTCTCAGGTACAGATGGATCGTTTTTTATAGTCTGGATGTAATAATCCATCGCCTCGTTTAAGTCATCGTTTGAGAGCCTTAAAAGATAGCGCTCGTGCGCTTTTCTGGCTAATTCAAGTGTTTCATGACCATTTTTCTTTGTTTTTACAGGAACGTTCTGTCTGTCTTTTTGCTTAAGCATGCCGCCTCGTCTTCACAAATTTCTCTCTGTGAAAGTAACGGCTTAATATTTGAGCCTATTTAGCCTAAAAAGATAATATCATCTGAACGGTTGAGATTTTGCTCGAAAATTAAATTATTGATAAGCGTATTTTGAAATATCCTCAAAATATCTATTTAGAGCCATATAGCCGTTATAAAGTTCGTTTGTGATATTTGCGTAACTGCTGGAGATGATGAATTTAAGCTCTTTTGACCGAATTTGAAGGATTTCGTCAGCTTCGGTTCTCAAAACCGGTTCTGCGGATACAGCCCATTTTTTCAAATAAGCCAATTCTTCGTTAATTTGTTTAATTGTGGAAAATTCGAGTTCGTTAAAGTCGTATTTCGCAAGCAGAGACTTTTCCTGATGCGAAATTCTGCTTTGAACTGCTGAAAATCCGTAGATTTTTTTGATAATCATGTAATTGTCGGCAATGCGTCTGTGTGACGGTGGAACTTCGCTCTTTGCAAGAAGCGCGGATGTAGAAAGCGACGAAAATTTGTCATCTTCGGTGCTTAATGCGGAAAGTCCTGTCGTTTGCGTAAATAAATTGTTGCCTGAATATGTGTATGATTCCATAACCAAATCCCTTTTCTATAAAAACATAATAAATGAATAAATTTTATTTGTCATGGCAGATTGGGGAGTTTTTTAATAATTTGTAACGAAAAATATTAAAAAATCGTAATACAAAACAACTGAAACAGGGCGTACCTCGTTGACATAACAGTATGTTTGTCGTGTAATAGGTATTACCGTGAAAGATTTTATCTTTTGTGCTGAAAGAGGATTTTACGGTAAACCCTTCAAGACTATTAATAGGCCTTGGAAAACAGAAATAACAAGCAAGAAATAAAGGAGCATTTATGCCAACTATTGCACAATTAGTAAGAAAAGAGCGTAAAAAATTAGTAGATAAAACAAAATCTCCGGCTTTGGCAAACTGCCCGCAAAGACGCGGCGTATGCACAAGAGTTTACACAACAACTCCTAAAAAGCCAAACTCTGCGCTCAGAAAAGTTGCAAGGGTAAGACTTACTAACGGATTTGAAGTAACTTCATACATCCCTGGTATTGGTCACAACTTGCAAGAGCACTCTGTTGTATTAATCAGAGGCGGAAGGGTAAAAGACCTTCCTGGTGTTCGTTATCACATCGTTAGAGGTACTTTGGACTCTGCAGGTGTTGCTAACAGAAATCAAGCTCGTTCAAAATACGGCGCTAAAAGACCTAAAAAATAGGCTTTAGCCCACAGTTATCACTTTTGTCCTCAATTTATTTGAGTAAGACATAAAAAAGAAAAGGAAACAAAATAATGTCAAGACGTAATAAACCGCCTAGAAGAGTTCCGGTCGCTGACCCGGTTTACGGCAGCGTGGATGTTGCTAAATTTATCAACAGATTGATGAGACGTGGTAAAAGATCCGTTGCGGAAAAAATCTTTTACTCAACAATGACAAATATTCAAGAAAAAACTAAAGAAGAAGCTACCGACGTTTTCAAAAAAGCTTTAACAAACGTTATTCCTTTATTGGAAGTTAAAGCAAGACGTATCGGTGGTTCTACTTACCAAGTGCCTATCGAAGTTAAAGCTGACAGAGGTATGGCTCTCGGTACAAGCTGGATTATTGATTCTGCTAAAAAACGCGGCGGAAAATCAATGATCGAAAAATTAACAAACGAACTTCTTGATGCTGCTAACGGCTCAGGTTCATCTGTTAAAAAACGCGAAGACACCCACAAAATGGCTGAAGCTAACAAGGCATTCGCTCACTACAGATACTAATTGTACAAATATAAATACTCAAAAATTCCGCGAGGTATATTTACTCCGCGGAATTTTTTATGACAATATTTTTCTCGTCATTCTGAGCAACGCGAAGAATCTTTTATAAGAGCGACGTGCAAGTAGCGGAAAGATTCTTCACACTCGCTGCGCTCGGTTCAGAATGACGTTAAGTTGTCGGATTGCGACTATCTGTCATTCTGAGCGTTAGCGAAGAATCTTTCTGTTTTTTAGGCCGGACGCTTTTAGATTCTTCTGCTTTGCATCAGAATGATGTTCGTTGTTATTTGCCTAGAATTCTTATTTTTCCCAATTTTTGTAAATTCTGTATATTGCATTTTCCAGAGCAATTTGAGGTTTTACGTAAGATTTAATTTGCGCTTGTGCCTCATTTAAAACGCGAATGTCTTCAAGCATTTTTGCTACATTCTGCGGATTTGATGTGTTTGCGAGCGCAGTATTCTTAATAAATTGCTGAAACTTTGTAAAAATCTCATCAGGGGTCAGATTTTGTTCTACCCCTTTTGTTAAAAGGTTTTCGGCAATTATATTTATTTCCAAGCGGTCGATTTCAGGATAATATTTCAACTCTTCTGAAATAAGTTTTATATCTGTATCCTGCACGTGCACCGAAGGAACAAAAAAGCTTTGTGAGCGCGAAATAATTGTTTCAATAAGGTCGCTTTTATCTTTTGTAAGGAAAATAAAAGTCGTTTTTGGCGGCGGCTCCTCAATTGATTTTAAGAGCGAGTTTGCGCTTTCCTCTTGAAAAACTGCGCGTGTGAGTCCTTTCGGTATCCAGCATTGACCGCCAAATTCAGGCTCATCATCAAACGGTAAGGCAAATTTATTCAATTTAAATTCTTTAACGTGTGCCAGTTCTTCTGCGTTTGGCACCTTTATTTCGGCGTCGCAGATTATAAAAAATCGGTGATATTCGCTGGTAGTGGAAAGTAAATTTTTGATTTCTTGTGTTTGTTTTACCGAGATTACGGTTTTGGAGTTGTCGTTGTCCGGTTTAAAGTCGACTTTCGAGACAGTTGTTACCGCGGGGTGATTGTTTTCTCTTATCCAGTTGCAGTTTAGACAGGCACAATGCGCACTTCTGTCGTCTGAGCAATTTAGTATTTTTGAAAGGTTCAACGCTAACATGTACTGTGCTAAGACGTCTTCGCCATAAAAAATAATTGACTGCGGGAAAGCCCCCCCGGAGCTATTGCAAAGCAGTTCAAAATATTCTTTTATAAATGGTAGATTATTATCTATAAACGGTGCAAACATATTACTCCTTTGACTCATTCAAAAGTAAAATCTGTTCTACGGCAAGCTTTTCCGAAAAAACTTTACCTGTTTTTATTTTAAACTCACCCTCGGTCAGATTTTTTTTAAGTTGCAGCAGGTCGTCGTATTTATAGCTTCGGATTTTTTCCAGCTCAAGCTTTACACGGAATTCGTGCATATTAACTTTTTTTGAAATCTCAAACGAACCCATGTCTCGTGAAAGTAATTTTAAATTAATAAACCGCGAAACAGTACTCTGTAAAAGTGCCAAAATTTGAAGCGGGTGCTGTGTTTGCGTCAAAAGGTCAAACTCCTTCATTGCTTTATCTCTTTTTCCCAGTATAAACAGGTCAACCAGCTTGAAAACATCCTGAACGGAAGTGCAAACCGCCTCTATTTCATTGGCAGAAGGTTTTGTGTTCGGATAGATGAATAGTTTCAATTTCTTTAATTCGTTATCGATTACACGAAGGTTGGAGCCGAGCATTTCGATAATTTTCGCAGCTGCGTCGGGTGTCAGTGTCAGTTCGTTATCTTTGCCGAGTTGCGTAATTGTACAAGGCAGGGTTCTGTCGTATGTCGGAAGCTGCTTATATTCTCTTGTGTCGCAGGCTTTTGAAAGTATTTTGTAGAGTTTTCTTCGCGTGTCGAGTTTTTTGTTAGAATTTCTGTCAAATTTGTATAAAAAGATTATGTTTATTTGTTTTGGCACGCTTTCAAGTGCTTTTTCAAGCTGTGCAAGCTGCTTATCTTCGAGCGCTCCTTCTGCTTTTGCTTCAAAGTAGTTTCCGCATTCAACAACGATAAGACTGTTGCCGAACATCATCGGCTGTGTGCTTAATATGTCCATGAGATCAGGGAAACGAGGGTTTGTGCAGGTTTTAAAGTTCATTGAAATAAAAGATTTATCGAGAAGCTTGTTTTTAAGCTTCTCGATATCTTTTTCAATTAAAAATTCTTCCTGTCCGTAGAACAAATATAGTGACATTTTTAGCTTTCTATAAGTAAACTTGCACCGATTACACCTGCTGTGTTGCCTAGCTGTGCGGGCACGATTTCAACAGAACTGCCTGAAATAGGCATTGCGCGGTCTTTGAGCGCTCGTTCAAGAGGCTTTATTAATATGTCGCCGGCATCAGCAACTCCGCCGCCTACGATGATTTTTTCAGGATTCAAGAGGTTAACGACACTTGAGAGCCCTATGCCGATGTATTCGCCGACAATTCGGAAAATTCTTCTGGCTACCGCGTCACCTTGTTTTGCTGCTTCTGCAACTACGTACGGTGTGATATCAGGGTTTGCAAGTTCACGGTATTTTGTGGATTTTCCGCCTTTGATGTATTCTTCGGCTAATGCTACGATGGCAGGACCTGACGCATATGCCTCCATACAGCCTGTGTCGCCGCAGCCGCAGATTGCGCCGTTTTGCATTTCGAGTTTTATATGTCCGATTTCGCCTGCTGCATTGTCTGCGCCGCGGACGATTTTGCCGTTAACGATTATCCCCGAGCCGATACCTGTTCCGACGGTTATGCAGATTAAGTTTTGACATCCTTTACCCGCGCCGTAATTCAATTCGCCTAGCGCAGCGCAGCGCACGTCGTTGTCGACTTTTGTCGGGATGTGAAATTCATCTTCCATGAGTTTTGCGATAGGAACGTTGACCCAGCCGGGAATATTCGGCAAAATTCTCACAACACCGTTAGTGCAGTCAATTTGCCCGGGGAATCCAAAGCCTATCCCTTCAATCACTTCTTTTGTTGTCTTTGTTTCTTTCATCAAGTCCGCGATTGCCTGTTTTATGCTCGAAACAGTGTATTCGTAGCCCATTTCCGCTCTTGTCGGGATAGAGTTTGAGTATACGATACCGCCTTTTTGGTCAACAAGTGCGATTTTAATATTTGTTCCGCCTACGTCCACACCGATTCTGTATTTCTTGTTCATATTTCACTCCCTAAATTACTTCCGTAATTAGATATTAGCATAAAAAAGTACTTCATTGCGAACGTGTGCCCCATTTTTTACATTTCTTTTTTAATGACTTTTACTCGAAATCGAGTATAATAAAATGTATGAAGAAATGTTTTTCGCTTATTATCGCAGTTTGTATAATGATGTCTGTCTTGGTGTTGCCTGTTTTTGCAAAAAAAGGTAAAGCTCTCTCGACTTCGCCTCAGTCAGGTTACGCAGGAAAACTTCCCGATGTTCAGGCAGAATTCGACTATATGCGTCCGAGCAGCGAATCAAAGGATGTGTTTAAGGTTGATGAAAACGTAAAAGTTGAGGATCTAATCCCTGCACCACGTCAAGAGAAAATGTACATTGATATAATTAAGAAAAAAGATAAAAATTCAAATTATATTAACGACGTGAACGATATTGTTACTGCGCTCGAAAAGCTTAAGGTGACGATTATTCAAGGGACTAAAACTCAGGTATTTAATGCTCAGGTTAGTTATTTTATAGATTTGGCGTATTATTTGCAGAAAGAGTACGCTGAAAAGCCCGAGGGAAGCTACATCAGCTACAAGCGAATTATGGAGCTCTCTAATCAGGCATACAGTGTCGCGACATTAAGGCGTGAGGCTTCGTATTACGGCAAATATTTGAGCTACAATTCGGACGGATACCTTTACAGCCCCGAGTATGTGAACGAGCAGCTGCAGTACCTTTTGGACGCGATAAACAAAAATTTACCTGTGTTGAAAGAAGCGGATTAAATCGGATTCACAGTAGTAATCAGCTCGCAATTGAGCCTATTAATTTTCTCAAAAGAGCCGCTTGGTTTTCGGCAGCTTGCATTTGCAGCGCTTTGCCTGAGTCTATGAGTGCTGCTTTTGAGACCAAGTTGTTATATTCTGTTGCTGTATCAGCGTCGACTATTGTTGCAAGAGATGTGTTTAGGTTTGAAATGCGGGTTAAATTTGCCTTCATTATTGAGGCAAGCATGTTATTCTGGAAGCTGATGTCGACTCGAGATGTTGTAAGCCCGAGAATCACTTCGTCAATTTGCTTCAACGTTTCAATTGCATTTTCTCTTGAGGATATGTTAAAACCGATATCAGGCAGTAATATTCCTGTTGAAATGCCGTATTTTGAGTTTGAACCGAGGTTACCGTCGACTTGGATATTAAAGTTTTTGTCTTGGTCAACGAGTTGGTTCATTCCTGTGTAGGAATTTCCTTTGCCTTTGTTTGTAACCTTGTCGTATCCTGTTGCACCGCCGTTCACAATGTTGTTGTTTCCGGAAATGATAATGTAATCGTCACCTGCACCGCCGTCAGTTATGTTATTGCTGCCGTTAATTATAATTTTGTCGTTGCCGTTATTACCTTCTATATAATGATTGTTGTTACCGTTGACAATTATTGTGTCATCGCCTTCATCGCCATCGCTGTCATCGCCTCGAATACTATAACTATTATTTGCATTGACGGTGATATTATCGTTGCCTTTACCGCCAGAAACCGTGTTTTCTCTCTCTCCGTAAACAGTGATTGTATCATCACCATCTTCTCCATAGAGAGTATTATGTATACCGTAGGAGATAATAGTATCATCTTTATCACCTGCGTATACGTGGTTATGATCGCCTTTGAGTATAATTTTGTCGCTTTGTCCCGCTGCTGCGTTGATTTCTAAGTAATCTGCAGTAAAAGTTATTTCTTTAGTTGTTTCGTTAAACTCGTATGTAATATTATTTTTACTGTTACTGTTATTAGTTAAGGTGTATGTGAGTCCGTTGATTTCGATTACTGTTTTTTCGTTAGCATCCAGTATTATGTTATTACTTTTATTTTGCACATTGATTTTTTCAACACTGCTTATATTTGTGGTCGAAGTTGTATTTTGATTAAGCACGTCACTTCCTGCGCCGGCGTCAATAGTGTTGTTTATGCCGTTATTCGTGATAACGTCATTTCCGGCTCCTCCGAGAATGGTATTATTTGAGGAAGCAGCGTTTGTGGTTATTTGATCGTTGCCGTCGCCGGTATCAAGTTTATTGTAGTTTCCTTTAAGGATGATTTTGTCCTCTTGACCGGAAGCCGCAGTTATGTCGAAACGACTACCATCAAAGGTAATTTCTTTTGTGCTGTCGTTTAAGCTATAGGTTAGTGATTGTTCGTAACCTGCATTGTTTTTGATTGTATATGTTTTACCGTCAATGGTTATTTCTTTTGATTCACCGGCATTGAGGGTGATACTGTTGTTGTTTTGATCATTTTCAAATTCTGAAGCTTTAGTGTTTGTACCGTTATCGATAAGTGTATCTGTACCTGCACCGCCGTTAACAGTGTTGTTATTTGAACCTGCGTTGACTGTAACTTTGTCATTGAGGTTGCCCGTATTTAAAATATTGTTGTTTCCGCTTATTGCGACATTATCCGTTTGATTTTCTGCGGCTGTAATGCTGAAATCGTTAGATTTGAATGTTATTTGTCCTGATGTTGAATCGTAACTATATTCAAATTTATTGTTTGCTGCACCATTGTTTACGACAGTATATTTTTTGCCGTTGATGTCTATTATTTGGCTCTCTCCGACACCGAAACTTGCAGAGCCGCTGTCAGGTTTTGTAACGGTGGAGCCTGTTCCGTTATCGGTTATGGTTGTATTTTTGTCTCCATTGACGGTGTTATTGTTTCCGCCGCCAATAGTTACGTTGTTGCTGCCGTTTCCGACATCTACAGTATTGCCGTTTCCTGTTATTCCAATGTTATCGTCTTGGTTTGTTTTTGCCGTGATTACAAAATCATTTCCGACAAAATTTATTTTCCCGTTTTCATCTGTGCTGTAAGAAAGCTGGTTGCCTTGAGTTCCGACATTTTTAATTTCGTACGTTTTACCGTTAATATCGATTGTTTTGGTTTCGGACGTATTAAATTCATATTTTATGGTGGAGGAAATACCGTCATCAAGAACGCTGTCGCCTGAACCGAGTCCTGTGTTTATTATGTTATTTTCTGCATCCCAAAACAGTTCTACCTTGTCACTGCCGTTACCGGTCGTAATGTTGTTGCCGCGGCCGATTGATACATACACATGGTCATCGCCTTCACCTGTATCTATTGTGTCGCCTCTTCCGTCGGCGTCAATTGTATCATTGCCTTCGCCTGAATTAATTGTGTTGTAAGAACCGTGGGAGTCGATTGTATCATTTCCGCTGCCACTGTTTATAATATTGTGCTGTGAGGAATTATCCATGATATAAATAGAATCATCCAAATCACCGGTGTCTATTATGTTGTTACTTCCGTTTAGCTGAATATTATCTTTTTGCCCGTCAGCCGCGATAATCTCAAAGTCGGAAGCTATAAATTTAATTGAATTAGAACTATATCCGATATGCAAATTCCAATTGAGTACGTTATTTGCAGCGCCATTGTTTTTAATGGTATATGTTTTTCCGTCTATTTCAATAGTTTTTGTTTCATTCGCAGCGAAATTTGCCGAACCTTCGTTCGGTTTTATGATGGTTGTGCCGGAGCCATGGTCTGTTACGTATGTGTCACTGCTGCCAGTAACAGTGTTTCCATCACCTCCGTTGATTGTAACGCCATTGATACCGTTGCCTGCGTTAACTGTGTTATTATTTCCATTGATTCCGATCTTATCATGCTGATCATCAATGGCTGTTATTACGAAGTCGTTTCCAATAAAATTTATTCCGTTATTTCCATCAGGAGAGTATGAGAGTTGGTTGTTTTGTGCGCCAATGTTTTTTATAATATAAGTCTTACCTGAAATTGTAAGTGTCTTTGTTTCTGACGCATTGAATCCATATTTAATTTTGTCACTACGATTGATATTAATTATACTGTTGTCATTGCCGAGACCCATGTCTATAGTGTTGCGGCCACTGTTCTGAGCAAGTGAAACGTTGTCATTACCATTTCCGGCATTTATAATGTTGCTTCCAGCACCCTCGTTTTGTATAATTGTATCGTTACCATCGCCTGTGTTTATTGTGGAGCCGCTTCCTGTCGGACGATAGATTATGATTGAAGGATCCAGACCTTCAATCACAACTTTGTCATCTTGGTCACCGGTATTGAGCGTACCATTCTCAACAGCCCACAAGATATTGTCCTCTTGACCTTCAGCTGCAGTGACAGTGAAGCTGTTGAAGCTTTCGAATTTGATTTGTCCTGTCGCTGTGTCCAACTTCCATTTTAGAGTATTATTTGCAGATTCATTGTTAACGACTGTATAGGTTTTGTCTCCGATAGTAATAGTTTTGCTTTCATTTGCGCCAAAGGAAACAGAATCACTGGTTTTTGTACCGAAGTTTATTATTGTGTTGCTATCTTTGTCACCAATGAAAGTATTATTGCCGGCACCTCCATCGATAATGCTGCTTCTGGATTCATTGTCTGCAATAACTGTGTCATCTCCATCTCCTGTATTTATATGCGAATTACCGCCTCCGGCAAATCCTATATCCCAATTTGGAGCTAAGATTTCAACGCGGTCATTCATGTCCCCCGTATTTAGGGTTCCTGAGTGAACTCCCCAGATAATATCATCTTCTTGACCTGCAGCGGAGGTTATTGTCAGTCCCTCGCAGAATCCATCACCTGTTGTGAATTTAACTTTACCGTCTTCAAGCCCATAAGTAAGGTTGTAGTTTGCCTCTCCATTGTTGGATACAGTATAGGTCTTGTCTCCTACTTTTATGGTTTGAGTTTCACCTGCTTTAACTGTAATAGTTGTATTATTATCTACCGCAGTTCCGTTGTAGTAATCAGTAATTATGTTATTACCTGCGCCACCATTTATAGAGTTATTTTGCCAATGTCCGACAGAACCGTTGCCGCTATCGTGTCCTATAGTTATAGTGTCATTGCCATCTCCGGCATTGACACTGTTGTCTTGGGTGTGAATATTTATGGTATCATTTCCGCTTCCCGTATCAATAAGGTTGTTTCCGGCATTCCAACCGCCTGGATTGTTAAAGCCAATTGTACCAACTACAACATAGTCATCCATGTCGCCTGTATAGACTTGGTTGTTTGCACCGTGAATACTTAGTTTATCTTCTTGTCCGTCTGCGGCAGTAAGTTTTATGCCGTTCATTGAAAAGGAAATAGGGTCACTACCGTAGCTATATCCTGATACATTTTGAGAAGAACCGGATATATTTTCGAGAGTATATGTTTTTCCGTTAATTTTTATTGTTTTTACTTCACCGGATTGGAGCGTGATATTACCGCTTGTACCCCAGTCAATAGTACCGGAAGAACTGCCACCTGTTGACGTGCTGTTTGCCAATGCGTCGCCTGTTATATTCTGGATGTTAGTACCAAATGTAAAATTACCAGAGTTTTGGACAGAGTTTGTGCCCGCACCGCCATCGATAGTGGCTTTGTGATCCCATTGATCTTCACCGTTTGTGTGTGATGTGCTGGTTACGATAAAGGTATCATTACCATCTCCGCCAAAACCTTGCAGGTGTGTGCTGCCCTCATAGTTTATCGGATTAAGCGTAATCGTATCGTTCCCTGCATCACCATATACAGTACCTGTTGTGGAGTACATTGTGATATTATCATTGCCGTCTCCTCCGTGGACAATGTTGTTATAGGACATCCAACTGTTCTGAACAACAATCGTGTCATCCATATCGCCGGCGAAAATTTCGTTGTCGTGACCAGTGATGTTCAAATTGTCAACTTGTCCCTCCGCGGCAGTAATTTTCCAGCCGTCACCGTCGAATCTAATTTGTCCGCTATACAAGTTGTAGCCCAGAGTCGTCGACCCTGCGCTGACATTTTCAATAGTATAAAGTTTTCCGCCGACATTAATTGTTTGACTGTTGCCCTGCGCAATATTTACCGTGCCGCTTGTTGTTTCAGGCGGGCGCACGATTGCCAGCTTGTCGCCTGTTATATTCTGGATGTTAGTACCAAATGTAAAATTACCGGTGTTTTGGACAGAGTTTGTGCCCGCACCGCCATCGATAGTAGTTTTATGGTCTCTATAGTTGTCACCATCTATATGTTGTGTTCTGGTTACGATAAAGGTATCATTACCATCGCCGCCAAAACCTTGCAGGTGAGAGCTATCGCCATAGTTTGTGAGTGTAATGGTGTCATTGCCTGCGTCACCATAAGCTATGCCTGTTGTCCCAACTATAGTAATGTTGTCGTTGCCGTCACCACCATGAATGATGTTGTTGGTTGTTCCCCAAGTTCCTGTGTTCCCCACAACAATTGTATCATCCATGTCGCCAGCAAAGATTTCGTTATCGTGACCGAGGATTTTTAAATTGTCTTCTTGTCCCTCATCCGCAGTGATTTTCCATCCGCTGCCTACGAATGTTATAGCGCCTGCAGTGCTATTTGTATCCAGCGAGTATCCGAGTGTTCCGGAGCCTGCGCTGACATTTTGTATTGTGTATATTTTACCGTTAATATTGATTCTTTCGCTGCTTCCTTGCGAAACATTGACTGAACCATTGGTTGTAACAGGCGGCAGTTCCGGGGCTCCGCCACCGCCAGTAGAGCTTGTGGCGAGAGCATTGCCTGTAACGTTTTGGATGTTAGTACCAAATGTAAAGTTACCGTTGTTTTGGACAGAGTTTGTGCCCGCACCTCCATCGATAGTTGCTTTTTCACTATCGGAAGGATTTTCTGTATTATAATATGAATTATTTACGATAAAGGTGTCATCGCCATTGCCGCCGTATCCTTGCATGTGTGAACCATAGCTATGATTGTTAAGTGTTATAGTATCATTGCCATCGTCACCATATGCAATACCAGAGGTTCCTCTGATTGTTATATTATCATTTCCGGCACCACCATGAACAATATTGTCGTTTGCTCCGCTGACAAATATTGTATCGTCCATATCGCCTGCAAATATTTCGTTTCCGTCGCCATATACCATTAAGTTGTCTTCTTGTCCGTCGGCAGCAGTGATAATCATGTTATCCGTGTTGAAAACTAAGCTGCCACCGTTTACGCCGATAGAAACTATTGTATCTGAGGATGTGTTATTTGTGAACGTATAAATTTTATCCCCAATTTTAGCCGTAACAGAGGAATTTGCCTTTACGGTTCCGACTTCTGTTTTACTCCAGTCAACAACGCCCGGTATATCGCCGCCAGGGGCTGATCCGGCTAGTGCGTCACCTGTTACATTCTGGATATTAGTGCCAAATGTGTTTCCGTAGCTATTTTGGACGATATTTGTACCTGCACCACCGTCGATAGTGATCTTTCCCTGCTTTTGATTGCCGCCCACATCAGGGGAAGTTATAAATGTATCATCCCCGTCATCACCATAAACAGTGCCTGTTGATGTGCGCATTGTTATATTGTCATTTCCGGCACCACCATATGCTATGCCACTATTGCCGGTTATAGTGATATTATCATTGCCGTCATCGCCATGAACGATGTTGTTGCTTCCACCGTTGACAACAATCGTATCGTCCATGTCGCCAGCAAAGATTTCGGTGTTGCTACCATTGATTTTTAAATTGTCAATTTGACCGTCTGCGGCGGTAATTGTAAATGATGTTCCCTTGAATACTATGGCATTGGAACTTTCGGAAGAAAGCTCCAGTGAATTGTTATCACCACCATTATTTGTGACTGTATAGCTTTTTCCGTTTATTAATAGTGTTTTTGTTTCATTCGCAGCAAATGAGTAATATGGATTTTTAGACAAATCAACATTCGTTATTGTATTTACATTAGTTGCATTTGGAGCCACATCTTTAATGTAAAGCGTATTATTGCCCTCTCCGCCGTCAATGAGCGTTCTGCGAGGATCGCTGCCGTTGAAATAAATTATATCATCGCCTTTTCCGGCATCAAGCTCAACTCTGCCTGTTGCTTCTTCGATTATTATTGTATCATCGTCATCGCCGGTCTTTATTGTGCCACCGCCAATTGGTCTATATATTATTATTGAAGGATCCATACCCTTAACTGTAACTTTATCATTTTGATCTCCGGTATCAAGGGTTCCGCCCTCGACCATCCAAGCGATGTTGTCCTCTTGTCCATCTGCCGCTGTAATATTAAAGCTGTTGAAACTTACGAATGTAATTTCACCTGTCGCTGAGTCTACACCCCAGTTCAAGGTGCGTGAGGCAGCAGGATTAGGCGGACCACTTGTCGGTGGTTCCCCGTAATCTACCGCATTATCCGCAATTGTATATATTTTACCGTTTATTTTAACGGTAATACTTTCTCCAGATGTGAATGATTTGCTCCCGGAATTTGCCCACTCAACAGGTGTAGGCATGACAAGTTTATCACCTGTTACATTCTGGATATTAGTGCCATGTGTTAAAGAACCTGTGTTTTGAACGTTATCCGAGCCTGAGCCGCCGTCGATTATTACTTGTGAATTTGTATCGGTGCGGCTGTTTGTTATAAATGTATCGTTTCCGGCTCCGCCGTAGCCGTTGAGAGTAGCGTCAAAAAAGTTTGGTGATAATACAATGGTATCATTGCCGTTTCCACCGTATGCTGTGCCTGAAGAAGAACTGGCAATATCAATGTAATCATCTCCGTCACCACCATAAATTTCAACATTGTTTCCATAAGAGACCTTAATTTTATCATTCATGTCTCCGGCAAAAAATTTAATTTTTGAAACGCTGTCAAAAACAATATCGTCTTCTTGTCCTTGTGCGGCAGTTATAGTTAGGCTATCGTCGTAGCCTTCTACTTGATGAAATGTAATTTTCCCGTCGCTGTCGGTTGTGTACTGTATTGTATAGCCATTGCTGGTGCCGCTTGTAGCTTTGGCTTCGAAAGTATAATATTTGCCATTTATTTGAGCGGTTACAGGTGTGCCGCCTTTGATTGTCTTGGTTCCAGAGCTGCCCCAGGCTTCAGCTGTAGTAACATTACTGGATGTAACAATTTGAGCGCTGTCATTTATTAATGTGTTTATTCCCGTACCACCATTTATGGTAAGGTTGCTTGAAGGTGATTTTAAGTTAATTACGTCATTTAAGTCACCCGTATTTAGTGTTGAATAGGAGCCGCTAATTGTAACATTATCGACTTGTCCGTTTGCTGCATTAATGTTGATATTTTGGGCATCTATTGTTAAACTTCCATTTTCATCAAATGAATAAGTGACAGTGCCGCCCTCTGTGCCCGTGCTTCCGCCTGTACCGGATAAAGAATAATATTTATCCGCATACTTTATTGCGTTGGTGGCACCCTTGTTAAAAGTCACAACAGCAGATTTTGCCTCTACGGTATTACTGCTGCTTGTATTCGAAAGTTCAATAGTGCTTCCGGCATTATTAGTGGTTATGGTATTTGAGCTGCCATTTATGATAATTTTGTCTTTCTGGCCTTCAGCTGCTGCAATTTTGTAATTGTTGCCGGTAAATGTTATTTTGCCTGTATTTTGATCTAAACTGTATTCAAGTGCGTTTTGGGTGGAGTAAGAGTTTGTTACATCATAGGAGTTCCCTCCTATTTTTACATTGAAAGTTTCTTGGGTTCCGGAACTCAAACCATAGCCTGCGATTACAGCGTAATTGTAAGTACGAGTGTTGTTACTTGGCGAGTCAAGATACATTCTGCCGCCGTTTGCTATTAGAATTGCATCAACGCCTTTAGCTCCGACCGTACTCAACGTAACATTGTTATAGGTTCGTTCGGCTCCTGCCACAACATTTTTGCTGCCTTCAAGAGTAATAGTGTTGCTGCCTTGGAGTGTATTGATTATGTTTGAACCGCTTTCAATATATAAATCATTATTTTGATCTTTCGCTGTGATGATTGTGTATCCAGGTCCGCCTATAGTAACTTTTCCTGAACTATTGACTGTATATGCAAATACAGTATTTTTTCTACCTTCAATATTAAATGCTTTGCCGCCGATATTAATATCGCGGCTTTCTTCGTTATTTATGATGAAACCCGAATCATATATTTTATTCGTTACGGAAGTACTATTATTTACAATTTCATCTCCGGTTCCATTTTTTAGTATTGTATTAAGTTGGGAAGTTGAGCTTATTGTAAATTTGTCGTGGCCTGAGCCGCCAATAACGGTATTTTCGGTAGAGTATCCTGCAATTTCTACTGTGTTGTTGCCATCTCCAAGATCCAAAACAGAATCGACTCCGTGCAATATAATTTTATCATCTTGTCCCGATGCGGCCTTAATTACCACATTTTGCGTAATTAGAGTTATTTCTCCTGTGGTTGAATTTGTAGAGTAAGAAATGCTGCTTGCGATACCAGAGCTTTCTTTCCGGCTAATAGTATAAATTTTTCCGTTAATCTGCACAGTGCTCTCATCAGTGATTTTTTTATTTCCTGAAGTTCCCCAATCTTCAGGCGCTACAACGAGAATATCCATGCCTGAAGGATCTGTAGGCTTTAAATCCAAACCCGCAAGATTGATACTGCGTGCTTTTGTTGATGCAGGAACTTCTGCAGTTGTATTTTCCGCAGGTGCTGATTCAAGCGGGACGGTTGCTGCCGTGGCAACGGTTTCTTCGGTTGAGCGGCTTGAGGCAGCGGAATAGGATACCGGATTGTCTCCTATTCTGTTTAAAATTTGATTTGACGCCGTTGTTACGACTTTTGGCGTATTAGAATCGGTGTAGGTTTGATTTTTGTCTAAAGTCGTTGAATTTGAAAACAGTTTGTTTCCGTTAAATTCGGTGTCATTTTTGATTTTTTGGGCTTGTGCAAAAAGTTCATTGATTTTCTTTTGGTTCGATTCTCTTTCTGCGGGTGTCATGTACTCGCTTGTGCTTTTTTCCGCCAAATCCCTGATTTGACCCATTATGTCATTAATTTCTTTAATGGAACCGTCTGCCATATTAAGCATATTTGTGGCAGTTTGGATATTTTTGTTTGCGGTTTCCAGCCCTCTTATTTGGGTTTGAAAATTGCTTGCAATATAAAATCCCGAAGGTGAGTCCTTCGGAGATGTGATTTTTGCACCGGAAATCAGCCTTTGCAAAGACGTGGTGAAAGACTGAATATTATTAAATATGTTGTTACCCAGTTTCATTCCGGTAATGAGACTGTCATAAATAGAAATCAATGTTTTTGCCTTTATTAAGTAACCTGCACCTTATTTATATATTCCCAAAATAAAGTGTGTTTAAACATTTTATTGCAGTAGTGCCTAAAATCTTTACAATACTATTATTGCAGACATTCAACCTTATTTGAATTCAACTTTAGTTTCGAATTCTTTATACTTTAGTTTTAAAATAACAAATTTATATTTTGAATTTTTAGAAAAAAATTCTGATTTGATAATTTACTCGAAATTAAGTTATAATTTGTTAAAAGGAATTACTGAGAATGATTGAAAAACGCTTATTTTATATATGGTTTGGCGGCGAAAAACCAAAGTCTGTTCAAGAGGCTTTAGAAAATTGGGAATGTTATCTTCCTGATTTTGAAATAATTGAAGTTAATGAAAAAAGTTCCGAGTTTTTTGATTTCGAAGCTGCAATGAAAAATGATTGGTTCAGAACTGTATATAATCGCAAAATGTGGGCATTTGCCTCTGATTATGCGCGCCTGAAAGTGCTTTATGATTTTGGTGGAGTATATTCGGATACGGATATTACTTTTGTTAAAAATATTTCGCCTCTGCTTCAAAACTCATGTTTTTTCGGAAAAGAAGAACCTGAGCTTGCGACTCTCGGTTTATTCGGTTCGCAAAAAGGGCACGAGTTTACAAAAGCGATGCTGGAATATTACGAAACCGATATTTGGACAAAACGTTTTTATACAATTGCGGAAATCTCTACCTACGTGCTTTTTAAGCGGTTTGATATCGATTTTAGAAAGGATTTCGGCACTGTAAATAAGAATGGGGTAACAGTTTATGACATACCTGTTTTTTATCCTTATCATTATTCTCAAACATTCAGTGAAGAATGCATTACGCCTGAAACATACACTGTACACTGGTGGAAAGAACTTTCCTGGCAGTATCCTGAGGACTTAGAGTGGCTCAAAACCAAACATACGAGAACAAGAGAAAAAAACATAAAAACTAACTTTTGAATTTCAAAAACTCGTCTTAACATTCATTCACAAACTAGCAAATTTATTTTTTAGGAGCCTTATAAAGAGTACAAACTCCTCTATAAACTCCATAAACTAATTCTATCCATCTCGGCAGTGACTGTATATTTTCAAGAGTAAAATAACAGTAGCCGATTTTTTTTTGCTGAATTCAAAGATTACCCAGGGCGGCTTCGGTCAGCAAATAAAATTAGTGCCGTATTTGGTCGCGCCGAGCAATAAGCATTCCCTCAGTAGTGAATCCATCGTGCTGTAAACTTTTTTAGGAGGCTTTTTCAGACCTTCTTCCACATCATGTGCGGTTTTCACGTATGAATCTTCTATTGCCAGTGTGTATTTTTTAAAAACATTACTTGTCATTTTTTATCCTCGTTATTGCATATATTTGAAGTTTTTCAGGTTGGACTCAATCATCTTGTCTACACTTTCTTCTTCTGTTGAAAGTGCTTTTTCTTCGGTTTCAAGATTTTGCTTTTCAGTAGTCAGAACCTTTTCTCTGGCCTGATACATCAAGGACATATTGTTGTATGCCGCTGTAAATTCAGCACTGCTCATTGTGTCTGCCGCAACAGAAGGATCGTCTGTATCTTCTTGTGCCGCAATCGCACTTTGGTATCTGTTCAACAAATCTTGCGACTGTTGAGACGCGGCATTGGCTAATTTTTGAAGATTATTTGTAATCATCATCAATCTATACTCAATGTCGGCTCTGCGCATTGTAATGAATAAACTTGTGCCCTGTGCTGCTGCTAGTGACATATTAATCTCTCTTTCTCTAAATAAATTTTAAATGTAGGAATAGGAATAGGTAAATTGATATAATTCTCTGTTTTTATCTTTTTATATCTCTCGTATATATATAAAGTTTTTTAGTATATAAAAATTGCTTTTTTGTATATATGCTAATTAATATTTCTTTACAATGCTATGAAATGTATTTTTTTAACTTTTGTTTTTTTCTTTGAAAAATGTGCGGTTTATTGTAAAATTAAGAGGTAAAATATTATATATAAGCAGCGAATTTATATGATTACAAGGGGAGAATTTGATGAACATTAACGAATGTATCGAACATACATTGTTGAAACCTGACGCTTCAAAAGCTGAGCTTATTAGGTTGTTTGATGAAGCAAAAGAATACCGATTTTTTGGAGTATGTGTTAACCCGTATAATGTAAAATTTGCCGCAGAGTATCTAAAAGACAGTGGTGTTAAAATTGTTACGGTTTGCGGATTTCCGCTCGGGGCGTCGAGTTCTGTTGTAAAAGCACTTGAAGCCGTTCGTGCGATAGCTGATGGTGCGGACGAAGTTGATATGGTTATAAATATTTCTGCGCTCAAAGATGGTGATTACGAAGCAGTAAAAAACGATATAGCGGTTGTCAGAGGTGCCTGTGAAGAAAAAATTCTTAAAGTTATTATTGAGACGGATTTGTTGTCGAAAGATGAGATAAAAAAGGCTTGCGAACTTTGTATCGAAACGCGCGCGGATTTTGTAAAAACTTCGACAGGTTTTGTAAAAGACGGAGTCGGTGCAAAAGCCGAAGATGTTGAGTTGATGTTCAAAATCGTCTCTCCTCACGGATTGCGGGTGAAAGCGTCGGGCGGGGTGCGGGACGCAGAGAAAGCTCGTTTGATGGTAGAACATGGCGCCTCTCGTATCGGAACTTCCTCCTCAATAAAAATTGTTGAGGGATAAATTTTAGGTCAAGGGTCTGTTCAATAAGGGTTTACAGGCAGGAACATAAATTGAATATAATTAAAAAAATAATTTTAATAATATTTTTAAGCTTCGGTATTTGCTTTGCAGGGCTTGGCTCTAATGCCGAAACCCGTATCAATAATGTAAGTTTTGACAGTTCTGACGGTTTTATGTTTTTATCTGCAATCCAAAACGGTGCCCCGCAAGAGGGTGAAGGTTCCGTGGATTCTGTTGCGTTGAAAAATCCGAACAGGGTATTTTTTGACATAAAAGACGCAGTTCTTACACGTCCTAATGAAACTTGGTTTTTTAAGGGTGGAAAAATCAGCCAAATAAGAGTTTCACAGTTTTCAACCAATCCGAATGTTGTTAGAGTTGTTTTTTACCACGACACAAAATTTAACCCTAAAAATATAAGTCTGATAAATATCAAAGGCAATTATTTGTTTAAATACGGTGACATTGAGCTTAGACAGTCGGATTTTTCACCTGTTTATCGCGAAAGTCGTTCTGAAAATTATGATTTTATAGAAAAAATGGTTTATATTCCGTCTTCACAAGTAGAGCAAAATCCAATCGTTCCTGACCTGTCGAGCGGTGCAATGCAGAATGTGCAGAAGGCTTTTTCGAACGTAACCGAGGCAGCAACAAAGCCGGAAAATCCTGCAAGCCAAGTTATTTTAGAAAATAAACCGAATAGTTACAGCTGGAATAAGGTTTTCAAACTTCGGTCAAAATATTATCTTTCTCGCGTTGATGTGAAACGCGGAAACATACTTTTGCTTGGTTCCGGCAGTATTGCGCTGGAAAAACCTATTTTTCTCTCGAATCCGTCGCGTGTTGTCTATGATATGCCAAACACTATGATTGCTCAGAGATATCACAATATAGAAGTGCAGTTGTCGGACACAGAGACGGTAAAAATCGGACAGTTTGAGCCGTCGAAGGTTCGTTTGGTGATAACGAGCCAAAACCCGCAGGCTTATCGTCCGATTTTTTCAAGTGACTTGCAAGGTGTGCTTATCGGACATGACAGCAGGCTCTCCGGCATAAAATTATATGAAAAAGGTGCGCAAACTCTTTTTTACAATTCATATCATGAAAGTTCGCTGAACGAGTTTTTCCAAATTAATTACGCTGCGCCTGTTGTGCACTCTGTAAAACGCGATGGGAATAAACTTGAGGTTGTGGTTTATAATGCGACGGGATTTACGGATGAGCCGTTCAAGAAAGCCTCATCGGCATTGAAATTAACGGATATCACCGCGACAAAAATGAATATAGGCGGAGTTTCATATGTTTTTAGCCTTAAACCCGAGGCTGAAGTTGAAACTTTCCTACGGCAGGACGGAAAGCAGCTCAGAATAAGAATCAAGAATAAAAAACAGGAACCTGTTAAGGTCGAGCCTGTTGTTACTGTTCCATCGAGGACGGACAACGGGAATTACAAGCCTTGCGGGCTCATTGTAATAGACCCGGGGCACGGCGGGGCTGATGTTGGCGCTATGAGGGCAGGTATAAATGAGAAAGATATAAATCTTGATATTTCAAAAATGGTGGCACAAATTTTAGTTAAAAAGGGCTACAAGGTTGATATGACGCGCTGGGACGACCAGACCTTGTCACTGCAGGGACGTGTAGATTTTTCAGACGAGAAGCGTGCTTCGGTTTTTGTAAGTATTCACACGAATTCCAGCGTGGGCACCGAAGCTCAGGGGATTGAGACACATTGGTGGACAGAAGACGGGCATGAGCTTGCAAAAGCGGTGCATCCTGCTTTTGCCGCTAAGGTTAACGCCGTAGACAGAGGGCTTGTTAAATCAAAATTCTACGTAATAAACCACACTAAAGCAAAATCCATTTTGGTTGAGGTAGGATTTATTTCGAACGACAAAGAGCGAAATCAGCTTATAGGACAAGAAAGAAAACAATTGACAGCAGAAGGCATTGCTGATGGTATAATTAAATTTATGAAGAGTGAGGCAAAAAGATAGTATGGATAACAGACCAATAGGGGTTTATGACTCCGGTGTGGGCGGGTTGACGGTTTTTAAGGACTTAGAGAACCGCCTTGAGAATGAAAATTATATATATTTTGGCGACACGGTGAATCTTCCATACGGAACGAAAACAAAAGAAGATTTAATAAAAATTGCTCGAAAAATATTTGATTTTTTTGCGAAAAAGAACGTGAAAGCTGTTGTGATGGCGTGTAACACTACTTCGTCCAATGTTTATGATGAGCTCTGCGATGAGTATGATTTTGAAATTTATCCTGTAATACAAACAGCGTCAAAATGTATTGCTGAACGCTATAATGGTAAAATAGGCGTTTTTGCAACTATTGCGACAATAAATTCGAACAAATACAAAGAGGAACTTTTAAAAAATAATTCTTCATTAGATGTGTATCAAAAGGCTTGTCCTGATTGGGTAAGACTTGTTGAAGGGCATACTTTTGAGGCGTCTGAGAATTCAAAAATTCTTGAAACTCCGATTAACTTTATGCTTGAAAACAACTGTGAAAATGTCATTTTAGGCTGCACTCACTATCCCTATCTAATTGAAAAATTAAATGAAATAACGGGTAATAAAATTCATTTTATCAATCCTTCGTTGGATTTTGTGGACTTTATAGAGCGTGATTTGCGAGAGAAGGGACTTATTTCTGGTAAAAGAGACTATGAGCCTATTTTTTACGTTTCTTCAAATCCGGAGAACTTCAAATCTGTTTCGAAGCAATTTTATGAACTGAAAGAACTTCCGGTTTTAGTAAATTTATAGTTTAGAAAGGTGTTCAAGCATATTTTTTGAGGGAAAATATGCAGGGTTCATTTTTATAGATTTTTTGAGGGTTTTTATTGCAGAAGAGATGTCGTTTGACTTTACATAATAGTCGGCTAATAAAAAATAAATTTCGGGGTCAGAGTAACATATTTCGCGAGATTTTTCCAGAAATTCAAATGACTGTCCGACATATCCGCTTTGCAAAAGTACTCTTCCGATAAACTTGTAGCTTTCGGGGTTGTACTCAGCCAGAATATCTGAAGCGCTGATTAGATTTTCGGCTAATTGGAGATGCTTGTTGTCGATTAATAATTTTAAATCTCGTTCAAGAAAGTTTCGAATTTGGAAAAAAGTAAGTCCTTTTGGTACAGTTAAGTTTAGCAGGCTGACCAAAGAAAGCCCCCAATTTACGGCGGGACTTTGGTCTTTACATTGTTTCCAAAGCTTTTCAGCTTCTTTAATTTGTCCTTTGGCTAATTTTATAAAACCACATTCATATTTACAATTCAGGATGTCGAATATTTTGAAAGCTTCATCATAATCTTTCAAACACAACAGCTCTTTTGCTTTTTCGTATGATTTACAGTCGGTTTCTATCATAAATCTTCAGCCACAAATTTATCCACAATGTAATCTTCGATATTTCTAATTTTATTGACTTTGTCGAGATTTTTTGTAGTAATTGAGTTTGCAGCGCGGTTTTCCTGCTTAACTGCATTATAAACCTCTTCTCTATAAATTTTCACGCCCGAAGGTGCGTCAATTCCCAACTTAACGGTTCCGCCGTTAGTTTCCATAACTGTAATAACTATATTATCATTTATAATGATTTTCTGTCCGAGTTTTCTTGATAGTATAAGCATTTACACCCCCTGCGGGAAAAGTTCTTGCTTCACGGAATAATCGGACTCCAGAACCATTTGAATACCTTTTTTGGTTTGTTTATTGATTACAATTGGTGCAACAAGGTTCATTGTAGACTTTTGCGGCTGCCCGTTTGGAATATTAACGATATTGAGTGTGAGGACATCATCGATAGAGTTTAAATTCAGCAACGCTACAGTGTCATCGTCAATTTCGAAATTATAATCAATCCTAAAATAAGCTGCTTTTGAGACAGGAAAAGCCAATTCAGGGATTTCCACAGATTGAAGCCAGCGAAAAACATTATTGTTGTTGTTTTCCACAAGTATAAAATGTCTTGCCTCGTCAAACCCGATAATCGGAGAAATAAAATCGAATATTAAATTGTCATCTACCTCCAAGTCGCCGAATCTGGTAGTTTTTACTATCATCTCTAATCCCTTCTGAGTGTCTTTTAAATATTTTTTAGTATTTATTGTCCATATCAAACGTCGTTGAAAGACTGCCCATCATTGAGGACATCATCATGTTTTTAATTGCATCTGCGGATAAATTTTTGTTAGCGCCGGTTCCGCTCTGATTTTGAGCCATAAAATACGGAAGCATATTCATAAAGTCACCGCCGTTATTATTGTTGTTTGACCCCATAAGCATTTGAAGCTGCATATATTCAGGGTTTTGGTAAAGTGACTGCTGCGCCTGCGTATAAGGGTTGCTCGTCGGCATAGGATTTACACCTGCTCTTGCGAGAGTTTTTACAGCTTCAGCAATTTCGTCATTTGTCGGCATTTCACTTTTTTGGTCAGCTTCAGAGTTGATATTATTTTTCAACTGTTGCATATGAATGTCTTGGATTTGTTTTTTTGCTTCTTGTGAGTATGAACTGCCGCTTTTAATAAATTTATCAATTTCGCCGTCTAAATTAAGCTTTTTCTTTTCATCCTCTTTGCACTGCTCCGGATTGGAGAGGCAGGAGGAACCTTTTGTTGCATATTCAACAAGGGTTGTGTTGGTTGATAGTGTGATTACTTTTTGGAATGCGTCTATTGCCTCGTCCTTTTTTCCCACTTTTGAGTATGAAATTGCAAGGTAATAGTATGCTGTTGCATTTGCAGGGTCTTTTTTTACAATATCTTTTGCGTCTTGAATACACCCTACATAGTTTTGGGCTTTATATTTTTGAATCGCGCCATTAAGCGTTGCGCTGTTTGCAGCAAAGCTTGCTTGTGAGCATAAAAATATTGCTATAAATACGGATAAAATTTTCTTCATACTTAAATTCCCTATGTTTTTATTTTAATAATTCTGACTAAAAAGTCAATTTTATACTTATATTATAAGCAATTGCGCAGGATATTTTCTAATCTGAATGTATTAATAAAGTCGTATTTTTTATGTGATTTGTAGTTTAAAAAGATGAATTTTCTTCTTTGGCGTAAAAAATACCCCATTAATATGTATAATACTATAAGAGTATGTATACTAATGTAAATGTTTAGTAAATAGGAACGGTTATGAAAATTAAAATTAAAGAGGCAGCTCACAAATTTCAAGGCTGGAGCCTTTACAGGTTGGCTAAAGAGATGAATTTGCCGCAGCAAACAGTATACTCTTGGGCAAGCGGCAGAACACAGCCATCTTACGACAATATGGACAAATTATGCGATATTCTTTGCTGTGAAGTATCGGATTTATTTGAGAGTGAACCTGTTCAGAAAAAATTAAATATAGCTTGCGGTTAAATTAAACAGGGTTGTTGTTTTCGTCTACGATAACGACTGCGGGCTCAAAATTGGCTTTTTCTTCGCGTGTGAGGTATGCGTAGGATACAATAATGACTTTGTCTCCGATTTGAACTTTTCTTGCAGCGGCACCGTTTAGGCAGATGTCACGTTTTCCGCGCTCGCCTTTGATTACATAAGTTTGAAATCTTTCTCCGTTGTTTACGTCCAAAATATCTACTTTTTGCCCAACTTCAAGGTTGGCTTTTTCCATAAGCTCCTCGTCGATTGTGATAGAGCCGACGTAGTTAAGGTTTGCGTCAGTTACGGTTGCTCTGTGGATTTTGGAGTATAAAAATTCGAATAGCATATCTTCCTCTTTAAAATTGTTATTTTGTTTCAATTATTTTTCTTAAATTTTATCACAAACCAAACCTTTGGTAAATTTTGTCGATGTTTTTCAGGTAATCGCCGTAATCGAAACATTCTTCAATTTCTTCATCAGTAAATTTTACTTCAGAGTCTTTTTGCAGATTTTCTTTAAAGTTTCCATCATTATTAAACGCTTCGTGTGCGTTTCTTTGCACAATTGAGTATGCGTCTTCTCTGGTTAATCCTTTTTCGATGAGTTTTAGCAGCACTTTTTGAGAAAAGACTATTCCTCCGTATGCGTGAGCATTTTTGCGCATATTCTCTTTCTTGATTACCAGATTTTCGATTGTACTGTTGAATCTGTTGAGCATATAGTCAATTAAAATTGTACTGTCCGGGAGAATGATACGCTCCGCGGAGCTGTGCGAAATATCGCGCTCATGCCAGAGTACAATATTTTCGAGTGCTGCAAGCGAATTTGAGCGAACAACTCTCGCCAATCCGCAAAGGTTTTCCGCAGAAATCGGATTTTTTTTGTGCGGCATTGCTGACGAACCTTTTTGTCCTGCTTTAAATCCTTCCTCAGCTTCATTAACCTCTGTTCTTTGCAGGTGACGTATTTCTGTTGCACACTGTTCGATTACAGATGCAATATTAGCAAGCGTTTGCAGGTAATGCGCGTGATAGTCTCGCTGTATTATTTGTGTGGAGATTTTAGCAGGTTTAAGGTTTAAAAACTTGCAGGCAATTTCTTCAATCTGCGGATCAACATTGGAGAAAGTCCCGACAGGCCCTGAAATTTGCCCTACACGGATTTCTTCTGCTGCGTTGTTGAAGCGTTCCAGTGCACGCTCAAACATATCAAGCCAGTTGAGCATTTTGACGCCGAAAGTCATCGGCTCTGCGATAATCCCGTGTGAACGCCCTATACAAAGAGTGTTTCTGTGTTTGTCCGCCAAGTTTTTTAATGTAAAAATTGTTTTTTCAATGTCGTTTCTTATTATTTCGGAAGCGTCTTTAATTTGAAGTGCAAGAGCAGTGTCGATAACATCAGAGCTGGTAAGCCCCATATGGATGTACTTTGCGTCTTCTCCGACAGTTTCATTAACGTTGGTTAAAAAGGCTATTACGTCGTGGTTTACTTCTGATTCAATTTCGTCTATGCGTGAAATTGAAAAAGACGCCTTATTTTTTATATTTTCGAGGGCATTTTGCGGTATTTTGCCTGTTTTTGCATATGCTTCGCAAACAGCAATTTCTACGTCAAGATAGCGTTGAAATTTATTTTCAAGCTCCCAGATTTTCTTCATTTCCGCTCTTGAGTATCTTTCAATCATCTTGCACCTCGTTTCAAGCTGATTTTAATATAAATAAACTTAATTTGAAACCTTATTTTTTGAGGGATTGGGTATTTTCTTTTTTCTGTTTCCAAACTTTGTCTGCAAGTATTGTCGCCATCCAAGGTGTAATCCATCTGTACATGGAGCCTGCGATGAGGGCTGATTTCATGATTTTAAGACCCGACGAATGTTTCACTAATTTTCTTGTTCCCAGTTTAGCGTTGATTTGTTCATATTTTGAACAGAATTTTGCCCAACGTTTATCAGTTAATTTGTCAATCGTATATGCACCAGTAGTTGCAATCGCCCAAGAAATAATAGCGTTATACATCAAAGGTTTTTTGCGATATTCTTCGATTTTTTTATTGGTAATTGTATTTATTACGTAGAAGGCAGATACGACTGTTCCGCCAAGCTGCATCATTATTGTTTCGACAGGAGCTTTGGATTTTTTAAGTTTTACTGCTGTTTTTTGAGTTGATTCCTGGTTTAAAAACTTTCCGAACATCTCGGCAAGTTTGTCCATTGATTTGCCGTAAGCTTTTGTAATAATATTGGGGTTTCCGCCTTTAAATGAAATATTTTCGTTTTGAGTCTTTGTGTTTTTGTACTTTTGTTTGAAGAAAACATAGTGTTTTTGGTTTGCATATTTTTCAACTGCATTCGATGTTGGAATTTCGTTTTGAGAATGTGCGACTGCCGGAGTTATTTCAATTTTATTTTTGTTTTTGTCTGCTTTGTTTTTCTTGAAGATTAGATTCAAAAGCGGAGGAATCAGCATGATGGTCAAAGAACCTTTCATCGGTGATGTTACAAAATCAGATAACATTTTGAGGGTTCTATTTGCCATGTGATATGGACCGCCTGCTTTTAACTTTTCGGCACCGGCTTGAAGTGTATCAATTGTTTTTTGCTTCAAATACTTTGTCGGATTGTTTTCGATTCGTTTCAGAGCATGTTCAATAGGTTTTGAAACAATATACATAGCTGCAAAGCTTATGAGACCTGATGCTATAGATTTACAAGCAGATATTTGACGGTTTTCCATTTCAACATTGGTGGACATCATGATTGTTGTCGGTCTTAATATGCCGCATGCCAATAGGATTGAACCTGCTGTAAAAATTGAGTTATGGTTGTGTGCGTATTCCAGAATTTTATGGAATTTAGGGCTTTTGACAATTTTTTGGGACATACTAGAAAGCCCGCCAAAACTTATGTTCGACGGACTCTTAATATCTCTGTATTCATTTTTTTGCGCACCACGGAAATTTGTTCTTGAACTCGTTTCAGGCGCAGGTGCATTGTTTAGTCTAAACCCATTTTTTTCACGCACCGCCTTACTTTGGTCGTATAGGCTATGCTTATACTTATGCTTAAGAATATTCTCATGTCGGGTAATCTGAGTATTCATAATTCCTTAGCTGTGTAAATGTCTAGTATGGTATTAGGTTAACACGTCAAAAAAGTTTGTCAACCGTTTTGAGGGGGCTGCCCGTAACCAATCTTTACAATATTTTTTTTGTAAATCCTTGAAAGTTTGTCTATAGTTCGGCTGAGACTTTCTTTTTTTTCTTCATTTTCGTAATTATTGAATAGAGACATCTGGGTGTCACTTTCTTTTATAAGATTTTCTAAAACTACACCGGAACTCCTGTACAGCACGTCTTTTAGATATAATTTTTCAAACAGCGGAATTATGTTCTTCAAAATATCCGTATCCCATGACGTTGGGGAGACCAGAAGCTTTTTTTCTGTGTAAAATTTAAAATCTTTTGTCCTTAAAATCAGTCTTACACAGCCTGTTTTCATTCCAATGGCGCGTAATTTGCAGCATGCTCTATTTATGTGATAAATTATGGAATTTTTTATGTACTCTTTCTCATTTGTAAATTTTGCAAACGAACTGGTTTTTTGAATGGATTTTGGAAGTATGTCAGTTGTTTCGAGCTTGTAAACAGCAGTACCTAAAAGTTCGTGCTTTAATTGCAGCCCGCGGATTCCCAGTTTTGCCTGAAGCCATTCATCCGATTGCTGCGAAAACTCGTAGGCGTTTTTTATTCCGTATTTACCCAATAATGCGCAGGTGTTTTTTCCGACGCCCCAAACTTCGCCCAATTCTGTATCCTGCAGTTCCTTTTTTAGTGAACGATTTCCTATGATGTATGCGCCTTCGCCGCCTTTTGCCGGCTTTGCTTTTTCTGATGAAAGCTTGGCTATTGTTTTTGTTGTTCCCACGCCTATTGATACCGGGATTCCAACTTTTGCTTTAATTTCGGCTCTTATCATTTTGGCTATTTCAAGATAGCTTCGACGGTAGAGCTTGCGGAGACCTGTGAGGTCGACAAAAGCTTCATCAATTGAGTATTGTTCAATAGCGGGGCTGAATTCGGTCAGTACTTCCATCACATGCTTTGATACACTTGCGTAATCGGTGTGGTTAGACGATAGATAGATTGCGGCCGGGAAGTCTTTTTTTGCCATAAAATACGGCATTCCCATTTTTACACCCATTTCTTTGGCCTCTTTTGAGCGCGCGATAACACATCCGTCGTTGTTGCTGAGTACGCACACGGGTTTATTTAAAAGTGAGGGATTTTTAAGCTGCTCGCAGGCAACGAAAAATGAATCGCAGTCTATAAGCGCTATTACATGCAAATTGTTCATGATTTTCTCAATATTGGCCTTTTTAGTATTTTCGAACTAAGCCTGTAACAGTTCCTATTATCAAAAGCTCGTTTTCCGGCTCAATGATAGGGTATTTGGAGTTAGCAGGTTCCAGATAGATTTTACCGTTTTTATTTCGGTAGTATTTAAGGGTAAAGTCGCCGTCTACGCTCGCAACAACGATATCTCCGTCAGAAACGCGCCCGCCTTTTTCCACTACGACGATGTCGCCTTCGCAAATTCCGGCCTCAATCATTGAGTCGCCGATAACAGTGACGGAAAAAGTTGAGTAAGGTTTTTTAATAAGCATTTCGTCAAAACTTATATTTGTGTCTGAGTAGCCTTCTGCCATTGTCGGGAATCCGGCTCTTACTCCTTCCGTAAAAAAGGGAATGGAGCGGGAGTCAGGTGTCCCGCTCGTGGAAGGAATAAAAAATCTGTTAAACTTTTCTTTTATAAGCCCGAGTTCGAGAAACTTTTGAAAATATTGCCATATTGAATTTTTCGACTTAAATCCTAATTCTCTGCACAAAATGTCGAAACTTGGCAGAGGCTCTCTGCCATAAGCTTCTTTCAACTTTGTAAACACTTCATCTTGTTTCTTTGTGAGCTTCATAATATTATTATGAACAAACGTTCATAAAATGTCAAGCGCATGTGAATAAATATTAACATTTTAAAATAGCCCGATTGGGTGGACGCGTGGGGAAACAAAATTTTTAAAGTATTGTGGTTTAATCAACAGACCAGTTAAAAGAAAGGAAGTTATATGAGTAGCATTACCAGAGTCATGTTGGGGTTGCCTTTTGCAAAGGGTACAAAAGGAACGACTAAACAAGTAAAGGGGCATATTTTTACAAGAGCGCATATGCCTGACGGAAGTGTAGAATGTTCGATTGTTCGTCCCGTACCAAAGGACAAACCGGGAATTTTGGTCAAATCTGTCATTATTAAAGGCGATGAAGTTGATTTTTACAAACCCGGTATTCTGGATTATCGCTTAAATAAAAGAACGGGCAGAAGAGTTTATTACTAAATTACGGACAAAGACTTTCCCAATCTGTGTCGTCGTCTCCGTCGCCGGGTTGGGGAATTTCTTCTCCATATTCGAGCATTACCTGCAATGTTAGTTTTAGCTGAGTTTTGTAGTTTTCGAGGGCGATTTCCTTTGACGGTGCACAATAGACAAAGCTTGGAAACTCTTTTATTTCTATGTAATGGTACAATTTTCCGTTGAAATCGGTGTCTGTCCCGAAGACAATCGTCCAATCCAAATTCAAGTAATAATCGATGTCTTTTTCGCTTTTATCAGTCATTTAGCGAGTTTCCGCTTAAAGGCTGTGTTAAAATAATTCCTTCGCCGCCTATGACTTCGGCCTTTTGTCCGTTAAGATACAAGTATGCAGGCTTTGAGAGCTTTAGTCCTACAATCGTGTTGATGAGCTGTTTCAAACGTGTGTATTGGCTTTCTGTGCCGCCGCCGTATTGAAACTCGTCTGACAAATCAATGATAACGGAGTTTTCAGTTTCTTTGACACTTAAAATCTTTGTACCTTTAGGTATTTCTGATGATGTACCTTGTTGTCTTTCTTTAAAATCAGGTCCTTTAAGGAGTTCTTCTATCGCAAATGCAGTTTTTGTTTTGTTTTGCGGCAGTTCGCGCGAAATCTTTTTTATTCCGCCTGTTGTTGTCGTAAAATAAATATTTACGAGTATTTTAGGTTCTTTTTTTATTTCTTCAGCAGCTGGTATTTCAGTTTCTTCTGTATCTGCAGGTAATTGAATTCCGTCTTTTTGCTTGCTGAATATGTCTGCTATATCAGTATTTTCACCGCTAAAAAACTTGTCCTTTGCGTATAAAATCGCAAGCACTATCAAAAATACAACAACTAACTTAGAGAAAAAATTCATAAGTCCTACTCCTTATTTTATTTTGCGGGCGTATAGTTGCGAGGAAGCACTATTATGCCGTCTGCAAGAATTTCATTATTAACGATTTTGACATTTTTAACATTGACTATCGAGTTTTGATTTTTACCTGTTTTAACTTGATAAACAAGCGGATTAAGCTTATTAAGCATAGGAATTACTGATTTCATAGATAAGTTGAGCATGGGGTTGCCGAAATCTATGTCACAGAAGTTGATAGTGCCGTTTTCCACATCAAGATTTGTTGAAAAGTTGATTTTGTGAGGCGCGTTGCCTAAAAACATTGGTATTAAGACATCGTAGCTCATTGCGACTCTGTTATTTTGTATTTTTACGTCCATGTTGACTATTTTTGTCACAATAGCTCTGCCTGCACTTATGTTAAGGTTGTTGAGCATGTTCATGTATTCGTTTGAGGCAATGATTTGTTTTAGATTTTGTTCCGTGATTTTTCCGCTGTATTTTATGACCATGTTTTCGGCAAAGTATAGTTTTCCGCTCTCATATTTTACGTGGTTAAATCCGCACATTGTTTCGGCTTTGATATCCGTAAAATATAGCCCTTTGCTGTTTAAAGCATTTGTTTTTGCGGTAAGTTTTTGGAATTTACCGTCTATAAGACTGCTGCCGCCAAAAGTGTCTAATTTCACTTTAAAATCGGCGCCAAGTTCTCTTTTCAAGGCTTTTGAAATTTCTTTTTCTGCAATTTTTGTTGCAAAAAAATTGGTTCCCGTAACTGTGGTGAAGAAACTTCCGACTCCGTGAGAAATTGCGTAAGGCTCTTTCGGGCAGTAGTATTCAGCTTCAGAGAATTGAGCATTTGCACCTTGTGCTATAAATAATATCAGGCCTAAAACTAAAAATAACTTTTTCATACAAATACCTTTATAACTTTAATGCTATTATCTACCACTTTTGCGATAGAGACAAGTTTTTCATCTTTCGTAAGCAAAACGATTTCATTCTCCTCAAACCCTTTGTTCAAAAGCCTTTGCCCTGTAATCGCGCGGTTTAAATCCTTGTCATCGAGTTCTGAGCGTTTGTATGCTAAAACTTCAAGCGGATTTAGTAAATTATTTACGATGACGTCCGGCGTTGTGCAGTCTTCAAGTTTTATTGTTTTTTCCAGAGTGAATTTGCCCGATTTCGTGCGGATTAATTTTGTCATTACTGCTCCACGATTACTGTTTTGCCCGAGGTCATGGACTATGGAGCGGATGTAGGTGCCCTTGGAGCATTCAATATTTACTTTAGCCGTTTGGGTTTCATCGTCAAAATTAAGCAGTTCAATTTTTGTAATATTTACTGTCCGTTTTGGGATTTCGATATCCGTTTCGCCCTTGCGAGCGTATTCGTATAGTTTTTTTCCGTTTAGCTTTATTGCTGAATAAATAGGGGGTGTCTGTTCAATTTTTCCTTCGAATGTTTTTAAAAGCTGCTTAACATTTTCCTCTGAAATTGGTTCATCGGAAGATTTTTCGACTTTTCCCTCCATATCATAGGTGTCAGATACAAAACCGAATTTTATGTCGGCGATGTAGCCTTTATCCTCTTGCAGATAATCGATGAGCTTTGTGCTCTTTCCGATACAAATAGGCAAAACACCCTCAGCCATTGGGTCAAGTGTTCCAGTATGGCCGATTTGCTTGATTTTAAGCACTTTTCTCAGTATGCGAATCACATCAAAAGAGGTAAGACCTTTTGGCTTATATATGTTCAAAAATCCAAAAATATCGGAAGTATGAGTCATTGCCGCTCTTTTTAAAGTTCGCCGCGTGAAATTTTGTTTATAAGGTCATTAATTTCAGCGCCTTTTTCCAATGAATCACTTGCAATAAATTTTAAATCAGGTACATGTCTTAGTCTGACACGCTTTCCAAGTTCATAGCGGATGTGAGGTTTGTTAGCGTTCAAAGCTTCAATAGTCTTGGCTTTGGCACTTTCATCCGTACAAAAAACGGAATAAATGACTTTTGCATAAGAATTATCTTGCGAAAGCTCCACATCCACAATGGAAACAACTCCGCTGATACGCGGGTCGCGGACTTCGCGTTGAATAATGTCAGCGATTTCTTTCATTATGGTTTTTCTTATTCGTTCATTTCTCAGTGTCATTGTTTTTACCTAATTTAATGTCTGTCTTTCGATTTCTTTTGTGGTTGATACTTCTATTATATCACCTTCAACAAGGTCGTTGAATTTTGCGAATGAAATACCGCATTCAAATCCTTGCGCAACTTCTTTTACGTCGTCTTTGAAACGTTTAAGCTGGTCGATTTGACCTTTAAATATTTCTTTTCCGTCACGCACAAGTGAAGCTGTTTCTCCGCGCTTGATTTTACCTTCAAGAACATAGCAGCCTGCAATTTTTGTGGTTTTTCCGACTGTAAATACTTGTCTGACTTCTGCTTTACCCAAGTCAACTTCTTTGATTTCAGGCTGGAGAAGTGAAAGCATTGTCTGCTCAAGTTCTTCAAGTATTTTGTAGATGATATCATATTTTTTAATAGTAACGTTTTCACGCTCAGCAGCCATAAGCGCATTGTTATCCTCTTTGACAGTGAATCCGAGGATAATAGCATTTGATGCTGCAGCCAGCATAACATCTGCTTCTGAAATGTCACCTACGCCGACGTGAATTAATTTTGTCAAAATTTCTTTGCTTTCAAGCTGCATAACCGCTTGAGAAACCGCTTCTGCCGAACCATGAGTGTTCGCTTTGATGATGATGTTCAGCTTTTGAATCTCTTCATCAGAGCCCACAACGTCACTTCTCACGTGTGCCGGTTTCATCGCTTCAAGCTTTGTAACGCGCTCTTTATCTTTGCGGTCGGAAACAATTTGCTTCATTTCTCTTTCACCGCCCACAACCTCGAACGCATCTCCTGCCTGAGGAACTTCAGATAAGCCTAAAACCTCAACCGGAGTTGATGGAGCCGCTTTTTTAACTCTTTCACCCGAGTCAGAAAGAAGTGCTCTTACACGTCCGCCGACGCTTCCTACTACAACGCAGTCTCCGACCTTCATTGTCCCGTTTTGAACAAGTAATGTTGCAACAGGTCCTTTACCTTTGTCAAGATTTGCCTCGATAACGACCCCTGTAGCTTTCGCTTCGGGATATGCTTTCAAATCTTGCATTTCAGCGGTAAGCAGGATGTATTCGAGAAGTTCATCTATGCCCGAGCCTTGAATAGCTGAAACCTTAACACAGATTGTGTCTCCACCCCAAGCTTCAGGAACAAGTCCGTGCTCTGTGAGTTGTTGTAATATTTTATCAGGGTTTGCACTCGGTTTATCCATTTTGTTTATCGCAATGATTATAGGCACCTCTGCTGCGCGGGCGTGGTTTATAGCCTCAATTGTCTGAGGCATGATTCCGTCGTCCGCCGCAACTACGAGAATTGCGATATCTGTTGCTTTCGCGCCGCGAGCTCTCATTTCAGTGAAAGCTTCGTGACCGGGCGTGTCAATAAACACGATTTTTTTGTTATCAAGGTCAACGGAGTATGCACCGATAGACTGCGTGATACCACCAACTTCACCTGCAACGATTTTGTGTTTTGCTGCACGAATACTGTCCAAGAGAGTTGTTTTACCGTGGTCTACGTGACCCATAATAGATACAACAGGTGCCCTGTGTTTAAGGAATTTAGGGTTGATATTTTTAAACGCATTTGCCTTTTCTTCTTTTTGAAGCTCTTCTTCCATATAGGCTTCCAAATCTTCTTCCAAGACTTCAAGTTCAAAATTTACAGCGACTTTTTTCGCAATTTCAACGTCTATAACTTCGTTTACTGTTGCCATAATCCCTTGCATCATAAGGAATTTAACGATTTCTGCAGAGCTTTTATTAATTTTGTCCGACAATTCGCCGATAGTCATTGCCTGGTTGAGTACAACTTGCGTTATTGCGACTTCTTCCTGCTGGTCTCTGGTGCGCTTTTTGTGCTTTTGCGCCATTGCTTTTTCAAGCGAAATTCTTTCCTGCTCTTCTTCTTTTGTTCTTGTTCTGTCTTTTTTTGCAGCAACAGGAGCAACAGGTTTTTTCTTTCCCGGTCCTTTATTGTCATAAATATCCTGAGAAATTATATGACGCTTAATAGGTGCTCCAGGTGCACCTGAAGCCGGTCTTGCATCTTTATTGAACGGGCGTCTTTGTCCGTCAGGACCTGTTTGCGGTGGTCTTTGCCCGTCACGAGGAGGTCTTTGACCGTCTCTTGGCGTAAACTCTCGTCTCGGAGCTTGTCCGCCCGGACCTTGTGGAGGACGCTGTCCGTCAAATCTTGGTCTATCACCGTTATAAGGCCTTCCTTGACCTTGCGGCCTGTTGTCAGGTCTATTATATGGTCTGTTATATTGGTTGTCACCTGTTTGCGGCGGTCTTTGCCCGTCACGAGGAGGTCTTTGACCATCTCTAGGCTGGAATTCACGTCTTTGCGGCTGCCCGTCTCTCGGTTGAAACTCTCTTCTTTGAGGCTGTCCGTCTGCTGATTGCTGCGGACGCTGAGGGCGAGCGTATCTATCTTCGGCTCTTTGTATAATTTTTGGACCTAAACGAGGCTTAATAACTGTTTGTTCTTGGACTTTCGGCTCTTCTTCTTTTGGGGGCTCTTCAACTGTCGGCGATTCTTCAACGGGAGGAGTTTTTACTTTTTTTACAATGAATGCTTTTGGCTTAGACTGCTGTTTTTGAGCAGGAGCTTCTTTCGCGTCCTTAAATCTTTTTACTTGTTCTGCTGTCAAAGTTGAGGAGTGTGATTTAACTTTTATGCCAAGTTTTTGGTCTAAAAATTCAATTACATCCTTGTTTTCTAGCTTAAATTCTTTAGCTAAATCATATACTCTCATTGTTTCTTGTGCCATTCGCCGTTATACTCCGTTTTAAGTCCTGATATTAGCGTAACACAAGCAAGCTTTCAAGTACAGCAATGATAAAAAAATCTTAATTATAATTTGCTTTCCAATACATTTTTTAGTTCTGCGGGGGCGGTTTTTTTAAGAAATTTATTTATTTTACCCTTCTTAAACGCCTTTTCAATGCAGTCTTTGCTTTTGCATAGATATACTGAGCGCCCGAAATCATGACTTGTCGGCGAAACAATAATTTCTCCGTTTTCATGTTTTTTAAGAATTCGAAACATTTTTTCTCTGTCAAAATCTTTAAAACATCCGATACATTTTCTTCCATTAGTCATTTACTGTATCCGTAATGTCTTTTCTGTATTTTTTGCCTTTGAAATTTACCTGTTCCATATTTTCGGCGAGACATTTTTTTGCTTTTGTCAAAGTAGCCGCAGATTTTGTCAAGGATAATGCTCTTCCTGCTTTTGCGAAGGTGGTTCCGTCTTTTGAGAGTGCATTGTACAGTGTAACAATGACTTCATCCTCAACTTCTTCGAGTCCTTTAACCTCAGATTGCTCTTTGTCAAAGAGGTGTTCTGCGATTTTTACCGCCACAGATGAAACAGCAAATTTATTGAAAGTTTTAATCGACGGATAATCATCAGCCAAAGAGCCTATGCAGCATGCTTTCAATAATTCTGTTATATTTTCGTCCAAAAGCTCCAGTATACACTCGATATCAGGCTCATTAAAGAATGTGTTGAATTCGATTGTCCAAATTTTATTTTGGCTGTCTAAAATTAGATCAGCGCCTATAATCCCTACGTATGGCTCGCTGTTGCGGGCGATTTCGTTTATTGCGGGATAAATTATAGTCCCGAGTATTTTTTCTTCGATATTTTTATCTGCAAAAACAGCAGGAGCGTAAGCGCCAATACCTTTCGTGATACTTCCGCCGTCTTTTTCCGATGAGTATTTGTAAGGCACGACAGATATTATCGGTAGTGCGTTGTATCCGTCTGTTATTGCGTAAAATGAGAATTCGCGACCTTGTACGTAGTTTTCTATTACGATTTTTGGTGTATCAATGGCGAAAATCTTGTTTAAAATTTTGTTTGCCTCGCGTGCGCTGTGGCAGAGGAAAACTCTTTCCCCATCGATGTGCTCGTCGTATTTTATCAGGATTGGGAATTCGGCGGTGCGGACATATTCTCTTGCCGTATTTTCCTTGTCAAAAATTCCGAATTTTGGTGTGTTCATTTTAAGTTTGTACATAAATCGCTTGCCGACAGATTTGTAAGCTGCAATCCTTGCCGCTTCTCGGTCGGGTGCAAAAATCATCAGTCCTGCGCTGTTAAACGCGTCTGTAATGTCGGCTTTTATTGCCGCTTCATCGCAGACAACGGTGAGGTTTATCTCGTTTGCCTCGGCAAATTCAACGAGTTCTTTTATATTGTCGGGCTGAATATCAACACATGTTGCAAATTCACCGATTGCCTGATTGCCGGGGGCAACGAAGACAATATGTTCGGCTTCCGATTCTTTTATTTTTCGGGCTAAAGCATATTCTTTAGCGCCTTTTCCTACTACTAAAATTTGCATAAAAGAATTATACTATACCTTTATGTTAACAAATGTAACAAAATAAATCGTCTCTGAAATCAGACTCTTTTAAATGTTTTTATATAAGTGTGGATATAAAAAATATATCAATAGTAAATCAAAGGATATTAAGAAAATAAGGAGTATAACTATGAACGCAATCGCACCCATAAATTTCGCAATGATTAGCCAACCATCAGCACCTTCTTCAGCAGAAACAGCAGGTTCAGTAGCATTCGGCGGCGGAGCTGAAACAGCAGGCTCAGTAGCTTCATCATCTTGCGGCGGCGGTGGTTTTTCTGCAATTGCTTAGGCGATAACGCAGAAAAACTTTCCAACCCCAGTCATTTTCTCCATTAAAAGTGTAAAGTGTAATTTAAAAACCGAACGGAGTGTGTTCTATGAATGAAGCCAGAGTAGCAAATTTTTTGCTTATTGGATTATTTATCGTTATGCTTTTTGCATACGTATTTGCAATCCAATTTGCAACACATATCTCACCGACAGCGGTGACAACGGTATCAGCGTTTTGCGGATAAGTAAGTGAAAAGAATTTTACAAAAAATCGCCTCTAAATTTAACAGAGTGGCGATTTTTTTATTTGAGTTGTATAATATAATCTTGTTAACTGAAAAACGGGATTTAAAATGATACTAAAACGCTTTGTGACAGGACTTATTCAGGTCAATACTTATCTTGTATATGATGAACAATCGAAAGATGCAATTTTAATTGACGTGGGCGGAAGCGCGGAAGAAATCGCGTCCGAAGTTAAAAAACTCGGGCTGAATCTTAAAGGAATTGTCAACACACATGGGCATTTTGACCATATCTTGGGTGCAAAAGAAGTTCAGGATATTCTGGGCGTAAAGTTTTACGTAAACGAAAAAGATGCGCTCTTTGTGGAAAATTTGCCGTCGCAGTTGTCTTTATATGGTATTCCGCCTGTTTTGCCGCCTAAAATTGACGGATATATTGATGAAAACACGGATTTTACTCTCGGCGATACAAAAATTAAATTTATTGAAACGCCTGGTCATACAAAAGGGGGCGTTTGTCTTCTCATAGACGATATGCTGTTTTCCGGCGACACATTATTTTTAGAATCTGTAGGTCGTACAGACTTTCCGGGCGGGGATTTTGATACGCTGCAAAAATCAGTTAAGGAAAAACTTTTTACGCTTCCTGAAGAGGTTAAAGTCTACCCTGGGCACGACGATGCGACAAGTATCGGGCATGAAAAGCTCTATAATCGTTTTGTGTAGTTATTTTGCCCAAAGTTCGTTTAATTTTTCTGTAATCCTCAGTCCTGTAGGAGTTGTGGCAAGACCGGCTTGAGCACTTTCTTTTAGGCTTGAGGACATTAAAGCGCCGACTTGTTTTAATGCGTCAACAACTTCATCCAAAGGAACTACGCTCTCTATACCTGCAAGAGCCATTTCGGCAGCGGTTACAGCGTGAATTGCGAGGAACGAGTTTCTTTTCACGCAGGGCACTTCAACGAGTCCTGCAATCGGGTCACAAACCAGTCCCAGTATGTTTTTTAGTGCAAGAGCAGCAGCGTTCGCTACCTGGCGGCTGTTTCCGCCCAGAAGTTCGACAACCGCGCCTGCGGCCATGCCTGCGGCAACACCGCATTCAGCCTGACACCCCGCAACTGCGCCTGCAAGTGCTACTTTTGCGGCAACGGTTTTGCCTATTAACCCTGCAGTTAAAAGCGCGTCAATCTGCTTTTCTTCATTCAATTTTTGGCTTTCGGATATGCCGACAATTGCCGCCGGAACTATCCCGCACGCTCCTGCCGTCGGGCAGGCTGCTATTTTGCCCATTCGTGCATTTTGTTCGGCTGTTGCGAGTGCGTACATCATTATGTTGTGATTTTGAGTGGAAAAAATTCCGTTTTTCTTCCCTTGGCCGGATTCACAGTGTTTTTTCAGCTTTGAGCAATCAGAGCCGACCATAGTGCTGGAAGAGAGTTCTGAGGATTTGAGTCCCTCTTTAATCGCGTCTTTCATTGCCTGCAATGTAGTTTTCACACGTTTTCGAACGTCGGAAACTGCGCATTCCGCGTATTGTGCTTCCTGCTCTTGAGCGATTTCAAAGAAGCGTTTTCCGCTTTCGTTTGAGTGTGCCAAGATTTCTTCGAAAGTGCCTGCTTTAGCCATTATTTTGTAACCTCAATATTTCTTATTATGTATATTTCGCTGATTCTTTCAAGTGATGCGATAATTTCGGATGTCAGCGGGCTGTCAAGGCAGATACTCATAGACGCGTTGTGCCCTTTAGCTTCGCGGTCGCATGTCATAGAAGCGATGTTGATATCGAAATCTTGTATAAGCGTTGTTACGCGGTAAATCATGCCCGGCTTATCTTTGTAAATCAGTAATAGCGTGTGATAGTCGCCTTTTAGGTTAACCTGATATCCGTTAATGTTTGTAATGACAACCTCTGCGCCGCCGAGAGAGTCACCCGAGACAGTAATATCAGGGTCTTTAAAAATTATGTCTACCGAGTTCGGGTGTCTGTTGAAATCTTCTGCGTATTCGAAAGTATACTCAACGCCCATCTTTTTTGCCGTTTCAGGCGCACTTTTAATCCGAGTGTCGTCTACTCCGTAGCCCAGAACTCCGCTCAGCAGACCTTTATCGGTGCCGTGCCCTTTGCCTGTTTTGGCAAAAGAGTTGTAAAGTTTAAAATGTACCTTCTTTGGGCGGTTTGAGCCGTAAATTTTACCCGCAAGGAGCCCTATTCTGACAGCGCCAGCTGTGTGAGAGCTTGAAGGACCGACCATAATCGGCGTGATTATATCAAATATAGACAAATTAGCCATAGCGTTTTTCCTGAATTAACACTATAGCATTATATACAAAATCGAAAATTTGGGCAAAGTTTAGCAGACGAAATCGACGAGCCCGCTGATTGCGTTGCCTGCGCCTTTTAAAACGCCGCCTGCAAGACCGCCTACTGTGTTTCCAATCTGATAGCCTGTTGCGTACATCGCCATTGGGTTTGAGTAGTTATAACCGTAAAATCCGCCGTAAGGCACGCCCCAGCCTCCTGCCATTATGGGCGGGTTCCAGGTGAGTCCGTTGGGCGAAGAGTCTCCGCCGCCGAAATACATTATTGGTGAAGACATATATGCAGCGTTAGTGAGATTGTTCATAGCTGACAGCTGCCCCAATTGTGCGGCGTTTAATCCTGAAATCATACAAATTTACCCCTTGTACCTACCTACATTTATATAAAAACATTTTGGGCAGAAAAATTGCGCGGAAATATAAAATTATTTTTGATGTGTGTTACTAAGTAGAAAAGATGCTGAAACAAGTTCAGCATGACAGTATTATTAGTGCAATTATGGAAGTAAAATTAGATAAACTTAATTTTGATTGCAATTCAATAAGTTGTGCGTCATGCTGAACTTGTTTCAGCATCTTTCCGGCGTCAATCTTTAGTTGCTAAATTGCACAAATTTCTAATTGCTTGCGTATATTCATTTTCTGCCAGTTTGGAGAGTTCTGTTTTTGCTTTTTGAATTTCCGCAGCGATTAATTCTTCTGTTTTTGTAATTGCTTCTGTATTGCGTGATTTTTCAATAATTTTTTCTGCTGAAATATTTGACAAATCTTTATTTTCTCCAAAAGTAAAAATAACGGGTGCTGTGTATATTCCGTTTGAAATATCTGAAAATAGCGGTTTTTGTGAGCTTTCATCCAGGAGATTGTTCAAGTCGTCACGGAGTTGAAAAGCTTTGCCATAGTGTTCTGCGAATTTTGCAAGTGTTTCGCAGTTTGTTGCGTCATTATTTATGTCTGCAAGAGATTTCAGGGCGGAGATGAACAATGACGCAGTTTTTGAGGCTGATTTATCAAGATATTGTTCGAGTGAAGGTGTGCTGTTTTTGGAAAAATACTGATCAATCTCACCTTTACAAAGCTTTATCAGGCAGTCAGAAAAGTTGTCTATTATTTTAGGGCAGCCGATTTCGCAAAGTTGTTTTATTGCTGAGGAAAGCAGAAAATCGCCCGCTATTATTGCAAGTCTGTTGTCGTATTTTTTATTAAGCGTGCATTTGCCGCGGCGTTTTTCAGAGCCGTCAATGATGTCGTCATGGATGAGTGTTGCGTTGTGAATAATTTCTACTGCACAGGCTAGTTTTAGCGAATTTTCGTCAGTTTTGCCGTAGAGAAGTCTTGAAAAAAGAAATATCTGACACGCGCGCAACTGTTTTGAACCCGAGTTAATATATGCGCTCAAGTCTGCTGTCAGTGCTGTTTTTTCTTTTTTTAGCGCCGAACATATGTAGTTTTGGAGATTTTTAAAATCTTCGCATACGATGTTTTTTATTTTTGAGTATTCTGTCATCTTTTAGTTCACAAGGCTGTCTGCAAGCGGAGTTTTGAGGATTCCGTTCAGCGCCTTATCAATTTCCTTGAGTTTTTTAGAAATAGTTTCCATTTCTTCTGTCCAAACGAAATTATCAAGAACGTATTTTTCCCCTGCATTAAAATCACCCGAAAGCTGTACGCGGATAATTTCAGCAAGCATTTTTTGTGCAGTTGGTATCATTTTTGTCATTTCGATTTTTATGCGCCCGTCTTCATCGAGCCAAACAGCTTTTTCCTTAAGAAAATAATAAGACTGCATAACCGTGCGAACACGGTGAGCCTGAGAAAGTGTCGGCTCAGCCTTGAGGAAATTATCAGCGGCGTATGTCACTATAATCTGTTTTTTCTCCTCTTCTGTGTACATTCCTTCGTTTTTCAGGATGTCGAGAAGTGCCAAAGCGCCCATGTCGGCCTTATTTTCCTCGATTATATTTTTGTATTTTCCCAGTGCTTCTGTGCCGGATTTTGGGCCGAGCGAGTGCACGTTTTCATGCCCGATAGTAAACCAGTGGTCGGCCTCGGGGTTGTAATACTTGTGGAATTCTTCGCTCAAAGTTGCGTCAAGACGTTTTTTGCGTTTTTCGATTGCTTCGGGCGAATTGCTTGTGCGAATTTGCCTGTGATAGACGTTTCTGCGACCTCCACCCATCGAAATAGACATTTTGTCGTTGTTCGGCAGATTTTGTGCGAGCGTAATTCCGCCCCTGTATGTGCCTTCATCTCCTCGAAGCGTTACAATATCCACATCGACCATCGTCTGTTTATCGTCGCCTTCCGATATATTTTGCTCATATTCGTCCTTGTAAGGCATGTTTTCTGCAAGCAGCGGCAGATATTTCTTGATTTCAAGCAATTTTGCGGTGCCTTCTTTATTTACAATTCCGACTCGCGCCCCGATAGAATCCTTTGAAATCGGTGAAATATCGTGCTTTTTCAATAAATCATTGAGTTCTTCATTCTCCACAACCGAACCGGTGAGTTCATCAGCGTATTGCTCGCGAGAAAGCGTGAATTCGAGAGGTGTATCCTGCAATTCCGCCCATTTTTTATCGGCGAATCCGTCCAACATCGGATCGTTTTTCATAAGAGCTTTAATTTGAAGCTCCAAATATTCGTTAAAATCTTTATTTGTCGAGGCTTTTGAGGCTTCAAGAAGATGTTCAGCGATGTATGTGAATTCATCCTTAAAATATTCCGTAAAATCAATAGCCTTGAGCTTTTCACCCTCACGAACCACCATAGTCCGCTGGTTTAAGATTCTTCGGACTTCATCTAATTCTTCCGAGTTGCCGCTTTTAAGCATTTTTATCAGGATTTTGTGGAATTCCTCTTTTGAAAGGTCGTAAGGATAGAACCCCTTTCCGTCAAGGTCTTCATAGCCTTTTGCAAGGTGGATTTTTTTTGCTTCGGAGTCCACTGCAACCATTCCGATTTGAGCTTTAAAAAGTGTCAGAGCCATTTCCGCATCTTTGTCCCCGTTTTTCACTTCTTCTTCCAAGAACGATTTGAAATCGAGATTCGATGCGTTATCTTGCTTCATAAAAACTTCGTCGATTTTATTCGCAGCGAAAACGAGATGTTTGAGGGCTTTTTTGTCCCCGTCGCTGAGGCTGATATACTGTTCGCAGTCCTTTTCCAGCATAACTTTCGGGATGAGACAATCCTTACTTGTTCTCATTTTAAGTTCTTCTGTTGTGAGGTTTATTTCAAATTTTTTGTTCATAGCTGACTCCGAATGCTTTTTAAATATATCATTCAGGGTAGCACATCAGGCAAGATTCGTCCAGTAAAAACTGTGGCATAGCTATGTTGCTGTTTGTAAAAATTTTGGATTTCGGGTTATGAAATAAGCAAATTTTATTTTTATGATTGTTGTATAATCAGAATTGAAACGGAGAAAATTATGCAAATACAATCAGTAAAGCAAAATAATATAGCTTTTGGGAAAAAGTTTCCTGTCGAAACGGTTATTGGCGTTATAACAGGCAGAGGATTTTCTGAAAAGTCATTTTTGAAAGAGCAATATGATTTATGTGAATATATGATGGGTCGTACGATTGAAGGAATGGAGCTTAAAACATGTGCTGAACATTTAATTCAAAAATTCCCTTTATTGCGCATAATTAAAAGAAATGCTGACAATTTCTTTGGTGATGTAAAGCCTTCGTTGGATTACACATTTGTTACGCGTTTTCTGCAGAAACGAACGGATTCTCCGTTCTGGGGCAACATTGCGGCTAAACATTGGCTTAAACAGCAGATAAGTTTGTTGCAAGATTGTTGTTACAGTTCGTTTGATATTCGCCGTATTCATAAAGGCTAAAAAAAAGTCACTTTGTGATATCAAAGCGACTCTATATGAAATCAATTATTTATTAAATAATTGGGATAATTAGTGTATACCGAATTCTTCCGCATAATTTACGCCTACACCATAGGCACCGCCGTATTTTTTAACTATTTGAAGGGTTGCATCGTACGTTTCTTTTCTTGCCCAATCTCTTTGATATTCGAGAAGAACCTGCATCCAGGTTACAGGTCGGGCGCCGGCTTGAACCATCCTCATTATTGCCGTTTTGTGGATTTCCTTGTCTACTCCGCCCGAAGCGTTTGTGACTATATAAACTTCATACCCGTCTTTTAGTGCTGAAAGTACGGGGTAACAAAGACATACCTCCGTCCAAAGCGCAGCCATGATTAATTTTTTACGCTTGGTTTCTTTGACGGCTTTTACAAATTTTTCATCTTCCCAAGAGTTTACATTTGTTCTGTCAATGGGGGTAATGCCCGGAAACACTTCTTGAATTTGCTTTATTATGCTGCCGCTAAAAGTTTTTGCGCAAACCGTGCTCAATACCGTAGGTATGTTAAACAATTTTGCTGCTTCACACAGACCTTTTACATTATTCAGTAAAGATTGTCTTTCGATTGAGCCCACGCCGAAAACCATTTGCGGCTGGTGGTCAATCATTATCAACGCACTGTTGTCGGGGGTGAGCAAGTCATAAATCCCTTCATTTACATTTGCCATGATGAATCTCCTATCAATGTACTCTTTGATGATAGGTACTGCAAAGAAGTCGGGAATCAGGCAGGCGGGTACATTGCTGTGCTATTACTATATTTATTTTCCTTTGAGTTTTCTGTTTGTGTCAGATTATAGCCTCAATAATACCGGAAGTGGTCAATTATAATATAACAAGTAATAAGTATTGTAAATTTTTCATCGCAGAATGTCGGATAATTATCCTGATATGGTAAAATTTTGATGTAAGAGTTCGTATTTGGAGATGGATTATGAAAAAAATATTTTGTACTTTTTTGTCGCTGATTTTTATTAATCAATTTGCGGCTGCTGCGTTTTGTGCGTCGCCTGTAAATGTTCCTGCGGGAACCAGGGTGCCTATTATTGTCTCATACATAAAGACAAGTAAAAACACTATTTCCGGTGAAAAAGTCAATGCTCAGGTAGAGCGTGACATAAAAGTAGGCGGAGTTGTTGTTTTTAAAGAAGGCGCAAGGGCTGTTTTAAATGTTGCCGACTCAAAGAAAAGCGGTTTTATGGGCTCACCGGGAATAGTTCATCTTGTTAACGGAACCGTACTGGATGCTAATCAGGATATTCACAGAACCGAGTTTTATCATAAAATTACCGGTGATGAAAAAACTTGGCCGAAAGTTGTCTGCTGTTTAGGCTTCTTTTTGCTGCCGCTGCTGCTCTTTGGTTTTGTAAAAGGCGGAGACGCGAAAATAATCCAGCACACGCCGATAACTGTTGAAATTTCTGACGGTTTTACATTTATTGCGAAGTAATTGAAAAAACAAAATATAAAATGATAAGACATCCTGTTGTTTTTCGGGATGTCTTTTCTCTGGAAAAATTTTAAAAGGCAATTTTTTCGATACATTTGTTTTTACAAATACAAGTGTGAAATTTAAGGTTGTGAAAAATGATTAATGCTTCTGTAAGTCCTGCGATATCCGGTAATAAAGCTCCTCTTGGCAAAAAAGAGGGAGGGGGGGGGGCAGATAGCCTTTAAAGGATTAAGTTCTCAGCTTTCGCGGCGTATTTATGAGAAATCTGAGACAATAGCAGCTATGGTTGAGGCCTATCCGCGTTCAAATGGCAGGGTGGGTAATTTGCCGAAAGAAATAATTGCAGCGATGAAAAAAGCTGAAAACGCAGCTACTGACTTGAGTCGGCGAATAGAAGTTTTCATCGATGGGCTTACTTCAACTGCCAAATCTCTTAAGCGAGTAGATAGGGCACATTTTAAGGCTTTGGGGGAGCTGGATTTTAAGGCAATATATGAGGATGCCGCTTCAAAAGTGGAGAATCCTCAAGAATTTATGGACTATTTGAATAAATTTAACGTTGTGAGAAATCATTTATCGGCTGCGATAATAGAGAAAAACGAGAAGCGCGCAGCCGGAATTCTTACAAGAGCCGCAAAGAAAGCAGGTGTTTTACCTCGAGGAGGGCATGCGGAAATCCGTTTTATGGATAATGGTTTTTTTGGCTGTATTTATCAGGTTAGCTTTGTTGATAAATGTCGTAATAAAATTTATTCCGATAAAGTTATTAAGGTTTATAAAGATATGAATCTGTCCCAAGCCTTTAATATAAAAATACAGAAAGGTGTTATTCGGCATCAAAAAACAATGACGATGGAGCACCTTACTGCATCTATTGAGGTAGGTTTGAAGAAACAGATTCCGCCTTCAGCGGCGGATGAGAAAGAGGTTTATGAACTTGCAAAAATGTCAGCGCGAGACATTAAAAGTACGAAAATGAAAGATGCGGCTGAGTTTATACGCAAATCATTCGCTCGATATTCGGACTCGCACGGGCAGATTCCTGAAGCTAACAGAGCTGTGTTCTTAAAACGTGCCCTGGGTGATATGCGCGAAACGAATGTTGTGACGCCTTATATTTTTGATACGAAATCAGGCTACGGCCTGGCTGAAATGGCTAATGATTCGATGCCTGCCGTGAAAAGAAAATTAAATGCTGAAAAATTGGGCATATTCTTAGGTGATGCTGAATTTAATCCTGCAAACCAAGTTGCGGGGCGGATAATTGATTTTGGCGGGATTTTGAAAGATTAAAAAATACCTACAGAGATTCTTGGGCTGTAAATGTTGTAAGTCTTGTTTCCTTCAATAGTTCTATATAGCAGCTAAAACAGTGGTCTGTCGCCAAAAGTGTCTCGTTGATGATATCGCGGTGCGCAAACTCGGCGAGAATAAGTTTTGCCTGTGTTGCTTTTCCCGCTTTATAATCTTTTTTGACTATAGCCAGCAACTGCGATGATTCTTTCATGATTTCTTGATATTGTTTCAAATTTTTGCGTGCTACTGAGAATTTTTCGTAAGCGTCATTTATCGCAATTACAGTCTTGTTAACTTTAGAGTTGTATTGAATTTGAGATTGCTCAATAGTGTTTTTTGCTTTGCGAATATCGTCAGTGTAAAAATCCAGAACAGGAATGTCTGTTGACGCTCCTATGTATGCCCCGGGAAGAGCCGCACTGCCGGTTTGTTTTGCCGTCATGTATGCGTAGCCGCCGTTTATCGTAAGGTCAGGGATACGCTTACTTATTGCTATATCCAGTTCGGTTTTATTTTTTTCAATTTCGTTTTTTGAGACAAGCAGGTCATATCGATTTTCGAGAGTATTTTCCACCAATTTTTCAAGCGGAGGCGGTTCCATTATAAAGCAATTGTCAGTCGCTAAAAGTGACTCATCTTTTATGTCATAAAAAGTTTCCGCGTCTCCGACATTCAAAACCTTGTTCAATCTGTATTGCGCCATTTTAAGATTGGATTTTGTCTTTTCAATCAAAATAAGCTGTCTTTTATACTTTATATCTGCCTGGAGTAAATCACTTTCGTAGTCTTGGAGTTTTTTTGAGCGTTTTTGTGCGATTTCGTATAGGTCTTGCAGTAACTCAGCGCGTTCATTCATTATTTGCAGTGTTGCTTTCTCAATCAGTACGTTGTAATAGGCTTTTGTAATGTCAAGTTTTAGATTGTATTCGAAGTCAATAATTTCCAACTCGGTCATCTTTGATTGAATTTTCGCTTTTTCAACGCGTTTGCCTCTTTTTAGCACCTCAATAGGGAGAGAAAGCCCAAATTGGCTTGCGTTGCTGCTGCTTACTTTTCCTACAAGAAAATTTGAGTGAAACTGAGGGTTTTTTAGTTTGTTCGTGAGTTTTATGTCTAATTGAGCCTTTTCAAAATCTTTTCTTTTCGCTTGCAGTTCTATATTTTTTTGCATACCAAGATTTATTGCTTCAGATAGAGAAAGGCTTGTTGTTTTCCCTTGCGCAAAAGCAGTTTGCGAGATTATAAATACGAGTATAACTAAAATTATCTTTTTCATACTTTGGACAATATCGTATCATAAATTGATTAAAATAATACGAAAAAAGACCTCGTAAAAAGGTCTTTTTTTAAAGTTTGGGCATGAAGAGACTCGAACTCCCACGCGTTAGCACCAGTTCCTAAGACTGGCGTGTCTACCATTCCACCACATGCCCATATTAAGTTGTCAAAAGGCGTGTCTACCCCTCTCGCAAAAGTGACATTTAGTCACTTTTCCCACCCTTTCGGGTACCCTCCCTTCTACGGCTCGCTTTGCTGCGCCTAGAAGAAGAGCTGTCGGAGAGCACACATGCCCGTATTTGGTTGTCAATCACTCGCAATCGAGTATAAGTAATTTAACCCAAAGATTAAACTTCGTCAAGCAGAAGCTGAAGGTCTTTTTCATCAATTATTATATTTGCAGCGGCTTTAAGTATAGGTTTTGCGCAGAAGGCAACGCGTTTTGAGGCGTATTTAAACATGCTCAGGTCATTTGCGCCGTCGCCAACAGCCAAGGTGTTTTCAATGGAAACGCCGAGCAATTTTTGAACACGTTTTACAATTTCGCCTTTGCTCGTGTTAAACATCATTTCGCCTCCGACAAGCCCTGTCAGGATACCGTCTTTTTCGTGTAAAATGTTTGAAAATTCCGTATCTATTCCAAGTTCCTCGCATAGCGGAACTGTTGCGTTTTTAAACCCGCCCGAGAGGCAAATAACTTTGTATTCGCGTGATTTCAAGCCCGCCACAACTTCCTTTGCCCCGTTTACGAGCGGAAGATTTTTACAAATTTCATTAACTTTTTCAACGGGCATGCCTTTTAGTAGCTTTACTCGGGTTGTAAGGCTTTCAAAAAAGTCCAATTCCCCCTGCATTGCACGGGCTGTGATTTCCTTAACTTGCGGCTCTATTCCGCATTCGCGCGCCAAAAATTCTATCGTTTCTCCGTCCATGAGTGTCGAATCAAAGTCAAATACTGCAAGTTTCAAATTATGTCCCCTTATCCGTTTATTTTGTGTCCGCGTCTGCGGCCAGATTGTATTCCAGGCAGCCATATACGACTTTTGCGCGTCCGCCGTTTTCAGCATAAATTATTTTAGCATAGTTTATGGTTTCTGCCCCGAAATCGTTGTCAGTTTCGTGTGCAGGTATTTTGCCAATTAGGGTACTGCCTTGGTAAAAGTTTATGTAATTTTTCCCTGCTTTGTTTTTGGCGGAAATTACGCGGTAAAATCCGGGCGCAATTTCAACATGCCCTGAAATCAGCGTCTTTGGTACCAATAGTGTCGGATAATCCTCCGCAATTTGGCGTATCGTCATCAGATTTCCAACCTCGGAATTTTGCGGGACGATTGATTCTCCGACCTTCTTTTTAAACTGTTTTTCCTGTTTATCTTTAGATTTTTTTGTACGCTGTTCGATAATTTTGTCGAATTGGTCATCAGTGATTATTTTTTGTCCGTCCCAGGCGCCTTGCATCTTCCCGATGTCACTCCATTCGTCGCCTGAGGCTGCGTCATCCGCTGCAAAAACAGAACTGTTTATACAGCCTGCCAAAAAACATATCAAAACTAATCCTAAAAACTTTTTCATATCTTTATTTTAATAATTCTCACAATAAAGTAAACCTCTTTTTAATTGAGAAATCTTTTTTAATCTGTGTAGAAATGTAAAAAATATTTACGCATATACTATGTATATGCGAGCGGTTGTGTTAACCTTGTAACGTTACCTCAACCATGGAGAAGTGTTTATGAAAGTGTCTGCAATTGTCCCCCAGCGAATTGAAAGAGCCGTTAAAAACGGTGGAAAAACAGTTTATCGTACTGTTTTGGAAAAGTTTCAGAATGGCAAAGAAATTTTAACAGAATTCAATGACGGTAAAAATCTTACCTTTAAACGAATCCGTAATGGCGGAACTGATGTTGAATTCCACTATAATCGCGGCGAAAATACGCCAAGCAATATTGTTATAATTCGTGCGGCATTGGGATTTGTTCGGCAATTTAAAAATATTGGCGGAAAGTTTGAAAGCTGGATTCTAAAATGAAGATTTTAGGTGTTTCAAGCAATGTGAATAATAGGCAAAAAACTTTTACACCTTCGTTTTGCGGCTATTCCAGGATTAAAAATGCGGCGGATGGAGCCGCTCGTGTATTTAAAGATGAGCTCAGCGGATTGAAGAATTCTGAGGCTCTGACTAGGGATATATTTGTTGTTCCGCAGGCGGGTGAAAATATCGGCGCGTATCTAAAGCGTTTGGTGAGCAATGGATTCAGAGTTATAGGAAATCACGAAAAACAAGGCGACCTTATTCATGTTTGTGTGGAGGGCAGTTCACGACCCTTGTTCTCGGTTGATAAAGGAATCCATCAAGGTAAAAATTGTATGGTAATGCACCCCTACCAGTATGGAAAACTTTCAGGCGACGGTTCTGAATTGAGGTTGAAGAGATCAAATACCTATGTTATGGGAAATAACGGACTGGAAAAATACCCCGGATATGTTGAATGTGAGTATGGGCAAAACGGAAGATTGCTTGAGCGAAAACATATTGTTGGGGGGCAAGTAAAAGACGAACAAATTTACAAAAAAGGTCAAACTCAAGACATAGCTTTTGATGAAAACGGCAAACCGGATTTTATTACGACATGTTTAAAAAACAAAGACGGTAGTTATGTCAAAACGGCAGAGCAAATGTACAACGGCAAAACCGGATATAAGGAAGAGCTTGTTTTTCCTTCGTATTCTGCAATGAGCACTGGGCGTCCGAGTGCTCAAGCGGAGACTTTTTACTGGGAAAACGGTCAAGTTCAAAAAGTTGTGAAGAGCATTGGGCGCAGCTACAAACAAGAAATTACATATTATGATAAACAAGGAAATAAAATTCCCGGTAACGAAGATTTAGGCAGAGGATTCTTTGGGAATACCGGCGGTTCTGGATTGTTATCTAACTAAGACCATTATTGCGAGATATTTTTGCTGCCCCCAAAATACTAATCACTTAGTATAATTGGCAAATTTCGAAGATTAATGTAAAATCAGTGTATGAATTTGCTGATTTATATTTTCAGAAGACTTTTGCAGACTATACCGCTCTTGATTATAGTCTCTTTAATCAGCTTTTTTATAATTCGATTGAGTCCCGTTGACCCGCTTGCGGAAATCAAGCTCAACCCTTCGATCTCGCAGGAAACGCTTGATAAAGAGGTTAAGCGCCTCGGGCTGGATAAACCTATCGGCGTACAGTATCTGAAATGGGCGAAAAGCTTTGTGACCGGAAACCTTGGAGTTAGTGTAACGGGCGAAAAGGTCTCGGACAAGCTCAAGGAGCGTATTCCGAACACTTTGCTTTTGACTTCAGTTGTAATTCTGCTTACGTGGCTTGTCGGTATTCCGCTGGGGATTGTTGCCGCATTGAATTGGAAAAAGCCTGTTGATAGGGTTTTGACAGTTATAACAAGTGTCGGGATGGCTATCCCGTCGTTCTTTTTCGCACTTTTGCTGTTGATTTTTGCCGTAAAATCGGGATGGTTCCCGACGGGCGGGCTGACTTCGTTTAATTTTTCGAGGTTGCCTGCGATTGGTAAAGTTCTTGATGTTGCATGGCACCTTGTGTTGCCTGTTACGGTTCTTTTCACGATTTCGTTGTCGGGTTTGCAGCGTCAGATGAGAGGGAATCTTCTTGACGTACTTGGGGCGGATTATGTCAAATTTGCTCGGGCGAAGGGGCTTTCTGAAACCAAGGTTGTTTATAAGCATGCTTTAAGAAACGCGATAAATCCTATGATTACGCTTTTGGGTTTTGAGTTTTCATCGCTTTTGAGCGGTGCGGCACTTACGGAGTTTGTTTTTCAGTATCCGGGGCTGGGGCGGTTGATTTTGGAAGCGGTTTTGAAGTCTGACATAAACCTTGTCATGGCATCGTTGATGATGGGGACGATAATGCTTGTTCTCGGTAATCTTATTGCCGATATTCTCTTGAAAATCGTTGACCCGAGAGTGAGGATAAGTTAATGAGCGAGCAGTTTTTGACGGTATTTTCATTTAAGGATGTTTTTAAGCAGCTTATAAGGGACAAGTTTGCGCTGACTGCGCTTATTGTGCTCTTGGTTTTATATATTGGTGTTGCGTTTGCAAGTTTTTTGGCTCCGTATTCGAAGGAGTTTTCGGATAGGAAGCAGTCTTATGCGCCGCCGAGCAAGGTTTTCACTATTGATGAGAACGGTCGTCTGTCTCGTCCGTATACCTATAATTATGTCCGCGAATTTGATGAAGACACGTTTGATATTGCATACAGGCTGGATAGAAGCAGGAAGTTTTATATAAATCTTTTTAATAAAGGTGAATCGTATAAATTTTTAGGGATTTTTCCTACCTCTCGTCATTTGTTCGGGGTTGCGCCTGAGGGGCGGTTTTATGTTCTCGGAACGGACATAAACGGTCGTGATAATTTTTCGAGGCTGCTACATGGCGGACGAATTTCGCTTACGATAGGCTTTTTGGCTTTGTTTATATCTTTTCCGCTGGGAATGCTTTACGGCGGGCTTTCAGGATATCTCGGCGGTTGGGCTGATAACATTATGATGAGAGTTTCGGAGGCGATAATGTCTATTCCGAGTTTTTATCTGCTGATTATCCTGGCAGCTATTTTGCCGACAAATATGTCCAGCGTGCAGAGGTTTTTGCTGATTACGGTAATTCTTGCCCTCATAGGCTGGGCAGGATTTTCACGTGTAATCCGCGGCATGGTTTTGTCTATAAAAACGCAGGATTTTGTGAAGGCTGCTGAAGCATATGGCGCCTCAAAGTTAAGAGTTATTACGAAACATATTTTGCCTCAGACGGTGAGTTATATTATTGTTGCAATAACGCTTTCCGTACCTTCATATATTCTTGCCGAGTCGGGCTTGAGCTTTTTAGGGCTTGGTATTCAGCAGCCTGATGCAAGCTGGGGAAATATGTTGAAAGAGGCTCAGGAGTATGTAAATATCGTCTCCCGACCTTGGCTTTTGACCCCCGGTTTTTTAATTTTTGTTGCAGTCTTATCATTTAACTTAATTGGTGATACAATAAGAGATGTGTTAGATCCGAAAAGTAAGGTAAGATAGGGAGCAAATGCATTTAGGGGATATTTTAGGGGATTATTTAACGGTTGATTTAGGGGCAAAGACAACTAACCTCATGACTTGCCTTGTGTTGTCGTTAATTTTAGGGTTTGCGCTAGGATTAGAGCGGGAGTTTGCGAATAAATGGGCAGGTTTGAGAACGCATATTATGGTTTGTGTTGGCTCTTGCGTGTTTACGATACTTTCCATATATGGTTTTCCGATTTTGATGTCGGACAGCGGTGCGGTGCGAGATTCAGCGCGTGTTGCGGCACAGATACTTACGGGTATAGGTTTTATCGGAGGCGGGACGGTTTTGCGTCATGGGTCTTCGATTTCAGGCTTGACGACAGCCGCGACCTTATGGGTTGCAGCTGCAATCGGTATGGCTGCGGGTTGCGGAATGTACTGGCTGGCGATTATTTCAACGGTTTTTTCTGTCGGGGTTTTAATTCTGAACAGAATTTTTGAGAGAAACTTTTTAAGTAAATATTCTTCAAAGTGTATGAAAAAACTTAAAGTAAGCGTGACTTGTCCTGTTTCTGTTTCAGATGATGCTTATCAAATAATTACAGAAAGTTTTTCGACCATTACAGAAATCAACAGAAAAAAATACGACAAAGATACATATCAAAGCAAAATTGTTTTTGTTTTTGAATCGAGAGAAAAACACCCGATACAGTTTGTAAACGATATTATCGGTGAAATTAAAGAACTAACGAACGTTTCAATAGTGGAATTAAATGACTAAAGAAAATTACGGTGAATATTTTAAGACAGCTTTTATCACAATGGTTATACTCGTTGTGATATCAGCGTTTGTGCTGCTTACTGAGCGCTTTAGGGCAGAAAGCAGTATCCCCGAAGATGATTTTGCAATGCAGAATGATATGATAGGCTATCTGATAACGAAATATAAAAATACTGAAAAAGAGAACCCTCGAGACGCCTCTGTCAATCTCAAACTCGGCGAGCTTTATGAAATGCTGGAATCTTATAATCAGGCGGAAGACCAATATCTGATTGCGCTTGAGAAACGCCACAACGACTACACTGAGGCTTCATTTAAACTGGCAAATGTATTTTTGTTTAAGAAGCAATACGACAAGGCCGAAATTATTATTGAGGGAATCAAAGATGCTGCAAGATATTCTGTTTTGCGGCAAAAAGGCATGTTTTATAAGAGTTACGGTGACGCCTTGTTTAATGAAAATAAGTTTTCGGACGCGCTTGAGCAGTATACGCGTTCTTTGTCCTATTTGCAGAAGATTAACAGTTCTAATGTAAAAGAGGTAACACGCGCACAGACCGAGTCTTATGTCGCGATGGCAGATTATTATGTCGCGCAGAAGCAGCCTAAAACGGCAATAGAGCTTTTAGAAAAAGCGTTAGGAAATGAACAGGATCCAGTCGTCATGTATAAGCTTGCATTGCTTCATCTGGACGATAGTCCTGAGCTTTCAGTCGACTATCTTGAAAAAATTATGAAAAAAGATTCTTCGATAATAAATTTTGATATTTATAAAAAATTATTATTTTCTTTAAAAATGCAAATGCTTTATCTTGGTCAAAGCACAAAAAGCGAACTCTATGATACAAAGCTTTCCAGACTTCAGTCATATATGAAAAGAAATGTGCTTCGATCTGATGAAATAAAAATGACGGATTACAGTTTTAAGATTAAAAATTATCCTATTAAAAATGAGTGCGATTTAATCATAGACTTTGATATTCGTAATATGACAACGGAAAATATTCCCAAACTTTCGGTTCTTGTTGAATTTTACGATGAAAAAGGTGAAAAAATTCATGAATACGTGGAGGCAGTTGTAACGCCAAATGCGGAATTGAAACCAACAACAAAGCACCTTGACGTGACTCTGGTAATAAGAACCAAGAAAAATCTCATTCAGCAATACAAAACAGTAAATATGAGAATTTATTTAAGTAAAAACCCTAAGGTGTCATCACAACTTTATGTTAAACAAAAGTTTGACGTAACGAAGGGTAAAAATAGTAAGAAGGGTTATTCAAAAAAGAAGTAAAATATGGTAAAACAGTAATATGAGCAAAGAAGTTTTAGAGAAGGAACCTTTATATCTTGATGTTCCGCCAACTCAGCTAAGAAACAGGAACGAAAAATTCAGAAAGGCAAAATGGGTGCCTTTTTGGGTTTGGGTTGCGGATTATGTCTTCTCAAGCATGATTGAGCATAGGTTTTTTGCTATGCGATATGCTAATAAAGCACGCTTTGATGAAACATACAATCCTGATTATCCTTGTATTTTTTACGCCCAGCACTGTAATTGGTGGGACGGCATAGTTTGCTATAATCTCTCAAAGCGTCTTTTTAAGAAAAGAATTACTATGATGATTGAGGAGATGAACCGATTCCCGCTCTTTAACTATGCGGGTGCGTATCCTGTCAATAAAAAATCGGCGCAATCGGCTATGGCGGCGTTGAAACACTCTGTAGAACTTCTTTCGTCTGATAAAAAGAAAAATACCGCGTTGTGGATTTTCCCGCAAGGAATAATTCGCCCGCCGCACTATCGTCCTGTCGAGTTTCAGACAGGTTTGGCATATATTGCGCAGAATGTTGTTAAACAGGCAGGCGGTGTTAACCTAATCCCTATCTCCATTGAGTATTGCTTCCTTCGTGAGCATAGGCCGGAAATACTTGTTGATATCGGTGTTTCAGAAGTTCTTACCGAGTCGAAGTTCGACAGGCATGAGATGACTCATAACATCGCAAGCAGCTTCACGGCTTTTTGTGATGAGCATTTTAGAAGTATTTCTCAAGGTCAGCTTGATGATTACAGGATTTTATTCAAACAAAAACTTCCGTGGTACAGAGACATTGAAAAACGTCTCAAAAAACGCGGAATCGAATTTCCTCAAAACTCAAGTTCTACACCGAGATAACTAGTAATTCATTGCGCCTTCTTCAAGGACTCTTGCTGTGCAAAAATAATATGCATGATATGGATTGCTTTCTACTAAATCTGTTCGGCAATACTTTAGCCCGTTTGTATTCCAGTAATAATATTGGAATGGCTGTCCGTAATACATAGACTGTATTATGCTGCCCTGAGGCATAAAAATTCCCGCAGGAATTCCATTATTTTCTAAGACGGTGAACTCGAACCCAAATATGTCTCTGCCAAACTTATTTGGTTTTTTCGCACCATTTATATCCAAAATATAAATGCCTCCATTTCCGGAATCAATTAAATACATTCCATCAGCAGTGACAATACCATCTAAGTACGTATTAAATATGGAGCCGTCTCCCGGTAATTTTCCATTATAAAGTTTTTCGGCTGTTGAATGTTTGATAGTTTTAAGGGCTTTTGATATCAGAAATAAATTGTAATCTCCGTCTTTTTCTTTGTTGTAAATATTGCACTCAGGAATTTCCATGCCCGCCCATCGATATGCTCCAAATTCGCAGTCGGTAATAGTTGGTGCCATTTTTGCCGCTTGGCTTATTATTGAAAAGCCTTTTTTTAACCCAACTGTATAGGTATGTTTCTGGTATTTGCTAATCAAGGTCGGGATTGTTAATGCTGCAATTACTCCTATAATAGTGAGCGTTACAAGTGTTTCAGCAAGAGTAAAACCTTTTTTTCTTTCATATTTGAATTTTTCTTTAAATATTTTCAGAGTCATATTGCCTCTTTGTTTTTAATATCTGTTATGTATATTCCCAAATATATTTCTTTTATAACAAAAAACTCCTGTTTGTTATACAGGAGTTTTTATTTGTATTTGTTAATTAAACCTTACTTTCAACCGGCGCGGTAATTGATTTACCTTTTTTCTTGGTTTCCCAATCCCTGTGCCAAGCAAGAACCATACTTGCAAAGAAAATACTTGAGTATGTGCCGATTGCGATACCCAAAATCATTGCCAGTACGAAGTTTTTAGTGGTTACACCTCCGAAGAAATACAAAGCCAAGAGTGTAATCAACGTTGTTAAAGAAGTGTTGATACTTCTTGCCAGCGTTTGGTTTACACTGGCGTTGACAATCTCGTCGAAGCTTGCTTTCTTCGCCAAAAATCTCATGTTTTCTCTCACACGGTCAAATACGACGATTGTATCGTGGTTCGAGAACCCGATAACTGTCATAATCGCTGTGATGAACAAACTGTCGATTTCAACGTTGTACATCAAGCCGAGAATTGAAAAAGCTCCAAGTACAAACAAAGCGTCATGCAAGAGTGAAATCAGCGCGATAATCGCATAATCAAGCTGGAAACGCACCGAAAGGTAAACGACAATCCCTAAAAACGCAAGCCCCATTGCAATCAACGAGTTTTTGAACAGTTCGTTTCCAAGTGTGGGCCCGACAGAGTTAATCGAAATCATTTCAGCTTTCGGATACTCTTTCATTACAGAACCGGACACCTGAGAAATCGAAGTTGTGTCTTTCTCGTCGATAAACTTTGTTCTTATTGAAATAATTTGTTTGATATTATTTTTGACGTTGCTGTTTTCGTCGTTGTTTACGCTGATGATTTGGATTGTCGGATTTTCAATCTTGTTTTGCGCAAGTATTTGTCTCAATTTTGATACATCATTGTTACTGACCGATTTTTCCACACCATACTGCAAAACAGTACCGCCGGTGAAGTCGATACCGACTTTAACCGGTGTGTGGGTCGGATATGTGATTGTTGAGTATATCATTGCACCAAGCCCCGGCAAAATCAGTAATATCGATAATACAAGCCACATCCATCTGTATTTTACGACGTCTATTATGTTTTTATTTCCAATAACATTAGTCTCGGACATTATTTTCTCCTTTAAATTAATCTAAAACACCAAATCTTGCTTTTTCACGCTTGGTTTCGGAAGCCTGATAAGCTTCGCCGATGTCTTTTTGGCGTAAACCAAACCATTGAGGGTGTTTAAGCTGCCCTGTCCCGAATAATAAGTGCATAAAGTTTTTGGTCACGGTAATTGCCGTAAACATACTCACGATTACCCCTAAAGCCAGTGTCAGGGCGAAACCCTTGACAATACTTGTGCCGAGGAGGTAAAGAATTACGCACGTGATGATAGTTGTCATATTTGAATCAAAGATACTTGTGAACGCACGGTCAAAACCTGAGTTTATCGCGGTGAAGAGAGTCCTGCCCTGCTTCAACTCTTCTTTTGTTCTCTCAAAGATAAGAATGTTCGCGTCAACAGCCATACCTACAGACAGGATGAAACCCGCTATACCTGCAAGAGTAAGGGTTACAGGAACAATTTTAAATATTGCAAACAAAATTACGCCGTAAATGCAAAGTGCGATGTTCGCGATGATTCCCGGAACGCGGTAATACAAAATCATAAACAACATTACGACGCCGATACCGATTGCGCCAGCCATTTTACTTTTTTCGATACTGTCAGCACCGAGAGTCGGCCCGACTGTGTTTTCTTCGATAATTTTTGCAGGAACAGGGAGTGCGCCTGCGTTTAAAAGGTCAACCATTTTCTTCGCGTCTTCGTACGCGAAACCGTTTTCGCCGCCCGTAATTTGAGCCTGACCGCCGAGGATTGGCTCTTGGATTGTCGGCGCTGACTGCATGTCTCCGTTAAAAAAGATTGCCATAGGCTGTCCGACAAGCTCTCTTGTCAATTCCGCAAACTTTTTAGTCCCTTTTCCGTTGAATTCTAAGCTTACAGCCCACTGGTTGCCGGATGTTGTTGTCACCATTGCTTTTTTAACATCGATACCTGTCAAACCTGTTTCTTGCCAAGTTTGAGCATTATTTAAAATCGGTCCCGGACGCTTGAAAACCAGTTCGGCTGTTTCACCGAGGAATTCTCTCGCCTGTTTAGGGTCGGAGACGTTAGGAATTTCGATTAAAAGTCTTTTTTCGCCTGTTTTTTGAACGATTGTCTCGGATACGCCGAGTGCATTTACCCTGTTTTCGATGGCAAACTGCAAGCTGTCCATCATATCAGGAGTGATTTTCGGGATTGTAGCTGTTGTTTGTGCTTCAAGAACCAATCTTGAGCCGCCGACCAGGTCTAAACCGAGTTTTGTCGGTTTTACGGCGATAACAACGACAGATGCAATCACGATGGCTACGATAGCCCAAAACATAATGATTTTATTTTTCATGATTTCCCCATATTTTCTAATACTCAACTTATATTTATCTTATCAAAAAGAAAAAAAATAATCTAACCCGGTTGGGTAATATTGATAAAATATTTTGGAGCTAATAGTTAATTTAAAATATTTTTGCTGAATTCCATTCTGGAAAGATGCTGACCCTTCGGCTTCGCCTTGAGAGACAGGGGCACGCGACTCGTACCTCGTCGGTTCCCTTTGTCAACCAAGTTCAGCATGACAATCGTTAGGTATTATTTATTTAGATTATGCAATTTTACGTCTTGTAACATCTTTCAGGCTTGGAGTGTCGTTAAACTGCTATTTTTGCAGCTTTTCAATAAGTGAATTTATTTCTGAAAAATCGTACTCTTTTGTGTTCGCATATTCGAAGAGGGTGCCGGTTTTAAGCGATTTAAGATTTTCAAACTTGTATTCGAGTTTGTCCGCGCCGTCCAGATTTACAAACGGTATTTGCGCCTCTGTTGCCAATTTTTCGACCTTTTCGTCGTAGTTTATTGCGAGAGTTTTTATGCCGAACTTGAGAGCCAAGAGGCAAGCGTGAAAACGCATTGCAATAAGATATTCCAGCGTCTTAAAGTTCTCGGTTATATTGTGTGGATAGTCGTTTTTAATTATTTTTACGGAAATCATTGGATTTCTTAACTTTAATTTGTTTTCAAAAACCTTGCAAAGTTCGTAGTCAAGAGTGTCTTGGAGTGAAAACAAGAGAATTTCTCTGTCGGAAAAGTTTTGCACGACAGAGTCAGCGAGTTTCTGCAAAAACTCTTCAGACAAGAATTTCCAGTCTCTAAGCTGAATACCGACTTTGCCCTGCGGCGAATATGCAGGGATTTCGAGGTTGAAAACAGGGTCGGGTTGCAATTCAGCTTTGACACCCCATCCGCGAAGCAGGTAAAGGCTTTTTTCGTCGCGAACGGTTACCAAATCCGCTGATTTTATCGCAATTTTAGTTGAAAATTTGGCGAAACCATTATTTATCGGACCTATGCCCTGAGCAAAGATTATGACTTTTTTACCGGAAATTTTTGCGCAAAAAATTAAAAATAAATAATAAAGAAGGCTTTTTACGCTGGTTTTGTCTTGAAGAAGGCTGCCGCCACCGGAAATCAGGATATCTGTTCTTAAAAGCGCCGCTAAAATTGAAAAGAATGCAAAAGTCTTGCAGGATTTCACGCCGTGTAAAAGTTTGGTTTTTGCAGGATTAGAGGAAATTACGGTAATTTCTGTGCGCTGCTGTTTTAAATTGTCTAGCAAAACGCTCAAAATCGCCTCGTCGCCGAAATTGTCAAACCCGATATAGCCCGATACAACAACTTTAACCTTTTTCACGAATTTTGTTAACCTTTCAATTTCTCAAAAACCTGTTCGCGTGACGGGATTGACTTAATCGCGCCCACGCCCTGCGCTTGAAGGCTTGCGGTTATGTTTGCAATTTTTGCGGACTCAAACGCCGACATAGACTGAGAAAGGGCATACAAAAACGCGCCGTTGTATGCGTCGCCTGAGCTTGTTGCGTCTACGATTTGCGTAGTTTGGAATTCTTCGAACATAATGTTGCCCTCGGCGCCTGTGTAGCAGCCATTATCTTTGCCGGAGCGGATTGAGACCGTCTGAATGCCTCTGTCCCAGAGATATTTAATCAGTTTTTGCGGCGATTCCGCTTCAAAGAGCTTCGCGCCGTCGCGTGACATGTTAAGGAACATCACGTCAATGTATTCGCATATTTCGTCGAATGCTTCTTTCGCGTCATGCGCGCTCCACACGCTTTCCGAGTAGTTCGGGTCGTATGCGCAGACAACGTTATTTTCTTTTGCTGTTTTGTATGCTTTTTGCACGGCTTCTTTCGCGTTGAGTGAAAGCGCCTGCGTAATTCCTGTTGCGTAAAATATTTTGGAATTTTTTATGTAATCTTCGTCAATATCGTCTGCGGTGAGAAAGGTTGCGGCAGTTTTTTTGCGGTAGTGAGTGAATTCCTTTTCGCTGTCTGTCGGGAGCGCTATAAAATATACGCCGTTGTAGCCTTTGACGAGTTTTACCTGTGAGATGTCGAGACCTTCGTTCTGCCAGCAGTCGAGCAGGTATTCCTTAAACGGATCCATCCCGACTTTTGTTATGTAGCCTACTTTTCCGCCCAGTCTTAGAGCTGCAATTGCGCTGCAAAGGCTGTCCCCGCCATAATATTTACTCAAAGTGTCCGCAAACGTGAGACTTTCGCTGCTTGATAGTTCTATAAGGCTTTCGCCGATTGTTATTAAGTCTAATTGTTCGTTCATTGTGTTTTTACCTCACCATCAGTGATTTCGTGATGATAACATAAAATAGCATGAAATTAAATTTTAGGCTAAAATAATTTATATGATTAACTATTCTGAACTTTTTGACGTATTGAGAGACAAATATGCGGATATTTCGTACCGCTCGAACTCCGGCAAGGCGATTATCCCGCTCAGATACTTTTTTGAGCTTACATATCGCTGCAATCTCGCTTGTCCATATTGTTATGTCGGCGCGGAGCGAAAAAAGGATGAACTTTCGACGGATGAATGGAAAAAAATTATCAAACAGATTCCGTTTTACTCATTTGTGACGCTTGTTGGTGGGGAACCGTTAATTCGCAAGGATTTTTCGGAAATTCTTTATGCTGTCTCAAAAAAGACATTCGGAAAGGTAAACACTGTCACAAACGGTGTTTTGATGACTGATGATGTGATTGAGGACTTTATAAAGTCAAATATGATTCTGCTTTCGGTTTCTTTAGACGGTTATGGCGGAAATCACGACAAAAACCGTAATCAGGCGGGGATTTGGGATAAAATTATAAAAAATCTTGAAACTCTTCAGGAACGTAAAAAAATCTTGAAGAAAACGCGCCCGATGATTGATATAAAGACGATTGTGCTTGAAAATAATCTCGATGACTTGCCGAAACTTTATAAAATGTGTAGCGATATGGATTTTGATTTTTTGTCGATTTCATTCCTTCGAAATAATGATTTAAAGCAAAACTCGCGTCTTCGCTCTGAATTCGGCGAAGAGTTTTGGCAGACAGAGTATCCGATTGCACCTTATTTTAATATGGAGCATTTTGAGGCGGTTTATCATGAGATTGCCTCCCTTTCGAAAACTTCAAAGGTTAAAGTGCGCTGGTCGCCTAAGTTTGAGGGGCAAAACGAACTTGAAAAAATAAAACGCTTTTATTCCTCGGATATTGAGAAGAAAATCACTGAAATCTATCATCCTTGCAAATATCCGTTCTCGAATATGATGATAAATCCGCAAGGCGATGTTTATCCGTGTTTGTCGCTAAATATTGGAAACGTGCGAGAGCACAGTCTCAAAGAGGTATATAATCTGCCGAAATTCAGATGTTTCAGGAAAAACCTGCAATGTGCAGAACTTTTTACCGCGTGCCAAATGTGCTGTGAGTTGAAAGTAAAGGATTAACGCAATCGTTACTCTTTGCCTTTAAATAACTGCAGCCTTCAAGTCATTCTGAGCGATAGCGAAGAATCTATCGTTTTCATTCTGAATGACTGTAGGATTTGCTACGATACGTTTGTCAAAAATCTGAAATAAATATAGATTGAAGCCAGAATAAGAGACATAAACGTTATGCCCGCACCGTATTTCAGGAATCGCATAAAGCTGATTTTGTGTCCGTGAGCTGCTGCTGTTTCGGATACGATTACGTTAGCTGCGGCACCGATTATTGTCATGTTTCCGCCGAGGCATGCGCCCAGAGACAGACACCACCACAACGGATGAGCGTATGCCACGCCTTCTGTCACTTGAATTTGGTATATCAAAGGCGCCATAGTCGCAGTGTATGGGATATTGTCTATTATGCCAGAGAGAATCCCTGAACCCCAAAGAATTATCATTGCAGTTGCTTTTTCGCTTCCCTGCGTTACATCGAGCAGCCATTTTGCCATAAGCCCGATACCGCCTGATGCTTCAAGTCCGCCGATAATAATAAACAATCCCGCAAAGAAAAATATAGTGTTCCATTCAACGGCTTCGAGTATGCCTTTCGGCTTTTCAAAGATGAGCAGGAAGCTTGCGCCTGCCATTGCCATGAGGTAGGTTTCGATGTGCGTTACGTCGTGAAGCATAAAACCGATTATGACCACAAGCAGTGTCAAACCGCTTCTTATTAAGAGTTTTTTATCTGTGATTGTGTTTGAGTTGTCAAGGTTTGCAACCTTTTGCATATTTTCTTTGGATGCTTTGAGTTTATTTTTAAATACAAAAATCAAAATAACGATTGCGACGACCAAAATCAGAGCTACAATGTCGGTGAGTTCTTTCACGAAGTCCATAAAAGAAAGCCCCGCTTTGCTTCCGATAATGATATTAGGCGGGTCACCAATGAGAGTCGCTGTTCCGCCGATGTTTGAGGCTAAAATTTCAGTGATAAGGTATGGAATAGGGTCAATTTCAAGCTCTTTTGCGATTACGAAGGTCACAGGCATAATTAAAATTACTGTTGTGACGTTGTCGAGAAATGCCGACGCAATTGCCGTGAAGATTGCAAGCGCAACAAGGATTTTTATCGGGTGCCCCTTTGTGAATCTTAAAAGTTCGTTAGCTGCCCACGTGAACATTCCGCTTTGTGCTGCAATATGAACTATTATCATCATGCTTATGAGTAAAAACAGCACATTAAAGTCGATAAAGTTTGCGAAGTAATGCGGCGGAATTCCTTCCTGTCCGCGCCCTGCGGTTACAAGCCCAAGGAGAATTGTAACAGAGGCGCCCAAGAGGGCTACGGTGACTTTCGGGATTTTTTCCCAAGCTATAAAAATATATGCGACGAGTAATATCGCGCCTGACCATAAAACGGCATTTTGCTGTACCAGAGCGTGTATTGCTTCCATTCTTAATCTCCTTTTCAAACCCTTAAACCGATTATACTATAAAATCCCCCAAACTCCAAAAATATCACGTAAATACATTATGTAAATAAATATAAAATGTTTTTTAATGGGATGATAAAGTAGTACTATATAATTACATGTCATTTAGAGGGAAATATGGAAAATTTTAAATTTGTGTCGTTTATGAAGGCGGTTGTAAAGCAGGGAGTGTCTGATGTTCACCTGCATGTCGACGAGGTGCCGATTGTCAGAAAAGACGGCAAAATTATGAAAATAGCGGGAAGTGAAAAGATTTCGGCGGTGGATTTCGGGCTGATATTGGATGAGGTTCTTCCCGGAATATTGAAAAATCGTGCCGACCAAGTTTATGACCTTGATTTTGCCTATGAAATTACAGGCGTTTCCCGTTTTCGTGTGAATTTGTCGCGTCAACTTGGGAAAATGGCGCTTGTAATAAGAACTATTCCTTATGATATCCCGCAACTTCGTGATTTAGGTCTGCCTACGTCGATTGATCAGTTTTCGTCGCTCAACAACGGTATCGTGCTTGTAACAGGACCGACGGGAAGCGGCAAATCCACTACCATCGCGGCTTTGATTGATCACATCAACACAATCCACCAAAAGCATATTATTACGATTGAAGACCCTATTGAATTTATTTATACGAGCAAGAAATCTATTGTTTCGCAGCGTCAGGTTGAAATTGATACGACATCCTTCCCTGACGGGGTTAAATATGCGTTGAGACAGGATCCTGATGTGATTTTAATCGGGGAAATCCGTGACCGTGAGACCATGTCCTCAGCCCTCAAGGCTGCGGAAACAGGCCACCTTGTGTATGCCACAATGCACACCAATGACGCGGTTCAGACAGTAAATCGTATTGTTAACATATACGACCCGTCGGACAGAGAATTTATAAGAAAGCAGTTGTCTGAAACCCTTCGCGGAACAATCGCACAGCGTCTTTTGCCTCGCAAAAACGGTGAGGGGCGTATTCCTTCATGTGAGGTGCTGGTTGTGACGCCTACTGTTAAAGATTTTATCGCAAAAGACAGATTAGAAGAGATTTATGACCTTGTTCGTAAAGGCTCGTTCAACGATATGATTACGATGAACATGTCTATTTACGAGTTGTGCATGAGAGGCTATATTTCGGAAGAGACAGCGCTTGCATCTACCGACAATGTAAACGAACTCAAACAGCTTTTAAGAGGTGTTTATCATGGCGCTAATTCGAAGGCTATAAAGTTGAAGGAAGAACTTGGTGGCGAGTAATTATCTTACAAACGCAATAAATGTGAAATCCTACAACCTGAGCGAGTCGGACAAGATTGTTGTGATGTATTCGAAGGAAAAAGGGCTTATCCGCGGCGTCGCAAAGGGTAGCAAGAACACCAAAAGTAAGCTTGGCGGGCGTATGGACTTGCTTGTTGCTAATAAATTAATGCTTTTTAAAGGTAAAAACCTCGACAGGATTTGTCAGGCTGAGGCGCTCAATACTTTTAACAGCCTGCGTGCGGATATGGACAAAATGATTTATTCCTCTTACATGTCTGAGATTATAACGAATTTCGGAGTCGAAAACGACCCTAACAGTGGGGAGGTTTACGATATTTTTTACGGCGCTCTTTCTCAAATGGCGTCTGCGGCGTCTATTATCGAAGTTCTGCTTTGTGTAATGCGTTTTCAGCTTAAGATGATGAAGGTCTGCGGGTACGAGCTGCAATTGACGCACTGTATAAACTGCGGGTGTGAATTTGGTTCCGGGTCGGGCGATGTAATTCTTTCCGTCGAAAAAGGCGGGGTGAGATGTATGAACTGTGCATGCCTGCAAGGCGGAGGCGGTGTAAAATTTTATTCAAAACTTCGTGAGTTCCTTGCACATCTTTGTGCGTCGGATTTTGATGTAAAAACGGATTTTGAGCGGAAGGCCGACGAAAAAGTTTCCCGTTATTGTTTTTCAATATTAAAATCTTACGTGGAGCTTCACTCTCCACGTGCATTTAAGACTGCAAAAATGCTGGCAGGAGTTTAATTCAGGGTTTCATGCTGTCTGGTATGGTTGGGCAAGGATAATAACAAGTTCAGGATGACGGCGGGTAGGTGCGTGTTGTGCGTATCGCGCTAATTTTTGGTGCAAAAAATTGCACCCTGCTTTTCTATTCTCCTTTATTCCCCGAGTGGACTTGTGCTTTTTTTTGAGTTTTAATAGAGTGGTTTAGGGAAATATTTAGGAGAAAATTATGAAAAATATACTAAGTGCGGTTTTGGTATTGGCTGTTGCGGCGGCAGTGTTGCTTTTCGGCGGATTAAATCATAAAGCGCAAGCAGCTTGTCCTGTTGGGGCTGTAAAAAGTGTTAAAGCGGCTCATATCCTCGTGAAAACGAAAGAAGAAGCGGACACCCTAAAGACGATGATAGATGACGGAGAGGATTTCGGCGTATTGGCAAGACAATATTCTGAATGCCCTTCTAAAGCTTCAGGCGGCGACCTTGGCTACTTTCAGCGCGGGCAAATGGTCAAAGAATTTGAAGATGCAGCATTCACACTTCCTGTAGGGACTGTTTCTGCGCCTGTGAAAACGCAATTCGGCTGGCATTTGATTAAAGTTCTTGATAAAAAGTACTAACACGCTGCTAGCGATTTTCAAGTATTTCGTTGATTAAATTATCCCATTTTGCGAGGTAAAGTTCAGTCGAGTACTGCTTCATTTCTTCGCGTGCATTTTGCCCGTAACGTATGCGCAAAGGCGGGTTTGCCATTAGCTGTACGAGTTTTCTTGCAACGTCAACTTGGTTTGATTCGCACAGAAGTCCGCTATGGCGGTCTTTGATGAGTTCGTTAATACCTGTCGCATTCTTGAGCCCTACACAAGGCAGCCCTACGCTCATTGCCTCGGATAATCCCAGCGGAAATCCTTCATATGTGCTTGTGTATGCTCCGATGTCTGCCTCAAGAAGCGCTTCGATAGGCTGGTTTGTCACGCCCATAAGTTTTACTTGTTCTGAGAGGCTGTATTTTTCAATTATTTTGTCTATTTCAACTTTATATTCTCGCGGTTCAAAATCACCGTAAATCAGCACTTCCCAATCGGGATAACTTTTTGCAATTAGTGCAAATGCTTCTATCAGGATGTTTTGCCCCTTGTTTTTATCAATTCTGGATAGATAAATTATTTTCTTTTTCGTTTTTGTAAGGTCGGCTTGCTGCTCGGGAATTTTTACAGGATTGTGGATAAAGCAGGTGCGGGCTTTGAACAGCGGCTTTATATAATCTGCATAAGACGGGAAGAAAAGCTGTAATCGGTCAACTTGTTTCACAACTTCGTTAAATAAAATCCCCATATCTTTTGTTTTCTTTGAAAACGGATTTTGCTTGGAGTGGTAAACCTTGGGGTGCGTGTGATACATCTGAATTATCGGTGTATCATACTTTTTGCCGAACAGAAGCTGGCAAGAAACGTGCATGAAAAATGGAATAATCACGTCCGGTTTTTCTTTTTCGACGATGTACTCCATTTTGTCCGAAAGTTCGGCGTATTTAAGAATATTTAAAGATTTTTTACAGCGTTTTTTGATAAAGAAATTCCACAGTGAAAAAGATTTACGTTTTGACTTGAAATCCCCGATGTCAAGGTAGTCCAGGTTGTAAAATTTTACGCTTTTATCAAAATTTGGGTCGAATTTTGGGTTTTGCGGGTTCGGATAGCACACCACAACTTCATATCCGCGCTTTGCCATTGTGTTTGCAAAGTAGTATAGGATTTTTGTGGCTCCGTTGACGGCAGCGAGAACTTTTTCTTGTGAAATTAAAAGCAGCTTTCTAGCCAATGCTTTTTCCTCTTTTTCTTACAGCTTTTTCAAGCTGTGATTTGACTTCCTGCCCGACATTTAGATTTTTGTTGAGCTTACTGAGATATAATGTCACAAAATATCCGAAGCTCGGAACGCCTAAAGAGAGGATATTTATCCACAGTCTTCTGTATCTTTCTAAAATTGTTTTGCGAACAATTTCTTGGGTGTTTAGCGTGATTATCGGTAAAAGTTTGAGGAAAAATCTTTCTATTGCTCTTATTTCATTGAGATTCAGCGGGATTCCGTTTAAATACTTCAAAGCGGCCTGCAGGCAAGATTTGTCGAAGAAATCGAAATCTTCTCCCAGGCATTCAAAAAGAATTTTATCTGAAATCAACTGTTGAAGAGCTGCGTTTTGTGCGGAAATGCTTTTTTTGTGGAGGCGGTGGAGGAAAAGTATTTCGGGAATATTTGTGAGTTCGTTGTCTTTTGCAAGTTCTACCCAAAGCTTAAAATCCTCTGCATGCGGGTAGTTTTCGTTATATTGAAGATTATTTTTATCCAATACGGATTTTCTCATCATAATCGCAGGGTGAATTATGCAATTTGCGCAATAACGAACCATTGTTTTTACGGTTTTGCTGTCAGATGGCAATGCGTAGTGGAGTTTTTGAGGGATTGAAGAGGCGTGTGTGCCTGCAAGTGAAAAATTGGGATTTGCGTCCAAAAATTCTACTTGCCGTTGAAGTTTTTGTGGTGCACAGATATCGTCCGAGTCCATTCTGGCAATGTATTCGCCTTTTGCCAGTTTTAGCCCTTTATTCAGCGTTTTGATGATTTTCAAGTTTTGTTCGTTTTTCACATAGATAATTCGAGGATCGTTGTAGGACAGTATGACCTCTTCCGTGTTGTTTGTGGAGCCGTCGTTGATGATTATGAACTCAAAATCCTTAAATGTCTGATTTAAAATGCTCGTGACGGCTTCATTCAGAAATTCTTCATTTTCATTGTATACAGGCATTATTACCGAAACGCGCGGCATATTTTTTAAAACTCCAAACTTAATCTTTAAATTCATCATACCACATAAAGCTAGTGCTGAGGGGTATATTTTGCTGATGAAATACTGCCTGTCGCGGCAATATTTATTTTTTGGCACGAATGTTAGTATGTTTTTGCAAACTGGTGCTTTTAACTGGGAAAATTATAAGGAGTTTTATTATGGAAAACACAAAACGTTTATTTAACATGCTGTTGATTGAGGGCATATTTCTTGCCGTTCTCGGCTTGTTGATTATGCTGGTGCCGCAATTTATGTCTTTTGCTGTAGCTATGCTTATCAGTATAGGATTGATTATTGCGGGGATTTACAAACTTGTAAGTTCAATCATTCTACGAAAAGAAATTGAAAATCCGTGGATATCGGTGATTCTTGGTCTGCTTTTGGTTGTGACGGGTGTATATATGACTGCCAGACCGATTTTCAGCATTCTTATGCTCACAATGGCTATAGGTATTTATTTTATCATTGACGGTATAAACACCCTTTCTGTTTCAATTCAAAATCGTGGTATTACTAAATATTGGGGTGTCGGTATATTGGCCTCATTGGTTCAGTTTTTGCTGGCATTTCTGATTATTTTCGGTCTGCCTCAAACATCACTTTTTATAATCGGTATTCTTATCGGTGTAAACATGCTTTTCAGCGGTATTTCAATGATTTCGATTTACACCGGCGGTCATAAATACTTGAGCGAAGTGTAAAACAAACCTATCGTGTCCGCGTCATTCTGAGGGAACAGGGTGACTGAAGAATCTTGAATAACGATTTTAAGATTCTTCGGCGCTGCCTCAGAATGACGATTATGATGGGAATACTTTTTGTTGAACGGTGAAATTTTTGTTCTATAATTTAAGGCATGAAGAAAATTGCATTACTGGGTTCGACAGGCTCAATCGGCACGCAGGCGCTTGAAGTCATAGCGAAAATACCCGAACAGATAAAAATAGTATCGCTTTCCGCGGGTGGAAACATTACGCTTTTGAAAGAGCAAATTAAGGCTTTTTCTCCTGTAAAAGTGTGCGTGCGTTCAGAATCTGATGCGTTTGAACTTTCCAATGAGTTTTCGGGCATAGAGTTTGTTTATGGCGACGATGGGCTTGATTATCTTGCGTCAGACTGTGATATTGACATGGTTTTGGTTGCTGTTTCGGGTAAAATCGGATTGAAGCCGACCATAAAAGCGATAAAAAATAAAAAAGACATTGCGCTTGCAAATAAGGAAACGCTTGTTATGGCTGGCGATATAGTCATGCCGCTTGCAAAAGAGCACGGGGTAAAAATTCTTCCCGTAGATAGCGAGCATAGTGCTGTTTTTCAGTGTTTGGACGGGAAAGAAGCCTACAAGCTTATAATTACAGCATCAGGCGGCCCTTTTAGAAATAAATCGGCTGACGAAATCAAGAATGCTACTGCGCGCGAGGCGCTAAATCATCCGCAATGGAATATGGGGCGAAAAATCACCGTGGATTCTGCAACTCTTATGAATAAAGGGCTTGAGGTTATTGAAGCGCACCATTTATTTGGCACAGCTTACGAGGATATAAAAGTCGTTATTCATCCTCAGAGTATTATTCACAGTGCGGTTGAATTCAAGGACGGAAGTGTGATTGCGCAGCTCGGTATGCCGAGTATGCACATCCCTATTCAGTATGCGCTGACTTATCCTGAGCGAGTCGAGGGTGTAAAGACTGACAGCTTTGATTTTGTGAAAGCCGCGCAACTCTGCTTTGAGGCGCCTGATTTAGAGAAATTCCCTGCGCTTCATTTGGCTTTTGAGGCTGGCAAAAAAGGCAAAACCTTCCCGACAGTGCTTAATGCGGCAAATGAAGAGGCTGTAATGGCGTTTTTGGACGAGAAAATTCGTATTACGGATATAATTTCGATAGTTTCAGAACTTTTGGACGAACATGTTCCTCTTGAAAAGCCTGACTTGCAGGCTGTCATTGAATTAGATGAGCAAATTCGTGCCAGAGCCCGTTCGATGATTGAAAAATTGTTGTGTAAGAATTAAAACTTTCCGTCATTCTGATTGAGCCTGAAGGACGATTGAAGAATCCGCATTACATCAAAACAAGGTCGACACTAATCTGCTTGTGGCGTCAAAAGTACCTTCACGGCCTCTCCGCGTTCGTGAATCTCCAGTGCTTCTTGTGCGTGCTCCAGAGGAAGGCGTTTTCCGATTAATTTTACAACGTCAATGTGCCCGGCTGCTATCAGGTCGAGCGCCATTCTAAAATATTTTGGTGTATGGTGAAACACGCTCAAAATCTTGATGTCTCCATAGTGAAGCTGTGTTGTGTCGAGGTTAACGGTTGAGCCGGATTTGCACCCGCCAAAAAAGTGAACCGTGCCGCCTTTACGAACACATTTTAACATCATTTCCCAGATTTCAGGCAGACCGACGCATTCTACTGCAACGTCCAGCCCTTTTCCTTCTCTGGAGAATGATTTGAAGATTTTTTCGGGGTTGGGGTATTTTTTAAGGTCGATAACCTCGTCTGCACCGCCGAAATCCTGCGCCATTTTTAGCTTTTCCGGATTACGCCCTGCCACAATGACTTTTGCACCTTTGAGTTTCGCCAGACACGCAAACATAAGCCCGATAGACCCTGTACCCGTTATGCCTACAACATCTCCCGGTTTGATTTCGGTTCTTTCCGCTCCGTGCACTACGTTTGCGAGCGGCTCCGCAAAAGCAGCAAGTTCGAACGGCAGATTGTTAGGGATTTTAACAAGATTTTTTTCGACTATGCGCTTTGGAACAGTTATGTACTCCGCATAGGCACCGTTTAAAAATTCCAGGTTTTCGCACAAATTATACTGTTCATTTCGACAGAAAAAGCATTTTTCGCAAGGTGCTGAGTTGGCGGCAACAACCCTGTCGCCTGCTTTGAATTCAGTGACACCTGAGCCGACTTGCTCTACGACGCCTGAAAACTCATGCCCGAATCCTGACGGGATACTTTTGATAAGTACGGGATGTCCGCGGCGGTAGGTTTTTAGGTCGGTTCCGCAGGTGAGTGCGGCTTTGATTTTTACGAGGACTTCGCCTGCTTTCGGTTCTTTGATTTCGACCTCTTCGCAGCGAATGTCGCCGATTCCGTGGTATTGAATTGCTTTCATTTTCATAATTTTATATACGCCTTAAAAATTTTGTGTCCCAATGTATCTTCTATCGCCTGTTGGACGCCCTCAAGAGGGTATTCAACGGTAATATCTTTCACTTTAACCTTTCCGCTGCCGAGAAATTCCACCGATTGCGCGATGTCTTTAGGCGCAGGGGAGTAGCTTCCGAGGATTTTTAGTTCGCGGTAGTAAATATCGTTATTTTTGAAACCGTTTTCGGTCGGAACGGATGAGAAAATCAGTATTGTGCCGCCGTTTCTGACGCTTTTGAGGCAAAGGTCGAAAGTTTTGTCTGAACCTGAGGTCATAAAGACCGCGTCTACGCCTTCCGCTTGGGCAAGCCCTTTTATGTCGGCGGCTGTTGCGTCTGCGTCGCCGGATTTTACAATGTAGGCAAAACCGTTTGCAAGAGCCAAATCCAAACGAGCTTGAGACAAGTCTGTGCCGATAACCTTATGCCCGTATGCTTTTAGTGCTTGCCCCATGAGGAATCCGATAGAGCCGAGCCCTATGACGAGAACTTTAGAAGCCGGTTTTAAAGTTGCCCTGCGAACGGCGCGGATACAGCAAGAAAGAGGCTCTGTGAATGATAATTCGTGGTCGTCAAGGTTTTCAGGTGCCTTAAATACAGTGTTTTTGAGGTGATTTTCGTCCGCGATAATATATTCCGCAAACCCGCCGGGTTTTATGTTTGAGTCTTTAAATGTTTTGCACATGGAGTAGTTTCCGCCATTGCAATAAACGCATTCAAAGCAAGGATAGTGGTGCCCCATGACGATTTTGTCGCCAATTTTGAAGTTTGTGTCTGTGTTTATTTCAACGATTTCGCCGACGATTTCGTGCCCTAAAATTGTACCGTCTTTAGAGATTTTATGTTCAAATTTCACTATGTCAGACCCGCAAAGTCCGCAGCCGTATACTTTTATCAGAGCACCTTTGTCTTTTAGGTACGGTTTTTCAACTTCTCGTGTTACGATTTTATTATTTTCTATTACTGCAGCTTTCATTTGAATTTTCTCTTTTTCAGTCTGTCATTGGCGGGATGGTGATTTTGGTTTCAGCGTTGGGTTTTTTTATGCCGAAGATTGCGAAATTTTTGATTTTTTTGAGGTCAATTCTCATCGCAAACGCGTACATTACAATCGCCGCAAAGATAAAAACCATAATATATTCGATTAATCCCTGAGATTTTTTTCTCATGTCTGAATTTTACCACCAACAAACTATCGTTTAAACAGCAGTCCCAAGCCTGCCATAGTATAGTTTTTAAGCTCTTGAAGTGAGCGGATTGAAAATAGCGTCTTCAAAATAAATCGCGGACGAAGATAAAAACGCCGAACAGCCTCCTTGTGAAGCTCAAAAACGCGATCTTTGGATAAATGATGTGTTTTTACGCTCGGGTAGTAGTATGCGCTCTTGTAGCGTTCTGTATCGTCAAGCAGATTGTTCTCGACCGCGTAATCCCAGAATCGCGCTCCCGGAAAAACAGTTGCAGTATAGAAATTTGCGTAATTGCTGTCGAGTTCGATAGCGAATTTTATAGTTTCTTGAGCGGTTTCCTCGGTTTCCCACGGAAGCCCCAGCACAAAGTAGTTATAGACCTTAATGCCGGCTTTTTGGAAGGCTTTTACAGTTGTTCTGATTTGCTCCAGATTGGTTTTTTTTCCCATTTTGTCCAGCATGTACTGAGAGCCTGATTCTACTCCGATAGATACCAGACGGCAGCCTGATTTGTACATGATTTTTGCAAGTTCGAAGTCGGCTGTGTCTGCTCGTGTGTTTGAAGACCACGTAATATTAAGTTTTTCGGTGATTATGCGTTCGCAAAGCTCGACCGTCCAAGCCCTGTCTAAGTCAAAAATATCTGACCAGAAAAGGAAGTTTTCCACGCCGTATTTTTCTTTGCACTCTTTGATTTCGGCGATTATGTTGTTGATTGAGCGCATGCGGACTTTTTTACCCGAAACGGGTGTCGCCAGACAGAAAAAGCAGTGAAACGGGCAGCCTCTTGAGACTTTTATTACCGCTTGTTTTTTATTGTTGTCGGGGCGGCGGTAGATTTCCATATCGACCAAATCCCGTGCAGGGAAAGGCAATTCGTCGAGATTTTCGATAAACGGGCGGGTGACATTATTCTTTGCTGTGTCGTTTTCGCGGTATGTCAGCCCTAAAATTTCGCTATAAGGCTTGCCTTCGACAATATCTTTGAAAGTGTATTCAGCTTCGCCCCTGATAATTAAGTCTAAAGCGGGATATTCGTCGAGAACCGCTGTATTATTGAGCAAAAAATAAGCTCCCTTCGCTATTGTCACGACACTAGGCAAAATCTCTTTTGCTTTTGCAAATATTGATAAATCGCTCTCCAGTGTTGGAGTTGCGGCGTTCACTAAAATAAAGTCAGGCTTAAATTCTGCGATATCCGCTTCAAAATCCTGTAAATTTTCATTGTGGATACTGTAATCCTTGATTTTGACCCTAAGTCCGCACTCAAGCGCAATCGCGCCCAAATACATCAGGTCTGTCGGCGGCAGCGGCGGGATTGTCAGAAGCTCTTTTACGGGCTGTTGACATCTGTCCTCTCTGTTCATCACGGGTGACGGCGGGTATACAAGGAATACTTTCTTCATTATTTAATTGTAGGGTACAGTTGGTAGTGTGTCAAAGTTTTTATACAAAGAAGTTTTTAAATGCGTTTTTCTGCGGTTCATTTGAGTTAAATTTGCTTTCCATTGCGAAAATCTCTATTTTTGCTTGAGTAGCACGTTCTGCTGCTTTTTTCTGAGCTTTTGCGCCCATGTAATTTCTAAAGTACGGGGTTAGGATGTTGCAGGAAATGACACTTGCAGCAAGTGTTGCAATAACGGAAGCGCCGTTTCTGTATTTGAAGAAATGTTCACTTAACTTACTGTCCTTGATAACATCATTCAACAGGTTAGGAATAGATTTTGATTCTTTGAACACAGCTGCTTCGGTTATACCTTCTTTTTCAGCCATATTTTTTATGACGTTGCTGACCTTTTCAAGTCTCACGCGTCCGTAGTCAAAAAGCCCTTCGGCAAATTTTTTACTAATAGTTGTTAAAATATAGTACAAGACAATGTTGCCGGCAGCATCGGCGCATTCTTGAGGTATAAGAAATTTTTTCTTGTTTTCGTCGATTTTGTCGTTGAAAGCCATACCTGTAATTTGTGCAGCAGAGCTTGCAGCCCAGCCGATAGCTCCCGTGTGCATGAGCATTGTGCCCGGGTTTTTTGACAGTTTGCGGTAAACTTTATTTTTCATTTCTACTATAGTTGGAATCTTAGGAATCTTCATTTGAGACTCCTTTCACCCTTTTGTAAACGGCGTTTGTCATGATTTGCGTGAGCGGTGCGTCAATCAGGAAGTTTGTGAACAGGGACACAAATATCCCCATTAGCGTGCCTATCGAGTTAATATATTTTTTATGATCTGCCTCATTGTATTTCTCTATTATGTTGGGGCACAAAATAGATTTCCTTTTTGGGATTGCGTTGATTAAATTATCGCCTGCGGAATATATTTTGTCTATTTTTAGATATTTTTCGGTTGCTTTAATGCAGCCTTTTCGGACAAGGACTCCGACGGCTGTTCCTACAATGATTTTAGCTAGGGTGCGTGAAAATGACATCAGTCGTGTTTCTTCGCTGACTCTCGTGTTGTTTAAATCAATAAAAGGTTGGGAGAATAGTGCGGTAGCGCCAAGAATCAGCCTTTGTTCGGGGGATGAAAGATTGTTGTTAGCATATTTGCACCAACGTGAAAACGCGGAGCCTGAGACTTCGCGGTATGGCAGCTTGCACATTAGACGCTCAAAAAGAGGGCCTTTGTATGCGACTGCACCAAAAGATGGTCTGTTATTAATGCTGATTGACATGTTTCACACTAGTTATTTGTACCCGTATAATTTAACTCTCTCAATGTAAAAAATTGCTCAAAAATGTTAATTTATTAAGTAATTTTTACATTTGACAGTGGATTCTACAGATTATTTGTATCACTGATGTATTTTTTGGCTGTTATCTAATATACACTATTTTTTATATAATTTTACAAACTTTTATAAAATTTTTACATTCCACAATGTTTTCTGTGCAGGATAAGGTTTTTATTTTTTAATAATTGTAAATAAAAAAGGGTGATATTTCACCCTTTTCTATTTTTATCCTACATTTTTAAAATCTTTGCCGCCTACAATTTTAAGCCGTCTGTCGTTGCCTTCCCCGACGCTTTCAGACATCAGGTTGTGCTGTTCGACAAGTTCGTGCTGGAGTTTTCTTATTTGCTGGTTTTGAGGGGTAAGTTCTACGTCCTGCGCGCCTTCTTTGATTTTTTCAATCGCTTTTTTTGCTTCATCCAGTGCTCTTTCTGCGTCATCGTAGTATCCTTGGAGCGTTTCGGCTGTTTCTTTAATCCCGAGTGATTCTTTAACGACTTTTTGAATTTGCGCCATAGAATTCGAGCGCACATAGTAAATCGGAAGTCTGTAATCGTTTGCTACGCTCAAAATCTTGTTTCCGCTCTTGGCAAAGTTTTTGTGTGCGATTACGATATCTGCGTCGTCGATATTTTTGGTTACCTCGGCGTTCAGGTCGAGCCGCTCAAGAACCTTGTCCACGATTGTCCGTGAGACCGCGTAGATGTAGATTTTTTTGAAATTTTTGACTTCTTGAACATACTCCCGGCGAGAGAATGAGAAATTGAGGCAGCTTGCCTTGTTTATTCTGTCATCAAGCTCGTTTACCTGCTCGATTATATTCGGTTTTTTCTCTTCACATTTTTGGTCGATTTTTCTGATTTCGGGTCTTATCGGCCAGCCGCGAAGAATACAGTCGACCGCTTCTGCGGTATCTTTGTAAACTGCGAGAGTGTTTCTGTCTATAATTTCGATTACAATGTCGAAGGTTGGCTGTTTTTCACGTTCCAGTACTGTCTTTTGGCTGGAGCGTCTTTTAGCCTCATCATCGCCGAGGGTTACGGACTGAATGCCGCCTACAAGGTCTGATAAAATCGGGTTTTTGATGAGGTTTTCAAGCTTGTTACCGTGAGCCGTTGCGATGAGCATGACTCCTCTTTCTGCAATGGTTCTTGCGGCTTGAGCCTCGGCTTCGGTGCCGATTTCGTCGACCACGATTACTTGCGGGGTGTGGTTTTCGACTGCTTCAATCATTATATCTTTTTGAAATTCGGGCTGTGAGACTTGCATACGTCTTGCGTGACCGATTGCCGGGTGCGGAGTGTCCCCGTCGCCTGCGATTTCGTTAGATGTGTCTACGATTACTACCCTTTTTTTCAAGTCATCTGCAACCAGTCTTGAAATTTCTCTTAACTTTGTTGTTTTACCTACGCCCGGGCGTCCGAGGAAAAGAATGCTTTTTTCCATTAAAACGTAGTCTTTTATACATTCGATTGTGCCTGTTACGACACGTCCGATACGGCATGTGAGTCCGACGGTCTTGCCTTGGCGGTTTTTGATTGCACTTATTCTGTGCAGCGTGCCTGCAAGCCCTGAACGGTTGTCGTTCGTGAACTTCGGAATTTTTCCGGTGATAAAATTCAAATCATCTTCGTCGATGAGATCACCGCTAATGTACTCTGTCTCCCCTGATGCATGTCTGATTTCGGCAACTCTGCCTAAATCCAAAACAATCTCGATTACGTCTTTAAGCTTTTCGTTGTTAAGGCATTTCCCTATTTTTGGGGGTAAAATCTCAATTAACCTGTCAAGGTCACTGTGAAATTTAACTTCGCTCATATCGTCCTTTCGTTTGTGAGGCGGTATCAGTTATGTAGTCTGCCGTTTGCACTGACCGTGCCTCTGTACAACATGACTTTTTATTTTTTAGGACTCCTCCTTTTTGTATTTTACCTTACATTTACATTATAACACTTTTGTTACGAAACTTCATCTTTTTTCATACAACAACAGTAGTATTGTTACATTAATTTATAAAAACAACAGGCATGAAAAACTGTTCATGATTTAATTACAGCTTAAACATGAGGATTTTATAACCCCGCCCTGTAACATGTTTGGACTATACAACAAACAGATGAGTAAAATGTCGTTTTCAGGCATTATTTTGCTTCTGTTTTTGAAATTGGTTTTCCTGTCATCCAAGATTTAAAACTCTGAAATAATGTTAATTCATTCGGGTCTTTCTTTTGCCAGACCGTTACGCGGCGGGTAAATCCTCTATGGTATTCTTTTAATTTCGGTATAAATCCACTGCTTTTCATCAGTTTCGGAATCAGATTTTTGTACATGGCTCCGCACATGTCGTAATCTGACGGAGAAACGATAAACAGCCCGCCGTCTTTAAGCTTTGAATGTACGCTGTCTATTAGTTTTTTTATTGCCGCGACTCCATGCTGCGGCGGATATTCACTGAATTGGTTTTGAGTAAAGTGGTACATTGCATTTCGAAATAAGATTGCGTCTGCTTCTCCTTGCTGAATAAACGCAGGATTCATAATGTCGCCTTGAACAAAACTGCACATCCCTGCTTTGGAACTGCGCACTCTAAATGTTTTGAACTCCTCATCGCCTTTTGTGTGTGCTGTTTCGAAGAAATAATTATTAAACAGTCTTCTGCGTTGCCGTTTGCCGTATTGCCCTGTTGTTTTGAACGCGAGATAATTATCGAAGCCGTTTCTTGAAATGGTAACCTCACCCTTTTTGGCTTCTGAAACTGCCCAAGGTCCGATATCGAAGCCTATAATTTTAATTTTCGCTCCGAATTTTTGAAGAAGCATTGCGAGGGTGTGGGTTTCATCCCCGACAGAGCATGCGCCATCAAATATTTTTATTTCTTTTTGATGTAATAGGTTTTTTGCAATAAATTTTTTTAAAAAGCTCAAAGCTTTCATGTTGCGGAAAAGATATGTATAATGCGTGACTGTGCAGTCAGGGAGGAATTCGACAGCCTTGTTTCCCCGAAAAGTTATATTTTCAGGCTGTTTTATAGTTATTTGGTGTGGTTTTTGTATTTGCGTTTTGTGTTGAGGGATTGAATTTATCATATTTTTTGCCATACAGTTACTATTTCACGTGTTTTTACTGAGATAGCTTCTGTGAGCAAAGGACGAAATCCTGTATTTGCTATCATTGCGTGCAATTCGTCGGAATAAGGGCGTCCGCACCTTGAATAATCCAGCGGGGCGAGTATGAAAAGCCCGTTTTTCCCTAACTTTCTGTGCACATCGCTTATTATTTTTTGGATGATTTCCTGTGCTTTTTTTATACCCTGAGGGTCTTTAATCAGTTCTGTATTTCCGTCTTTTGAGACTGTCCTGTGGGTAAAATGGTAGAGCGTATTTCTCAGGAAAAACGCATCAGCCGTATTGTCTGCCAATACAGGATTCAGGTTCAAAAGGTTACCTTGGCGGAAGTTTATGTCAAAACCGGCGAACGCGGCGGGTTTTAATCTGTAAATCTCGGCGCTTAGGTGCGGATTGTCTAAGTTTTCTTCAAAGTAGTTTCTGAAGAGTGAGGAATAACGTACGTCATCAGGTTTTGCAGCTGCGCCTCGCGTCAGGAAGCTGTCTCCTTCAATTTGGTATTTTTGAATTTTGTATTCACCTTTTTTTGCTGTTTCGATTGCGGATTTACTTATATCAAATCCCATAATCTTCATTTTTTTTGCAAATTCGTTGAGAATCATACCTATTGTGTAGGTCTCAGAACCTACCGAGCAAGCACTGTCAACGATGTTAAAGTTTTTTTTGTTTGACGTTTTGAGAAAGTTTTGCATATATTCTTTTAAAAATTCGATTGATTTACACTCTCTGAAAAAATATGTAAAGTGGTTTACAACCAAATTTTTACCGCTGCGTATGGGCTCGCAGCCCAAATAGCTCTTAAATGCAGGTCTGCTGTGTTTTAAGTTTGATTGATACGATTTATATTGCTGATTACTAAAGCTTACTTTCATAGCCTTTATTTTAACTCTGAAAATGCGTAAATTTTGATAGAATGTGAATTTTTTATTACTTTTTGTAAAGTTTTACTTAAAAATTGAGAATATATTTAAAGAAAAATTTTAACAAGCCGATAAAAATACTATCAGATAAAAGGGTTTGTATATGTTGAAAATGGCTAAAACGGCACAAAGCAATATTAACGAAGGCGTTGAATTTATCCTAAGAGGGGCGAAAAAAAGACGCTCAATGGCGATTGCGAGTGCAAAGATGATAAATTCGGAACTTGGTTTTAATCCAAAATTGGTAGCTCTGAAATAAAGCAGAGCCTCGTCTAAGGGTGAAGTATGCGTCCCGTATTTGGGAATAAAAATTAAAATACAGCCTGCTTTGCGGGCTAATTTTTCTTAACCGGTGTTTTATTGGCGCCGGTGATTTTTCTTGCTTTTGAGGGTGCCGTTGCCGGTTCGGTCTCTTGTGCCGCAGCTTTTTTGTTTATTATGACGAGAACTTCGTCTTCTCCTGCCATCTTAAGGTTATTTCTGGCAATTGCTTCCAGACTTTTTAGAGAGCTAAAATTATCGAGTTCTTCTTTGAGTTTGATGTTGTCTTGTGTGGCTTTTTGCTTTAGCTGGTCCATTTTGTGGATTTTGCCCTGATAATTTATTGTTTTAGAGATGTTGTAAAACGCGCTTACGCCGACATGGACAAGACAGCCCAGCAGAATAATCGTGAGGAAAGAGTAGCGCATTTTAAATTCTTTTTTCTTCTTAATATTTTTGTTGTTCGGGGTGTCAGTCATACATATCTCCTAATACAAAAACAATCTGACAGTATATTAGCACAAATAAATCAACATGGCGAATTGGACGGAAAATGCTTTCGTAAACGCTGATTTTAAATAAAATGTTAACTATTTGCACTTGCATTTTTATGAGGTAAAATTATATTGTATAATTATTATTACATTGGGGAATTTATGGAATTTTTCAGAGAAAACAGAAGGCTAATCGTAAAAATTATAGCAGTATCATTTTTGGTGTTCTCAATAGCGCCTGTTGTTATGACTGTATTTTTCGGTAACCGCTAAAACACAACTGTATGAAAAAGATTACAAATATTTATAAAATTTTAATATTTTTTTTCGCTGCGTTCGTATTGATTGGAGCGCCGGGTTCTTATGCAAGCAATGTTTCGCAGCAGCAAAGAAATATTGATGCAAAGCACCGTGCTACGAAGGCAAAAATTCACCATTTGCGATTCTTGGAGAACTTGGAGACGAATAAGCTCTATAAGAATCAGCAAAAGCTGGAGACAACATCAAAAGACCTCGAAAGCTCAAAACAGCAGTACACTGACGCAAAGCAGAAGCTTTCGAGTATAGAAGGACAGCTTTCTAACGCTGTGTTTGATTACAACTCCACTTTGTATCAGGTGAGAAAGCGTATTAGAAGCATTTATAAGCATCACAGAAAAAATCTGTTTGAAATGCTTATTTCCTCGGAAAATATCAATAATCTGATGGACAATATTTACTATCAGGGCGTTATTGCTAAAGCTGACAAGACTTCTTTGTATAATGTTCGTAAAAACGCGCAGCGAATTGCCCAAATCCGCTACCAGCAGGAAATGGAAAAGCGCAGGCTTGCAAGTTCAATTCAAGACATAAACTACAAGCAGCAGGCTATCCAGCAGGCAATCGGAAAGAACGAACAGCTTATACAAAGGCTTCGTACTGACCGCCACACGTATGAGCGTACTGAGCGCGAACTTGCTTCTCAATCCAGAAGCCTTGCGGGCATGATTAACCGCTCAACATCTGCGCCTTCTGACATGAAGGTTGTGGGTGGGTTTGTCAGACCTATTTCCGGACCGATAACATCACCTTTTGGCTGGAGAGTGCACCCTATATTCAAGAGCAGAACATTTCACTCCGGGATTGATATAGGCGGACCGTTCAATGGTGCAATACATGCCTCTAACAATGGTAAAGTTATATTCACAGGCTGGTACGGCGGTTACGGTAAAGTTGTTATTATTGACCACGGTATGTATAATGGTGCTAAGCTCACAACTCTCTATGCACACTTGAATAGCTGGTCGGTATCTGTCGGGGAGTATGTCACAAGAGGGCAAGTTGTAGGAAGAGAAGGTTCTACGGGGTATTCTACGGGGCCGCACTGTCACTTTGAAGTTCGTGTGAACGGTCAGCCGAGAAACCCTTTGAGTTATATTTAAGAAGGTAGAGTTTGAAGAATATTCGCAACAAATTTTTAACATCGCTTTTATCTGTATTTGTACTCTCAAATACGGTGTGGGCTGCCGATTTAAACGATTCTTTCCTGAATGATTTCAACACTATTAAAGAAACATTTTCTGAAGGCGCGCCGCGTAAGACAACAATAAAAAAACCGCCTAAAAAAGATAAAAAATCAGACAAAAAAGAGGCTGAAAAAGACCCGTCTGTTACCAATTTGGATATAAAGAGCGATGTTCTTGATTATTATCCGGAAAGGCAAGAGGTTGAGGCTGTCGGGCATGCTTCTATTACCGTTCCTGAGGACGGATCGACTTTGAGAGCGGACAAGCTTATTTTGAATCAAGAAACGGGAATACTAACGGGTTACGGAAATGTTCGGCTGATTAAAGACTCTAATGTTATGGAGGGGGATTTTGTAAAAATCAACCTGAATGAGGATAACGCTTTCTTAAACAACGCAATCACCGAAAATATATTCCTCAAGCTGAAAGCTGAGACGGCAAACCTTAAAGGGCGTGATATTATTCTGGAGAACGGTCTTTCTAAAATAAAACAGGACAAAGTTGTTCAAATTGGCACAAGCTCGTTTTCTCAATACGGTCAATCTCAATTGGCAGACGCGAAAAAGGTTTTTTATCTCAAAGAGAAATATAACGAAGAGTATACGATTAAGGCGAAAGAAATATACGTTGATGCACGCAAAGAAAATGATACGGTGACGGTAAAGCATGCGGATGTGTACCTCAAAAACATGAAAATAGGCAGTGCCGGAACGATAAATCTAATTACAAACAAACAGCAGCAGTATGTTGAAACAAATGCTCCCGAACTTGGATTTATTCGTCAAATCGGTACTTATGCAGGTCCGGGTTTCGCTACAACCGCACCTTTTGGCGGTGCTTTGAAAGTTATCCCGTTTGTCAACATTTTTAACGGAAGTGTCGGAGTCGGTGGTGCTGCGCGATACAGAAACGATAAAAACATGACAGAGTTTGCCATTTCTTCGGTAAAGGATGCGGATGTTATCGTTCGAGGCGAGCACGAATTTACTAAAGATTTGAAATTAGATTATTCCATGAACGGTTATATTGACGAATGGTTCTTGGGGGACAGGCTTCCGGGAAAAGCAGCGGAGTTGGTCTATCATAAAAAATATGAAGTGCCTGATTTGGGGATGAATATTGAGCATAGGCTTTCCGGCGGTGTTGTGGAAGAATACGGCAGACGGTGGTCTACGGCGCGTTTTCGATGGATGGGTGAAGCAAACAGGCCTATATGGTATTATGGCGATGATGTAAACCGCAGATATGCTACGCTTGAATTGAGCACTCAGGGAATGATGTCTGTATATGGTACGGGCGATACATTAGGCTTGTTGCGTATAGGTCCGAGATTGAGAACGGAAACAGACCGCTGGATTCAGACAGTTGGGTATTTTTATACTGCCCAGCACGGCGATTCACCTATGTGGTTTGATAAATACAGATATGGTACAAACAACGCATATATTTCTGAGGGGTTGAAGCTTAATAAGTACATTTCTGTCATGTGGTCAGGGTCTTTTTCATTGAACCAAGACGCTTTTGACGATAAACTTATGCAGGAAAACAGATTCTACGTAATGGTTGGACCTGACGATATAAAATTCACGCTCGGCTATGATACTGTGCGCCAAAGAACACTGTTCCAGTGTTTTGCAGTTCTTGGCACAAAAAATGCTAACGTGGAATTCAAGAAAATGTATATCAAAAATCCTGAAAACCTTGGTAAGTCGCAGGCTGAAGAGCGCAAAGAAGAAAAATCGGCTGCGCGTATGGAAGCAAAAGCAGAAATGAAGCCTTCGTTTACGCAAAGATTGTTCAGAAAATATAAAGCACCTGAGATTGAACCTGAGGTGGAAAATACTATTTTTGATACGAAAAAACCGGTAGTCGACCCGCATGAATACAGCGTTAAGTATGAACCGGCTCCTGAAGTGATAATTCCGAAAACTGTACCTAAGAAAAACATTCTTCCTGCCGTGGAAAGCATAAATCCTGACAGAAAAGACACGGGGCTCTTTAGGTTAAGAGATGTAATGGAGCAGAAAACAGGCGTTCCTCGTAATATGCCTATGCTTCCGACAATGCCGTCTATTCCGCTCGGAAAAGATGAATAAAAAAAGATATTTTATTGTATAATACTAAGGCAAATAAAAAAGGAAACACAAATGACTTTAAAAGATTGGTTTCAAACGAGAAAACAGGAGCAAATGGCGGCAAGACCGAATGAAGTTGCCATTGACGATGATATAGCTAAATTATGGCAAAAATGCTACAACTGCGACACACAGCTTTTGAGAAAAGAGCTTGAGCATAATATGATGGTTTGTCCTCACTGCGAATACCACTTCAGAATCAACGCAAGAACCCGTATCGGACAGCTTACAGACGAAGGGACGTTTGAGGAGATGTTTTCGAACGTCGTGGGCGCGGACCCTATGGAGTTTACGGACACAGAGAGCTACAAAGAGCGTCAACGCAAGGCAAAAGAAAAAAATAATCTTGATGAAGCCGTTATCACAGGTATCGGTGCGATTGAAGGTGAGCGTGTTGCTTTAGCCGTAATGGATTTTGACTACATGGGCGGCTCAATGGGCAGCGCTGTTGGTGAAAAAATTACACGTATTATTGAAAAAGCTTTGGATTTGAAACTTCCTGTTATCGCGATTACGGCTTCAGGCGGTGCGCGTATGCAGGAAAGCGTTTTGAGCCTTATGCAGATGGCAAAAACAAGCTGTGCGGTTGCCAGAATGAACGAAGCCAAGCTTTTGTATCTTACGGTGCTTACCGAGCCTACTTTCGGCGGTGTTACCGCGAGTTTCGGTACATTAGGCGATATTATCATTGCAGAGCAGGGTGCTCGTATTGGTTTTGCGGGAAGACGCGTTATTGAACAAACAATCAAGCAGAAGCTTCCGTCTGACTTCCAAACTGCCGAATATCTTTTGAAATACGGACAGATTGACACAATTGCAAAACGCCCTGAGTTGAAAGCGACTCTCGGTAACATCTTGAAAATCCACAGTAGAAAAGGGAAATAACTATGACTGTATTGGAATTTGAAAAATACGTCTATGAAATAGAAGGCAAAATTGACGAGTTACGCAAAATCAGCGAAGAATCGGGGATGGACTTGAGTAAAGAAATTGAAACGTTTGAAAAACAAAAAGAAGAGTACAAAAAAGATTTGTACGAGCGCTTAGAGCCTCTCCAGAAGCTCCAGATTGCAAGACACAGTAACCGTCCGAATTTTACGGATTATATAGGTTTGATTGCGACGGATTTTGTAGAAATGCACGGCGACCGTTGCGGAACCGATGACAGAGCGATTGCCGGCGGTATTGCGCGTATTGATGGGCGTCCCGTGATGCTTGTCGGTACAATGAAGGGCAAAACCACCAAAGAAAATCTTGAATACAACTTCGGTATGCCGCAGCCGCAAGGTTACAGAAAGGCTTTGAGGCTTTTTGAACATGCGAATAGGTTCGGTCTGCCGATTATAACTTTGATTGACACACCGGGTGCGTTTCCGGGTATTAAAGCCGAGGAAACAGGGCAGGGAATTGCAATTGCCGTCAATCTGAAAGAAATGGCTAAGCTTGAAGTCCCTGTTATTGCCGTTATTACCGGCGAGGGCTGCTCAGGCGGTGCTTTGGGTATCGGTGTTGCAAACAAAGTTCTTATGCTTGAGCACTCTTATTATACGGTGATTTCACCTGAAGGCTGCGCGTCTATTTTATGGCGTGACGCGGCAAAAGCGGCTCAGGCAGCAGATTCGCTTAAAATTACGGCTATGGATTTACTGAAATTCGACGTTATTGACGATATCGTGAAAGAGCCTTTGGGCGGCGCGCATTACGACCACGCGCTTATTGCTGAGAACCTCAAGTCAAAGCTTCTTGAAAATATTGACGCAATGAAAGACATGACTGCGCAAGAATTGAAAGACGACCGCTATAATAAATTTAGAAAAATGGGCGTTGTGACAGAATAATGGCTTCGTACTGGCAGGTTGAAATTGCACTGAACGGCGAATTTGAAGGTGCCACAGATTTTTGTTGTGATGCTTTTGATTCGGAAGTGTTTCCTGAGCTTGGCGTTTCAGATAATGCCGTGCAGCCTTTCGGCGTAGTCGAAGATATTCGGGATATCATTGCTGCGTTATTGTTTGAGCGTTTTGAATGTGAAGGTGTGGTCTTGGAGGAGCAGACTTTCAAGGAGTTGAAACGTACAGGGAAATCTGATGTATTGAAGGCTTTTTTCTCTGAAATGCCTGATATGGATGAGCTTGAGAGAGTGATAAAAGAAAATATCGAGGATGAGCTTAATCTGATGATGAAACTTTCGCAGGTTGAGGAAAAGGACTGGTCTGAGGAGTGGAAAAAAAATTGGATGCCGGCGAAGATTTCGGAGCGAATTGTGATTTGTCCTACTTGGCGTGAATACGAACCGAAATCGGACGAAATTGTTGTAAATCTTGACCCCGGAGTGGCATTTGGTACAGGCGCGCATGCGACAACCCAGCTTTGTGTTTCGGCGATAGAAAAATACATGCCTGTCGGCGCGGAGGTTGCTGATATCGGCTGCGGGTCAGGGATTTTGGCGGTTTGCGCAATCAAGCTTGGGGCTAAGTTCGCAGTTGGTGTGGATAACGATGAAGATGTCATTCCTGTCGCCGTGGAAAATGCGGAATTGAATAATGCAGACACGAAAACCAAGTTTTTTGCGGCTGTGGCGTCTGATTTGCTGGGGCAAAAATATGCCAGAAAATACGATTTTGTTCTTGCGAATATTTTGCACAACGTGTTGAATGAAATTATGGGTGAATTGAAACAGCTTATTAAAGAGGACGGCAAAATTGCGCTTTCCGGAATTCTGGATGAAAAAGAACATATTGTGCAGGCTGCGATTGAGCGTGAAGGCTTGAATGTCATCGAGCGTATGGAAAACGGGCAATGGGTCGGCCTGGTTGTCGGAAATCTTGTCGGCAATCTTGTCGACAATAAGGGCGGAATAACGGATTAAGCTAAGGAGATTTATATGTCAGGAAAAACAGCGATTATAATACCTTCAAGATACGGTTCGACGCGGCTTCCCGCGAAGGCTCTAATCGAAGTTAACGGAAAACCTATCATACAGTATGTTTGGGAGAAGGCGACGGCGTCAAAGCTTGCCGACGAGGTGATTATCGCGACTGACCACGAAAAAATTATTGAAGCATGCGGAAAATTTGGCGCAAATGCCATGATGACGCGTGTCGACCATCAATGCGGCAGTGACAGAATTGCCGAGGTTGCCGAAAAACGCCCCGATATCGAGTATATCATTAACGTTCAGGGCGATGAGCCGCTAATCACGCCTGACAGTATCGACGCCTGTATTTCGGCACTTAAAGATAACGCCGACGCGGATGTTTCCACACTCATTCGTGTTATCAACGACGAAGAAGAATTATCCAACCCGAATGTTGTAAAATGTGTAAAAAATCTTGCGGGATACGCTATGTACTTTTCGCGTTCAAAAATTCCTTATGAGAGAAACGCTGTAAACCACACTTATTACGGACATATGGGGATTTATGGCTATAAACGTGAGGCGCTGTTTAAAATGACGTCGCTTCCGCAAACAAGTCTTGAGCAAACCGAAAGCCTTGAGCAATTGCGCGTTTTGGATAACGGAATGAAGATTATTACCGCGGTTGTTGAGGATAACGCAGTCGGTATCGACACAATCGAGGACGTGGAGCGATTTAAAGCTAAATTAGCCTAGGGCTTTGTTTTTAGTCTTTTTGGCTAGTAATTCATGGCATCTTCTTCGAGAACACGCCCTGCACAGTAATATGCCATTTCCGATTCAGAGTTGTTTGTATTGCATTTTGGTGATGAAGGGTTAGCCTTCCAATATGCTCCTGAATAGTCTATATTGTGGTATATTCCGACAAAATCAGCAAAAGCTTTTGAGCCCATTGCCAGGATAGGCGGCAAGTTAGCAGTACTTCTGCGACCGTCGTTTGAAGTATTGTCATTTACCTGGAATAAGAAACGGTCTCTGCCATATTTGTTCGGTCCTTTTTTTCCATTAACATCAACAGCTAAGTCGATGACAGACACTCCACTACTTATGTAGCATACTATCGTTCCATCTGCCATCATTAATGATTTTGAAATACATTCACCTACTGAACCCTTTTTTAGGTCGTATGTGATAACTTCACTGTTTTTCAATTGAGAGGAAAGGCAGGCGTAGTCGTCGTATTCATTCCGGCTCTCGGTGAGGCAGTTGTCGCCATTATTTATGAGGGTAAATGCTTGATTAAGTTCTGAGTATACTTTTTTTAGCCCGACAATGTATGTATGTTTTTGATACTTTGAAACCATTGTTGGTATTGTCAGTGCTGCAATTACGCCTATAATTGTCAGCGTAATTAGTGTTTCTGCAAGAGTAAATGCTGTTTTTGACAACTGAATCTCCTTATTTAGTAATTCATTGCGTCTTCTTCGAGAACCCGTCCTGCACATGGAAAATACAGATAACTCATAGTATTTGTCTGGTCAATTTTGCAGGAAGGAGAATCCGGATTGGTGTTCCAATACATAACAGTGCCTGAATATGCAGGGTTTGTATTTCGTATGTATGTTTCAGAAAATTTTGAGCCGTATGGCATTATTGTTCCGAGTTCTGCGACTTGGGTAGCTTGCATTGCAAGTATAAATATAAACCGGTCTCTTCCCCCTTGATTTGGACCATTTAGACCATTTATATCGACTTCCAGTAAGTCGTTAGTCAGTCTTGGTTCGTTTGGGTAATATATCAACATTCCATTTGCGGTCCTAATAGCTTTTGGAAAATTAGGCGCATCCGGGAAGTCTATGATTTCACTGTCTTTAAATTGTTTTCCAATTAGTGTAAGATTGGATAAATTAATATTCCCTTGTTCGTAGCCAGCGCAATTATAGTCTCCGGCAGAGCAGTTTTCTGAAAGAGGCATCATTTTGAAAGCTTGTACTAATTCCGAATTTGCCTTTTTCAGCCCTACAACATAAGTGTGCTTTTGGTGTCTTGACAGCAGGGTTGGGATGGTCAGTGCGGCAACTACTCCGATAATAGTCAGCGTAACTAGTGTTTCAGCAAGAGTGAAAGCCTTATTATTTTTCATATATACCTCAATACGATGTTATATGATTATTATACACAAATAATCTTTGTATTAATACGTTTAAATGCATTATTAGGTTCAAAAAAACAGCCCTTCGCGTTCGAAGAGCTGTTTTAAAGTTGAAATCGGTTCAGAAACTAGTTTTTGTCTCTGTCGATGATTTTGTTTTCTTTAATCCAAGAGAAGTTTGAACGAAGCTCGCCGCCCACTTTTTCGATGAGGTGGTCTTCGCCGGCTTTTCTCATTGCTTTGAGATTGGCTAGTAATTCATTGCGTCTTCTTCGAGAACCCGTCCTGCACAGTCGTATGCGTTTGCATTGTTTGCTGAGCATTTCGGATTTGTCGGATTATTCCAGTATAAGTCGCTCGACCATTCAGGATTTCTTTTTTCAAAATATGTTTGGGAGAATTTTGAGGCGTAAGGTATTACTGTACCTGCTTCAATGCCATCGACAGGCTCTGTAATGAGCAAGAACACGAACTCGTCTCGACCGCCTTTGTTTGGCCCTTTTTTGCTGTTTATGTCAACTTCGATTTCGGTTCCTATCATCCGCATGCCTTCTTTTGGCACATATATCAGCATTCCGTTTGCTGTGCGAATTGCTTTTTTAAGATAAGAACTACCTTCAGGGTAGTCAATAATTTCGCTGTCTTTGAATTGTTTGGCAAGCAGGGTTAGATTATTTTCTCTGTCGGGTCTTACTTCAAACCCCGCGCAACTGTAGTCCCCTGCCGCACAGTCTTCTGCGAGCGGTATCATTTTGAATGCCTGTGCAAGTTCTGCATAGGCTTTTTTAAGCCCGACGACGTATACGTGTTTTTGATATTTTGACGCAAGCGTAGGAATTGTCATTGCTGCAATCACGCCAATTATTGTAAGTGTTATCAGCACTTCTGCAAGTGTAAAAGCTTTTTTCATAAAACCCCACGTTGTATATTGTAAGTATATTATAAGTATATCATATTGATTTGCTTTTTTCAATAAAAAAAACAGCTCTTCGCGTTCGAAGAGCTGTTTTAAAGTTGGAATCGGTTCAGAAACTAGTTTTTGTCTCTGTCGATGATTTTGTTTTCTTTAATCCAAGAGAAGTTTGAACGAAGCTCGCTGCCTACTTTTTCGATGAGGTGGTCTTCGCCGGCTTTTCTCATTGCTTTGAAGTTCGGAGCGCCTTGAGCGAATTCGTCGAACATTTGGTTTACAAATGTGCCGTCTTGAATTTCTGTCAAGATTTTCTTCATTTCTTTTTTAGTTTCGTCGGTGATAACGCGTGGCCCGCGAGTCAAATCGCCGTATTCAGCGGTGTTAGAGATTGAGTATCTCATATCAGAAATTCCGCCTTCGATAATAAGGTCGACGATTAATTTCAACTCGTGCAAGCACTCGAAGTAAGCCATATATGGTGAATAACCTGCTTCAACAAGAGTTTCGAAGCCAGCTTTAATCAACGCAGAACAGCCGCCGCAAAGAACAGCTTGTTCGCCGAACAAATCTGTTTCAGTTTCTTCTTTGAAAGTTGTTTCGATGATACCAGAACGTCCGCCGCCTACTGCTGAAGCGTATGCAAGCGCAACTTCTTTAGCTTCGCCCGTGCAGTCTTTGTGGATTGCGATAAGCGCAGGAACGCCTTTGCCGCGTTGGTATTCGCTTCTTACGGTGTGTCCCGGTCCTTTTGGTGCCGCCATAATTACGCTGACGCCTTCAGGCGGAACGATTTTGCCGAAGTGGATGTTCAAACCGTGTGAAAACATAAGGTATTTGCCCGGTTTGAGGTAAGGTTTGATGCTTTTTTCGTAAACTGCAGCCTGAACTTCGTCAGGGATAAGGATTTGAATGATGTCAGCCCATTCAGCCGCATCTTCAACGCTCATAACTTTCAAACCGTTGGCTTGAGCTTTTTTCGCAGACGGTCCGTCAAGTCTTACCCCGATAACAACGTCACAGCCGCTGTCTTTAAGGTTCATAGACTGACCAAAACCTTGCGAACCAAATCCAATGACCGCAATTTTTTTATTTAAAATGTGTTGTTTGTCAATGTCTTTGTCTAAATAGATTTTTAACTCGTGATTTCCAGACATAGTGTCCTCCTTTTTCATAAAAATTACTCGTTAATATTACCACAAAATTAAAGTAAAGACTTAATTTTGTAGTAAAATGTTATTATGAAGATTGTGATGGATAAGGTAAGTGAAATAGGTGAAAAGTTGTCGCAGGAAGCGAAAGCGGCAGGTTTGCCTGAGATTTTGCGCCCTGCACTTGTGTTCAGGTTTTTGGGCTGCATTGCGGCGTTTATTATGCTGGCGCAGGCGGTTTGGCTTTTCGGCGTGCCTTATTTCTTAAATAAATATTTGAGTGCTGAAGTTATTGAGCAGGAATTGCGCTCTAAAGCGGAATTGAATACTGTGGTACTCGGGTTGAACTACAAAACATACTCAGATTTTTCGTTGGCGGTCAGTGCTTCGAAATTTAGCGTGCAGCAGGCTGGAAAGACTGTTGTAGACCTTAATGGCGGAAATTTGCGACTAAAAGTTCTGCCTATTTTGTTTAATAAGTTTTACATAAATAATTCGGGTGCGGATTATCTCATGGCGGATATCGTCCGGGACAAAAAGGGCGAAATTAATATTTTGAAACTCCTGCCGAAAGCCGTTGATACCAAAGTAATGCCCGATATTAAGGCGATGAAATTAAACCTCAAAAAATATAATATTTCATATACGGACGAAGCTGTGAAACATACTGTTATCGCTAGCGGAGACTATTTTAAGGTCAACGAATATATCTCGGACAAAAAACTAAGTGTGGACGCAATTGGGCAGATTTTTGCTGACACGGGATCGTGTGATATTTCAAAAGGACTTTGTACGACTGATTTCAGCATGGATGTTAATACAAAACTTCCGCTTCATAAAAATATTGCGCGTGATGATTTTAATTTCAATCTTTGGGTTAATAATCTCGATTTGAAAGCATTTTCACCCTTTACAAGGTATCTGAAAGGCTCTCAAATTACAGGGCTGGAAGGTGTTATCACGGGCGTTGTGAAGACTCTGCCGAATAAAAACGGGGTGAAAAATATCAACGGAAATATCATCACATCCGGCGTTTCTGTTAACGAAAAAGGCGAGGGGCGCTCTGCGTTTCTTCGCGAAAAGTCTGTTATAACCTTCAATTCCGATATTGTTGGTGAAGATTTGCTTATTCGTTCGTTTAATTTAAAAACTATATATCATAATGTGGATTTAGGCGGAAAAATCTTAAACATTGACTCGAAAAAGCCACGTCTGGACTTGGTTTTAAAACTTCATAACGATATTCGAAGCATGATTTACAACGCATACCCGTCCGAACTCGATTTTGACGATGGTATGATGACTAAAATTAAAAAATATAAGCCGAAAGCGACTGTGGACGGACAAATCACTATAAAAGGCGACGCGCTGGAGCCGGATATTCGCGGGGAGTTTCACGGCCCTGATTTGTTTATTGACATGCCCGTTGCAAATAAAGCTAAGGCTGATTTACGTCTTGTTTTTGTTGGAAAACAGCTTAGAGTTCTGGCTGATGTTGTTGTAAATAAGGGCGCGCATGTGTTTGTGGACGGTTTGTGCGATATGTATGGCGATAAGAGTTCCGTTTTTGACATAAAGTCGACTAAAAACGTTGACCTGCCGACGACACGAGCGGTTTTAATGCCTATACAAGATACATTTATGCTGGATTTTGGTATCCTTAATCAGATGACGATATATGGCGGTCACGGAGACGCAAAGCTATACATAGACGGCACGCGTGACAATGCTACTGTGGATGGGCACTTGAATTTTGAGGGCGGAAAAGCCACGCTTGACGACCTTTCGGCGTATATAGAGGATATCTCCGGAAACCTTGTTTTTAAAAAGAAAGATGCAGTTTTTGGGACAAATTCGGCTTCGGTCAAAGGCGACCCGATTAAAATCAGCGGTAAAGCTAATCTGGACGGCGATTTTGATATTGATGTTGCGTCGCATTCCATCAGTCCTAAGACTTTGCTGGAAATTCTTACTCAAAGTAAAATGCTTGAACCTGCGGTTAAAACATACAAGGAACTTGCTTTGCTGGAGGATGTTTCGGGCAAATCTGATTTTAAAATAAATTTAAAGGGGAATTTTGACAAAAAACCTGCGAATATGTCGGCTTCAGATTTTGTTAACGCTATATCGATTGACAAAATTGATTATAAAGGTGCATTAGGGCTCAAAAATAATACCGTTAAAATTATGGGTGTAGGGGCGCCGATTACCGTCACTACTGCGAATGCAGAGTTTGATAAGGTAAATGTCAAGGCGAAGTTGAATACGAAAATTCTGAATTCTCATATTGATGTAGATGCGCTTTTAAATCCTAAGCGTGTCAGAGTTTATGCTTTGTCTAAAAAATTCCTGCTTCGCGACGCTATTTTGCTTGGGGATAAGAAGGGCGTTTCCAAAAAAATCTTTTCGGACAAACTCCCTCAAAATGCTACATGTATTCGCTTTAATTCGTTGTATGACGCGCCTGCGGGTGATTTTAATCCTCAGTATCTTAATCTTGACGCAAATATATACTATGACGGCTCCGGTTCATCAAAGGGGGCGCAACTGTATGCTACGCAAGGAAAGTTCGTTCTGCGTAACGGGCAGGCGGATATTGACAAGCTTTATTTGAATATTTTTGGGTCGCTTCTGTCGCTTGATGGCACGGTAAAAAATCTGTTTGCTCAAAAGCCTGACTACAACCTTGTTTTGGATGTGAAAAATTTTGATATTTCTAACGTGAATAATTTTGCTGACTTCAAGATTACGCCGCCTGATGTAAAGAAAATTATTTCGGCTTACGGAGGCTATACTGGGCTGGTGAACGGGCGCGTTTATCTCAAAAAATCCGGTATTGACGGTAATTTATCCCTCAAAGACGTGAATTTTGTTCACAAAAAATTGCAGCTTCCGATTTCGGTCGTAAATGCTGACGTAAATTTCAAAAACAGCTCTATGACGCTGAAATCACTGAATGCTCTTATTGATGAAGTTCCTTTCTATATGGATTTGACTGTTTCAAATTTGACTAAAAAGCCTTATTTCAGGGGCTATATGACCACAAATATTTATCCGTCTTTTGTAAATAAATACGTGAATGCAAATATAGGATATCCCGTCAAAGTCAAGGGAGAAGTGCTTGTGAAGGCATACTTCAAGGGTGCCTTGGACGCATTGAAATCTACGATTGTGGTGGATTTGCCGCAGGGAGCGGATTTAAGCTATATGGGTGCTGCGTTTGATGAAACGGATTTTGAGCGTGAACTCAAAGTTGATACGCTTTTGATGAAAAATTCTATAGATGTAAATGAGGTAACGTATTCCAAGTATGTTCAGTCACAAAGCGGCGTTAAGACTAAGTATCCGTACATAACTGCGCGCGGTCACATTATGCGCTCGGGAAAAGACGGAAAACAGCTTTATTTTGATAATTTCCACGTAAAAACGCTTGCCAAGACGGGCAGCAAATTTTTCAACATCCTGTTTAAAAAATCTATTTTGAAGTACGGTGATTTTGAGTGCGATTTGAAAATTAACGGCTCGCCTCAAACTCCGCGCGTGATTGGGTTTGTTAAATTTAAAAATCTCGACATTCCGCTTTATGAGACGGTGGTAAAAGATATTTTTGCGGACTTTAAGCCCAATAAAATCGAGCTTAAAACTCTCGGCAACATCTATAATACAAATATTTCGGCGTCAGCGGTGCTTGATAATCGCTTGTATTCGCCGTATAGGCTGAGAAATGTTGAAATAAAGGCGGATTATCTTGATTTAGATCAGGTTTTTGATAATTTCTCAAAAGTTACGATGCCGTCCCCTAGAGATATCCAAAACTCTTCATCTGTCGAGCTTTCAGCTTATATTAACCCGGCTCAGGTTCAAATCGATAGAGGCTCAATTTCAGCGAAGGAAATCCTTATAAAAGGCTTCCCTGCAACTGATTTGACGGCTCATTTTAAACAGGATTCGGATGGAGTTATGCGTGTTGATGATTTTGACTTCAAAATTGCCAGCGGAACGGTGAGTGCAAACGGTCAATATGACTTTAAATCAAGTGTTTTCAAAGGTGATTGTATTGCAAAATCTATTGACGCAAACAAATTTTCTCAGATATTTTTAAATATTAAAAACCAGATTTTTGGCGACCTTGACGGTACAGTCAATTTCCAAACCCAAGGTGCGAGCCCAGATGAGAGGTTGAAAAATCTTGACTGCAAAGTCGGGTTCGTAATCAAAGACGGCAAAATGCCGAAACTCGGGTCTCTTGAGTACCTTTTGCGTGCCGGAAATGTTGTAAAAAGCGGAATCACGGGTTTTACGGTCAACAATATCATAGAATTGCTTGTGCCGATAAAGACGGGTGAATTTTCAATAATTCGCGGTAACGTTCTTGTCGAAAACGGCAATGCCTCTGATATCAAGATATATTCGAAAGGAAAAAACCTCAGTTTGTACATTACGGGAAGCGCTGATTTAGTGCACACTCAGGCACAAATGGTTGTTTACGGCAGGCTGGCTAAAAAAGTCTCTACACTGCTGGGGCCGATTGGCAACACGTCTTTGAATACTCTGTTTAATCTGATTCCGGGCATAAAACTCTCGGAGGCTGAGAACTCTGTCCTGAGAGATATAAATAAGATTCCGGGACTTGATATTTCATCTGAAAATTACAGATTTTTCTCTGCAACAATTGACGGTGATATTGATGGTGAAAATTACGTAAAAACCTTTAAATGGCTGGAATAGAATCTGAAATTAATTCTTAGTAGCTTAAGTTCTGGATTTTAGTCAGATCTTTACGTTTGATTCCGCCTTTTTGCTGGTAAAGTTTTTCAAAGTTCTGCTGAACTTGTCTGTAACTGTTGACAGTAGCCTCTATCGAGGTATTTACCGTGTAAAAAATCAGCGGCAGCCCGACCGCAACTGTAATAAAAATTACTGCGCAGTGTTTAACAAGCTTTTGTATGCGTAATTTTTCGGGGTCGACCTTGATTTCTTCCTGATGTTTTTCAAGAAGTTTATTTATTAGCTTTGCGCGTTCTTCGGGAGGTAATTTGTCGAAAAACGGCACATTATCGGGAGTTACGGCTACAACAAACTTTTTCTCTTGAGGCGTCATGTCATAGTATTCATTTTCGAGCGAACTTGTGTCATCGCCCTCATTCGGCAAATTGTCGCCCGAAGACTCAAAGTCGTCGAAATAATCAGGGTCGCTTGCCTCATCTTCCTTCATTTTTTGTCTGATTGCTTCTTGTATTTCGTCAATATCAGGCGTTGAAGGTGTTACGGGTGTGTTTTCTTCTTCATTATTTGAAAAATTTTCGCTCAAAATTCTTTCCTTTATTTTGTAATTTGTGTTAAACTTAGTGTATTATAAATCAATTTTGAGTTTTAATCAAACTAATAATACGGATGAGTGGAGATAAAAATTTGTTAAGTATTGATAAAGGTTACATTTTAAAGAATATTGAGAAGATGAGAAACCCGAAAGTGCTTATAGTAGGGGACTTGGCGATTGATGAGATGATTTACGGTGATACTGAGCGTATTTCGCGCGAGGCGCCTGTTTTGATTCTTTTGCATAATAAAACGAAAATTATTTTGGGCGGCGGCTCAAACGCGGCACATAATATTGCGGCACTAAATGGCGGAAAAGCTGCTGTTATTGGCGTTGTGGGTGAGGATTACCATGCTCCGATTTTGATGAATGCTTTTGAGGAAGCAGGGGTCAGCACTGAGTATCTGGTTGCGGATTCTGAGCGTTACACGACCGTTAAAACTCGTATTACGGGAACATGCTCACAGTCTGTTACACAGCAGATTGTTCGAATTGACCGCCAGACTACAACTCCGATTTCAAAGGAGACTGAGGCGAAAGTTATAAAAAAATTAGAGAAGGCTGTGCCGCATTTTGATGCGATTATTCTGTCGGACTATCACCTCGGAACCCTTACTCAGCCTGTAGTTGACAAGGCTATTGAGTTGGCAAAAAAATACAACAAAATTATAACTGTTGATGCGCAAAAAACAATGAACAAATTCCAGGGAGTTACGGCTTTAACGCCTAACCAGCCTGATACAGAGAAGTTTGTAGGTTATTTTATTAAAGATAATGAATCTCTTGTTAAAGCGGGCAAGGATGTTCTTTCCGATACAAATGCCGAAATGGTGCTTGTGACACGCGGAGACAAGGGCATGGTGCTTTTTGAAAAGAACGAAAAAATCACCGAAATTCCTGTCTTCAATAAAAAAGACGTGTTTGATGTAACAGGTGCGGGAGATACTGTTATTGCAAGCTTTACGCTGGCTTTGGCAGCTGGTTTTGAACCAAAGTATGCAGCTATCATCGGAAATATAGCCGCAAGTATTGTCATTCGCCACTTCGGCTGTGCCACTACGACTATTGACGAGATTGTTGAAAATCTTAAAATTATGGATATGGAAAAATTTATCATAGGAGGATAAAAACGTGAAAATTGAATTGAAAAAATTTGATTATATTATAATCGGGATTGTAGTTTTAGCAGTGCTTTTGGGCGCTGTGCTATTCATTAATAAAAAGAAAATCGGAAAAACGCCTGTAATTTCAGAAAATACGGTTGTTTTTCAGGTATTTTTCAGGGGAGTGACAATAACTAATGAGCAAAATCCTTTTGTACCGACCGAAGAGAGCTTTATTACAATAAGAAACGTGCCGCATAAGGATGTTACGATTGTCGGCTCTAAAATGATACCGAAACTCACGATGATGATGACGCCTGTAGGTCAGCCAGTGGTTGTTAGAGACGCAGGTTCTCCGTTTATGTTTGATTGTCTTGTAACACTTGTAGACGATGCAAAAATTACTGAAGATGGTGCGGTTCTGGGTGGAAATAAGCTTAAAACAGGTCTCCCTATTGTTCTTGAAGGTAAAGATTACAGGCTTAACGGAACGGTTTCGAGCGTAAAAGTTTTGAAAGCTGATGAGGCTAAAGAAATCAAAGAAGCTATTGAGCAAGAAAAGTCAAATATTGAAAATGCTAAAAATGGCGTAGTGAATATGCCTATCGAGCACCCGGTACAGTATCCGGAAGGGTCTCCGACCGGCGTTCAGCCGCTTTCCGTAAATCCTGAAACTTCGGCACAAACTCCTGTGAACACGCCGGTGAATACTCATGCTGTTCCGCAAAAGAAGTAGAAAAAACAATCGTAGAGAGTATTAGGGTAGGCTGAAGTGATAAAGAGTACAATTTTAGACGGCATAAATAAATTCTTTGCGTGCGCTCAGGAAAAACTGGCGGCAGTTACAGCGGCGAGCGCACTGATAAAAAACATCGATGACATAATTTTTGCTTTGAGCGCTATTTTACTTGTCGTATCGACTTTTTGCGAGACTGAGATTCTCGGTGCAATTGGCTTGCTGGTTATGCTTGCTGCGTTTGTGAAGCTTGTTTTTATTAAGGGTGCAAAAATCGAATTTTCAAGGGCAGACGGGGCTCTATTGATATTTTTCCTCGTTCTGATCTTTGCAACTTTCAACTCAACTGAAGTGAAATTCAGTTTGGAGGGGCTTTCTAAGTATTTTATTTATATCGGTTATTATTTTTCAATAGTTCCGCTATTCAGAAAAAAACGCAAAAACGTACTCTGGATAGTGCTTTTGCTTGCAGCAATATGCTCGCTTGAGGCGCTTTATGCGCTTTTGCAATCGAATACGGTTATGGAAGGTGCGACTTGGCAGGATATGAGCTATATCAACCCTGAGGATGCGATTTCAAGAATTTACGGAAGTTTAAAGCCGTATAATCCGAATCTTCTTGCTGGGTATTTGGTTGCGTGCTTTCCGTGTGTTGTTGGTGTGGCGCTGTTGACGGTTGAAAAGCGTCATAGCAAGTCGTTTTTTATCGCTTTAATAAATATTTTGATTGTATTTGCGGCGATTTTTCAGACAGGCTGTCGCGGTGCTTATTTGGCACTCCTGGGAATAGTTTTCGGGTATATGTTTATTTCATATCGTATCGCTTATTATGATTTTTTTGCGTTTAAAAAGATTCAAAATTGGTGGAAAAATTTCTTGATTATGGTAACGGGTGTCGGAGTTTTGGCGCTTGCGTGCATGCCGAAAATTTTGAACAGATTGATGTCTGTGTTCCTTTTGAGGGGCGACTCTTCGACATCTTTTAGAATGAATGTTTATCAATCTTCCTGGCACATGTTTGCTGATAATCCGCTGTTCGGTATCGGACCGGGCAATCACACGTTCCGCGAGGTTTATGGATATTATATGATGACGGGATTTGACGCATTGGGTGCGTATAGTGTTCCGCTGGAAATTGCTGTTGAATCGGGTATTGTAGGATTTCTTGCATTTTTTAGCTTTGTTGGGTTGTTATTTTGGCAGTCTGCGCGCTATATTTGCCAAGACCAGTCCATCAGAGGCAAAATTTATGTTTCAATTTGTATCGTAAGCGTCTTTGGGTTAATGGTACACGGGCTTTTCGATACGGTATTTTTTAGACCGCAAATCCAGTTTGTTTTTTGGACTATGGTTGCGGTGCTAAACGGGGTTCTTTCGCGCAAAGAGGCTGGCTAGATGAAAATTCATGAATATCAGGCAAAAATGCTTTTAAAGTCTTATGGGGTGAGAACAACATCGTATGAGCTTGTTTCAGATGCTTCTGAGATTGAAGAAAAGCTTGCAATAATCGGTGTCCCTTGTGTTGTTAAGGCGCAGGTGCATTCTGGAGCCAGAGGGAAGCATGGCGGGATTAAATTCTGTAAGACTGCTGTTGAGACGCTCGAAAACGCTCAAAACATGCTTGGAATGGAGTTTCGCTCGAACCAGCTTGGCGATGAGTCGAAAATTATTGAGAAAATAATTTTGGAAAGTGCTGCAAACATTGAGCGCGAGTATTATTTGAGTTTGACGATTGACCGCAGCTCAAAATCGCTTGCCGTGATATTTTCAAAGTGTGGGGGCATGGATATTGAGTCTGTTGCCGAAAAGACTCCGGAGGCTGTCATTACAGCGTTTATAAATTTGAATGAGCCGCCTAATTTGGTTGATATTATAAACAAATATGATATTTTGCCTGTTGAAAAGGTGCAGTTGGCGATTATTTTGGAGCGATTGATAAAACTTTTTGTTGAAAAAGATTGCTCTTTGATTGAAATCAATCCGCTGGCATATACTGCTGAGCGAGGGCTTTGTGCTTTGGACGCGAAGATAAATTTCGACGATAACGCTCTTTTTCGCCACCCCGAAATTGCGGAACTTCGAGATTTTGGGCAGGAAAACCCACTTGAAGTTGAGGCGTCAAAATTTGACCTTAATTACATAAAACTCGACGGTGAAATCGGCTGTATGGTAAACGGCGCCGGTCTTGCCATGGCGACGATGGATATTATAAAGCTTGCGGGTTCTTCCCCGGCGAATTTTCTCGACGTCGGAGGTGGCGCGAGTGCAGAAAAAATTGAGAACGCTTTCAAAATTCTGATTTCGGATAAAGCTGTAAAAGCTGTGTTTATAAACATTTTCGGCGGAATTTTGCGCTGCGATGTTTTAGCTGAGGGCATAAAAAATGCGGTTTCGAACTTGAGTCTCGAAATCCCTGTTATTATAAGACTTGAGGGCACAAATAAAGAGCAGGGGGCGGAAATTCTAAATAATTCGGGGCTGAAATTCACAGTGGTGAAGGATTTGGATGACGCGGTTTTCGCGATAAAAAATTTGAGAGGTTAGGCGCGTTATGGCGATTTTTGCGGACAAAAACACGAGAGTCATAGTTCAGGGGATTACCGGACGCGAGGGCGCGTTCCACGCGGAAAAATGCCTCGAATACGGTACTAAAATTGTGGGTGGTGTGACGCCAAATAAGGGCGGGCAGGAGATTTTCGGGCTGCCGGTGTATGGAGATGTGAAATCTGCGTGCGCTGCGTTAGAGCCTGATGCCGGTTTGATTTTTGTGCCGCCGAGGTTTGCTGCTGACGCTATTATTGAGTCTGCAGAAGCCGGTGTGAAGCTGATTATAGCGATTACGGAAGGGATTCCGGTTCTTGATATGCTAAGGGTTACTGAGGCTGTAAATGCTTCAGGGGCAAGGCTTGTTGGTCCGAACTGCCCCGGGATTATAACGCCTGAAGAGTGCAAAATCGGCATAATGCCCGCTTCTATCCACAAAAAAGGCGGGGTCGGAGTTGTGTCGCGCAGCGGGACGCTTACTTACGAGGCTGTTTATCAGCTCACTAATTTGGGCTTGGGTCAGTCGACTTGCGTCGGAATCGGCGGAGACAGTATTGTCGGAACCTCATTTATTGACTGCCTGAAAGCTTTCCAAGAGGATAATGAGACGGACGCTATCTGCTTAATCGGTGAAATTGGCGGTGCCGCAGAAGAGGAAGCTGCGGAATTCATAAAAAATAATGTGACAAAGCCTGTCACGGCGTTTATCGCAGGCTGTACTGCGCCGAAAGGCAAGCGTATGGGACACGCAGGCGCTATAATTTCAGGGAATTCCGGCACGGCAAAAAGCAAAATTGAGGCGCTCGAAAATGCGGGCGTAAAAATCTGCGTTTCGCCTGCTGAAATAGGGCGCGTGATTAAATCTACGCTTTAATTGCGGATTGCGGCGGGGATTTTCTCTTCTTTAAGTGCATAATTTACTGCCGATAATGCGTGAAGCTCTGTCGTGTCAATGATAGGCAGGGATGCTGTTTTTATAACCAGCGGCAGCTCTGTGCAGCCCAGGATCACGGCTTGGGCGCCTTGCGCCTTGAGCGTTTCGATTATTTCCGATAATTTTCTGCGCGAATCCTCTATTATTCTACCTGCGCAAAGTTCGTCAAAAATAATGCTGTGGACTGTGTTTTGGGCTTTTTCGTCAGGAATAATTGTTTCAATATTGTGCTTTTTTGATAAAATGCCTCGGTAAAAATCCTCTGTCATTGTGAATTTTGTACCTAAAAGGGCGGCTTTAGTGATGTTTAGCTTTTTCATTTCCTCCGCAGCCGCGTCAGCAATGTGAAGCAGCGGAATATGAACCTTGCTCAATACATACGGTGCCACCTTGTGCATAGTGTTAGTCGCAATCAAAACCATCTCTGCGCCTGCGTCTTCGAGCCTTTGTGCTGAGTCGGCAAGAATCCGCTCAAGTTCAGCCCAGTCATTTTGACGCTGAAGTTCGGCAATTTGGCTGAAATCGTAGCTTTCTATGAGAATTTCGGCGCTTTTAAGCCCTCCGAAACGTTTTTGAACCTCTTCGTTTATGATTCGATAGTATTCAATGGTTGATTCCCAGCTCATACCACCGATTATGCCGATTTTTTTCATGTTTTCCTCACTGCCTCAATGTCTGTTATTTTAATAAATATTATACACGATAAGAGTTCACCAGTGGAAAATCTCTGTCCAAAAGAGATACTTTGCTGATTGAAAGTGAATACGTGAGCTGATTTCGCTTAAATTCCATAATGTTAAGTTTGTTTATGATTTCTTTGGTGAGTTCCGCGCCGTGGGTTTTCGAAATTGCCGAAAGCGGCTCTCTTTCTTCAATCCAGCGATATAAAATGTCGTCGAGCACCTCATAGTCGGGCAGGCTGTCTTGGTCTTTCTGGTCGGGGCGGAGTTCTGCCGAGGGAGCCTTTGTGATTGTGTTTTCGGGAATAATTTCTCTGTTTCTGTTGACCCAGCGGGACAATGCGTAGACTTCTGTCTTGTAAAGGTCTGATATAAGGTTGATTCCGCCTGCCGTGTCTCCGTAAAGCGTGCAGTAGCCCATTGCGCACTCGGATTTGTTGCCTGTTGAAACCAGCACTCGGTTTTCGCGGTTAGAGCAGGACATCAGGATGTTTGCCCTGAGGCGGGCTTGCAGGTTTTCTTCCGCAAGGTCAAAGTAGAGTTTGCCTTGAATATCCTCGATAAATGTGTCGAAAAGAGGTTTTATCGGCACTGTGCGGCACTCCATGCCGAGATTTTCAGCGAGGTCGTAGGAGTCCTTGACGCTGCCGTCTGTTGAATATCGGCTCGGCATCGTTATCCCGAGGACGTTTTCTGCGCCGATTGCGTCGCACATAATCACGGCGGTGAGCGCCGAGTCGATTCCGCCAGAGAGCCCTAAAATGGCTTTTTCGAACTTATTTACTCGGCAAAATTCTTTAAACGCGTATGATAGTGTGTTGAAAACCGCTTCTTCTCTTGAGATTTGAGCCTGCGCAGAAGGTGTTTGAAATATTTCGTCAGAAATTATTGCCGGGGTATTCATAAAGAACGGTGCTGTGAGCGCAAGTTCAGAGTTTTTTGTCCATACGCTCGAACCTCCGTCGTACACAAACTCTTGCGCGAGCCCTGTATGATTCATCAAGATAGTTTTCTTTCCCTGTGCATATTTCGGACACTTTGGTGTTTTTTCTTTTTCAAACGGCGTCGAATTTAAATTTATTACATAATCAGTACCCGAAACTGCCGATTTTTCAGGCGTATCTTGCCCGATTACCGCAAGAAATTTTTCTCCGTCAATTTCAAAAATTTCATTTAATTTTTGTGCAGAGAAGTATTTTTTTTCTGCGTGAGAGACGCTGTAAAGCCTCGCGACAGGTCTAACTTTTCCGTTTTGAAGCAGGAATACGGTGTTATAGCGGTCGTTTTCCTTTTTCTCAGCTCCCCCGATTAAAATGGAGATTTTGTTAGAATATGGCAGCAGATTTTTAATTATTTCATTTGATTTTTCGATATATTCGGGGATTAAAAGCAAATCTTTGGCACCTTTTACCGGCGCGGTAAGTTCAGGAAAAATAAGGAGTTTTACCTCTTTTTCGATAGCTTTTTCCGTGAAATTTTTTATGTTATCAAAATTTTCTTCGAAATTTCCGATTACGAGATTTACTTGTCCCAGTGCCGTTTTTATCCCCATTATCCTATGCGCTCCGATTATTCCAGTTTGATGTAGTATGTTTCTTCCCATCGCAGGTCGATGTATTTGACGGGTTTATCCATTTTTTTGACTTGTTCTAATATGGCAGAAATCGCACTCACGCGCTGCAATGCCGTGCTGTTAAGCTCGCCTATCCTGAGTGTTGTTGTCTGCATTTTTACGTAAATGTCTTTCGGATCGCGGAAATCGAGGTATACGATTTTTTCTCGCGAATTTGCTTCGATTGTGCGCGCAAGTTTTTCAATCGCCGAAACCTTCTTCTCGCCCCAGTTTCGGTAATCGTCGCCGCGTGTTCCGTAGGTTAAAACAAGATAAGTTTTGTAAGAAGGGTTCAAGGGCAGGTAGTCGCGCCCGATAAGCACTCCACCCTGGGCGAAAAAGGCGATTGGAAGTACGTTTTCGCTTGGCGCGATAGAAAGAACCGGCTGGCGCTCGTCTATCATTACAACCAGCCTCGCAGGCCACCAGAAGCGGCGAATGTAGACATTTTTTACGGGCTGGAGCCTTTCGACGTTACGTGCGAGTTCCTCTGTTTCCATCATGAAAATCGGCTCGTGGTTGAAACCCGTACGGCGAAGCTCATTTAGGATTTTGTAGCTTGGTGTAATTTTGTTCCCGATTATTTTCAGTGATTTATTTTCGATAGAGTTGAATGTGTAACGGCTGAGGTACCACATTTTGCAGTGGTAGAGGCGGTATCCGCCATAGATGAGAGCTGCAATCAAAATAATTCGCAGAAATGCACGAAGACGATTAAGTTTTATTTTGCTTCTGCGCACTTCGCGCTGCATTTTGTGAGCCTTGAGTCTGCGCTCAATGGCGGTACTTGAATTCGGGTCTTCGTCACACCCGTATCCTTCGAAATTTTCTTGATTTTCGTAGTTTTCGTCACTCATTTATTTTTGTAGTCCTGCCGAGTTTAAAATAAGCTGTACAAGCTGGTCGTACGAAATACCGATGCACGCTGATTGTGCAGGTAAATCGCTGAGGTCGGTCATGCCCGGGCTTGTGTTGATTTCAAGCACGTAAGGCACATCATTTTCCACTAGGAAATCCACGCGGGACAAGGAATTACACCCACATGCCTTGTGGGATTTTATTGCAATATCTTTTAATTTTGCAGTCATTTCGTCCGAAAATTCACCCGGGAGAATGAATTCCGTCATTCCTGCCGTATATTTTGCCTCAAAATCGTACCATTCTGTTTTTGTGCGGAATTCCAGCACCGCCGTGGCAAAAATCTCATCTTTGTTCTGTAAAACACCAACTGTGCCGCATCTTCCGACAACGAATTCTTCAATTAAAATGTCTTGCTGGATTTTTTCTGCCGCCTTGAATTTATCGAGAAGCTCCGCCTCGTTGTGCACCTTGTACATGCCGATACTCGAGCCTTCGCAAACAGGCTTAATCATCATCGGGTAGCGGAGTTCGCGGACTTTTTCAACAAGATTGTCCCCTTTTTGAATATAGACGGATTTTATAAGCGGAATGCCTGCTGATTTAAGCATTTCCTTTGTGTAGTGCTTGTTCATGCACAAAGCCGAGGACATCACGCCGCAGCCCGTGTATTTTATGCCTAAAATCTCCAGGAGCCCTTGTATGCAGCCGTCTTCGCCGTATCTGCCGTGAAGCGCGTTGTAGGCAACTTCGATTTGCTTTTCTATTAATTTATTTGCTATGTTTTTATCAACATCGACGAGTTCTGCGTTCTTGTAACCCAGTCTGTGAAGTGCATTGAGGCAATTATTCCCTGAGCGGAGTGAAACCTCGCGCTCGTTGGACATTCCACCTGCAAGTACTGCTATTCTTGTGTTTGTGTCGATTAGTTTGTCGAAAACTACTTCTGTGTTTGCCATATCTGCCATATTTCTTTTTCTGCCTCATTCATGCCGCCGACGAACAAAACCTCCGGTTTTAGTTCGACGCCGAACTTTTCTTTTACCATATTATACATTTTTTTCATCAATTGGGAAACATCCGTACTCGTTGCACCGCCTGAATTTATGATAAAATTCGCGTGGTGCTCAAAGCCGTGCGCATTTCCGACAGAAAGTCCTTTTGCGCCTGCGTCTTCGAGTAATCTGCCGGCGGAGTCTCCTTCCGGGTTCTTAAAAACGCTGCCGCAATTCGGTTTGCTTAAATTAGGCTGTCTATCTCGCCTGAAAGCTTGATTAGACGCCATTCTTTCTTCGATTTCTTCCTGTTCGGCTTTTGTAAGCTCAAAAACTGCTTCGAGTAAAATGTAGCGCCCCGAGTGAATTACAGACGTTCTGTAATCAAACTTCATATCTTCTTTGGAGAAATTTAATGTTGATTTTGTTTGTTTGTCAAAGAGTTTTGCTGATATAAAAATGTCAGAAATGCACTGTTTGTGCGCGGAGGCATTCATTGACACGATTCCGCCGATTGTACCCGGAAATCCGCACATAAACTCCATTCCGCTTAAATTTTCTTGTTTCGCCGCTTTTGAAACCAACGGCCCCATCGCTCCTGCCTGAGCAGTTATTCGGGTGTCTTCTGTTTTGAAGTTCGATAGTTTTTTAGTCAAAATGACGTCCTGAAAAATCCCCTCAGACGATACGAGCACATTAGACATTCCGCCCAGTACCAGAGGATTTTCAAGAGTTTTAAGCAGGTCTTCGAATTCGGCGATTGTTTCCGGAAACCAAACATTTTTTGCCTTCCCGCCGATTTTAAAACTTGTATAATTTTTTAATTCAAAGTCCTCAAAGTGCTGCATTTATGCCTCTTTCGGAGTACTTGTTTCCGCAATTAATTTTCCTAATTTTGTGACATCTCCAGCTCCGAGTGTAATCGCAAGGTCGCCGCTTTGCAGCTCTTTTACCACGTTTGAAGCGATTTCTGCGATTTTCCCTTCGATGTGGAGTGCGCCGTCTTTGCCGAACGTTTTGTTTAATTCCCGTGCGAATTCGTCAGACGTGTGCCCATCAATCGGCGTTTCACTTGCTGCGTATGTGTCTAAGACGATTACCTTGTCGGCATTTTCGAAACATTTCAAGAAATCGTTGTAGAGCCCGTGCAATCGGGTGTATCTGTGCGGCTGAAATATCGCTACAATGCGTTTTTCAGGGCAGCAGGTCTTTGCACATTCCAGTGTTGCCGCGATTTCGGATGGGTGGTGTGCATAGTCGTCGATGATTTTTATACCGCCGAATTCCGCGACAGGCTGGTATCTGCGTCCCATCCCGGTAAATCCGGTGAAATAACCTGCGATAGCAGAAATATCCGCGCCTGCTTCAACAAAAGCTGCGGCAACGGAAAGAGCGTTGCACAGGTTGTGTTTACCGACGATTGAAAGCTCGATTTTGCATAAAACTTTTCCGTCTTTGCAGAAGCTGAATTTTGTGTAATCAGAGCCGTGTTCGACGTCAGAGACTGTGTATTTGGCGTTTTTGAATCCGTATGTTATGAAGTTTTTGTTGGGGTTGCGTTTGATTAGCTCTAAATTACCTTCGCAGTCGGTGTTTATGAGCACTTTTGCGTCAGATTTAAGGTTTGCGAGGAAGGCTGTGAACGTTGACTGGAGTGACTCCATCCCGTCTGTGTAGAAATCAACGTGGTCTACTTCTATGTTGTTGATGACTGTCACGTCAGGCGCGTATTTTAGGATTGTGCCGTCTGATTCGTCGAGTTCCGCGAAAAAATACTCTCCGTTTGCGCATTTTGCGTTCGTGTCCAGTTCGGGAACAAAGCCGCCAACGACGTAGGAGGGGTTCAGCCCTGCTTTTTCCGCGACATAGGACGCAAGACCGCTTGTTGTCGTTTTTCCGTGTGTGCCTGAAAATCCGATAAATTTTCCGCCTTTATTTTGGAAGTTTTCGGCGATAAATTTAAGCAAATCTGAGCGGTGGAAGATTTCTAAGCCCAAGCGTTCTGCTTTTTGAAGTTCCGGGTTAGAGTTATTAATTGCCGTGCTTGCGATTACTACTGAGTTTTCAGGTAAATTGTCTTCCGCATGTCCGACAAAAACTTTTGCGCCGAGTTCTTTAACTTTATTAAAATATTTTCCCTCTGAAATATCCGAGCCTGATACCGAACATCCTTGTTCTAGCAGGTATTTTGCCAATCCGCTCATTCCTACTCCGCCGATTGCGATAAAGTGAAAATTGCGGGTTTTATCTGTGCCTTCCATGAAATTAACGTTCCTCTAATCATTTTATACCATTTTAGTACAAAAAGAGTCGAAAATATACTATAAAAATTTATTCTAATATGGATAAAGTATAGCTTTTGTATAAATATGTGTTATAATGTTAGTAGTTGGTAAAGGTTCTTACATGATGAAAAAATCCCTCGCAGTCTTAATACTGATTTTAAGCAGTGCGCTGCTAACTTCGGGCTGCAACAAATCCAAAATCGTGACATCGACCGGCCAAATGGGGCACAGAACCGACAAATATAAGGCTATAGCGCCTGCCAGCTCGCCAAATTCCCACACAAACGTTATTTACCTTGGTAAAGAATACGGAAAAGATAATTTTGGGCCGAATGGCGTAAGATTTGTGTTTGATTAAGCACATTTCATTTTTTTTGCCGATTTTTTGCCTGTTTTCGCTAGACTTTTAATATTTTTATTTTATTATAGTTGTAACACCGAAACTAAGGAGCTATTAATGAGCACATCTCACGGCAGCCTTGAAAATACCATTATGAATGCAGTTTGGTATTTAGAGGAGAATAATTTGACCCAAAATATTACAGTAAGCGAAGTTTTTGAGCTGGTTCAAAGAACTGACGCGCCGCGCGCTTACACCACTATAAAAACAGTTATGGACAGACTTGTAGACAAAAGCATGCTTGTGAGGATTAAGAATGGCAAAAAATTCTCTTACAACTCCGTGCAATCACGCGAAATTGCCGCTAAAGCTGCTATCATGAGGCTTGCTGAGACATATTTTAACGATGACCTTGAAACGATGAACATAATGGTTGAAAAAATATGCAGATCTTCAAAGATTTATGCTTAATTACTAACACCTTTCTTGTAAAGATTCATGAAAAATTCAAGCCCAAGCCCGATGTGGCAAGGGATTTTGCTGATGAGCGGAAACTGGCCGCGGAAGCTGTTTTTTCTGTTATGACCGAGAAACTGACCGTTCGTGAGGCGTTATTGAGCTTTCCGAAAAATTGTGATGACCCTTCCGTTGGAGCCGCTTGGCATGCGCTTTTGCATTTTGAGGCGGACGAGGATATTTCGCGTTTTGACGACGCTTTCAAGACGCTGCAAATAGAATTTCTTGAAGAAGTTCATAATATTCTGGCTGCGGGTAGGGAGTTGCCTCAAAACCTCATCGTAGGCTATAATAAGTATCATGACGGGGTGGATACGACGCAAATCGAGGGGCGCGAATACTTTTGGCACGAAATGAGAAAAAATATAAATCTGAACGATTGAGAGCACTTTCAGCGTGTGTTGGTGACCGCGCAAAGCCTGCGCAGAGCACGCTTGAGTATGCTTTGATTTTTCCTTTTTTGTTTGTGATTATTCTTGCGATTTTTGAGCTTGCGTTTATGTGGCACAGCTATAATTCGCTCGAATCCGCCGCGCAGGATGTGGCGGCAAACATAGTCTTGTCTGAGGGATACGGGTGTGCGACTCAGGATGAAATGCTTTCGATTGTGAAGCGTAAAACGGCGATTTTGCAGGAGCGCGAGATTAGTTTTGTGGCAAATACCGTGGACGGAGTGACGACGCTGGTTTCAAATGAGCAGTACAAGGGAAAGCCTTTTGTCACGGCAAAAATCGACTGTTATGCACCTGCGGGCTCTGTCCGGACATCGCCTTCCGTGCAGCTTCAATCTGTGCACAAGATGCACTTTTTCAGGGCGAGTTTGCCGAATTTACGCACGGGGGAGCGGATTATAATCATTCCTGACAATGTGATGTTTACTTCGTCTAAGATTTTTACGGCTGGCGGGATTTAGATCATAATCTTTTGTGTGTCGCGATTTACAGAGATTTTTGTGGCTCGATTTCAGATGTAATCTCGACCAATCCGAGCCCAACAGGAAGCACAAAGCGCACTTTGTTGTTCTGTACCTTTTTGTCGTAGGTCATCGCCTCAGTGAGCGTCTCAGGCGTCGCAGAAGGCGGCAGGACGTATGTCAAAGCGTATTTTGCAAGCAGTGTCACAGCGTCGTTGTAACAGCTGTCAGGAATAAGCTTTTTTAGTTTTGCAAGGTCAAACGCCATTCTCATTCCGATTGCAACCGCTTCGCCATGTGTAAAATGAGTGTAATTCGTGACTTTTTCAATCGCATGCGCGTATGTATGACCGAAATTTAAAATCGCGCGAATCCCTTTCTCTTGCTCGTCTTCGCTGACAACTTTAGCTTTGATTTCGCAGCAGATTTTTATCATTCGGCGCAGAGTTTCCGGGTCTTTTTCTTTGATTTTGCTGCAGTTTTCGGACAAAAATCTGAAAAATCCAAAGTCACATTTTGCGGTTTTTTCGATGAATGCGTATTTTAAAACTTCTGCCAAACCGGTCTTAAATTGCCTGTTATCAAGAGTATTCAGTGTGCATGTGTCGGCGAGGACGAGTTTCGGCTGGTAAAATGCTCCGACAAGATTTTTACCGAATGCTGTATTGATTGCGACTTTGCCGCCGACCGATGAGTCAACCTGAGAAAGAAGCGTTGTCGGGATTTGTATAAAATCTATTCCGCGCAGATATGTAGCAGCGCAAAAACCTGTCATATCACCAATTACGCCGCCGCCAAATGCCACAAACGCATCTTTTCGCTCCAGTCTCATCTCGAGTGCCTTATCCAGAATTTGTTTGTAGGTGTCGAAATTTTTATGCTGTTCGCCGTCTTCAAGAACCAGAAATTCAGCGTTTTCAAGCTTCAGCGCGTTAGGGTAAAGCGCCATAATGGTTTTATTCGTTACTACGAGGAGCTTTTCAGCTTTTGTGTGCTGTTTTATATAAGCCTGCGCGTTTTCAAGCAGGTTTTCTCCAATAAAAATCGGGTAGCTGTAACTGTCTTTTGCGCTAATAGTGACGTTGATTTCCGGCTTTTTAGTTTCCATGATTTTTGTATTTCTCCAAAATTTCTTCTGCAATTGCGCGTACATTTTTCCCGACTGTTGAAATTTCTGTATGTGCAAGCTTGTAGTATGGTGTTCGTTCCGCCAGAAGCTCTGAAATTCGGGCTTTTGGGTCGTCGGATTTTAAAAGTGGGCGGCTGTTGTCAGTTTTTACACGTTCGTAAATGGTTTCACTGTCTGCTGAAAGGTAAACTGTAAGCGAGTTTTCGTTAAGTAATGCTCTGTTTTCTTCGCTGAGGAAAACTCCTCCGCCGGTTGAGATAATTTGTGAGCTTTCTGTTGAAATCTCTGTCACAAGCTGTTTTTCAGCGATTCGAAAGTGTTCTTCGCCGTGAATTTGAAAAATTTCAGTTATCTTCATGCCAGCTCGTTCTTCAAGCTCCGAATCCATTTCCACGAGTGCGAAATCAGGGAAAAACTTTTGAAGCTCAGCGCTGACAGAGGTTTTTCCGCACCCCATCATGCCGACAAGCACAATATTCTTGCGTTTTGCCTCATTGTTGCTCATTATTGCCCGTGCAGCTTTCTCTGATAGTTTTCGAAATTTGTGTGAATTTCGTCGATGTTGTCCGAGCTAAATTTCTCCAAAAATGCATTGGCTAAAACATAAGCGCACATAGCTTCTGCGACCACGCCGCATGCCGGAACAGCGCAAATATCCGCGCGCTCGAAGTGTGCTTCAAACGGCTCTTTTGTAATGAAATCGATGGATTTAAGCGGTGTTTTCATCGTCGGAATAGGTTTCATCGTTATTGTTACTACAAGCGGTTCCCCGTTTGTCATTCCGCCCTCGAGTCCGCCCGCGTTGTTTGTGTGGCGGGTAATTTTATCATTTTCACAGAAAATTTCATCGTGAACCTTCGCCCCGATTTCTTTTCCGATGTTTGTTCCCAGCCCGATTTCAACAGCTTTAACAGCCGGAATTGACATTAAGGCTTGTGAAACAATTCCGTCTAAACGCTTGTCCCAGTGGACATGTGAGCCGAGTCCTACCGGCAAATTTACGAAAACTATCTGAATTTTTCCGCCGAGAGTGGTGCCCGCTTCCTGAGCTTTTAGTATTTCGGATTTCATCTCCTCGTATGCCTTGTCGTCAGCACATCTTAGGTCGGATTTCTCAGCTTTGTCTGCAATTTCAACAAACACCATATCTTCAGTGTTCGCTGTGATTTTGCCTATTTCCGTGACGTGTGAAAATCCAAGAATTCCGAATTCTCTTAAAATAAGCTTTGAGATTGCGCCGACTGCAACGCGGGTGGTTGTTTCGCGCGCAGAGGAACGCTCAAGCACGTTTCTGATGTCGGAAAAATCGTATTTTACGGCACCTGCATAGTCTGCGTGCCCGGGGCGAAGTTTTGTGATTTTTTTTGCCTCGATTGCTGCGATAGTTTCGTCTGTGAGTTCAACGGGTTCGGTGCTCATGACGGTTTGCCAGTTTTCCCAGTCTTTATTTTTGATTTCGAGGCAAATCGGTGCGCCTGTTGAAAATCCGTGTCTTACACCCGAATTTATTTCCGCGGTGTCGGTTTCGATGAGCATTCTGCCTCCGCGTCCGAATCCGACTTGTCTTCGTTTCAATTCATTATCGATAAATGCTTTATCAACCTTGATTCCTGCAGGAACGCCTTCCACGATAGTGTTCAGACATTTTCCGTGCGATTCGCCCGACGTTAAAAATCTCAGCGCCATATTTTGCCCCTATTTCTGTTTAGTTTGAGTATCGTTTAGATTTCTTATGCTCGTGATGACATGCCCCTCAGCGTAAAAGTCTTTCGGGTTCATGTACATAATAATTTTGTCAGCCTCGATAGAACGAGCCTGTTCGGTGATTTTTGCACGACCCGTGAATATAACTTCGTTGAGTTTCCCGGTTTTATCAGGATAAACGCTGGCTTTCGGGCCTACTGCGATGTAGTCTTTGTAGTGAATACGTACGTTTCCGCTTGCCATTAAAACGTTGTTTTTCTTGTCAAACTGCTGATATTTTGACCAAACCTGAATTCTGTCGCCTTTTTCGGACGTAATGTCAGTGTAAGCGTTGCCTTCAGAGATTGCGATTTCGGTTGAGGTATTGTAGATGAATTTTTCAGCCATGAGGGTGTTTGTACCCTGAGTGATTTTTGCGTTTCCGATGAGTTCCATCTGCTCAAGATCGCTATTGTTGTTAAGTCGTGCCACAGCTTGGTTTGAATAGGTTTTTATGTCGTCATAGTTGATGATAGTTCCGCCGTTCGCGGTCATAATTTTGGTTTGCGTATTGTATTGCTGTTCATCCGCGGTGATGATTACCGTTGGTTTTTTTAATGTGGTTACAATCGTCTGTGTGTCGCCTTCTGCAGTGATTACTTTACGCAAAAGTGATACTTTCAGGATGTTTGACTTGATTTCGCTTTTTTTGCCGCCGCGAAGCTGGTAGGCATAAGGTTTGTTGAAGAACGTTGCCTCATCGAGCTGTCCGGCTTTCGGGTCGAGTGTGGCTTCGGCATATGGGCTTTTTACGTGTATGTCGTCGATTTGGACGTGAACGTTGCCCGTAAACTTTCCTTTATTCTCATTCCCGCTGAAGGACTGTTTGTCTGATTGTATTGTTAAATCTGCGCATTGAGCGAAAAGTGCCCCGCAAAACACTATGCAGATTGTGATTAGCCATTTTTTCATAGTTTTTTACCCTCACCGCCGAAAAGTTCCGTTTTTGTCTTTCCGACTACTTTAAATATCTTCCAATCAGGCGACAGAGTTGCTTTTTCGCCATGAATTCTTATTTGGTCTTTTTTCTCGAGTACGAGATTGCCTTGCGCCGTAATATCTGCTTCTTTACCCTGCCAGGTTATTTTGTCGGCGCTCACATACTCGCCGTCTTTATAGACTATGAGCGAGTTTTCGTAAAGTACGACTTTTTTGGTTTCTTCCGTCAAAGTGCCTTTGTCAGATTTAAAACTCATTGTTACGCCACCTTTTGAGTCAAAAAAGTTGCCCATAACGTTTTGCAGGAGGATAACCTTGTCAGAGCTGTTGTAGTGCCCTTCTTCTGCATAAATTTCCCAGTATTTCTGATTGTCTTTGGTTTCTGTTACGATTAGACCGTGAACGGTTACCTGCTGTTTTTCCATCGCGTTTTCAAGAATATCTTTTTTAAAGTTTCTGGTAATCATTCCGCCTGCGATGAAAGCCCAAATCAGCCCTACGATTACCAAAACCGCCAATCCTATATAAAATTTGTTACGTTTTTTCATCTATACTCCAGTAACTGAATTTTAGCATAAAATCAGCCTCAAGCGCAATTGTAAACAAGTTTTTACAAGAATTTTCGACATTATACTCAGCTGAAATTATTAGCAGCAGATTCTTCGGGTTTTGCCCTTTGAGTGACGACTGGTAAGCTTTTCAAGCGTTTAAATCAACTTCAACTGCTGCGAGGTTTGCTTGTTCAAAATATTTCGCACAAAGAGTTTACGGTGGTGTTCGGTTATTCCGTAGGCTGAGATTGCGTCTATGTGGGCTTTTGAAAGGTAGCCCTTGTTTGACGCCCAACAGTAGTGAGGGAATTTCCTGTCAAGTTTTTTCATCGCACGGTCGCGTTCGACTTTGGCAATAATGCTTGCCGCTGCGATACATGCGGATTTTGAGTCACCCTTTATGATTGTTGTTTGAGGGTAGTCGAAGTTGCGGATATTTTTATTTCCGTCGACAAAAACCTCCACATCTTCGCTTTCAAGCTGTTTTATAACCTCCTTGCATGCCCGCTTCATAGCGTCTAGTGAGGCTGCGAGGATGTTGAATTTTTCAATCTGCGCGACTGTGGATTTTCTAATCGCCCACACTGAGTTTGCTTTTATGACGTCGTAAAGCTCTTCGCGCTTGATTTCGCTGATGGCTTTGGAGTCGTTAAGCTGTTCCAGGAGCCCCTCAGGCTCGTTAACGAAACATACTGCCGCAGCGTAAACATCTCCTGCTGCGGGTCCCCGCCCTACTTCGTCTGTGCCGATTAAAAATTTTGCTTTTTTGTTCTTTTTGTCAAATAAAATTCGTTCACTCATTAATATCATCCAACGTAAAACGTCCACTCTTGCCGTCTCTAAAGTCTTTCAGCACATAAGCTGCAGCTCTGGTGATGTCGGGCTCGGAGCCTGAAACCAGCCAGTTTCGTGAGCGGGCAACGTTTTCAAGTGTTGCATCATCACTCTCGTCCAGCTTATAGTATGAATATAACTCTTTTTTGTATTTTTTGGCAATAGTTTGCAAAAGTTCTTGGGCAACTTCTTCATTATGGTAAGCATTTTCACTGACAGAGTTAACAAAAGCCAGCCTTTGCGCCGCAATTTGGTTGTCGAGTTTGAGCGGGATTATACCCGGGGTGTCGAGAAGGTCAATCTTAGGGTTTACTCGAACCCACTGCTGCATTCTTGTCACGCCTGCTTTTGCGCCTGTTTTTGTCTTGGTTTTTTTTATGAGTTTGTTAATTATGCTTGATTTTCCGACGTTCGGCATACCTACGACCATGACTCTCACCGGGCGAGCCAAAAGGCCGCGTGCTTTGAGTTTTTCCATTTTCGGCTGTCCGAGTTCGATGAGTTTGTTTACAATTGACGAATAGTCGCCGCCTTTGTGTGACGAGGAGGCGATTACAGGGTGTCCCTGTTCGCGTTTCATTGTGTCTTTAAAACGTTTTGTCGCTATATCGTCCGCCAAGTCTGATTTGTTAAGTATTATCAGACGCGGAGTTTCGCCCAACAGGCGTTCGATGTCGGGATAAATGCTGCTTTTCGGTATTCGTGCATCCAGAACCTCTATTATTACGTCAACAAGGCAGAGTTGCTCTTTTAGCTTTTTCTCTGCCTTGGCGATATGTCCGGGATACCAATGTATATGTGACATTTGGTAAATTCTTCTATTCTGTGATTATCTTTTTTCGAGTTTTTCTTTGATTCTTGTAGCTTTACCTGAGCGTTCTCTCAAGTAGTACAATTTCGCTCTTCTAACGTCACCGCGTCTTAGTACAGCGATTTTTTCGATTCTTGGAGAGAAAACAGGGAAAACTCTTTCCACGCCAACGCCTTGGAATATTTTTCTAACTGTAATAGTTTTACCTACGCCTGAACCGCGTTTTTTAATGATGGTTCCTTCGAAAGCCTGTGTTCTTTCTTTGTTTCCTTCAACGATTCTTACGAAAACTTTAACAGTGTCGCCAGGGTTCAATTCCGGCAATTCTTTATCTAAGTATTGTTTTTCTAATTCAGTAATAACAGGGTTCATATCTCTTTTTCCTTTTTCATGTATCTTAGTTTCTTAATGCTAACTGAAAGATAATTTAATTTCAAGTAGGTTTATCGAATAAAAAGAAATGTTACAAAACTGCGGGCATTTTTGATGTGTGTATAATGTAGGTATGACTATGATTAACGAAATTCTTGAGAAGAATCTGGATTTTATAAAAGCATACGATGAAGGGTTGGCAGTAGAAATTGCAAGTGTGACGTCTCTTTCGACCACGATTGAAATGGTTTATACGGATTTGAACGAGCCGAACCTTGCTGTAGAAGGTGTTTCGATAAATTCACAAAGCGGCGCGCAGGCTGACGCGGAGCATGTTGTTTCGACAGCTAGTCATAACAATAAAGCGTCGATTCACGTGGTTTTCGGGCTTGGTTTTGGGTATACCTTTAAAGAGGCGGTTGAGCGTGCTCAAGGGTCGGTTATCTTGTACGAGCCAAATGTCGAACTCCTTAGAGTCGCAATGGAAATGGTGGATTTTTCGGATGTGTTGTCAAAAAATAATGTTTTAGTGACAAATAACCTTGAGGGATTGGAAGCGGCTTTTGACAGATGTTTTCGGGTTGGCAGCGAGACCGCTGTTTTTTGCTGTCCTTATCACAGGGCACAAACGGCAGAGTTGAATAAGCTTTTAGAAAAACTGGGTATTTTGCAGGGCATTGCCTCGGTGAATACGGCTCAAAGAGCCTCTCACAGCGCCGGGTATGCACATCATGCCGTATATAACCTTCATCAGTTTCTTGAATGTTCGCCCATTTCAGCATTAAAAGATTCGCTGAAAAATATTCCCGCTGTTATTATTGCGTCGGGCCCGAGTTTGAATGACAACGTTGAAGAACTGAAAAAATACCGCTCAAAGGCAGTGTACTTTGGTGTTTCATCTTCGCTTGCGGCACTGAACGAGAACGGAATTTATCCTGATTTCGTTTCTATGATTGAGACGTATGACGCGCGGGGACTGATTTCCGGTTGTGATATCAGCCGAACATCCCTTATTTGTGAACCATACACAAATTATTACGTTCTGGCTCAGCCTTTTAAGAGCAAGTTTGTGACGGCATCTGATGAAAATACCGCAAATGATATATATGAAAAGGCGTTTGGGCTTGCGCATGAAGAGTTTGAGACAAAAGGTACGGTTTCATACAACGCGCTTTCAGCGGCAAAATATATGGGCTGTAACCCTATAATTCTAGTGGGGCAAGACCTTGCGTATATCGACGGAAACTGTTACAGCGCAAAATCTCCTCTCAGTGATTTTAAATGCCGGAAAAGGCTTGACGGAAGCGGAGAATGGGAGTTTTATGTCGAGGACAGAGAGCGTGCGAAACAAAAACTCTACGGACATTTGAAAAATTATGACAGCGCCAAATTTGACCCGAGAATTGACAGAAAATTGGCTGAACTTCAGGCTCAACTCATGCGCGCTCAAAACAATGCGGGAGAAGAGATTGCGACTGGTCAGGTTTTTGCATTGTTCGCTGAATATTACAAATCTTTTGCGCGCAAATTTGCTTCAACTTTCGAACTTTACAACACTTCTGAAAAAGGGATTCATATAGATGGCTTTAGGTGCAAAAAACTAGGGGATATTTTGGCGGCTCATTCGGATGTGGCGGAAAGTATTGATATGGAAGCTGTTTGTGCCTTCAGGACGGAAATTGCTCTGGATATGGAGTTTATAAACAGAGAGTACGCGTATTTGTCGGAGGCTGTTGAAATTATTAAGTCGGGCAAAGACGAATGGGCGAGGCTTTTACGCGATTTGTCCCGAAAAGTTTTAACCGAAAAATCAGCGGCGCTTTTGAAGCGTGCGATTGCGCCTTACCTGCTGTTATGTGACGGAATTTTGAAAAAATCCGTGATTTATCGTGAGTCGACATACGCCTCGAGAACGACGATGGAACTTGTTATGAATGAGGTTGCGGGCAGGTTTGATTTTGAGGCGGCGAAGAAGGTTGCGGAGGGGCTAAGCTCTTTATACGAGACTGATTTGCTTAATTTAGAGCGCAGAATCAGAGGGTTGGATTTTACAAAGAGGAAAACGGCAAGTGAAGTTGGTTGTACAGCGGGTTAAGAGTGCTTCTGTCACGATAAGCGGGGCGTTATATTCTGAAATCAATAAGGGTTTTTTGGTGCTTCTTGGGGTGGAAAAAGGCGATACGGTTGAGGAAGCGCGTTGGCTTGCAGAAAAGCTTTTGAAACTCAGGATTTTTGAGGATGAAAACGATAAAATGAACCTCTCTGTCTTGGATGTTGCCGGTGAAGTCCTTGCTGTGTCCCAGTTTACGCTGGCAGGCTCGTGCAAAAAAGGTACGCGTCCGAGTTTTGATTCTGCCGAACATCCGGATAAGGCAAAACCTTTATACGAGGCTTTTTGTGAGATTTTGGGCGAGAAGTTACCTCTTAAAACCGGAGTTTTTGGTGCAATGATGGATATTTCGCTCGTAAATGCCGGACCTGTCACTTTCATTCTCGAAAAGGTGCCGTCATAAGAGGATTTAGGCGTTATTTGATATTTTGCCCCGTTTTTAATACAATGTTGTTACTATGAAAAAACCTGAATTGTTAATGCCTGCGGGCAATAAAGAAAAGTTGGAGTATGCGATTCGCTATGGTGCGGACGCTGTTTATTTGGGCTTGGGTGATTTCAGCCTGCGCTCTATGCGAAAAGGCGAGATTATCACGACGGAAAACCTTAAATCGTCTATTGATTTGGCGCATGGACTCGGTGCAAAGGCGTATTTGACGCTTAATATTTTTGCATTCAACGAGGATATCAAGCTTTTGGAGCAGAATTTTGAGGTTATTTCGGACGCGAAGCCTGACGCTATTATTTTCTCGGATTTCGGGATTTATAACGTTGTAAAAAAATATATGCCGAACGCGGAGTTTCACGTGAGCACGCAGACGAATATTTTGAACTATGAGGCGGTAAAATTTTGGCGCGATATGGGCGCGACTCGTGCTATTTTGGCGCGTGAGCTTTCTATCCCCGAGATTGCCGAAATCAAAGCGAAGGTGCCTGATATGGAGCTTGAGGTTTTTGTTCACGGCGCGCAGTGCGTTTCTTTTTCAGGAAGGTGCCTTTTGAGCGACTATATGACGCGTGGAGAGCGTAAAGCCAACCACGGAGGGTGTGCGCAGGCTTGCCGGTGGAGTTATAAGCTGGTTGAGAAAACTCGCCCGATCGAACCTATGGAAATCGAAGAAGACGAGCGCGGGACGCATATTTTGAGTACAAAAGACCTTAATCTTGTGGAGTACTTGCCGCAGCTTATCGACGCGGGCGTTGACAGCTTCAAAGTTGAAGGCAGAACGAAGAGCCTTTACTATGTTTCTGCGGTTGCAAAGGCTTATCGTGAGGCGATTGACAGGTATTGTGACGGCGGTGTGACAGAATGCCGCGATTTGTACGATGAACTCAGAAAAGTCGGAAATAGAGGCTACACGCAGGGGTTTTACGTAGGCAAACCCGAAAGCGACGGCTATAGCTATGATATTTCAAAAGGCTTGGCGGGCGCGGATTTCCTGTGCGAATTTCGTGGACGCGACGAGAGTGATGAGTCGAAATTTTTTGTAAAAATTAAGAACAAAATGCTTCTTGGCGACGAAGTTGAAATTATTACGCCGAAAGAGAAGTTTACGTCGAAAGTGACGGCTGTTTTTGACAAAAACGGTGAGGCAATGGAAGTTGCAAATACCAACGATGAGGTGTTTTTGAGCTTTTCGCATGCGCCTTCAGATTATATGTATGCAATTGCGCGTACGGTTGGAATCAAGAATGATTCTGGCTGTGAGTGTGTTTTGGGAGGATGTGCGGAATGATTTTGAAACCTGATTTGAACCTTGAGTGTGTGAGCGCGATTAATCCGGAAGAACTAAAAGCCAAAGGGGTTAGAGCGATTGTGTTTGACCTTGACAGTACTGTCATGGCGTCGAAGTCAGGGGCTTTTGAGCCTTGGGTTTTGGAATTTTTTGACAGCCTTTCACGTGAGCCGTACAATTTTACAGTTGCCATTTTGAGCAACAATAAAAACATGGAATATATCCAAAAAGCGCAGCAGCAGTGTAAAGTTGATGTTATTGGGCACGCAAACAAGCCGAGCCCTAAGTCACTTTTGAAATACCTTGAAGAAAAAAATATTCAACCTGAAAACGCCGTAATGGTTGGAGACAGACCGCTTACGGATATTCTTGCGGGACAGCTTGCGGGGACAAAAACTATTTTAGTTGATTCCATAACTCGTGAAACCGAGCCGAAACTTACGCGCTTTGTGCGTTTTCTTGAGAGGCTGACGATTAGAAAATAAAAAAAACACCGAAGGCATTGCGCTTTCGGTGTTTTTTTTAAAAGTTATTTCTATTTGAATGCGATGTAAGCCAGAATGAACGAACAAAGTATAAAAACGATAGAAACGGTCATTGTTAGCTTGTTTAAGCCTTTTTCAGCATTTTTTTGTGATGAAAATAATTGAGATGTTCCGCCGAAAGACGCGATTCCGTCTCCTTTTGGTGAGTGCATCAAAACCAAGGCGATAAGCAAGACTGCGGCGATAATTTGAACAATCCATATAAAAATTTGCATATTTTTATCCTTAAATAATTTCTCTGAACAAAGCGTATCACGAACAAGAAAAAAATGAAAGCGCGAGGGGCTTAGTTTGAATGGCGTCCTCGTAATTTAAGCGCGATTAAGGTTTTCGTTATTTTTCTCGGATTCGAGCGGAAGTTTTTTAATTTTGAGCTTCATTATGCGCGCGCCGTCAATCTCCACAACTGTAAACTCTAGCCCTTCGAACACGATTCTGTCGTTTAACTCGGCGATTCTGCCTAATTCCTTGACCACAATGCCGGCAACAGTATCAACGTCTTCTTCGTCAATGTTTTCGAGTTCAAACATTTCCTCAAGCTCGTCTACGCGCAACATAGCGTTTACGATATATTCGTTTTCACCGATTTGCTTGATGTCGGCTTCTTCCTCGTCGAATTCGTCCTGTACTTCTCCGAATATTTCCTCAAGAACGTCTTCGAGCGTTATCAGTCCTGCTGTTCCGCCGAATTCGTCAATGACAATAGCGATTTGATTTCTTGTCGTTTTGAAGTCGCGAACAAGCTGATCCATTTTAACAGTTTCAGGCACCAAAAGAGGCTCTCTGAGTAGTTCTTGAATTTTAAACTCTTTATTTTCACGTCTTAGCGCGTACAGGTCTTTGACGTGTAAAATCCCTATAACATGGTCTAAATCCTCTTCGTACACAGGATATCGGGTGTATTGGTTCTCGGAAACAATCTCTTCAACCTCTGCAAACGTAGCGTCTGACTCGATTGCCACCATATCGGGGCGTGGAACCATAATCTGTTTTGCAACCAGATCTGAAAACTTGAAAACATTCTGCAGCATGTCTTTTTCAGTCTCGTTGAGCATGCCTTCGTTGTAGCTTGCGTCAATAATGAGGTTCAGCTCTTCAGCCGAGTGCGAAAGATGTGAAGCCGATGCAGGCGGGATTTTCATGAGTTTTAAGAGGTTATTTCCAAGCCCGTTCAAGATGAAAATAAACGGTGTGAATATTTTTGTAATGACCGCCATCGGGCGTGTCACAAACAGCGCGGTTCTTTCAGGGTATTGCAGTGCGATTGATTTCGGCATGAGTTCGCCGATTACAACGTGCAAAAGTGTTATGATTGAAAATGCGATTGTCGCTGCAATCGAGTGCGCGGCGATGTTTTTGCTCAAGAACGGCATAAATGAGAAAATCGGCATGATAAGCTTTGCGATTGCACTTTCGCCAACCCAACCGATACCGATACTTGAAATGGTAATCCCAAGCTGCACTGCTGCGATGTATCTGTCGAGGTGTTCGAGTGCGTGAATTGCTATTGTTGCGGTTGCGTTCCCCTCTTTTGAGAGCTGCAAAATCCGTGATTGTCTCACGCTCACAAGCGCGAACTCGGATGCAACAAAAAACCCGTTCGAAAGTAATAATATTACTACGATTGCTAAGCTAAATAGTGTCCTACTGTCGATGTCCATTGATTTTCCTTGTGTTACCTATTAATTATACAATAATCCGGGATTATCGCAACTTTGTTACAAAATGTTCTTTTTTAATTTTTCCTACGTCCTGCCAAACTTGTTTGGCATTTGTCCATTTATAAAAGACGGCTTAAGATTTTGCTGTCTAATTTGATATGCGCAAAGGGTAAGATGCCGAAACAAGTTCGGCACTATAGTATGTTTGCAGACGTTGTAATTCCTGCTAAATATAGTTCTTGAACACTTTCAAAAATTCGATTTTTTCATCCTCGTCAAGTTCAACGAGCGGACGTCGAACGTAATCAGAAATTATGTCCACTTTTGAGAGCGCATACTTAACAGGCACAGGGTTTGGAGCCATAAAAAGCTTCTTGAACAACGGTGCGAGTTTGAGGTGAATTTTTAGTGCATCCTCGTTTCGTCCCTCTTTAAATGCGCGGACGAGCGCTTTTACTTCTTTTCCGACAACGTGCGAAGCGACTGAAATTACACCGTAAGCGCCGACCGACAACATCGGAAGGGTCAAGGAATCGTCTCCGCTGTATATTGCGAAGTCTGACGGCAATTTTTCTTTCAACTCTGTTACAACGTCGAGGTCGCCGTAGCTTTGTTTTACCGCGACAATGTTGTCAAAGTCGTTTGCAAGGCGCGCAACCGTGTCAGGCTGCATGTTTACCCCTGTTCTGCCCGGGATGTTATACAAAATAATCGGCGTGTCTTTAACTGCTTTTGCGATAGTCGAAAAGTGTTCGTACATGCCTTTTTGAGACGGTTTGTTGTAGTACGGAACTACGGACAAGAGTGCGTCTGCGCCTGCAGAGGCTGCTTTTTTTGAAGCTTTTACCGCTGTATCTGTGCAGTTAGAGCCTGTCCCCATAACGATTTTGCAGGATTTGCCCACAATCGCGCGAACTGCATTTAAAAGTTCGAACTCCTCGTCAAACGTCAAAGTAGGTGATTCCCCTGTGGTGCCTGCGACCAAAAGCGCGTCAGAGCCGTTGTCTGCGAGGTGCTTCGCCAAAACTTCCGCTTGATTGTAATCAACTTTGCGATCCTTATCCATCGGCGTAACCATCGCCGTGATAATTTCGCCTGCGTCGTATCTCAACATTTTTATCTCCTTAATATAATTTCATTTCAATAATTTTTTCGGCAATGCGAACCGTGTTCAAAGCCGCGCCGATTCTGAGGTTGTCGGCTACACACCAGAAGTCGATTGCGTTGTCGAATGCGATGTTTTTGCGGATTCGGCCTACGTAAACAGGGTCTTTTGACGCTGCTTCAAGCGGGGTAGGGTATGCAAAGTTTGCTTTGTCGTCGATAACCTCTACGCCGTATGCATTTTCGAGGATTTCGCGTGCTTTTTCTTCTGTGATAGTGTTTTCAAACTCAACCGTAACAGCCTCGGAGTGACCTCTGTATACAGGTACTCTCACTGCAGTACAGGAGATTGGTGTGTCAGGTGCAAGGTGCAAAATCTTGCGAGTTTCGTTCGTAACCTTCATTTCCTCTTTCGTGTAGCCGTTTTCACAGAACACGTCGATTTGAGGGATTACGTTGAAGCCGATTTCGTGTTTGAACACTTCATTTTGAAACTTTTCACCCGCCAAAGACGCTTTGGTGTTTGCCGTAAGCTCGTTGATAGCCGACAAACCCGCGCCTGACACCGCTTGGTATGTTGAAACGATTATTCTTTTGATTTTTGCGCAATCGTGGAGCGGTTTCAAAGCCAACATAAGCTGAGACGTTGAGCAGTTAGGGTTTGCGACGATTCCTTTGTGTAATTTCAGATCGTCATCGTTTACGCCTGCGATTACGAGCGGAGTGCCCTCAACCATTCTGAACGCTGAAGAGTTGTCGATGTAGACGCAGCCGCGTTTTACGGCTTCAGGTGCAAGCGCAACACTTGTAGAGCCGCCTGCTGACGCCAAAACGATATTTATGCCTTCGAAAGCTTCAGGCGTTGCTTCAACGATAGTATGTGTTTCGCCCTTGAATTCTATTTGTTTACCAGCGCTCTTCTTTGATGCCAAAAACTTTATTTCGTTGTATTTTACATCGTTCTCGATTAAAATACTCATAATTTCGCGTCCTACGACGCCTGTTGCACCAAGTACTGCAATGTTTGGTAAACTCATTTTTCATTCTCCTTAACTGTCGCGGTTTTCACTGTCTTCACCGCGTTTGTGTGTAAAATTATACTATGAAAATCGTTGTACGACTACAAAATATTTTCCAGCCCGTAAACGAAGTCCTGATTGGTGTAAACGTGCTTCACGGCAAGCATTACGCCTGACATATAGCATTCGCGGTCCATAGAGTCGTGGCGGATTGTCATAATCTGTCCCGAAGCGCCGAAAATCACCTCTTGGCTTGCGATATAGCCCGGCATTCTCACCGAGTGAATGTGAATATCAGAGTAGGACGAGCCGCCGCGAGAGCCTTGTATAAGTTCGGTTTCCGCGCAATTATCTTTAGCAAAATCCTCTTTAACCGACGCCATCATCTGCGCTGTTTTCACCGCTGTGCCTGATGGAGCGTCTTTTTTCCGGTTGTGGTGAAGTTCGATAATTTCCGCGTTGTCAAAATATTTTGCCGCCTGTTGCGCAAACATCATCATCAAAACCGCGCCTATTGTGAAGTTTGGCGCAATCAGCGTCGAAACATTGTTTTGTGTGCTCATTTGCTTCAATTCCTCAACCTGAGCGTCAGACAGCCCTGTTGTACCGATTACGGGTCTCACGCCTTTTCTGATAAGCGTTTTTGCATTGTTGAAAATCACGGAAGGCTGGGTGAAATCTATTGCTACGTCAGGCTTTGCCGCCTTAATCGCCGCTTCAATCGTCGCTTCGAGGTTTGACGTAATTTTCACGCCGATTTCTTTGTTTAAAACGATAGAACCGATGTCCAGTCCCTCATTCGCGAGGTCTACCGCCGCAACAAGCTCCATATTTTCCTGTGCACAAACGGCTTTGACGACTTCGCGTCCCATTTTTCCGCAAGCGCCTATTACCATTACTTTTATCATAATTTTCCCTCTGTATTATCTGTAGTTGTTGAATTGCAGCGGAACATCGTATTTCTCTTCGTTTTCGCGAAGAAGTTTGATTACTGCCTGCAAGTCGTCTTTGTCTTTGCCCGAAACTCTTACGGAATCACCCTGAATCGCGGCTTGAACCTTAATTTTAGAGTTTTTGATGTCAGCAGAGATTTTTTTTGCAAGCTCTGTTGTCAAACCTTTTTTTAGTTTGAAAACCTGTCTCACATTCCCGCCGAGAGCGTTTTCGAGCGTTTGAGCGTCAAGAATTTTAATGCTGAGGTTGCGTTTTACGAGTTTGGACTGTAAAATGTCCAGAATATTGCGAAGCTTCATGTCATCAGCAGTCGTTATGGTGATGGCTTTATCAGCCTCAAGCTCGATGTTCGAGTTTGTGTTTTTTAAATCAAAACGTTGTGTAAGTTCGCGCTGTGCCTGGTCGACAGCGTTCACAAGCTCCTGCTTATCGAATTCCGAAACTACGTCAAAACTGCATTCTTTAGCCATATTTACCCCCTAATCTTAATTATTTTTCAAATTATAGCACAAGTTTGGTAAAAGGAAAACCGAATTTGGAAGTTATTGTGCGCCCTTATGCTGCCATTGTGTGGCTCCCACCTTGTCATTGTAGTATTTTCTTCGTCATTCTGAGCGAAGCGAAGAATCTTAAATCAAAAGACGTAAAAAGCCTCAAAGATTCTTCCCCCTGCGGGTTCAGAATGACAGTGTCCGCTTCTTGCAGGTGAACGATATTTTGCGCAATAAAAAAGGCTGACAAAAGTCAGCCTGTCACACATTTACACTTTAAACACTTTAAAATATTTCACACGAGGAATTTACTTTGATTTATAAAAATTATTTTTTAATATCAGCAAGTTGGGCTTGAGCTTTTGCTATGCGGTCATTTACGCTCTTCAAGCTTTTGGCATCCGCAAGTTCGCTTCTCACGTTGCGCAAATTTGTCTTTTGCTTTGAGAGATTCCATTTGCGGCCGAAAGATTTCCAGCCTGTTGGGGTCACGAGTGATTTTAGCCCCCTAAAAACTTTTGTAACTGCAAGTTTTCCGCCGAACAATGCCAGTCCGCCGACAAGTGCGCCTGCAAGGACTGTTTTCCAAGGGATGCTTCCGCCTTCGTTTCGGCCGTAGTATTTTGCACCGAAAGTATCCTGCGCAAGCGGTGCCAGCGTGGAAATTGAAGTCGGATTTCCGCCGTAATTCCCTGCAAAAGGCTGTACGCCGGGTGCTCCCACGCCGCCGTAATTTGGCAACGGATATTGAGGTGAAATATCAAAACTCAACGAATTAGTCATAGCGACCTACTACCTTCATAAAAACTAATCTAACCTTACTCTTTAATAAAAAATTTTCTTCGCTGAAAATTGCTCTTTCCGACAAAATTTACTTAATATTTCGTAATATTTATTCGCACTACCCCTGTTTACGCCATTTGCAGGTTGCCTTTTTCCGTTATTCAGTTAAAATTACAATATATTATAACCTCGGGGTTGAGTTGAAAAATTATTTCTACAAAAATTTATATGAAATTTTGGGGCTGGAGCCGACGGGCGACCAGTCGGCGATAAAGTCTGCATACCGAGGCATGGCGCGAAAATATCACCCTGATTTGAACCCGGGGAATGAGCTTTTTGTCTCAAAATTTAAAGAAATTACCGAAGCCTACGAAGTCCTGTCAGATATAGCTAAAAAAGGGATGTACGACGCTTTTAAAGGGTATTCACCTGCGCAGAGTGCGAAATCTCGAGGCGCACAAAGGGCGCAGGGAGCGGCACCGGGTGCTGCTTCACGCGCAGGACAAGCAAACAGAGCATATAGGGAGCAGGGGCAGGCTCAGACCAAGGCGTCTTCTGCTTCGGGCGCTGCCTCTGCAAAATCTGACGCTGCTTCGGCGGATAAAAATAAAAGTGCGCAAAATACCTCAAAGGCTTCGTTTTCAGATGTTTTTAACGATATTTTAGAGGGGCTTTTTCACGAGAAGGTCAAGCCGCAAGGTGCGGCGAAAGGGGCTTCCCAGGCCTATAAAGAGCAGAAAAGTTCAAAAGAGCCGCGCAGGCAGCCGAAAAACGGCACGGATGTTCTATCTGAGGTTACAATCAGCTATATGGAGGCGATTTCGGGCACACATCGCACGGTAAACATTCTGCATACCGACGTTTGCCCGAACTGTCAAGGCAAAATGTTTATAAACGGCGCTCAGTGTCCGCTTTGCCACGGCACGGGCGAGACGTCTATTCATAAAAAAATTAATGTGAAAATTCCGAAAAATATCAAGCAGGGCGCGAAGATACGTATCGCAAACGAAGGGAATCGCGGTCAAAATGGCGGTCGAAACGGCGACGTTTATCTCATTGTGAAGATAGAAAATGACTCAAAATTCACCTTTGACGGGCTCAACGCTTCGACTGATGTATCGATACTCCCTCATGAGGCGGTTTTTGGCACAGATATATCTGTCGAAACCCCGCAGGGGCCGGTTGTGATGAAAATACCCGCAAATACAGCTTCGGGACAGAAATTCCGATTGTCTTCGCATGGGCTTCGGGACGGCGAGAAGGTTGGCGATGTTATTGTTACGGCGAAAATTGATTTGCCGAAATCGCTCAGTGAAGAGGAGCTTTCGCTTTACAAAAAACTGGCGGAACTCAGTAAAGATAAGGTTATAGAGAGATAAAAAGTGAAAACTGCAAAAATTAAAGAAATATTTTCATCAATACAAGGCGAGGGGCCGTACGTCGGCTACTTGCAGACGTTTGTACGGTTTTGCGGATGTAATTTGTCCTGCGCATACTGCGATACGGAGTTTGGGGAAAGTTCTGACGGGGTCGAAGTTTATGACTCTCAACAGCTTGCAGATAGGTTAAATTCCACGCCAAATATTCATTCGGTTTCGCTGACAGGTGGGGAACCGTTGCTGTGGGCGGATTTTCTCGTGGAGGTTCTGCCTTTGGTTAAGGCCGATGTGTATCTCGAGACTAACGGGACGCTTATAGGCGCTCTGGAACAGGTTATTCGCTATGTTGATGTGATTTCCATGGACATAAAACTTGACAGCTCAAGCGAAAACGGCAGTCTTTTCAACCTTCATGACTCGTTTTTGCATATTTGCGTCGAAAATAATAAAAATACTTTTATAAAGCTGGTTTTTGACGAAAATATTGCGGAAGAAGAGATTATCAGGACGGCTGAATTGGCTCAGAAGTACGATTTGGAGCTGGTTTTGCAGCCTGTTATGGGCACGAACTCCTGCCTTGTGAAAACGGATTTTATCGAGCAGGTTTTTGATAAATTTGTGGTTCGGCATCCTAAAACCCGTCTCATTCCGCAGACTCACAAGTTTTTGAATATTCAGTAGCTGTTTTGCATTATTTTCTTTCAACGTAAAATAAATAATTTTCGTAGTAGGTGTAAACCTTGATTATACGTGTGTTTTGCGCTAGCCACACGCTGAGGTCTTCGATTCGGGGATGTTTTCCGAAATATTGCACAAAAACCACCCAGTAGCAGGATTTGGACGTTGTCATCTCTGAAATCGGTTCTGTATAACGGCTTTCGAAGTTCCTTGTGTAAGGCGCAATGTCCGTCTGCGTCTCGTCAAATCCGAATTTTTTGTTATAAAATCTAAAAGCCTGATGTCCGTCCTGCATTATGAAAATCCTGTCTGTTGGGGCTTTTTCGCGCTTAACAATAGTCAAAAGTTCGCGCATTTCTTCCCGAAGATAGATATTTTTCTTTAAAATAATCGTCGGATATTCGCTCCAGTATTGCCAAAACGCCAGAATAAAAATTGCAAAGAAAATCCAGCCTGTTTTGGTGTTTTTAAGTGAGATTCCGTCAAATGACGCGCAGATTAAAAGGATTGCGAGCGGTATCAGCGGCAAACAAAGCCTTGGCGCAAACGGGTACAAGGATAAGCAGGCTGCTATGAAAACGGCGGCGATAGGCGCGAGAATCAACATTGAGTTTGCTTTTTCGCGCAGCGCAAGTTTTATTGCGCCTGCAAAAATCAAAAACAGTATCAGAAGGATAAATTTACATGGGTAAAACGCGCTTACGACGCAGTTTTTGACTACATAAAACAGCGAAGAACCTGATGTGATGAACGAAAACTGCCAGTAATTCTGCATAAACTCGCTGTGAGAGACGTATTGCAGGTGTGTGATGTAAAATGCGCAAAACGAAACCGCAAAAGGTGCGCAAAACGCTATAATCCTTTTCAAGCCTGATTTTTTAAGCAGCATATAACCGGCAAGTACAGGAAACATGAACAGCGAAAAGTGTGACAGCCAAATTTTTAGCGAATATAAAATTCCGACGAGAAACATACTTTTTGTGCCGATTTTCTTCAAGTCAACGCTCAAAAACACCGCAATGAGTGCCAAAACAACAAGAACGTCGGACGAATACTGTTTAAACTCCGAGGAGTAGTAAATCAGGTAGTTATTAGCGCAAAATAGCAGCAGAGCAAGGATTTTGGCGAGGCGTGAAGCCAGAATCTTTGTGCATACGTAATAAAATACGAAAATCGCCAAGATGCCGCACACCAGAGGAAAAAGCCTTAGCGCAAACTCGTTTATGCCGAATAAATGCAAATTCACAAGCGAAATAAGTTTAAACAGCGGTGGTGCAGCCTGTCCAAACTGCATATTATTCAAAATCGTGTGCGGAAGGAGCAGATTGTTTGCAAGCGCGGCTTCATCCAGCCAAAGCGCACGGTTCATCAGGTAGACATGAGCCCTGACGCCAATCCCTGCACACATTATCAGCCCTACGATAAAATAATAAAAATACCGCTTAATCATCGTTTGAACTTTTGAAAATTCAACTCCGCCACTCAAAACAGCCTAGCCGCCGCCCGTGAACATTACCAGTTCAACCTTATCGCCTTCTGAGAGTGCTGTTTCGGCATATTTTTCTTTGTAGACGATGTTGCCGTTATGCTCAATTACGTAAAATTTAGGCAAAGATTCCAAAGTTGAAATAAGTGCTGAAACTGTCGCCCCTGCTTGTATTTCTTTGTTTTCGCCGTTTAAAATTATGTTCATTGTATCCTCGTTTAAAAAACTGTTTTCTTGAAATTACAGAGTCTGATATTTACCACCAGGTGCAGGTTCCGCCCTCGCAAAAGGCTTGTTCCAGCTCCGGCATAATGCTTTTGTGCGTCATTTCAAACGTTACCGGTGTTATCGAGATTTTGTTGCAGCGAATGGCGTTGATGTCGGTGCCGTCGTCCTCGTCGCATTTTACGAGTTCACCCGCAAGCCAGTAGTAGACCTTACCTCGAGGGTCAACGCGTTTGTCGTAATTGTCGGTGAACATTTTGTCGCCCAGTTTCGTAATCGCCACGCCCGAAATGTCTTCACGCGGGAGACACGGGATATTGACGTTCAAAATCGACTTTTTCGGGAAATTAATCTTGTGCACGCGCGGGACGAATTCCGCGACGAATTCCGCAGCAACTTTGAAGTCTTCATATTGAGTTTTCATGCTTGCGAGAGATACAGCCATGCTCGGATACCCTCTCATAGCGCCCTCTAGCGCACAGCTAACCGTGCCGGAGTACAAAATGTCGACCCCTAAATTCGGTCCGTGATTGATTCCCGAAATAATTAAGTCAGGCTTTTCGTTTTCGGCAAGAATTGCGCTCAGACCGATTTTTACGCAGTCGCCCGGTGTTCCTGTCGTCACCCAAGTGCGTTTTAACCCGAATTTCGGCTCTAACTCCTCGACGCGCAGCGGTGTGTGCAGGGTCAGTGAGTGCCCTGCCGCAGAACGCTCTCTGTCTGGAGCGACCATGTAAACATCATTGTTGACGCTCAAAGCCTCTGCCAGCGCGCGTATGCCGTTAGCTGCAATCCCGTCGTCGTTCGCAATTAATATATTCATAATGCCCCTTTCCTAAACACAGCTTGAATTTTCGTCAAGCGCCAATCTGATTTTCTTTATTATAAAGGTATTTTCGGACTCAGGCAAGCCCCTGTCTTCCACTTGGAGGAAATCAGTGATTTTGCTGGAGACAGTAGAGTTTGTATGTGTTTTCAAGCAACATTGCAATCGTCATCGGGCCGACTCCGCCGGGAACAGGCGTAATTGCGCCGGCAATATTTTGCAGATCGTGAAAATCAACGTCCCCCGTGACTTTTCCGTCGTCAAGTCGCGAAATGCCTACGTCTATTATGATTGCGTTCGGTTTTACCATGTCTTTAGTTATGGTGTGAGGTTTTCCGACGGCTGAGATGAGTATGTCCGCTGTTTTTGTATATACCGCAAGGTTTTGCGTGCGGCTGTGACAAATTGTGACTGTGGCATTTTTTTCAAGCAGCATAAGTGAAAGCGGCTTTCCTACTATGTTTGAGCGCCCGACTATGACCGCATGCTTGCCCTCTATTTCAATTTTGTATTCGTTCAAAAGTTTTACAACTCCAAGAGGCGTGCAGGGATAGGCATTTGGCTCGCTGCCTTCTGCCAAGAGCCCGATATTCAGCGGCGTAAAGCCGTCAACGTCTTTTTCCGGTGTAATTCTTGTCAAAACCTTCGTCACGTCAATGTGATTTGGGAGTGGAAGCTGCACCAGTATTGCGTTGACGTCCGGATCCTCGTTTAGAACATCGATGTGCTCCAAGAGCGCGTATTCGGGCGTTTCATACGGCAATTCAATCATCAAAGAGTCTATGCCTATTGCTTTTGCGCGTTTTTGCTTTAGCGATGTGTAGATTTTGCCGGCGGGATCGTCGCCGAGAAGAATCACCGCCAGCTTCGGTTTTTTCTCAAGCTTGGAGATATTTTCCGTCAATTTTATTAATTTTTTAGCCGATAAGGCTTTTCCGTCAAGAATTATTGTCATTTAGGTGTTTTCCTTGTTATGAGCGCAATTGAGGCAGATTGAGCCTGAAATAAAACTGTCTAATCGCGTCAGTGACCATGTCCGAGTTTCGCGGAATCGGGTTTTGTCCGAGTTCGCCGTCAAATCCAATCACGCCGAGCGTTTCGAGCTTGTATTTGTTTAAAAGTTCGTAAACCTTTGTGACTTCGTTCCCTCTGACCATGTTCAGAACAACGCCCATCTGCCCGCCTGCGGCGTATTTTGCGTTAAATTCCTCGAGGCGTTTAGCCAGATGAATCGACTCCTCGGTAGCATGAGCTGTAATTATAGTGAGGTCAATGTCCATATCGACAAGCTGGTTGAGGTATTTTAGGTCAAACTCGCAGTCAAAAATCACGAAATCGTAGCGGCTGATGAGTTTTGCGACGCCGTCGTTGAGTTGGTGCGTAATGGGACATCTGCAGTCCTTTGAGGCTACAAGCCAAGACACGATGAGGTCTACGTTCTCTTCGACGCTTACAACGATGTCCTCGAGCGCCCATTCGATGTATTCCTGCTTCGTCATTCGCGACGGAATGCCGGTTTTGTATTCGTGTTTTCCGCTGCGGATGCCGTAAATAGTATTTCTTATATCCAGCCCAAAACTGTGTCCCAGTTCGCTTGTGAGGTCGTTGTCAAACAGCAAAATCGTTTTATCGGGATGGTATTCTTTGAGAAGGTTCAAAAACCCTTTCGTAATAGTCGTTTTGCCCGACCCGCCCTTGCCCGTTATTGCGATTGTTGTTGTCATTTGCCTCCTTATAATTATGTCGATTCGTGATTTTGCGTTATAAGTGCGAATTCTGCTAAATAGCTGCCAGTGACTTGCTTTTCAGCTTTTTAGAGATTGCCGCGGTAATTTTCATTGCTTTTGTCGCCAACTCCTCGCTCAAGCCCCCCGCGCCGCAAGACGGCGTTACGATTGAGCGCTCCAGTACGGCATCTTTTTCTAATCCTTTTTTACAAAGCTCTGAAATTGCGTCTTCGAGACGTTTTGAGAGGCTTTCTTCGTCGGATTCTCTGAGCGCCTTTTCGTCAAGTGTCGGCACTATGCCCCAAGCGATAAAATTGCCGTTTTCAATAAACTTTTTGATTGAAGACGCATATACCGTAAGGCTTTTCGAGAAGAAGAATGCATCAAAATTTAAGATGTTGACGCCGGTGTCCGTAATCATTGTCCAGTCCGTTTTTCCGCAGCAGTGAACGGCGGAAAGGGCACCCTCGGCTTTGATTACTTCGGAAATTTCTTTTATTGCACAAATAATGTCGGATTTTTCAATCGTAATCAGCGCAGAGGTGCCGTATTGGCTCATTGCGGGCTCATCGAGAAAAATAATCGGAGTTGTGTTTGGTGAAACTTTTTTTATTTCTTCTATTTGCCATAAAGCCTTTAGAGTAAGGGCTTTTATTAGTATTTCGCGTAAAACATCATCATAAAAAGCGCATTTGCCGTTTTCGTCACAAATGCTTGTCCCCATTGTTAAAGGGCCTGTTATGTGACCTTTCGCGAAGTCAGGTTTGTTTTTTGCGACGTATTCCAAAAATGTCGGAAACGTCGACGTAAAAGGTGCTGTAATCGCGTATTTGTAAAGCTTTTCGTAGTTTTTTTCGGATATAATTTCCTCGTAATCAAGGAAAAATTCCTCCAACTCTTCGTAATATTTTTCACTTTCGGTATTGAAAAAATATTTATTCTTTTTTTCGCTAAATTCCAGTCCCGGCAAGCCTTGCAGGTATTGCGTAATCATATCCTCGAGGCGGTTGGCACGTGAAAGCTGAGCCCACATCGGACTGTTTGGAAAAAGCTCAAACACCAGTTCTGAAGCTGTATTTGCGTCGCAATGAGGCAAGCTGCCGATTGCCAGTGCCGAAAGTGATAATTTTGCTGCCTTTTCGGCGCTGATTTGCGTTATGTTCGAGTTATTCACACTACCCCCTCATGTCGTTTCAGTTCAATTATACAACCAAAATTTCGTGCGGGCAAATGCGATAATATCACGCAAATTGCATTAAAAGCCCCGCAAAAACTATTCTGCGGGGCTATATTTGTAAATTTTCACTACGCAATCAAATTCAGGTGTTTTTGACCGTCAAGCCCTGCGCGTTGCCCGTTTAGCCCCAAATCTTTAGCGTCAAGGGCGTTTAACGATGCAAATAGCCCGTTTCCGCCTTTTGGCTCAATACCGTATGCGCCTTGTGGTGCGGCTTTTTCGCCTCCGAAGATGTTGATTTCGGAAACTCCGCCCGTAGGTGATTCAACGGCTTTCCCGCCCTGCGCTTGTGTTTGAACACCGGAAAGAACGCTATCAAATTTGCTTAAATTTTTCCAATCAAATTTTTGAGCACCCTGGACTTCGGCTCCGACGCCTTCAACTCTTTTTGCGGCTTGAGGAATGGTACCTTGCGTGCCAATATTTTGCCCAAGCGCTGTTTGCCCGCCGAAAAGCTGTGCTGCAAACGCTTGTTGATATTTGTCGATTCCTGTAATACTCATAGTTATACTCACTGCTCTTATATCTTATATATATAAAGTATATTTAAGACGTTTTTTTGCAGAAGTATGAAACTTTTGTTACAAAAGTTTATGTGGGAGATATTGCGCCGTTGTGGTAGTTATTGCTCGCTTTAAAAATCAGAAAGATCCTGAAACAAGTTCAGGATGACGGCGGGTGGGCGTTGCTGTCAGCGCTGGGTTGCAAAGCTTAAAAAATTTACAAGCCGAAAAAATCCTGACTATTCGGCTTCGCCTCGAGAGACAGGGGCACAGACATCGCCTTTCAGGCTATGTTGTTCCCTTTGTCAAACAAGTTCAGGATGACAGTCGGCGCACTGTGCTGCGTGGCGTTCTCTATTCGGCTTGCTAGGAGAAGTACCTGTTGCTGTCGAAGCGTTCCCCCACGCCGGAGCCATATGTTGCAGGTGAATTTTGGTCATACTTATCCAAATTTTTGTAGTTAAATACGCTTGCAAGTTCCTGCTTTTGCGGCGTCGCGACGCGTCCCTGCATTCCTGTCGTTGTAGTAGTCTGACCTTGCCCAAAGCCCGGTATAAAACTAATCGGTGCTGTTGTCATATTCCATCCTTTTTCCCAAATCAGCAGAAAAGCATAATCTGCCGTATATTTATAAAAACATTTTCGGTGCTGAAATTTTGCTGTACAGGGAAATTGTTACAGAAATTTATATTATTCGTCAGATTGCGCAAGCCCTGTCATGTAGCCCGGGATGACGAGCGCAGGGGGGATAAGCTTTGAGAACATTGAGTGTGCTCCGCCTTGGATTGTTGCTTGCGTGAGCGTTTGAGTTGCTGCGGTTTCAACGGACGCCATATTGTTAGCTACAATGCTTGCCCCGAGGCACATATCGTCGACGTGAGCCGCCATGTCGGTTACTTTTATGTCGCGTTTTTCGTGTTCTTTGAAAATCTTGTTATTCATCGCGTTAGTGATTTTGTTGCCGAATATAATTCCTCCAACCAGTGCCGCAAGCGTGACGCCTGCAACCGGTGCCGCTTTTATGATTCCGTTAAGGAATTTTATGGTTTTTGTTGTACCTTTCATTTGAGGCATTTTGAAGTTTTTGGTGCATTTTTCGTAGAGCGATGTTGCGCCTGCCACAAAACCGATAGGGAAGACGATGTTGCCGATATATTGTTGTAAAGACTCGCGGAATTTGTCTTTCGAGTTTTTTCTGTCTACCATAACTCCTGATGCAAGTCCGCCTATTACAGACCCTGCGCCAAGTCCGAGGATTTCTTTCGCCTCAAATTTTATGTGTTTCAGTCCTGACCATTTAAACACATTGAGTTTTTGTTTTTTGCCGATTAAGACAAGCGCGGCAAGGGTTCCCAGTGCACTCATGCCGAGGACAAATGCTTTTTCGCCTTTAGTTATGCTTGGTTCGGGCTCATTCCACTCGGGGTGGTGTTTATAGGAGGGACGATGTCCGAAAGCTTTATTATTTTTATAATCTTGCCGAATCGGCTGATTTTGCGCTGTAAGACCGTGGATTGGCATGTTTGTTCCTTTTTTTGAGTCAATTGTTTAAAAACGGCGCGAAATAAAAATTGCTAGGTGCTTAAACAAATGTTACATTGGCTGCTTTGGCTGATTTTACTTGTAATTCAATGAGGTCAAGTATTTCGCGCATTATGTCATCCTCAAAATGCGTGTTGTAGAGGCTATTAACCTCTTTGATGAAGTAGCATGGGCTTGTGACATTGATTTCGATGACTTTTTCATCAATCATGTCGAGTCCGACCATGTATAGTCCTTTTTTTAGCAGCTTGTCCGCAATGACTTGAGCTGCTTGCTTTTCGCCTGATGTTAGCGGTGCTTTTTCAAAATAATTGTCCGAGTGTTCTGCAAACTTGAAGTCGTTTTTGGCAGGAAGCTTGCGAACGCACTCCTCAAAGACCTTTCCGCCGATTATAAGCACTCGTTTGTCGCCGTGCACGGCACCTTGGAGGTACTCTTGAACCATAACCGTAGTTTTGCCGTTTTCGGTTGCGGCGCTTATGATTGAACTTGTATTAGGGTCGCCTGACTGCAAAATAAACACGCCCGAGCCGAAACAGCGGTTGAGCGGCTTTATTATCGCTTTTTTCGCGGAATTCACGAATTCTGTAATCAAATCCTTGTTGGCTGTCGTGATATTGCGCGGAGTGTACTCAGGGAAAAGGTTTACGTGCATTTTTTCGTTAAAATTTTTGATTTCGAGAGGGTCGTTGATAAGCATGGTTTTTGTGCGGTCTACGAACTCAAAAACACTGCAAGCATTGATATAGTCGATGTCTACAGGCGGGTCCGGGCGGAAAAATACGGCGTCAAAGCTTTCTATGAGTTCGGCGCTGACGGCTTTGTCGTAAACTATCTCAGCGTCGGTGTTTCCGCCTTTTTCTGCCAAGCACGCACGGTGTGTAAGCGCGCAGCCTTTGGCGTTTTCGATGTAGAGCTTGTTTTTGACGGTGATTTCCACGTCAAAACCGCGTTTTAAGAGTTCTCTTATAATCCAGAAATTTGTCACAAGTTTGTTGAATTCGAAATATTTTAATTCGATTTCGTCGATGACAAACAATATTTTTTTGGTGTTCATAGCCCCTCGTCTGTGTTTTAGTCTTGCGGACGTTCGAATGTCGCGAGCTTCTTTCAGAATACAGCAAAAAAAAGTTTAGTCTATATAGTAAATGAGGCTATCGCGTCGGGTATAAAATTTATCAGCTCGGAAGCTAATAGGGAGTGGGGTGGAAGCTGTTTTTCTGCTGCACAGCCCGATTGTGAATGAATGTAAACGCCTAATGCTGCGGCGGTTGTGCAGTCCAATCCCTGAGCGCAGAGTGCAGCGGTTATGCCTGTCAAAACGTCGCCCATACCTGCTTTTGCCAGAATTGATGTGCCTGAAACGTCTTTGTAAAACCTGCCGTCAGGGCTTGCTATGAGCGTCTTGTGGCCTTTGAGCACAATCACGGAGTTAAATATTTCTGCGGCTTTTTTAGCCCAAAAATCACGGTTGGATTGGATTTTATCGATAGTTGTCCCCATTAGCCGTGCCATTTCGCCCGGATGAGGCGTAAGAATTGCGTTTTCGCCTAAATTTGTGAGTTTTAGTTTTGCGATTAGATTCAGGGCGTCAGCGTCGTAAACTATTGGTGTGCTTGCGTTTTTGGTTTTATCTCGAGCGGTTTCCACGAATTCTTTTACGAAGTTTTCGGTGTTTTTATGCAGTCCGATTCCGCACCCGATAGCAATTGCATTGAATTCGCCGAATTCAATAGGGATTTTGCCGAAAAAGCTTGTTTTTAGTTCGTTTCCGCGGCAAAGTTCTTTAAAAACGGTGTTTGGGCTTTGGCATGCCAGCTTGTCGAGGACGTAGGAGCAGCTTGCGTTTACGACGAGACCTGCACCTGATTTTAGCGCAGATACGCCGCTAAGATACGCCGCGCCTACGTATGCCTTGCAGCCGCCGATGTTCAGGACTTTGCCGAAGCTCCCTTTGTTCGACTCTGCTTGCCTTTCGGGCATATTCGCGCGGGCGAAATCCGCGTCTAAAATTATCTCGTTTTTAAATTGCGTCATTTTGTCGTACTGCCTCGTAAACCACTACTGCGACAGAGTTTGAGAGGTTCAGACTTCGTTGGTTTTGTGCCATTGGTATCGTGATGCATTTTTCGGGTGCTGAAGAGAGCAATTCCTCGCTCAAACCGCGGCTTTCCGGACCAAAGACAAAGAAGTCCCCTTTTTTGAAGTTTCTGTCGGTATATTTTATTTTCGTTTTTGTTGTGCAGTAGTAAAACGCCGAGTCGGGGTGCCGTTCGGCTAATTCTTCGAGGCTGTTGACGCGGTGGATTTTTACGTCGCGCCAGTAGTCGAGACCTGCGCGTTTGAGGTGTCTTTGGTCGAGAGAGAAGCCTAATTTACCCACCAAATAAAGCTCGCAGCCGGTACAAGCGCACAAACGCACGATGTTGCCCGTGTTTTGCGGGATTTCGGGTTCGAAAAGTACTACGTTAAAATTTGTTTCCATAGAGGTTATTCCTCAGTTTTTTCAGGCTCCGAAGCGGTTTCTGCAGTTATTTTTTGTGCCATCATCGGCTCCAAAAACCTTTTGCTCTCCCAGATGACAGGGATTCCGCGCACCACACAGAATAGAACCGCGATGTACGCGCATGTGTATGCAAAGCCCGTAAATCTGTTGACGCAGCCTTCGCATTCCATAGGGAAGTTCGCCAAAATCAGAAACGCGAACGCGAGCGCTTTTGTGACGGCGTATGTGAAGCGGCAAAAGTTTGACGCAACAAGGAATTTGCCGATTTTTGACTCCATCATGGTAGAGGAGCCGAAAGCCGTATAGCCCTGCTCGAGTGCCAAAGAGCGGAGTGCGTCTGTGATGAGCCCTCTTGTCATTACAATGAGAGGAATGAAAACCGTAATCCATCCCATGGCCGCAAACGTAATCCAATAGATGTTTTCAACGATTCTGTCGCACAAAATATCGAGAAGTGCGCCGAATTTCGTTGACTGATTGAATTTTCGCGCAACGTAGCCGTCCAGCCCGTCAAACCAGATGACGATAATCGTCATCAAAAACGCCGAAATCGACGCGGCTGGTGTCTGCATCATCAACAGCACCACTACGATAAATGATAAAAATACTCTGAAAAGTGTTATAAAATTTGCTAACATGTCTCCTCCAATAGTTTTGTGTTGAGCTTCCTCTACTGTTCTTTTTTGCTGCGAGAGAGTGCGAAATCGTACTCATCGAGTGCTTTTCTGCGTTCACCTAGCATGATTTTTTCCGCCTCTTCGAGAACACGAACCACATTGTAGCCATTTTCCCCGTCGCTGCGGGCTTTTGTACCTTGTTCGATACATTTTATAAAGTGCTGGCATTCAAGTTTGAGCGGCTCGATTTCGATGTAGTCGAGCGGCACGTTTTTTGCTCCGGCACAGTCGTTGCTGAACAATTGCAGTTTGTTTTCCGTTAAGGTGTCGTCAAACATCGCGGTTGCTTTTGTTCCGCGAATAAGAAGGTTGACGCGCTTTTGCGGGTGAATCCAGCTATCTGAAAACTTTGCGATTGCGCCGTTTTCGTACTCAACTGCGATATGTGTAATGTCTAAAATTTCGTTTTGGTCGGAAGACGCCCCGACAGCGGAAACCACTCTTGTCGGCTCTTTTCCGAGGATGTAATTGACCATGCTGACGTCATGCGGGGCTAAATCCCACATTACGCTTCGGTCGTTTTTGAAGTAATTTATGTTGAGGCGGTCGCTTTGCGCGTATGTGATTTCGCCGAGTTCGCCCTCGTAAACTAGCTGCTTGAGGCGGTTTACGGCAGGATGATAAAGAAGAAGGTGACCGACCATTAAAACGAGTCCTTTGCTGTCAGCAAGCTCCATAAGGCGTTTTGCTTCTTCCGCAACGGTAGAAATCGGTTTTTCGACATAAACATGTTTGCCCGCTTTCAAAAAGGCTTCAACAATCTTGAAGTGAGTGTGGCTCGGGGTTACAACGGCAACAGCTTTTATTGTCGGGTTGTTGAGAACCTCAGTCATGTCCTTTGTCAGGTTGATTTCCGGGTAGTCTGCCTTTGTTCGGGCAAGATTTTCTTCGTCCATGTCGCATACTGTATCCAGAACGCCTAAATTGTAAAAGTTGCGGACTATATTTTTGCCCCAAATGCCCGCGCCGATTACGGCAAACTTGTGTTCTTCCATTTATCCTCCAAAATACTTATTATTAATTATAATACTAATAAAAATCTGCGGCATGCGCAAATTAAGATTTTGTAAAGACCGGAAAAACCTCCTGCCGCACAAGTCAGCACTTACAGCGGAATACCAATTTAATATTTCTAACTTCTTATTTTGTACTTCCGTATGGACGCTGATAGTAGCTTCGTCTGCCGTTTGGTACGACTTTGTCAACATTTTCCGTGATGACGTCCCCGCCTTTTGTCAAGTTCGGGAAAGCGACTTCAAAAGCATTGTCCTTGTGACGTAACGTAAAAAGCGGTGTGTATTGTTTCGGTTTTTGTACGCCGACTTTGATTGCTCCGTATCCAAGGCTGTTTTCAGCGGTAACAACGTGAGTGCCATAGTCTGCGGAGATATAATCTTGGTCAAAAACTAAGACTCTTCTGTTATTTTTGTGAAGAATTCCCGACTTCGGGATTTCATTTGCGGGGTTGAAGCGTCTGAAGGTTTCTAGCGTATGTCCGTCCGACACTTTGTAAAGGTGTGTACCCTCTTCTGAGTCAATCACTCTGAACACCTTGCTTGTGAGAGTTTTAAATCTCTTTTCTGCGTATCCGAATATATCTAAGTAAAGTTTGTCAAATGCTTCGTAGCGTGCTTCGAGCGATTTTTCAGACATAATCTTGTTTATGGCTGCTTTCAGTGCCTTTGGACACGTTAATATTTCCGAAATGTTTGGCGGCGCTGCAAACTTCACACTGTCTGCTCCAAGTGCAGCGAGTTTGTTCCCGAAAGCTTGATTTTGTGCTGCGTTTTTTTGTGTTTTTTCTGTTCTGTTTTGTCTTGAAATGTTGTAATTTCCGCTGATTGCAGGTATTCTCATTATTTTCTCCTTGTAATTCCTTTTGGTTTTAAAACTCATAGCTTGGATTTTTGATACTTTCACGGGAATTTGTAACACTTTTGTTACAAACTTTGTTCAAATCCTAAAGTTTTTTTCACATCTTCCGAAATACATAGAGTAAGCCGCAAGGCAAACACAAGTGAGTAAGTAAAATTATAGTCTGTTCAGAAAAGGGGAACGAAATGAACTTTGGTATCGACAAAGGCATATCTGCTATAGATTCTGCTGCGGTAAGAGAAGCTGCGGGTCAGATTTTTGCGAATGCAGCCGCTCGCGACGTTCAAAACGAAACGTTCACGCTGGATTACTCAAAGTTCAACAGACCGGCTCAGGGCGCTGATTTGTACGCTCAAAAGCTTACTATCGGCGAGGTTCAGCAAATATCTGTAAGAAACGCGGGGCTTGACCTTAATTTCCAACAAAATCAAGCTATCGCAGCCAGCGTAAACGCGCTCAACAAGGCTGCTGCGTACTCTTCTTACGGGGTTCCGCACCAAATGGACGGAAAAGTAAACGTTCCGTCAGAAGCTAAGCACCAAGACCTCAACGCAAGAGAGGTTTTCGCGCTCCCTGCTTCATCTGTCGCGTCTGAAACACAAAATCTTACGGGCGAAAAGAAAGGCTCTAACCCTTTCAAGTTCGTATCCCTCGCAAACGACACAGAGCAAGAGGAGGCAGTATAGGAGTTTAGAAGTTTAGGAAGTTTTATTGAATTTAGTACGACCGCCCGCGAAGCCTATGGCTCATAAAGGGCAGCGCCTCGCTCGGGATTTTGAGGCAGAGGCGCAGCGTACAGCTTTCCCACGCCGCATTGCGGCATTACGTTCCACTTTTTACTTACTTGTTCACAAGACAGCGTCCGCGTTGTCTTTTTTTTTGCGGAAATACCTGAAAGCACTCTGCTTCCCGTCATTCTGAGCTCCAGCCGACAGCTCTTCTTAGTGAGGTTTGCCGAACTTTAGAAGGGAGGGCACCCCTTGAGGGTGAGAATCTTAAGGCACCTCACTCCCCGTCATTCTGAGGGTGAAACCCGAAGAATCTAAAAGCGCCCGACGGGAAAAGCAGCAGATTCTTCCGTCACTGCGTTCCGTCAGAATGACGGGGAGACCATCCTTTTTTTGTCATTCTGAACCCTCCCCCTCCGTCATTCTGAACCCTTTAGGGTGAAGAATCTGAAAGTGTACAACGTGGAAAGCAAAAGATTCTTCCATCGCTGCGCTCACTCAGAATGACGTATCGCTCTTTGCGTTTTGCCATAGACTGTCATCCTGAATTTATTTCAGGATCTATTGACGTGGAAATTGTGACCCTGTCTCTCGAGGCGAAGCCGAAGGGTCAGAATCTAGCCTGACGAGAATCTTTAAGCCCCCAAACCGAGGCGGGTGGGGAAGCTAATGCTTTAATATTCTTCGGAATAATTTTGAGGGGCACTGTATGGTTTGTCGTAAGGTGAATTGTAGACGTCTGCGCCGTTGTCGTCGGTTGATTCAATGTATTGTTGGTTCCATTGAGCCTGCTGTTGAGGCTGAGAGCCCGAACCGATGTTGAATTTCGCCCCATACTGAGAGTTTGGAAAGCCCTGTCCGTATTGAGGCGTCATTTCTGCTGCCGTCGGGACATATAGGTTGACAGGCGGCTTTATTTTCTTAGCTTTCGGCTGCTTGGCGCTTGACCACGTGGTGTCAGCGGCAAAAGCCGATGAGGACGCGATCATTGCTGCTAAAATTCCCGTAAAAGTAATATTTGCAAATTTTTTCATAAGCCTGCCCTCTTTAATCTCGTGCTATAATTGATTTTAGCACGTTTTTTGAGGATTTTCAATTGTTTTGGAGCGTAGTAACTGTAAAATGCCGTAAGGCGAACCTTGTAATCGTCGCCTGTATTATTATCAGCCCGGTTGTCAGTTTAATATTTCGCCGTAAATTTTGGGCGTGCCTGTAAAATCAACACTTTTTAGCCGGCATGGAATAATACGACCTGTAATGTCCGGTTTTCCGGGTGCGTTTTCAGCGTATACCGTCAGGTAGTTTTGAGTTACCCCCTTGTATACAGGGTTTCCGTTCTCATTTTTGTATTTTGCACCTTTTTCAAATAGGATATTTGATGTCGTCATGATGTTTCTTTCGACAAAAACACGACATTTAATGTCGGTGAGTTTTTTTAGTCTTGCGGCTCTTTCTATTTTGATTTTTTGTGGAACCTGCTCTGACATTTCAGCAGCCTGAGTGCCTTTTCGGATACTGTACGGGAAAATATGCGCCGCTGTGAGCCCCGATTTTTCTATATTATTATATGTAGTTTCAAAATCCTCATCAGTTTCGCCCGGAAAGCCTACTATAATATCGCTTCCGAGGAAGGGAAGTGTAAATTTTTCATTTATAAAATCAATTTGTTCGAGGTATTCCTCGACGGTGTAGTGTCGGTTCATAGCCTTGAGAGTCTTGTTGCACGCGGATTGCAGCGACATATGAAAATGCGGACAGAATTTCTCGGACTGTGAAAGGTGCGTCAAGAGTTCGCGCGTGAGTTCGTGCGGATTCAGCGAGCCTAGGCGAAAACGCTTAATCGGTGAACTTTCTATGAGTTCAACAAGCTCGAGCATGCCTTTTTTCGGCGCGAGGTCGCCGCCCCATTGTCCGATGTGGATTCCGGTCAAAACGAGTTCCTGAAAACCGTGCTCAGCGTATATATTAATCTGGTCGAGGATGTCTTCGGGGCGCGAGCTTCTTGATTTTCCGCGTGCTTTCCGGATTGTGCAGTAGGAGCAGCGGTTGTTACAGCCATCCTGAACCTTTAGCCACGCGCGGGTTTTCGTCGGGTTCTGAATCCGCTCGTAAATGAATTTTTCTTGTTCAAAAATGTCGGACACGGCACTTTTTTGAGCGGGAAGAGAAAGCTCTGCTGATACGTAATCTGTTATATGCATTTTTTCCGTATTGCCTAAGACCAAGTCTACAAAGTCGTTTTCGGCAACTTTGTCACCTTCGAGTTGTGCAAAGCAGCCTGTCAATATGACATATGATGTCCGGTTTTCTCTTTTTTGCTTCCGCATGAGACGTATCGAGTCGTCATCGGCGTTCGAGGTTACGGAGCAAGAGTTTAGGACATACACGTCTGCCTCTTTTGGAGTTTTTGCGCGTTCGAGTCCGATAGCCTCAAATTTTTCGGCAATGAGGTTCGATTCAATTTGGTTTGTTTTACAGCCCAGCGTTTTTATGTAATATTTTTTCATGTAACAATTTCTTAATATTTGAATTCAAACTAGCAAACAAATTTCTTGATAAGTATTATACTAGTAGTGAATTGTGTAACAAAGGTGGGAAAAATGCAACCTGTATCTTTGCAAAGTATGCCAAATAGCTATCGTATCAACGCGATAGGGCATGACCGCAGTTTTGGAAGACGACGTATGTCGGAGGAAGAATATTCCAAGTACAACGACCCTGAATTCCAGCAGATGTCGGCGCTTCGTGCACGCAAAGATTTGATTAACAGCCAAGACCGCTTTGAGCGGGCTTATGAGAATTCTTCCGCCATCGCAAACCTCTCCAACAGAGAGCTTCGCGACATTTCTAATGCTTATGCTGCCAAAGACAGAAAATACTCCGAAGGAACCTACAAGGCTGCTCTTCTAGGCATTCCTGCGCTTGATGTTTTCTCAAGAACGATTATGAAATCCGGCACCATGTCACAAAAAGGCGCATTTGCAGCTAAGGCAGCAGGCGGATGGCTCGGGGTTTTTGGTCTGGGCGCGGCATACTCAGTTGCTGTAAATAAAATTATGAGCGTTTCTCCTGTTGCGAGAGACTTTAACGATAAGCACCCTATAATTTCAACTATATTAAATATTGCAGGTATATGGGGCGTTCTGGCAGGAGCTCAAAAGCTTGCCGGACAAGTGAAAACGGTAATCCCTAAAATTCTGCCTAAGTCAGGCTCATTCTCGGCTGAACACATCGGGAACGTCGCAAAAGGCATTGGGGCAAAACTCGACAAGTCGTCACTTAACACGAAAGTCGTTTCTCCTGCTATGACAAAACTTATGAACAGCGCTAAATCGAACCCTAGGGCTGCGGGGCTTATTGGCTCTGTCCTCTACTCGGGCGCATTCCTCTGGGCTGCTGCGACCTTATTCAAGGCAGTTACCGAAAAAGCGGAAAACAGCAAAAAGTCAGATGAAATTTATAACCAGCTTACTCAGGCTCGCGAAGTGAACCGTGAAATAGTTGAAAAAGTTGACAGCGGTGAAATCATCTCCCCTGCGGCAAAAGCGGCTAACAACATGGCTGTAAAAATACAGGCAAGAATGGATGAACTCCGGGCTGCGGCTAGGCAGGAAGCCTCCGAAGCGGAAAAAATTAAAGACAGTGAGTTTGCTAAAGAAGCAGCAACGGCACTCGCGGCGGTTTCTGCAGAAGACGAAGACGGCGTAAAAGAAATTAGTGCGGAACAGGTTTTTCCTGAGGAAATTAGCGATGAGCCTGGTGAAGTCTTGACTGCGAAGGTTGCGGAAGCGAATTCCGATGAAATCGAAGATAAGTTCGAAGATAAAGGCCGTTCGGATGACATCGACGAAGCCGAAGAGTCTAAGGAGTAACTCCAATCAGTCTTTTAGATTAAAATAGATATTAAAAAGCGCCTATTAAAGGCGTTTTTTTGTATGATATTTATCGGGAGAGAATTTCCCTCCGTAGAGAACATCTAACGAAGAAATCCGTAAAAAATGGGCCCGGAGATGGACAAGTGGTGAAAAAGAGCATGAAAAAAAGGTACTAAATGTACTTTTTTCGCCGCAGAGGCGGGTTTCAGCAGGCGGCTTGAAAAGTATAAGAGGCTTGAAGAGGGTACAGTTGGGAGATATTCGACCGAAGGGAGAATTTCCCTCCGTAGAGAACATCTAACGAAGAAATCCGTAAAAAATGGGCCCGGAGATGGACAAGTGGTGAAAAAGAGCATGAAAAAAAGGTACTAAATGTACCTTTTTTCGTGACCTTGGGAGATATTCGACCGAAGGGAGAATTTCCCTCCGTAGAGAATATCTAACGAAGAAATCCGTAAAAAATGGGCCCGGAGGGATTCGAACCCACGACCAAGGGATTATGAGTCCCCTGCGCTACCGCTGCGCCACAGGCCCATTTTTAACGGATTTTACAGTTTATTGCGGCACAGCGTCAGCGGAACTTCGTTCCCGCTACCTTACCCAAAAAATTAATTAATAATTAATTTTTTGGGTCCCTGCCACAGGCCCTAAGGCCAATATTCGGTTTTCAATGTGACACCGGTGAGAACTTCGTTCTCGCTACCTTCCTCTCAGAAAAGATTATTAATCTTTTCTTCGGCAGAGTGCCACAGGCCCTTTCGGGCGTATTGTGTTTTCAACTTTCTTAAATTTAACAGCTACATGTAAAAAAATCAAGCTGTTTTGCGAAATTGTTCTTTTTGTTGCCCTGCGGCTTGCTTTTCAAACCGATTGGTGGTAAGATTATTGCGGAAGAATACGGCTTCCAACAGACTATTAACTATCCCGATGTCTTTATGGCATCGGGTTTTGAAAACCAAGCGATGTAAAGCCCGAAACGGCTTGACGCAGGTCAAGGCGGGCAGGGCGAACATAACGAAAGCGACGTAGGACTGCAGGGCGGAAGCCCGAAGCCCACAGGAGCTGAAAATCAAGCGATGTAAAGCCAGAACAGACGCGAAGGCGGCAGATAAAGTTCAAACCCTATGATAATAAAAGCAATCAAACAAATAGCAGAGGATATCCAGACAATCTACAAAAATGACCCGGCAGCGGCGAATATTTTGGAGGTTCTGTTTTGCTATCCTGGGCTGCATGCGCTTGTTGCGCATAGGGTTGCGCATAAACTTCGCTGGTGGAAAATTCCGTTTTTGCCGAGATTGATTTCGCAGATTATGAGGTTTTTTACGGGCATAGAAATCCACCCCGGCGCGACTATCGGGCACAGGGTGTTTGTTGACCACGGAATGGGAATCGTTATCGGTGAAACTGCAATCGTAGGCAACGATGTGCTGATTTACCAGCAGGTCACCCTTGGTGGGACGACAATGACGCAGACAAAACGGCATCCGACCATCGGAAACGGCGTTGTTCTGGGCGCGGGGTCGAAAGTCCTCGGCAACATCACTGTAGGCGACAACTCGCGAATCGGCGCAGGCTCGGTCGTTGTGGACGATGTTCCTGAAAACTCCACTGTCGTCGGTATCCCCGGAAAAATTGTTCATCAGCGTGTTATTGTTGACGGTCAGCTCCAGCACAACCGCATTCCCGACCCTATCACTTGCCAGCTTAACCGCATGAAGTACGAAATCCTCGAAATCAAAGAGCGTCTCGACTCTAAAGATTGATTTTTCCGCTCAGGTGCTTATTGTTCGGGCAATATCCAAGCCTATTTTGCGTTACACCATATTCCCACCATCTGCCGTCATTCTGAGGGGACGACCCGAAGAATCTGAAAGCACCCGACGGGAAAAACAGCATTGTTCGTAGGGTATTTTTCCGCTTTCAATCCCAGGGCTTGAAATTTATTTTTTTTCTTGTTAAGATGTGCCCATAGATACTTTTTTGATACCGAAAGGTGGTGAAAATAATGGCAGAAGTTAGAGTTGGCGACAACGAAAATATCGAAAGCGCTTTGAGACGTTTTAAGAAAAAAATCCAAAAAGCGGGTATTCTTTCTGAAATCAAACGCAGAGAACGCTACGAAAAACCAAGCGTTAAAAGAAAACGTAAATCTGAAGCGGCTAGAAAACGTCGAGTTTAGTCAGATTTGAAGATATTAAAAGGAGCTTTTTTAAGGCTCCTTTTTTTGTGCGCGATATAGGTTTTAAAGCGGTCATTCTGAGTGAGGGAGCGATTGATAGCTCCTCTTCTTGGTTCGGTACGCCGAAGCTTAGAAGGGGAGGGCACAAAGAGTCTTTCTTCCTCAATCTCCCCGTCATTCTGACGAAGCGGAGCGACGGAAGAATCTGTTGCTTTTTTCGCCGGATGCCTTTAGATTCTTCACCCTAAAGGGCTCAGAATGACGGCGGGGTGGGTATTTTACCTGGATTGCCGCGTCGCAACTATGTTGCTCCTCGCAATGACGATTAACGCGAAGTATCTAGAGCATTGCCCGACAGCGCCCAACGAAAAACGTGAAGTAGGGTGCATTGCAATGCACCGACACCATGCCCGCAATCGCGACAAATCTTGTCGTCGGAAAGATCCTGACCCTTCGGCTTCGCCTCGAGAGACAGGGGCACAGACATCGCCTTTCAGGCTCTGTCGTTCCCTTTGGCAACCAAGTTCAGGATGACAGATGGTAGATGGCAGCAAAGTGTACAAGTATGTGTGCTTGTAGGAAAACTCATACGATCCGTTTTCAAACTACACGTCATCCTGAACTTGTTTCAGGATCTTTTATAATATTAATTTGTTGCTCACACGGCGCGCCTGTCCGATTCCGCTTGCAAAGGTTTTTTTTTCATGTTATAAAACCTTTACAGCTTGTGCCGATTGAAATACAAACGCGCGGGCGAGTCTATAGAAACGGATGTACTCTTTTTTGAAAAAAAATATAACCTTAGCCAAACACGCAGGATTCTGCTACGGCGTAAAAAGAGCAGTCGAAACCACTAAAAAACTTAAAGCGGAACACACCGCAAATAATACAGGAAAGCCCGTATATGTGCTCGGGGAGCTAATTCACAACTCCGACGTTATTCGTGAGCTTGACAAATTGGGTATTATCACGGCCGACAGCCTCGAAGGGGCTGAAAAAGGCGTGTGCGTAATCCGCAGCCACGGGCTTTGCAATTGCGCAATCGAGGAAATCAGAGAAAACGGCTTTGAAGTCGTTGATTTGACCTGTCCGGACGTCAAAAAGGTTCAGCAGAAGGCGATTGAGCTTGTGCAGGAAGGATATTTGCTGGTCATCGTCGGCAAACCCGAACACCCAGATGTTATTTCTATTAGTGCTAACGCAAAAGCCTTCGGTGACGGCGTTTTTGTCGTTTCTGACGTTAAAGAACTAGAGGGCGAAACCGCGGCAGCCATCAAGTCCGCAAAGCGTGTTGGTGTTGTCTCTCAGACTACCCAGCGTATCGGAAATTTGCAGGAAATCGTTGCGAAATTAACATCGATTACACGCGAACTCTGCGTCTGCAACACTATTTGCGCCTCTACCTCGTTGAGACAGAAGGAAGCAAGAGAGCTTGCCGCGCAGTCCGACCTGATGGTCGTTGTCGGCTCTAAAAAGAGCGCCAACACTACGCATTTGGCTGAAATCCTCGGCGATATCACGACAGCGGTGCATATCGAAAACGAGCACGAACTCGAACTTTACAAAGATTTAATCGAAAAAGCCGAAAACATCGGCGTGACAGCGGGTGCCAGCACCCCTGAGGGCGTTATTTCGGCAGTAATAAACAAATTAGAACAATTTTAACCATTTAAAGAAAAGGAGAAAAATAATGGCAAAAACAGAACAATTCAGTGCAGAAGATTTCGAAAAATTATTAAACGAGTCTTTCTCAAGAAAATTAACAGTAGCAGACGTGGTTGAAGGAACCGTCGTAAAGCGCGAAGCTGACGGCTTTTTGGTAGATATCGGCGCTAAAGGCGAAGCTTACCTTCCTGACCGCGAAATTGCGACTTCATCAGACAAAAAAGCGTCTGACATCCTCAAAGTGGGTGACGTGAAAGAGTTTTACGTACTTAAAGAAGAAGACAACAGAAACGAAGACATCGTTCTTTCGTTGAAAAAAGTTTCATCAGCGCAAGCTTGGGCAACTTTGCAGAACGCGAAAATCGGAAACGAAACAATCACAGCGAAAATCGCGTCACTCGTTCGCGGCGGCGTAATCGTCGATGTTTGCGACCTCAAAGGATTCATTCCTGCGTCGCAGCTTAGAACAGGCACTCCGTTTGACGGGCTTATCGGGCAGGAAATCGAGGTTAAAGTTCTCGAGGCTGACCCTAAGAAAAACAAACTCATCTTGTCTCAAAGACAGGCGTTGCAAGAGCAAAGAGACGCTGTTGTTGACGAAGTTATCAACAAACTCAACACAGACGACGTTGTTTCAGGCGAAATAGTCAGAATCGCAGACTTCGGCGCGTTCGTTGACATCAACGGCGTTGACGGCTTGCTTCCAATCTCTGAAATCAGCTGGGCACGTATCAAACACCCTTCTGACGTTCTTACTTTGGGTCAAAAAATCGAAGTTAAAATCCTTAAAATCGATACAGAGCTTAAACGTATCAGCTTGAGCTTGAAACGCCTTGGTGATAACCCTTGGGAAGAAATCGAAGGCAAATTCGACGAAGGTCAAATCGTTAACGGAACTGTAAACAAAATTACGTCTTTCGGCGTGTTTGTAAACATCTTCCCTGGCGTGGAAGCGTTGCTTCCTCAGGCTGAAATGGCTAACGACAAGTCTAATCCTTTCGAAGTTTACAACGTAGGCGACGAAATCGAAGTCATGATTAAAAAATTCACGCCGCAAGAGCACAGAATCGCTTTGAGCGTGCGCGACATCAAGTAATCGACATTAAATAATCGTACTTTTTAACAAAAGACCGCTCGGATTTTTTCGGGCGGTTTTTTATTTGCGTTTTGTCTTCCGTTGGGCGCTGTCGGGCAGTATCCGACCTGCTTCCCGATTGCCGTGTCAGCAGTCGCAAAGATCCTGACCCTTCGGCTTCGCCTCGAGAGACAGGGGCACAGACATCGCCTTTCAGGCTCTGTCGTTCCCTTTGTCAACCAAGTTCAGGATGACAGTTGGTAGGTGGGTTAAATCGGCTTGACTTGCACCTTTGGCTCGTAAGGTACTCTTATAAACTACACGTCATCCTGAACTTGTTTCAGGATCTTTCCGGTGACGAAATATTTTAAAATTATTTTTCCAAAAATTAACGTGCCACTGCGTTTTTGATTGTGAATCCTTTCCTGCTATGTCTTGCGGGCTTGATTTTTGCGCTGAAATACGATAAAATTCAGGTTGTATGGAATAAATTTTGAGGGGGAGTTATGAAAAGAATTATTGGTGGATTGTTGCTCAGTGCAATGCTTTTGACGGGAGTGCAAGGTGCTTTTGCCGGCACGCACGGGACAAACGGTAAGGTTTCGCCGAAATCAGTAGGTGCTGGCGCGCTTTCGCTTCTTATCTGGCCGGGGCTCGGGCAGATGGTGAACGACCAAAAGACTGACAAGGTCGTGACGCACGCGCTGTTAGGATTGACTGGAGTTTTCCGTTTCTGGTCTTGCTACGACGCTGTTGTGGCGCGTAAAGGCGGAGTTTGGAAGAACCGAGTGTAATTTAAGCCTACCTGCTGACAAGATTTGGCGTGTTTGCGGGATGGCGCTGGTGCATTAAAATGCATCCTGCTTAACGTTATCCCACGCCCCCTCATTTAGAGCCCTTTTCCCACCCGTCATTCTGAGGGCAGAGCCCGAAGAATCTTTATGCTCTAAAGTAATCCCTTCGTCATTCTGAGGGTGAAACCCGAAGAATCTTTAAGACCCCGAACGTAAACCCGAAAAGATTCTTACCCTCAGGGGGTACCCTCCCTTCTAAGGTTCGGCACGCCGAACTAAGAAGAGGAGCTGTCAATCGCTGCGCTCAATCAGAATGACGAGTAGATTGAGGAGAAAAGATTCTTCCGTCACTGCGTTCCGTCAGAATGACGGTTTTGCGAAGGATTCAGAATGCCTGCAGATGAGGTGAAACGTCAGGCAGTCGGACACTGTCAGAAAACAGTGAGACAAACGTTCTCCGGTTCCAAATTGTCGGTGAACAATACATCACCGACAATTTGACGGAACCCGCCGCGCCTTCAAAAACTTCAAACTTGTTTTTTTCTCCAAGCGTTGGCAAAAACGTCGCCAAAACGGCTGTGAGACGCGGAACCCTTTTTCGGGCTTGGGTTTTAGTCTGATTTTGCGCGCCCTGCAATAAGTTTTTCGCGCATTTTTTTAAGTTCTTCGGGCGAAAGCCTTTCTTCCGGCGGGTTTTCCGTTTGGTTTTTCTGCGCAGAAAGTTCATCTGATGACGAGCGCATGCAGGAGCCTCGTGAGTGAGTCTTTTTGTTTTTTGTGAGACTTTTATCATGGCGCACCCCAAACCCCTCTTCCTTGACCTCTGAGTCATGGGAGAGTTCATGCTGAACAGAATTCGAAGAAGGGAAATCAGAAAAAGAAAAATTTGAAAAATTACTGTTATCTTTTTTGTTATTTATTTTGTTATTAGTTTGTTTGTGAGAACAAATGTCGGTACTTATGAGAACATTTGACGGTTCGTAGGAGAACGATTGTCTGTTCTCATGAGAACACTTGCCTTTACGAATACGAAGTAAATTTTCTTCTACCATATCTAAAAATTTATCTGTAAAATAATAAACGTTGTGCTTGTGTCTTTTTTTTATATAAATTATGTTGTCCTCCTTCAGTTTTTGAATTTGTTTGTTAACGCACCGCCTCGTCAGCCCTAAATGCTCTGCCATGTACTCTTGGCTGGCGTACATATTGGGGTAATGGGTCATCAGCGCAGTGAGCACGAACCTTGTTACGGGGCTGCCCTTGATTTGCTTGATGTAGCCCCAGGACGCCATTATAAGGTCGTTTTGCGTTATTCCTCGGGGGTAAACTATATTAGAGTTTTTCATTTTGTCTCCTTTTTAATTAATGTAAATCTGCACGAAAAAATCTCCTTCAAGAAGCGCAAAAAGCGCCTCTTGAAAGTTGTTTGGTTCTATTTAGTTGTTAGCTGAGTAGCTTTTTTGCCACTTGCCCGCCTACGACGGCAGCACGCCCTTGCGGGGTTGCCATTGCCGCAGCAGTAATCAGTTTTTCGAAATCGATTGCGTTCGCCTTGTTTTGCGCGTTGAACTGCTCGTATGCGAATTTATCCTGCATGTTAGCGGCTGTATTAGCCATCCCTGCTGCCTGCATTGCGTTTCCGAACACCTGATTCTGATATCCGTTGAGGAAGTTCAGATAGTTGTACTGGTTTTGCAGTTCCTGGTTGTAGAGGCTCTGCTGCGTTGCAGTTACGTTTTGGGCAAGCTGTGCCATTGCGTTTCCGCGTTTTTTCTCGACGTTGCCGTAATTATCAAGAAAAACGGAGTTGTCGAGGTTTCCGAACCTTCTCGCCGCGTCGTTTTGAGTGTTTCTTAACATAGGCGTGTAAAGATCGTTTAGCGTTGCCATGCTGTTAGCCTTGTACGCTTCTACCTGGTCGTAGAGTCTGCTCACAGTCTCAGGAAGGAAGGTGTTTACGTTCTGCATGCCTTCTGCGAAAGCATTTTGCGCATAATCGTAGGCTTTTTGCTGTGACCCGTTTAGCTGGTAGCTTGTTTGGCCGTTGTTGTAATTGGCTGAGGGGCCGCCGCTAATGTTAAACTGACCTGTTGGCAGGTCGGGGGCTGATGTTTTTGAGAGTTTACTCATGATTTTGTCCTTTCTGTGGACAAGGGGGGTACTGATTTCTTCGTGCGTATAATCTAATTATAACACGACATGGGGCTAATTGTATCAAAAGTGAACAAGAGTCCATTAATAATTCTTTACATAATAGAGTCTTGACGGATTTTTTCACCCTCTTCCGGAGCGGGTTTCGGGGAGCATGTTAACTTTTGTAACACAAATTCTCCCGTTTAAGCAATTTCCCTTCAACAAAATACTTTATATATGTAAGGTTAGGTAGATTAAATTTATTGGAGGTAGGTTATGGACCCTATTACGATGTCCCGATTGGGGATGGGGTACTTCAGTGATGATTACAGCGCTAAATACAATGCGGCGTTTGACGAGTCATTAGTGGGTGAAAATCTGGCACAGAGCACAAACTTGTATGCCAATAACTATAACTATATGTCAAATCCGATGATGGGTGGCATGATGAGTCCGATGATGGGCGGTATTGATACGTTCAGTTATGCAAACCCTTCGTTCTCCGGGGCGATGAACCCGATGATGGGCGGAATGATGAACCCGATGATGGGAGGTATTACGCCTGCTGAGTACCAAAAATTGATGAAAATGGACTCCGAGCAAAAAATGGACTACATGATGCAGCTTCAAGAAAAGCGGCAGGAAAAAATGTTCGGTATGACCGAGCGCCAGCAGGAGCTTTCGAACAGATATCAGACAAGAACCGACGAACTCAGATACAATTACGCCAAGTCTCAAGAGCAGCTCCAGCGCGGAAGAGCGGCAGAGCAGCAGCGCCTTGTCGAGAGTGCTGAGAACCTTCACAGAAAAATTATGGATAACAGAAAAGACGAAGTAATGAAGGCGTACCACGATTTGGTCACAAAGGTCAAAACATCACCGGAATACGCTCAGCGGGTTCAGCTCGGAAACGGCAAGTACAAAACAGAGCCGCTCACCGACGAACAGGCTAATGACCAGGCGAGAAAGCTCTACGCAAGCCAATTCGGCGACCTCGCTCGGAACATATACAACGAACTCTCCAACTCCGACGAACAAGGTTTCAAACGTCTTGTAGGCTTCGGTTTTGCGGACAGAGAAAACGCCGACTCGCTCATCGCGAAAATATACCACAACGGTCAGCAAAACAATATGCAAAGAATCGTGGGTCTCCAGTGGCAAGATTAATGAAATATCAATAATTCTACCTAAAAACTACCTAAAAAGCGCCTTGTACTTCACAGGGCGCTTTTTGCATGCCGGAGGGCGGACAAAACGCCCCTCTCCCCCGTCATTCTGAGGGTAAGACGACAGCTCTTCTTCTTAGTGAGGTTTGCCGAACTTTAGAAGGGAGGGTACCCGCCAGGGTAAGAATCTAAAGCGCCCGGCGGAAAAAGCAGCAGATTCTTCAATCGCTGCGCTCAATCAGAATGACGAGTAGACCATCCTTTTTTTGTCATTCTGAACCCTTTAGGGTGAAGAATCTGAAAGTGTACAACGTGGAAAG
>CAYWSX010000002.1:93825-266351 GCA_964461115.1 uncultured Muribaculaceae bacterium | reverse complement strand
AATACATCGAACCTGCAAGAAAAGGTATGGAAGAAGCGCTTGAGGGCGGTATCTTGGCAGGCTTCCCGATGATTGACGTTAAAGTTGTTCTTTACGATGGAACATACCACGATGTTGACTCTTCTGAGATGGCGTTTAAAATTGCCGGTTCAATGGCGATTAAAGAAGGTGTTAAGAAAGCAAGACCTTGCATTCTTGAGCCTATGATGAAAGTTGAAGTTGAAGTTCCTGAGGAAAATACAGGCGATGTCATCGGTGACATTTCATCCAGACGCGGACGTGTTGAAGGTATGGAAATTATCGAAGGAACAGGAATTCAGAAAATCAACGCTGTTGTTCCTCTTTCCGAAATGTTCGGATACGCAACAGACATCCGTTCAAAAACTCAAGGACGCGGTACTTTCTCAATGGAATTCAAATGCTACGAGCAAGTTCCGACCAACATCGAAACTGAAATCATTGCTAAATCAGGCGCTACTGCTTAGTTTGGTTGATTGAAGATAAAATTAAGACAGCTCCGTTATTCGGGGCTGTTTTTTTATTTAAGAATTGTAAAACTCACACTTTTAGGGCGCAAAAAAAATTCTTCATTGTTATTATTTATATAGTCGAACAAGGAGTACTAAATGCCGATTACACAAATAACACCGTACGCTTCGAGCGTAAAATTCAACCGAAATAAAAACACACTGCAAAATAATAATCCTGAATATACAGTTCACGCAAAAAATTATGACGCCCTACCGTCAACTCACCAATTTTTGAGCTTCAAAGGCGGCAAAAGTATAGACTTAGGTCAAACTATTGAAGCTCTTGGTAAAATTGAACAAAAATATTCTCTTGCCTCTCAAATAGCTGAGGATGCGGCTTCATTTATCCCCGAGCGGGTTGTTGAGCTTGCCAAAAGGGTTTTGGATAGAAATAATCCTAAAAATCTTACTTTAATAGATATTCATAAAATTGCTTATAATAAACTAAAAAACCTTACATCTCTTGATGAGGTAAAGAAGGTATATCCCGAATTTAAGAACATATTGAGTGCAAAAGACGTCGATGCCAGAAACGGTTCTTTCGTTGACGTTGCGAGAAAAGGTACTCATGAATATTTTGATGACGGCGAAGATTTATCGCTTCAGCTTCTGAAATTATATTGGGGTGAGGGGCTTTCTTTGAACCAGTTGGCACCGTATTCAAATGATTTAAAAACATTTTCAGGTGTGCTTAAAAAATTGCAAATTCCTCATAAGGAAAGAACGTACGGGCATTATTTGACGTTGTCCGATGTGGAAGCTAATAAGCGTATTACGGCTTTAATGTCCGAAAAACAATTAGAGGCTGCTGCAAGACGAGACGGCTTTTATGAAATAGCGGCACTGGCGCGCGGGCAGATGACAGAGGAGCACAAGACAAAGATTTCACAAGCTTTGGTTGATTATTACGCAGAGCATCCTGAAAAAATTTATGAGCGCTCACAGCGCCAGAAAGAATTTTTCAAAAATAACAAGGAGCTTTCAGGTTTGTTTAGCTTGGTAGTGAAACGTGCTTGGGAATTGGGCTCCAGCCGACCTATCAAAGAAGCGGTTCGCAGGTTTGGAAAATCTGCAGATTTTTCTCAGGCAGAAAAACTCGAAGAGGCTAATAATGTTAGCTGGCTTAAGGAGTTTTGGGATACAAATCCAAAGGCGAAAAAGCAATTCTCTGCAAGTATGAAATCTGCTTGGAAACAAACAAAAGAGCAATTACAGCTTTTTGAAGTAGAAGAATATTTTCAAACATTTCCGCAATGGTTGAGAACAAATATTGCAGGCTGGGCAAAGGCTAAAAAGGGCTATGACCCCGACAGATTAGTTTTATCTGTGCTTGTTGACGGCAATAAGTTTTCGAATGCGGACGTTGAAGCCTCCGCAAAGATTATTACTGAATATTTCAGCACCCACGTCCACGATTCGGATAAATATGCCAATCAGATTGGCGCCACGATTATGCTTATGCGAAAGCATTATGAGCAGCGAGCTTTTAAGGGGGATGATTTTGCTCAGAGCGTGCTGGTGCATATAAATCATTCGATTAATCCTGCGACACATCCAAACGGGCATACTGCAAAGGAACTTAGGCAGTTATTTTCTGATTTGATTAATTATCAGCTTTTAGGCGGATACTCTGATGATATGAAATTTATGCATATAGCATTGGAAAAAAGTGGTTCTTTGTCTAAAGAATTGAAGACTATGGAACTTGCTTCTTCGGGAGATCGTCTGTTTAAAAAACCTGTGAAGTTTTAGTAACTGAGAAACAAAAAAAACGGACAAAAAGCGCCGCGTCATTCTGAGCCCTTTAGGGTGAAGAATCTGAAAGCGCCCGACGAGAAAAGCGTCGAAAACTCAGTCAGGATGGCAATTTGTTTATTCTCTTGGCTGTGTCAAAATTATTTAAGTTTCAGCTCTGTTTTTTGTTCTTCAGGTTTTTTGTTTCCATCATCCAGCCCGAGCCATTTCATAATAGGGTGGATAGTAAGGTGGCTGACCTGCGGAGCAAGAATTGCAAGACCAAGTACGGAACCGAAAATAGAACTCACTTCATCAGCACCTTTAATTATATGGTCAGATTCTTCTATAAGTTTTTTCTCAGGTTTTTTGTGCTCGCTCAGCTCTCTAAGTTCGTTTTTGATATCGTCAGACAAGTCTTTTGTAAGTTTTGAATCTTTAAGAGCTTCGAGTCGTTCTCTTTTCTTAAGTTGACTTAATTTGTAATACTGTGAGAATTCATCCAGCCCTTTGAATTTTTGGAATCTGGCATTGTCTTTAAATACGTGTTTTTGGAAGAATTTAAATCCACCTTTTCTGATAACAGGCAAAACAAGCCCAAGATAGACAAAAAGGCAAGTTACTTGATATAAAAGTTCTTTTACTGCTGCATATTTTTTTGTTTCAGGCGAAATATTGTTATCCATGAGGATAAACGCAGGCCTGCCTGTGGCTTTCAGCCCTGTTTCAATAGTCATAGCTGTTTTTGTGCTTTGAGCGATGTTTACCATTGTATTGCTTGTAAGAGCGTTTGAAATAGCCGTAATCATGACCCGCCTCCTACTTTTAAGCCTGAATTGTAGTTCATTGGCGTGAAGGCCTGATATGATTTTGGCGCAATCTTTTGAATCGGCTGTGCGCCGACATTTGCGACAGGTGCAGCTTGTACAATGTCGGTTTTGACTTCATTTAAGATATTATTTTGAGCGATAGCATTTTTACAGCAGGTTTTTTTCTTCTTATGGTCTTGAATAAAATTCATAATGGGCTTGATTGCAGCAGAACATGCCGCGGGAATTATTACCAATGCCGCAAGGCAGACTCCTAAGAAAGAAAAAACTTTACCTGCTTTTGCAGCTTTTTCGCCTTTATATAGCATTGGCGTCACAACTTTATTTGCAATCCACGCTACACCCATATAGCAAGGTATCGCAATGGCTTCTGTCAACCCTTCGCGCATTGCTGTGTATTTTTTTGTTTCGTAATCCGCATGTTTGTCCATCATCGTGAACATTGGGCGAAATATTCCTTTTGCGGTCGCAACAGCAACTACTGCGTATGCCGCATTGTTATTTTCCCCCAGGGATTTGCATATTACTTCTATTAATCTTGGTTTGCTGCTCATGATATTTGTTTTAAAACCGCTCAAAAAAAAAATTGCTAGTTTGTTAACTTATATTTTGTGATAAATGTATGCTGATTGCAAGAAATATTTGTAAAGTGTACAATATTTACAGAGGAGCAAAGGGAAAAAATCGTGAAATCGCTTATCAGAACGCTATTTGTAGTTTTTATACTTTCAATTTTATTTATGTATACAAGAGGTGCGCAGGCTCTTGAGGTTGTGTATCCGAAGAAAAATAATGTTACAATTTATGCAAAATCCACGTTTTTGGTTGGAAATATCGGCAACGGCATGTCGCTTTTAATAAACGGCCAGCCTGTAAAAACCTATAAAGAGGGTGCATTTGTGCACGTTGTGCCTCTTGAATACGGAGAAAACAATTTTGAACTGAAGGCTGTCGATGCAGACGGTAAAGAAACGGCTTTGACCTACAAAATTAACAGACCCGCACCCAAAACCGTCGTCAAAACGGCTGATTCTCCTCAGCCTGCGAATCTTGCACCTTTGTCGAATGCAATCGAGCAATTTCCTGAATTTATTTATGCAGAGATTGTGAAAGACAATGCTCCTTTGCGTGTTGCCTCAAATGACGACTCAGCAAGGGTTTCTCATCTGGATAAGGGGACGGTTCTCACGCTTGACGCAAAAAAAGGCGAATATTACCGAGTTTTTATAAACAAAGATACAAAATTTTGGATTAAAAACGGCTATGTGACAGAGGTCTCAAAACTCAGCGAGCCTGTTTTGTCCTGCATAAAAAAATTCAAGCATTGCTGCGATAAATATTTCGAATATTTTGAATTTGACACCGATGTCGCTGTTCCGTTCAAAATTAAAGAGGCTGAAAACGGTGTAGAAGTCACACTTTACCATATTTCAAACGTTCCGGATAAACTTGGAGAATATGCTCAAAATATTGCTTTTTCGGGAAACATTCTCACATTTGTTGTGCCGGTTGAAAAATTCTGGGGCTACGACTGCTACCACGAAGGGACGAGGACGGTTTTTCGCCCAACCCGTCCAATAAATGCCGATTCGCACTATCCTTTGAAAAATTTAGTGATTACAATCGACCCGGGGCATGGCGGGCATGACGGCGGCTCTATCGGTCCTACAAAGGTGCGGGAGGCTGACATCGTTCTTGATATTTCTAAGCGGCTTGAGAAAATATTGAAAGACGAAGGCGCAAAACCTGTTATGACCCGCTACGACGATTCGTTTGTCGACCTGTACCAGCGTGCTGCGATTGCGAAAAAGGCGAATTCTACATTTTGTATAAGTATTCATGCAAACGCACTTCCGGATGGCGCTGACCCCTACAAAACATACGGTACAAGCGTCTACTATTACTATCCGCAGGCAAAAGAGCTTGCGCAAACCATAAAATTGTCCATGCTGAACAAGCTTGGCACGCGCGATGATGGTACAAATTATGCAAGCTTTGTAATGACGCGCATCACGTCCCCGATTTCGGTGCTTGTCGAGACCGCTTATATGATAAACCCTTCCGATTATGAAAAACTCACGGAAGAGCAGTTCAGACAGGACGCGGCACAAAGTGTTGTCGACGGCTTGAAGGCTTATATGCGGGCGGCTGTTCCTAAGTAGCGGGCGCAGTCAAATCGAAAAGCAGGTTAGGCACTGCTCCACCAAACTCCCCGTCATTCTGAACCACGTCTGGGTCAATAAACCCGCCGTCATTCTGAACCCTTTAGGGTGAAGAATCTGAAAGCACCCGACGTGAAAAGCAACAGATTCTTCCGTCGCTCCGCTCCGTCAGAATGACGACTTCGTGCCTGAGTCAAAAAATTCTTCGTATTCGCTCCACCAAACTCACTGTCATCCTGAACTTGTTAGAGGGTGTGTTAAGGTGCAAAGCAGTTCGGGCATATGACGGTTTCAATGTGTTGGCAATCGCGATATTATTCGTCATTCTGAGCATAGCGAAGAATCTTTGACGGTTTAGATGTGTTCTTAATGACCACTTTATTGATTTTGCGAATAATAATGCACGGCACCCTTTGCGCGCAAATAATCCAGAATCGCCCCGCCGATTTCCTCTGTCGGGTCAAAGCTTGAAGCTTGCTCAGGCTTGCTTTCAACAGAATTCTTTATAAGCATTTTCATCAAAGGACCGAACGCGTCAGGGACAAGCGTTTTTCGATAAATCCCAGCCAAAAGCACCTGAATATTAGCGGAATCCGTGTTATTAAGCTTTGATAACACGGGGTAAAGCTCTTTTATTCCCTTAACATTGGCTTCTATCATTCGGTCGATGGTGTAAAGTGTTTCACAAAGCTGCTTTTCATTTTTTGATGTGTTTATGATTTTTGTCAAAGCAGGAAGCGCCTTTTCCCTCTCATTAAGCAGGTTTTGCACCAAAAGATGGTTGAAAATAGGGAAATTTCGAGTTTCGTTAGGCAAATCAGTGTTCTTTCCAAGCTGAGCGGCAAGTCTTTCAACTCTGCTTTGTGGTGGGTAAGGCAGGTTTGCTGATGTTTTAAATTCTGAAATTGATGTTATGTAGTTCATATTTTAACCCTATGAATAAACAAACGGCGGCCCGTTCTTGATTTCAAGCAGAATATTTTCCGCCATTGTCTTGAGTTCGCACTTGTCTTTACCTTTATTTGCCTGAGATATAAACTCGTTAATCAGCGGTTTAATCACGCTTGTTTTCTTTGCGTAAAAGTTTTTTAACTCGACGCGTACGAGATTTTTTTGCAGATTGAGTTCGGTTTCGGCATTTGCCTTGATTACTTCCGTCTGTTTTATGCCGTCTAATGCCTGTTTACCGGCATAACCGATTGCAGTTACGGCTGTGAGCCCGCCAAAAAGCCAGCCTAAAATAGAATTATCAAAGTTTACAATCCAATTGTAGAAATGCCCGCGTATGTCGTCCACGTGAGAGTACAAAGAGGCTTTGTGTCCGGGTTTACCGGCTATAGCTTCGGAGCCTTCCTGCGTGATTTTTTCCACTTCGCGTGTTACTTCATCCAGATATTTTTTTTGTGCCTCTTTCTCGAGTTTTATTCCTGAAAGCGCCTCTTCAATAAAGCTCTTTTTAGGGCTTAGCGACACCATCATGTTTTTGATTAATTTAAGCGTTGATTCGTCGGTGGTGTTAGAATTTTTTATTAATTCTTTGATTTTTTCCTGCATTTTGCTCTCAAAATTTTCGTAATGCTTAGCTGTTTTTTGTAGGTTTTTCATTGAAAAATAGGTTAAGCCTCCCATTGCAAGTGTAATTATTGCGCCGATAAGCATATTGTGATTTTGTTTTTCTTTCTCTCTTGCTGTAGAGTTTTCCGATGATTTTCCGCTGAACGCTATAAAATTCTTGAACGCAGGTTTTGAACATGTTTCGCAGCCTTCAGGAGAAAGATAATTTTCAAACATTTTAGCAGTTTTACTCAACATTGCGCGCTGTATTTGCATTTTGCCTGAAAATGTCTGCGTTTCAACATCAATAAGGCTTTCTTGTAAGTCTCTTTGAACTTTTGCTTCTTTTTTCTTGACCCAAATGTCACGGTATCCGTCAACAAAATTTTTCCCGATAGCGCCCGCGGCTGTAAGTAAGAACACGCCTATCGCACCGATAATAGTTTTTGTATTAGGATTTTGTATCATCGCGTATGTCGCAAAGTGTGTTTCTTCGTTTAGTGCAATGTTTCGCGGAACTTCCGGAAGTGTTTTCCAGTGAGGCAGGGCGGCTTTTTTTCTTGCTGCAACCGAAAGTGTGTATGTTGCGGCGCCTATTAGCCCGAAAAGCCCTACTGTAAGGTAAGAAAGCTTCTTGAGAGCGGAATTTGAGTTTTCCTCCTGCGGCTTAATAACAAGCCTGTCAGGATATGTGAGATTTTTGGAGATTATAAGCGAGTCGTATAGCTCGTTGATATTGCTTTCAGGCTGCTGCTTTGCAAGATTGTTTACTACAACGCCTTCAATTGTGTCGCTTTTGCTGCGGCGCTGCGTTTTGGTCAGATTCCTCTGCTGTCTTAGTGTGTCGGCATCTCTAAACTGCTGTACAGAGTTCATCTTCCACCTCTTTTTCGTATTTTCTTAAATCCAAAAGTGAATCCTTCACTGTTTTCAAGTCCATTTCGCGGTCTTTAGCCTCAATCTCTTCGAGCTCTTTTAATTCTTCATCAATTTCTCCGAAAAGAAGAGAGAAAATCTTCTTACGGGCAGTTTTGAGTCGGTCTGAAATGGTTTTGTCTTTTGAGTTTTTAAACTCGCCGAAAATAGCGGCAAGCTTGTCCTGTATGCCTTCAAACCGTTCTTTAAGATTATTTACAAACTGAGCGATGTTTGAAGTTATGTTTTGTACTACATTTAAAAGCTTTTGTGCGATTTTCAACACAGGCAGCGCAATTTTAGTAATCAGCGCGGAAAGCTTATTCGCAGGTTCAGGCAGATTCTTTGTAACCATGTCCGCCATACGCTCCATTTTCGTCACCGCGTCAGCAAGTTTGCTCTGCGCCTGCAAAAGCGTGGCCTGCAAACTTTGGCGGGCTTCAATTGCCTGCTGTTGTTGGAGTTTGTCGGCTTTCATCCGCTGCCCCATTGCAAAGCACTCAGACCAAGACATTTCTCCCGCTTTTCTGACATCAGCACGTTTCGGCGCGCCGCCTCCGCCGCCCATTCCGTTACAAATAGGGCAGGAGCCTGCGGGCATACCGTGAGGGCACATCCCGGGTTTTATTCTGTTCATGCTTGAAATCGCAGGTGCGGACATTGTCAGCTACTCTCTTGTCTTGTGTCATATCCCAAGCCAAAGCATTATTTATGTGAAAAAATAAACGGTGCTCGCCTGATTTGTGTTGAAAAGTGTTCTGACTTGCTTCATCCGAGGTGTTTAACGTGGAAGCTTTCTTTTTGCTTCCCTCCCCAGGAGAGGCTTACAGTTGCGGCACAGTTTCGGATTTTCACCGAATTTCCTTATCAACTGACTTTATTTTATAACACCTGCTGTTTGTAATCAACTGTATTTGAAGTTTTCTTAATCCTTTTACCAGCAGGAGCCAATAGAGCCTGCTGCACAGGTTTTGCCGTTTACCCAGATTGCATATTCAAGCTCGGTGTTCTTAAAAATCGTGCCCTGAGTTTTTGCACCTGTCAGATTCGCTTCTTCAAGGTCGGCATTTGTGAAGTTTGTCTTGTTTAAAATAGAACTTTTAAAGTTTGATTCTTCAATGTCTGCGCCGGTAAAGTTTGCGCCTGTCAAATCTGCACCGCTGAAGTTTGCTCCGTCAAGTTTTGCGTAGGAAAAATTGTAGCCTGCGAGGTTTTTACCCGAGAAGTCGCATTTTTCCATAAATGCACCCGTATAATCCTTTTTTGCAGGGTCAAATTTTGTGTACTCAGGCTTTGCAAGGGAAAATTGCGTGCAGAATAAAATAAACATAAAAGCCAAAAAGATTTTTTTTGCAGAAATCATAGTTCCTCCTTATCCTTATCAAAGAATTCCAATATGTTACCCACATATTGGGAAATTGAGATTGAGAAAGCAATACGGTCTTCTTCACTGTTAGGAATTACAACCGCTGTAGTAATAGATGTTTTGGGGTGAGGTCTGATTTTCAGCCCGGCAGAAAGCGCGCAGCCGGAATCTCCTCTTGACATCCAATCTGCCACCACACGGAGCTTGTTCGGGATAATTGTCTGGTCTATCCCTAAAATAGCGCCTGCATGGTCGGGAAGCTGCTCGTAACCCGCGACATAAATTCCGGATGTCAGGGTTGTTCTTGTTTTTTTGAACAAGTAGGAGCCGTGTGCGTAGACCATACTGTCCGGGTTTACACCTTCTGTGAGTGATGGCGATATATTGCCGCCAACTGTGAAACGAGCGGCTTTACCTACTTTGAATACCTTTTTTGTCGCAATATTTAATTTTATGTTTGTTGTGTCACGTATGCTTGTACCCACGCCAAAGGATGTTTCGGTGTCTTTCCCGGTCCCGACTATGAGAGAGGGGGTAAGCGAGACAAATCCTTCGTGCCAAGGCGAGAATCTGTTAGATTCTTTCAGAATAATTTCTCCGCCGGGCAGAACATCCGAAGACGGCACCGTGACGATTGTTTGCTGGGCGTTTGTGCTGTTTTGTGCCAAAAAGATACAAAATGCTGTAAATATAAAAATCTTGGATAAAGTTTTAGTCATTATTATAATTATTGCCGAAAATTTATTTTATTTGAAGCGGGTTGGTTGAAAAATTATACATAACTTATAAATAGGATTGTAAACTTTTTCTTTACATAATTTTCTAAACTATCAAAAAAATTATTCACATATTTTATATAGTCAGGATTTTTGTGAAAAGGAGAGATTCATGCAAGTAAATTTACAACCTCAATCGTCTTATAAACCTGGGTTCGGAAGTATTGTCAAAGTCGGTAAAAGCGCAGAGTCGGCACTTCAGGCGCCGGCAATAACAAGAATTTGCGAGAAATTCGACGGATACACTACAGATATTATATCAAGATTAAAAGATGAAAATTGTGATTTTGCGATTAGGTGTAACGGCAAGGATAAACTGGATTTTAGGATTCTTGAGGAATCGATATCGGGTGCGAACGCTTTTGCCAGAAGTGAAAAAGGCGGCTGGATAGGCTTTACGGTGGATTTACCCGGAAATAAAGCTGACCTTATGATGGCGGTTGAAGATGCATGTTCTAAAATGCATGGGATGATAGAGAAATTCTTGGGCGGCAACCGTTCATCCGGGATTTTGGAAGGTCGTGAAGCTGGTATAGCTAAAAAAGCAAATCGCTTGGTGGCTGATGTTGAAAATTTACAAGCAAGACTGGACGGCAATGTATCTTCTCAACGTAGCGAAGAGCTCGTAATAGATAAATTGGTAGACTATGCGCCTAAGCCAAACATAGATTATGAGATTATCAGCCAATAGTTATCACTCGACTAATCTGCTTGAATACTGTCTTCTTGAACGTACTATTTAGGGCGTTCGGAGGGAGCCGAGCGCAGCGCCGAGAAAAAGAAGACAAAAAAAATAGCAAGACTCGGGATCGAACCGAGGACCTCCCGGGTATGAGCCGAGCGCTCTCACCAGCTGAGCTATCTTGCCATTAATTAGGGCGAACCCTTATTAAGTTGTCATCCTCTCCTGCTATATCATTTGAGGCGTATATCCATTCTCCTATAAGCAAAATAAAATTTCAAGTAATTTTTTATTCAGGTTTCAAGAGATTTTCCGCAACTACTTTTGCGGGTGCCAAATCTGAGAGGTGGGCTTCAACTTCAGAAAGATTTTTTATCATGCTTTCGCGATAATCACCGTCTGTAAGAATTTTAATCGTTTCTGCCGCAACAGTTTGAGGATTGGACTGCTTTTGGATAAGTTCTTTTACGATACTTTTATGCATGATGATGTTAGGCAGCGAAACGCGCTTTATGCAACGCACAAGCAGATAGACGTAATAGAAAAGCTGCGGCCCCTTGTAGCTGATGAGCATTGGTGTGTGATAGATGGCAGCTTCAAGCGCAACGGTACCGGACGCGAGAATCAGGCTGTCAGAAACCTCTAAGAGCGGATAGTTCTCGTGCTGAATAATTTTTATTCCGCAATTTTTTGGCAGAAATTTTTCTATAACATCAACTTTCAAGTTAGGCGCTAGTGCAATAACAAATTGAGTGTCAGGAATTTCTTCTTTAATTATTTCTGCGGCTTGTATGAAAGTTTTGAGTAAAAATTTCACTTCAAAAACGCGGCTTCCCGGGAAAATAGATACAAGTTTCTTGTTTTTATCCAAATTGTATTTTTCAAAAAACTCGTCTCTGTTGTGTCCTCTCGGTATTTGGTGTGTCAGCGGATGACCGGCGTAAACGCAGTCTATGCCGTTTTCGTGGTACATTTTTTTCTCGAACGGAAAAATGCAAAAGACTTTGTCGATGAATTTTTTTACTGTGTTAATTCTCCACTTTCTTGATGCCCAAATTTGAGGCGGGATGAAATAGAAAATTTTCGGCGCATTTTTTTTCATTGTTTTTTTGATGACTTTTGATATGCTAAGGTTAAATCCACCGTAGTCGACAAGCAAAACCGTGTCGGGCTGAAATTTTTTGAGATGTTTGATTAATCTGCGGCCGAGTGTGACATGATCCCAAATGATTTTAGGGGACATTCCGACTGAGGCCATTTTTGAGTGGTCGGAGAAAAGTTCTATCCCTTCATTTTTGAGGTTTTCACCGCCGATTGCCTGAATTTCGACATCAGAATTCAGAGATTTTAATTCTCTTACTATGTCGGAAGCGTGTTTGTCTCCTGAATATTCGCCTGTGATGATGAAAAGTTTTTTCATACTGCCATTACAACGATGTTGTTCTTGTCTGCAAATTCAATCATTTTTTTTCGGTCTACAATGATAGTTTCGCCTGCCTCAACCGCAATGAGAGACGCACCATAGCGTTTCATTGTCTTAATCGTATTCAGTCCGACTGTTGGTATGTCAAAGCGACTGTCTTGAGTGGGTTTTGAGACTTTAACAATCGTTACGTTTTTTCCTCGAGCAATTTTGCAGCCGCGCTCAACGCAGCGGTCTGTACCTTCGATTGCTTCAACTGCCATAATCATTTTATTTTTAATAACAACGGATTGCCCGACGTCGAGTTTTCCCATTTCTTTTGCAAGCCAGAAACCATAGTCTACGTCTTCGATTTGCTCTGCTGTCGGTTTATTTTTCCCAAGAACACCATGCGGCACCATAAGATTTTTAATAAAAATTGTCTGGTCGAGTACTGTTACGCCCATGCTCTCAAGCTGGTCGACTATTGCAAGCATTATCGCGTCATCGTTGAGCCTGCTGATGTTTTTTAAAATTTCTATTGCGTCAGAGTCAAGTTTTGGACGTCTAAGAAGCATACCTTTGTGGACTTTTCCGATGAATGTGACTTGCTTGATATGTTCTTCAGCAAGCGTTTTTTTAATCTTTTTTACTTCACCGGGACCCAAATTATAAACTTTTGAACAAATTTGTGTGAGCTTTTTTCTGTTGTCGGAAGACAGCGAAATAGCAATAACTTCACAGCCGTTTTTCTTTGCTGATTCAGCCATTAAAACCGGTAATTCTCCATCACCTGCGATTAAACATTGTTTTTTCTCTAAAGTTATAGACAACTCTTTACTCCTCCGTTTTTGTGTGGCAACTTGTACTCTCGCGCCTGCCCACCTAATTATTATATAGCAATAATGAACAAAATCAATATTTTAAAATTGCGTTAAAAAGAAATTTATGCTACTTTAGGACTATGAAAAATATATTGGTCACAGGCGGAGCCGGCTATATTGGCTCTCATATGGTAAAAAATCTTCTCGTGAAGGGCTTCAACCCGATTGTTGTTGATAACTTGGTAAACGGACGAAAAGAAAATGTTCTTACCGAAAATTTTTATCAGATTGATATCGGCGATAAAATTGCACTGAATTCTGTATTCAAAAAACATAAAATCGACGCTGTAATGCATTTTGCGGCACATCTTTTTGTAGGTGAAAGCGTAGAAAATCCTTCTATGTTTTATAATAATAATTTTGTGGCAACTCTGAACCTTTTGGACTGCATGCTTGAAAATAATGTGAAAAAGTTTATATTATCAAGCACGTGTGCTACATACGGCGAGCCTCAGTATCTTCCGCTGGATGAAAAACATCCGCAATCACCTATCAATCCGTATGGACGTACAAAACTTATGATTGAAAACGTTCTTGACGATTATGATTTGGCATACGGAATGAAATCTGCTTGCCTGCGTTATTTTAATGCGGCCGGAGCGGATGAGAGCGGTGATTTACCGGCTGAGCACCCGCGTGAGCGTCAAATTCTTCCGCTTGTTCTGAAAGTTGCACTCGGGCAGTCAGAATACATAAATGTTTACGGTAATGATTATGAAACTCCTGACGGAACCTGTATTCGTGACTATGTCCATGTAAACGACATTACAGCCGCTCATATTCTTGCTTTAGAGAAACTTTATAATGATAATGAGAGTATTAAGGTTAATCTCGGTACCGGAAAAGGCACGTCTGTTAAAGAAATTATTAAAGCAGCAGAACGTGTTACGGGTAAGGAAATTCCTGTTCTTTATACGGACAGACGCCCCGGCGACCCTGCAAGACTTGTAGCTTCAAATAAGATGGCGCAAGAAGTTTTGTACTGGCTGCCTAAATACGTTGATGTTGATGAGATTGTAGCCAGTGCTTACAATGTTATGAAACGTTAGGCGTTTGCGTATTGTAAATCTATTATATAATGCTATAATCCTTAGATAATGATTAAAAAAGTTCTGATTTTAATAATATTTTTGTGTGCTTTTTGCTTTTCCGGAGCGTTTGCGAAAGAAAACCTGCATTTTAACGGTTGGGTTGCCGATGAGGCAAATGCTCTGAGCGATAGTGCTGAGTATAACTTAAATGCAATAATAAATGACCTGAAAAATAAAACTTCTGCTGATATTGCAGTAGTTACACTCAAAACTACAGATGGGCAGCCTATTGAGGATGTTGCTTTAAATATCGGCCGCGATTATGGCGTCGGTGCAAAGGGTAAAAATAACGGCATGGTCATACTGGTTGTTCCGAATGAGCGACAGATGAGGATTGAGGTCGGATACGGCTTAGAGGGTGCAATTCCTGATTCTCGCGCTGGGCGTGTACGCGATGAGTATATGCTGCCGTATTTTAAGGAAGGCGATTATGAAAAAGGTATAGTGCTCGGAACTTTTACACTCGCAAAATGGGTCGGAAATTCCTATGGCGTAAAAATCTCTCCCGGTGGAGAAATGCCTGATAAGCCCGACAGCAATGATGATGACTTAACCTTTTTTATACTGCTTGTAATCTTTTTTGTGGTGTTTGACAGGCTGGGACTATTGCCGTTGTTTATGGTTGGTGGACTTGGAGGTTCTCGCGGCGGTGGTTTTGGCGGAGGAAGCAGTTTTGGCGGCTTTGGCGGCGGCGGTGGATTTGGAGGAGGCGGCGCCTCCGGAAGGTGGTAAATGAGAAATTTAAATGAATTAGTTCAGAATATTAAATTGCTTTTGGGTGCAAGACTTGTGTCAGTCTTTGTTTACGGTGCAATGTCGACACAGCCCCCTGAGAAAATGACAAAGAACGTTGATAGTATCTTTGTAGTTGAAAACCTTGAAGGTATTGATTTAAAAGTTGTTCAGCCTTATGTAAATAAGTGGATTAAAAAAGGGAATCCTGTTCCGGTATTCTTTGATAAGGAAGAGTGGTATGCCTCTTCAGATGTTTATGCTATTGAATATGCTGATATCAAAGATTTTAGCAATATTTTGTACGGTGAAGACGTCATTTCTAATGTAAATGTTGAGCGTCATAATTTGCGTTTTCAATGTGAGCTTGAACTGAAAAATCTATTGGTAAAATTCAGACAGTACTATGTTCAGTATGCGGATAAGCCGAAAGAACTTGCGGAGGTTGTTTCGCCTGTGATAAAGTCTTGTATCGCTTTATTCAAAACGATTTTAAGGCTCCATTGCGCTGAAATACCTTCAGAAAAATCTGAAATTATAGAAAAAATTGCCGACATCTGTCCGATAAATAAAGAATTGTTTCTTGAACTGCTTTGTGTCAAGGAAAAACGTTGTAAATTGAGTGCTAAAGACATGGACTATAAGGCAAATGAACTGATAAAATCTTTAACTGAATTATTAAAGCATGTAGATAAAATTTAAGCAGAGTTTGTTTATTGGAGTCATATATTCACACTCTTGCAAAAAAAGGAGAAAAATATGAAAAACATTGGAGGCATTATTATAGGCGTTATTGTCTTGGTGGTGATACTTGCTGCGTCGTCGTTTGTGGGTTCTTACAATAATTTGCAGCAGATGGATGAGTCTGTAAATTCGAATTGGGCGCAGATAGAAAACCAGTTGAAACGTAGAAACGACCTGATTCCGAACTTTGTTGCGACCGTGAAGGGTTATGCAACACATGAAAAAGACGTTTTCACAAATATTGCTGACGCGCGTGCTAAGCTCGCAGGTGCAATGCCAAAAGGTGATGTGAAAGCAATAAGCAGCAGCGAAAGTCAGCTTACAAGTGCACTTTCGAGATTGCTGGTAGTTGTTGAGCGTTATCCTGACCTAAAGGCTGATAAATCCTTTATTGCTCTGCAAGATGAGCTTGCAGGGACGGAGAACCGTCTTTCTGTTGCCAGACGCGATTACAATGAGAGTGTAAAAGCACTTAATGCCCGCATCAGGACATTCCCTACTTCAATAGTAGCTTCAATCTCAGGCGTAAAAGCAAGAGAATACTTTGAAGTCTCAGAAAGTGAAAAAACTGTTCCTGAAGTGAAATTCTAGGATGTTTTGAATTATAACATACAGTAGAGCAGGTCTGTCCGACCTGCTTTATTGCATATTAAAGCTTAGTAACTGAAAAACGCAGAGAAACATCTGAAAACTGTCATGCTAGTCATTGCGCAGGCAAACGGCTCTGTAGCCTCGGTGTTGCCTGACGGAGCTATAATAACGACATTTAAGCGGTTTTAGCTCTATTTATGCAGGAGCAGTTGCGGGGCTGTGCTTTTACCGACACAATAGTATTCAAATCCGCGCTGTTCCATTCTTTTCGCCTCATATTGATTTCTTCCGTCAAATATAATCGGCGATTTCATTGTTTCTTTTATTCTATCGAAATCCGGTCTGCGGAATTCATTCCATTCGGTTAAAAGAAGCATGCAGTCTGCGTTTTTAAGCGCGTCATATGATGATTTTGCGTATTCTATCTTGTTTCCGAAAATAGGCATTGCGCAGTCGTATGCTTTAGGGTCAAAAGCCTGTATCTTAGCGCCTTTTTCAAGCAGTACATTTATAATAGTTATAGCCGGAGCTTCACGCATGTCATTAGTTTTAGGCTTGAATGCAAGTCCCCAAACGCCAAATGTCATACCTGACAAGTCGTTTCCGAAACGTGCCAAAATTTTGTTTATAAATATTTGACGCTGCTTTTTATTCATTTTATCAGCGGCTTCAAGTATCTCATGGCTGCAATCAAAATCTTTTGCGGTTTTTATCATGGCTTTTACGTCTTTAGGGAAACAGCTTCCGCCGTATCCCAGTCCAGGGAAGAGGAATTGAGAACCTATTCTTTTGTCCGAGCACATTCCGATTCTCACCATTTCTGCATCTGCACCGACTTGTTCGCAAATATTTGCGATTTCGTTAGCAAAAGAAATTTTAACTGCCAAGAAAGAGTTTGCCGCATATTTTGTCATTTCTGCTGACTTAACATCCATAATTATGACGGGATTCCCTGTTCTTAAAAATGGAGAATACAATTCCTGCATTATTTCTGTAGATTTTTGAGAGTCGGAGCCGATGACAACGCGGTCAGGTTTCAGGAAATCATCGACCGCTGCGCCTTGTTTTAAAAACTCGGGATTGGACACTACATCAAACTCATAGTTTGTGGTTTTTGCAATGATTTCGCGCACTTTTTCCGCCGTTCCGACAGGCACGGTTGATTTGTCAACAATAACGGTATATTTGTTGATTGCGCGTCCTATTTGCTCTGCAACGCCGTATACAGCGCTCAAATCAGCAGAGCCGTCGTCGCCTTGCGGCGTGCCGACTGCGATAAAGCAGACCATGGAATCTTTTACCGCTTTATCAAGGTCACTTGTGAATTTCAGTCTGTTTTCGTGAACGTTAGACGTAATAAGTTCATCAAGCCCGGGTTCGTAGATAGGAATGATTCCGTGTTCGAGTTTTTCAAGTTTTTCGGTGTCTTTGTCCACGCAAATTACGTTGTTGCCCATTTCCGCCAAGCAAGCGCCTGCAACGAGTCCTACATATCCTGTTCCGATAACGCAAATATTCATATCTCTCCTTTATTTAATTTTTTTCTCAAAATAAGCAATAGTTTTTTTCAAACCATCATCAATGTCTGTTTTTGGTTCCCAATTAAGTTCTTTTTTCGCAACGCTGATGTCAGGTTTTCTTTGAGTCGGGTCATCCTGAGGAAGCGGCATGAAAATAAGATTTGATTTCGAGTTTGTTAGCTTAATTATTCTTTCAGCCAGGTCAAGAATGGTTCTTTCAGACGGATTTCCAAGGTTCACGGGTCCGATAAATCCTTGTTCGTTGTTCATCATTTTTATAATCCCGTCTACAAGGTCGTCTACGTAGCAGAAGCTGCGGGTTTGCGAGCCGTCTCCGTATATAGTTATGTCTTCGCCCTTGAGTGCCTGAACGATACAGTTTGAAACAACTCTACCGTCATACGGATCCATATTTGGGCCATATGTGTTGAAAATTCGGATAATTCTTGTGTCAACTTTGTTTTGGCGGTGGTAATCCATCATCAGTGTTTCCGCACAGCGTTTTCCCTCATCGTAGCAGCTTCTTATGCCGATAGGGTTAACATTTCCCCAGTAAGATTCCACTTGTGGGTGCACGTGCGGGTCGCCGTAGACTTCGCTTGTTGAAGCTTGTAAAATCCTTGCTTTGCAGCGTTTTGCGAGTCCCAGCATGTTAATCATTCCCAGAACGGATGTTTTCATTGTTTTTATAGGGTTGTATTGATAGTGGGGCGGACTTGCAGGGCACGCAAGGTTATATATTTGGTCGACTTCAGCAAAATATTCTTTTGTTATATCGTGTCTGACAAGTTCAAAACGGTTATTGCCGATAAGGTGACGAATATTGTCTTTTGAGCCTGTGAAAAAATTATCAAGACAAATTACGTCATTTCCTTCATTTAAAAGTCTTTCACATAGATGACTTCCGATAAATCCCGCTCCGCCTGTTATTAAAACTCTTTTCAAAATTAAACCCCTTATTTTTGTAACTCTTTTTCGGGAATTCTGCATTCAATTTTATCAAGAAATTGTAATGCAAAATTTTTCCAACTCATTTGCTCTGCTGTTTTGTAACCTTCTTTGATTATTTTTACGTTATTGCGTCCTGCTTTTGCAATTTCCGCTATTTTTTTTGCTAAATTGAACGCAGGAATACCTTTCATCGAAAATACGTAGCCGTTAATACCGTCTTGAACTATCTCTGACGCACCGCAGCTCGACGAGCAGACTGTTAAAACCTTTGCTGCCATTGCTTCTGTTAACACTATTCCAAAAGACTCTTCACGTGAGGGCATAAGAAATAAGTCCAGCGAACCGTAAAATGAATTCATGTCATTTGTAAAATTTAGGAATTCCACATTTTTTTTCAGACCAAATAAACTTAAAATTAGCTGTATTGCTATATTTTTCTCCGCTGAATTATTAATAATTTTGGCTTTAAATTTAAGTCCGCTAAGTTTCAAAACCGCCAGCGCACCAAGCAAAATATATCCGCCTTTTCTGGCAAATCCGGGGCATGACATCCCCATTGTAAACACTTCATTTTTTGTTTTTTCTATTTTTACAGACGGAATCTCAACGCCGGGGTATATGTATGAAAGCTTGCTTTCAGGGATTTCCAGATATTTCGAATAACCGTTTTTTGCTGTTTTTGATAGGACAACTATTTGACTGTTGTATTGGAGTGCCTCCTTGTGAGCGTTTATGTGATTTTTTATTTTTCCGGGTTTCAATAACGTTTCAATTACTCTATCAATCGGTGTTCTTGCCTCATAATATCTGTATCCGAACGAATGCCCCATACTGAGAGATATATCAGATACGAAGTGAGCATTTTCAGATATAATTTTGTCATAATTTTTTTCTTTTGCTTGCTGCATAGCTGCTGCATAAAAGGCTTCTTCGGGGAGTATGAATAAGTTCTCAACGAAACTCAAATCTTCAATATTTGTTTCGGAAGCATATACGTCAATTGCAGCACCAAGAAAAGAAAGTTCTTTGATTAAGTGGTAAAATATTTTTTCACCGCCGCCTTTAAAGTCTTTGTTCTGAAAGTTTTTGAAAATAAATGCAATCCGCATTATTACCTCGAATATGCTTAATTCCTCATAAAATTATACTACAAAAAAATTACTCAAAGCGTCCTTTGCATGCCGTTCCGCAAAAATCACAGCAGCCGTTTTCGTTCAGATTGTATTCCATAATAAGGTAGCCGTCACGCATAATTACAGGGCGTTTGCAGTTGTGGCAATATGTTGTGGAAGATTTTAGGTTTGAAATATTTCCGGCATAAACGTAGTTCAGCCCTTTGCTTTTTGCGATATCAATGGCTTTTAAAAGCGTGGGGATTTGTGTCGCACTTTTCTCATTGAATTTGTAGCCCGGATGAAACGCGCTAAAATGAAGCGGCACAAAAGTGCCGAGATTTTCGGCAATCCATTCGCATTCGCGCTCTATTTCTTCTTCGCTGTCGTTTTCACCTTCAATAAGAAGTGTTGTAAGTTCCAGCCAAGTATCGGTCTCATTTTTTATGTATTTTATAGTATCGAGAACGGGCTCAAGCTCTGCGAAGCAGTATTTTTTGTAAAATTTTCCAGAAAAAGCTTTCAGGTCAATATTTACCGCATCGATGTGTTTAAAAAGTTCTTTTCGCGGTTCGGGGTTTATGTAACCCGCTGTCACGGCAACAGTTTGTATTCCGAGTTTTTTACACTCTTTTGCAGTATCGATTGCGTATTCAAGGAAAATAGTCGGCTCGTTGTACGTGAACGCGACGCTTTTACACTTGTGTTTTGCTGCAAGTTTGGCAATTTCTTTGGGTGAAACTTTATTTGTGCGTTTTGGGTCGATTTTGGATTTTGATGTTGTCCAATTTTGACAAAATTGACAGCCCATATTGCAGCCCACGGTTCCGAACGACAAAACCCGGCTTGAGGGATAAAAATGATAAAAAGGTTTTTTCTCTATCGGGTCGATTGCCAGTCCGGTGTTGTATCCGTAGGTTGTGAGTGTTATTTTTCCGTCGATGTTTTGCCTAACATGGCAAAATCCTCTTTGTCCGTCCTTCAAAACGCAGTTTCGCGGACAAACGGTACACTGAACTTTGTCTTTTGTATTATTTTGATATTTCATAAAATATATTATAATAGTTTTCGTACAAATTTGTAATAGGTGTAATTTTATGGACAGGATAAAAAAAGCGTCGGTTGCGGGTATGTTTTACCCGTCAGATAGAGAAGAACTGCTCTCGCAGTTAAAGGATTTTGAAAAAAATAATAAAAAAGACTATAAACTTTCGTCGCGTGCATTGATTGTTCCTCATGCGGGTTACGTATATTCGGGACAGCTTGCAAGCGAGGGGTTTCAGTACCTGAGAAAGGCGAAAAATGTTTTTATCATTGCACCTTCTCATCATAAGCCGCTTTTAAAGCCTGCTTTATCGGACTTTGACTACTGGTATACTCCTATTGGGGTGATAAAAGTAAATCAGGCAATAAATAATGAGCTTGTTGAAAAATTCGGCTGTGAATATGTAAACGAGGCCTTTGAAAAAGAACATGCCGTTGAAGTCCAAGTGCCTTTTTTGCAGTATTTGGACAAAGCGCAGAGTATTGTTCCGATTCTTTCGAATTATCAAAATTTCGAAGATATTTACAAGATTATAGAGGCGTACTACCCCGATGAGGATAATGCGTTTGTTATATCAACGGATTTGAGCCATTTTCATTCAAAAGATGAGGCGGAAAAACTTGACGACATCACTGCCGCAATGATTGAAGGGGCTGATATCGACAGGTTCAGCCATGAGCAGGCATGCGGGTCTTCGGGAATCTGCGCGTTGGTGAATTTTGCAAGAGAGCAGGACTTTTCTTTAATTCGCGTCGGTATGACAAATTCTGCGGCTGCAACCGGGGATGAAGGCCGTGTTGTCGGGTACGGAAGCTGGGTTCTGGCTGAAAAAAGCAAATCGGAATTTATTAAAGAAGAATTTTCGGATTATGTCCTTAAACTTTGCCGTGACAGCATAAAAGCAGGTTTGAATAATGAAGAACGTGTAATTGCGGAAAATATTCCCGAAGTTTTCAAAGAATTTGGCGCGTCGTTTGTGACTTTGGAAATCGACGGACGCCTGAGAGGTTGTATTGGCTCTGTAATTGCCCACCAACCGCTTTTAATTGATTTGCTTCAGCATGCGTATGACAGCGCATTTAATGACAATAGATTTCAGCCTTTGGCCGCAGAAGAGTTCGATAAAATCAAGATTTTTGTCTCTTTGCTCTCTTCCCCTGTGAAAATGGCGTTTGCGGACGAAAACTATCTTTTGGCGCAGATTGTACCGTATAAAGACGGAATAATTATCAAGGACGGTGCTCATCAGGCTGTTTACCTGCCGTCGGTTTGGGAACAGCTCCCGGATAAGAAGGAATTTTTAAATAGTTTGAAAGTGAAAGCAGGATTGGCGCCTGACTATTTTTCAAAGTCGTTTGAAGCGTGGCGATTTTCCACGGTTTATATAAAAGAAAAGAACATCGAATAGGATGTTCTTTTCTTGCTTTAAATAAATTCAGTATTAACCAATATGTCCTGTATATGGGGTTTTCATGTAGTACAATGCCATTTGTTGGTTTTTTGTCAAAAATTCAGATTTTTCACCGAGAATTTTGATTTTGTTAGCATCAGAAATATCTGCGCTTTGACGAATGGTTTCTAATGCCTCTTGAACCATAGATATTTTTTTACTGTCGGCTTTTATTGCATCATTGCTTAGTGTTGAAATGCATGTATAAAGACCTTTTTCATTATGACCGGTCATTGACATAATAATTGTACCCAGAGTGCTTGCGTTTGCTTTGTTAATCGGTATTTGTCCCTCAGAGCCCGCATAATTAGATGTAAGCATTTTCACAACTGTTTCATCACCGTTGTGTAGTGTTTTATTTGCATTAATGAACTGTTTTAGTGTATAAAGGTCACCTTTTTCACAAGCTTCAAAGATTTGTTTTTGTGTATGACCTGAAAAAGATTTGACTATAGGGCATATTTTAGGTGTTACTTCTGTTGCTGTTCCGGTAAGGATTTTACCTGCGATACCAGATATTGCCATGATTATTCTCCTGTTAAAGTTGTAGTTTTCAATGGAATTAAAGTCACTAAAAGTATAAAGTTGCTAAAAATTTTATATTTGTAACGTATTGTTAACTTTACTTCACTGCAATTATTTCTATTTCGACCAGGGCGCCCTTGGGTAGTTCTGCCGCAGCAACGCAAGAGCGAGCAGGTTTTGAGGTGAAGTATTGACCGTAAATTTCATTAAATGCTGCAAAATCACTCATTTTTTTGAGGAAACACGTCGTTTTTACAACATCGTCAAATGTGTAGCCTGCTTCTTTCAAGACCGCAGAGGCATTTTTGATACATTGAAGAGTTTGTTCTTCAACGGTTCCGTTCAAAAATTCTCCCGTTTTTGGATTCAGTGCGATTTGTCCCGAGCAATAGAGCGTGTTCCCCGCAATGTAGGCCTGCGAATACGGACCGATAGGCGCAGGTGCGTCATTTGTTAATATAATTTTTTTCATAATTTATTCTCCTTAGTTTGATACGAGTTTGAAGCCGGCTTTTGCCAATGCGTGTCTGATTTCGCAGTAATGCCGCAGATTTCTTGTCTCCAGCGCGATTTTGAGGTAACAGTCGTTTATGTCGGTGTTTTCGCCTGTGCGGTTGTGGCTTACTTTGATTACGTTAGCTCCTGCTTCGGCAATAATTTTGGAAACCTCGGTTAATTGACCCGGCTTGTCCAGAAGCTCTATCGTAAGCTCACAAAGCCGTCCTGCTTTCAGTAGACCTCTGTTTATTACGCGGGAAAGGATGTTTACGTCGATATTTCCCCCTGAGACTATGCAGACAGTCTTTTTGCCTTCAAGATTAAATTTATTGAACATTGCCGCCGCTACGCTAAGGGCGCCTGCGCCTTCCGCGATAAGTTTTTGGCGTTCAATCAGCGCAAGAATTGCTGTTGCAATCTCGTCGTCACTTACTAGTGCAATTTCGTCAACATATTTGCTGCAATATTCAAACGTCAATTCCCCGGGCATTTTTACGGCTGTTCCGTCTGCAAAAGTCGCGACTTTCGGCAGTTCTTCACGTCTGTTAATTTCTACAGCGTGGTACATGCTCCCCGCACCTTGAGCCTGAACGCCGTATACTTTACAATCGGGTTTTAAAGCTTTTATTGTGTATGCAATCCCCGAAATAAGCCCGCCCCCGCCGATAGGAACTATTACCGCGTCCAAGTCGGGAAGCTGCTCTAACAGCTCCAGCGCAATAGTTGCCTGCCCTGCGATGATATCCTCGTCGTCGAACGGGTGTATAAACTCCGCACCGGTTTCTTTTTGATATTTTACGGCTTCATTGAACGCGTCGTCGTATACGCCGTCTACCAAGCGAATTTCAGCGCCATATTTGCGCGTTGCCTCGATTTTTGATATCGGTGCTGTGCTTGGTATGAAAATCGTTGCTTTTATGCCCATTTTCTGTGCTGCAAGCGCTACACCCTGTGCGTGGTTACCGGCAGAGCAGGCAATAATACCTTTTTTCTTCTGCTCGTCATTGAGCATAGAAATTTTATAATAAGCCCCTCTAAGCTTGAAAGACCCCGTATTTTGGAGGTTTTCCGCTTTGAGATAAATGCTGCAATTTTTCAACTCTGCAGAATAAATTAAATCTGTTGTTCTTGCCGTGCCCTTGAGGCATTCTGCCGCGTGTTTTACTTTTTCAACCGATAACATCTCTCTATCCCGTAAATTCTGCTGTGTACTAATCCCTAGCAGTGTATCATTTTTTGAGAATGATTTCAAATGTTACGGTTCTGATTTTTTACGTGGAACAACTTGGGCAGAATCCTAGTTTTATTTTTTGAATGTTTTGCTAATCCTTTGGTTTAGGTTTTTTGATATCTTCAATTATTTTATTAAGGTTGCTCGGAGCTTTCATTTCTTTTATTTCTTTTTCCATTTCTTTAATGCGCTCTTTTGTTTCATCTGAAATTATGTGTTTTTTTACACTGCCGTCAGGATTGTAGTATGTTTCGGCGTCTCCACCAATCCTAGATTTATTGTAAGATGTCATTTTGAAAGGTTTGCCGTCCTTGTATTCAATCTGTCGGTGAAATGCTCCATCATAGCCTTCACGGGTATCTATTTTTCCGTCTTTATAAGTTGTTACTAGGTTATTATCCTCTTCTGATACTAAGTTGCCTTTTGCATCGTATTTTTTTGAACCTCCTGAAATCCCTTTTTCGAAGTCGTTAGGTATGGTATATTCGCCGGATGGCTTAACAGTTTTAATAACCTGCTCTTTTTCATTGTAAAAAATTTTCGTAGGTGCTGATTTTTTTGTTTCTTCTACCATTTCAGATGAATAAGGTGATATAATATCTTTTGCGCGTCTATATTCGGAGCGCGATATTTTTCCTGTTTCTGTGTCATAAAACATTGTTTCTATATCAGGGTTATATTGAGAACCATAAGTGCTCTCATATGTTGATTTAGAAGCCAGTTTACCGTTGCTGTAAGTAGATTCACTCAAAGTCTTCCCTGAACGTGTTTTAACTTCCGTTTTGTTAGTTGTGCCGTCAGCATTTTTGTATGTGGTAACAGTGCTTCCGTCATCATTTTTTGTTATTACCGGTTCAGGTTGTTTTGCGGATTGTTCAGATTTTATCTCTAAGCTATCAGTCGGCGCTTCTGGCTTGCCTCCAAAATTAATGGGCTTTTCTGTGGTGTGTGTCTGGGGGGGGGCTGACTTATCGATAGTAGTATTGACAGGTGTCGCCTTGATTGCAAACGGGTTTACGCCTGAAATTTCTTTTGTAGTCATTTTTTAATCCTCTCTAATATAAATTCTCTGTGTCTAAAAACTTTTCTATTTATATAAAGGATTTTTTGGGTGCGAAAATTGATATCCATTCGGGTTATCTTAACGTATGTTTACATTTGCCTTTTTGTCGTTAGATAAATCATGATGGCAGCATTAAAAACAGCTGCGTAAAAGTTTGAAAGGATTACAAAAGATAATCCCTTGCCGAGGATTTGAAAATTAGTTAGGTCTTTTAGGAGGATTGCAAGACTGCATAATGTAACAGCTAGAATTATCTGTTGGGTTAAATCCGCCGTATAAATAAGTTTTTTGTCGCATTCGCTTTTTTTGTATACAATTGCAGATACAATAAAAGTACCGATAAAAAGCAATAATGACCATAAATTAAGTAAATATAGTGAATTCATTCTTTCCTCCCGTTTTATTTAAGTTTAGCAGTTATCTTTATACATTACAATTTTGTATGGTCAAAAGAGGTTAGAGAAAGGCTGGGAAGCCTTCTTGTGGATAGAACTTGGGCGCGGGATAAGATATGAAAGTCGTTCTTATGCTGGTGGTGCATCGATTGATGAACAAATTGCAACTAAAACTATAGCAAATGAAGTCGAACGTGCAACAAAGCAAAAAGCCCAACTGGAGACAGAATTAGCGGAATTTAATGTTCCGAAATTAGTTAAATTACCAACTTTTGAAGAGTTCCAAACCCAATCTATGATAGCGAAAGCGCTTCTATCACCCGAAGAAATTTCTCAAAAAAGAAGAGTTGTCTCAATGTTCGTAAAGTCGATAACGCTTGCCCCTATTGCGAAAGAGGTGGTAGTTGAATACTATGAAAACCCACTTCGTACATTGCTGGAAAATTGTACAAAAGCCGGAAACGCAAGCCCCAATAAAAAAGGAAGCCTTTTAAAGACTTCCAGTGAATTGGTTGCGGGAGCTGGATTTGAACCAACGACCTTCGGGTTATGAGCCCGACGAGCTACCGAACTGCTCCATCCCGCGTTATTTGTATTTAATTTTGATTTTCTCGGGAGCAGTTCTCCGAACTTTCCTCGCCTTGAACGTGACATTTAGTCACTTTCTCGTCGGCAGAGTATCCCTCGATATTTATATTATCTACGCTAAAAAAATAAATTCAAGCTTTATTCTTTAACTTGCTCAAAATAAGCATGTGAGAGGTTTTGAAAATAGATTAACAAGTTGGACGTGATTATTACGCTGATTGCATACTCAAATAGGCGTCCGAAGCCGAAAAGTCCGTATATCAGACCGCCAAATGGTACTGCGGTCACCAAATCATAAATTATGAGCAAAATAAGTGATAACGCAAGATATACGATGATTTCGTGAAAATTTTTCAGGATTTTTATAAGATTCCAGCCATCAAAAATATTACATCTTTTCCCGAAGAAAATTATGCTGCAAAAAAGAAACGAGCCGGCTACAAGCAGCGCTATTATACCAAGAATCCAGGAGCCTATTTGTGTCATATCAAGATTGTCGCTGACAAGCCTGTATACATAGTAAATCGGAACTACAAAAATTCCGCACGAAATAATGCTCTTTATTCCGACCCAAAAGGAAAGAAACGGATTTAGTCCTGAGAGTATGTAATTTTTTTCCTGCATTGAGTTATTTAGAGTCTGAAACATATATCCCAGATAAATAATTGAGAGTGTTGCAATTATGGGCAGATTTAAAGACTCGGAAAAACTGAAAGTTCCGTTTGTTATGTTGTAAATAATGAACGGAGTTAAACTGTGCACTAAGATTTTTGCGGGCGCATTGCTGTCTGTAAACACTAATTTTGCAGAATCCAATATAGAAGGCATGTTTTTTCCTTTTCTATCTTTCCGTTTTTCCTTATTTTAATATAACACGGATTTAGGCAATTTTTTCAGCTAAAAATACTTTATATAAATAAAGGATGGGATTTTTATGGCTTATATCGGACCTACATCATTAGATCTATTGACCACAAGCGGGGTTTTAGACACTGATGCAAACGCCTTTATTACGGGAACGCCGTCAAATTACCTGCAGCAGTGTAATATAAGAACGCCGGGAAATCCTCAACTTGCAAAAGGGGTGCAGCTCCCGCGGCAGCCGTTATATGATGCGTATAATCCGAATAAAATTTTAAAAAAAGACAATGAGCCGTGCAGGTTTATTAAGAAAATAGCGACAGGTGCATTGGGGCTCTACGTGCTTGGTTTTATTTGCTCTAAAGGTAAGAAAAACCCTATTGAAGGTCTAAAAGGTATCGGCAATGTTCTGAAATGGTGTGGAAAAGCTGTATGTAAAATATTTAAATCTGAGCCGAAAAAACCTTGATAATAAAGCGATCGTAGACTATAATAAAATCTATTAGTTTTATTATAGGTGGAAATATGCGCAGACAACCGTTTTTTTACGACATTACATTACGAGATGCGAACCAATCTTTGAAAAAGCCTTGGGATTTGCAAGAAAAAGAGGTTATTTTTTCTCACCTATGTGATCTTGGAGTTCAAGGGGTTGAAGTAGGTTTTCCTGCTGCGTCTGAAATGGATTTTGAGGCTTGTAAGCGTCTTGCTGAGACTGCACCTGAAAATATGCTTATTTCAGGACTTTCGAGGACAGTTGAAAGCGATATTATTAAGGTTGTAAAAGCTTTAGAGCCTGCGAAAAAACCGCGAGTGCATACATTTATTACAATGAGCCCTTTTAATATGCAGTATGTCCTGAATAAAAAGCCTGAAGAAGTTAGAAAGCTTGCCATTGAGGCTGTAGAATTTACTAAAAGTGTTGTGGGCAAAAAGTGGGATATTGAGTTTTCTGTCGAGCATTTCGGCGACTGTATCGAAAATCTTGATTGGGTTATCGATGCGCTTCAGGAGGTGGTGAAAGCCGGTGCTACCGTAATTAATCTTCCGAATACGGTGGAGCGTTACCGTGTGAAAACATATACAGATATGATTGAAAAAGCATACAATGCTTTACCGAAAGACGTAGCTATTTCTGTACACTGTCACAATGACCTTGGTATGGCGACTGCTGCAACTGTTGAAAGCTATTTTGCGGGTGCTGTGCAGCTGGAGACGGCATTGAATGGGCTTGGTGAACGTGCAGGAAACACAAATATGTACGAAGTTGCCATCACTCTTCACAATTCAGGTATTAATACAGGGCTCAACCTCGATAAAATCTACGAAACGGCACTGGTTGTTGCGGAATATTCGGGTGTGCCTATTTATGAAAAAGCACCTCTTATCGGTCCTGAATCATTGGCTCACCGAAGCGGAATCCACCAAGACGGCGCAGTCAAAACCAAAGATATGGAAAAAGGTGCATACCGTGCAATTCATCCGTCTTTAATCGGAAGAAATGATGAAGAAAAACTTGGGTTTACTTCTCAGTCAGGCAAAACTGCCGTGTTTGAAATTGTAACGCAAGCGGGCTATCCGATTACCATGCAGGAAGCGGTCAGAATTACACCGATTATCAAAGAGAAAGCTGAAAAATCAGGTGAATTATCAGATAAAGAGCTTATTGATATATATATTAATGAGGTATTTGAGCCGAAAGGTTCTTTTGCGCTTGTGAATTTTGACAGAATTTCAGAAGGCGAATTTAAGCTTGAATTCACTCATAATGATAAAAAATACGCTGTTGATGGTAAAGGGAACGGTCCGCTCGCGGCATGCCTTCAAGCATTGGAAAACGCTGGATTTCCTCAAAAGCTTTTACACTATGAGCAGCAGGCAATTGATGAGGATATCTTGGGTTCTGAAGCTATTGCGATGAGTATCATTCACCTTGAAGGTAAAAACGGTGAAACAGTGATTGCCCGGGCAAAAGATACGAGCACGGCAAGAGCCAACGTTCACGCTATCTTTAACGGAATCAATATTATAAATTCTTAGAGGTTAAAATATTCTTTAATCTTTTCGATTGCAATTTGTGAATTTTGAAGGAGCTCTTCGTAAGTTCCTTCATTTTCTATTACCAAATCCCAGTCTGCAATGCCGTCAAGCGCTGTTTCTGTAATATCGTTTTCGGAAACAATCGTTCCTCGTTTGCTTCGGCTTTCTGCTGAAGCGTTGACCCTTATTTTGAAGGCCTTTGCCGCTTTAAAATAGTCGTATTCCTTTTGCACGCGGATATCAGGAACGATAATGTCCTGCGGCAACGCGATTACTTTTTTAATCCAGTAATCTTCGTCTTCTGCACGTCGTTTCATGCCGAGAGCTTGCAAATCGGCTCTGTAAACGGCTTTATTTTGTTCGATTTCTTCAAATGAGAGCCCGTTTTGTTCACCATATTCAATTTTTATGCCGTCGCCAAGCCCTATTCTATTGAAGTTTGAAAATTTGTTAAGTAAAATTTTTGCTAATGTATCTTTTCCGCAATATTGTTTACCTGAAATTACAATTATTTTTTTATCCATTTTCCGTTCCTGTTTTCTATTTGCCTATTTTATCATGATAATTTTCTGATTGTAAATTTGCTTTAATTAAAAAATAAGTTTGATTTTTTTTATTGTTTATGTAAAAATATGAAACACGCCGTAAATGGGGAAGGAAAAACCAAAAGTGTATGTAAATAACATAAGCTATATTTCTCATCTTTTGACGCAGAAGAATAATCAACTCAAAATTAGCTCAATGACTGATTTTGCGCGCTCGAAACGACGCTTGATGTCTATGGAGAGCCAATATTCGATAGATAGCATGCTTAACGGTGATACTTTCACAAAAGAGCATAAAAAAAATTCTAATTAGAATATACATACTAAATACGTTATTTAACTGCCTTACGGCAGTTTTTACTTTTATAACAGAATAGCTCAGAGTTTGGGAGTAAATTAATATTATGCAGGGTTGACCAAAAGCGTGTTGATTTCTGATTTCCCCATGACTTCATCGTAAAGCGCCTTAAATTCTTCTTTGTTTTTTGTTTTTACGAGTTCAAAAGCGTCGTTGCGTGCCGCTTCCAGAATCTTTGTGTCTTTTGCTATGTCTGCTATTGAAAAATCTGGCAGCCCGCTCTGTCTAACGCCTAAAAACTCTCCCGGGCCGCGTATTTCAAGGTCTTTTTCAGCAATGATGAAGCCGTTATTAGTCTGTTCCATTATACTTAGGCGCTCACGAGTATCCTCGTTTCGGCTTGAGCTTATGAGCACGCAGTATGACTGCAAGTCTGACCGTCCGACCCTGCCGCGAAGCTGGTGAAGCTGTGAAAGACCGAATCTTTCGGCGTTTTCAATCATCATTACTGTTGCATTTTTGACATCCACGCCAACTTCAACAACGGTTGTACTTACAAGAATATCGTATTTTCCATTTTTAAAATCTGCCATGACTTGCTCTTTTTCTTCGTTTTTAAGCTTGCCGTGAAGCAGTCCGATTTTGTATTCTTCAAAAACCTCTTTTTGGAGCCGCTCCGCTTCTATTGTTGCCGCTTTTGCGCTTAGGGTTTCGCTTTCTTCAATCAGCGGGAACACAATATAAGCTTGATGACCTTTTTCAAGTTCCTTTTTGATGAGTGCATGCCCTTTTGCGCGTGATGAAGCGGAAAGTAATTGAGTTTCAATGGGTTTGCGCCCCTGAGGAAGCTCATCGATAATAGATAGGTCTAAATCCCCATGCAGGGTGAGTGATAGCGTGCGTGGAATTGGTGTTGCTGTCATAGTAAGCATTTGCGGCATTTCACCTTTTGCGCGGAGTTTTGAGCGCTGTTTTACGCCGAATCTGTGCTGTTCGTCGATGACAATCGCACCAAGATTTTGAAATGCGATACCTTCTTGGACAAGTGCGTGTGTGCCTATTGCAACGTGTATTTGCCCGTTCAGCAAATCTGTTTCAATCTGTTTTCTGAGCTTTGATTTATTTGAGCCTGTAAACAGCCCTACATTTATTCCATATGGCGCAAGCCATTTTGAGAAATTTGCATAATGCTGCTGCGCAAGGATTTCAGTCGGAGCCATAAGCGCGCCTTGAAATCCGTTTTCTATTGCAGACAACAGCATAATGCAGGCAACAACCGTTTTTCCGCTTCCGACATCTCCTTGCAGGAGTCTTTGCATTGGTTTTTCAGAGTTAAGGTCGCTTAAAATTTCCATGACAGCTTTTTTCTGTGCGTTAGTCAGCTCAAACGGCAAATCTTTAATAAATTTGTGCACAATCCCGTCTTCTTTTGCTTTGATTTTTATAGATTTTACGGTATCAGATATTTCCCGACGCATAAGTGCACAGCGCAGTTGGAATATAAACAGTTCTTCGTAAACCAATCTGTGGCGTGATTTTTCTATATTTTCCTCTGTGTCGGGGAAGTGTATTTGAGAGACGGCATCAGATTTTGCAAGAAATTCATATTTTTCAACCAGATACTCAGGGAGAAACTCCGTAAGTTCTCCCCGAAACTCCTCAATGGCATTGTGTATGGCTTTTCTGAGAGTTTTTATGCTAAGACTCTCAGTAAGTCCGTATATCGGCACAATACGTCCCATATTGAGGTTTTTGTGGTCATAGTCATCAAAATCTGCTGAAATAATTTGATATTCAGGCTTTTCTATTGTCATTTTTCGTGAGAACTTGTCACGTTTGGCTTTCCCAGATACCATTATGCTGCAACCCTTCGGAAACTGGCTTTTGTAGCGCTCAAGCATGAACCTTCCCGCCTTGGCGTAAAAATATCCCAAAACGAGCGTGCCGCTCTCGTCTTCGATGGTTACGTTGAGCACACCCAGCCCTTTTTTGCTTGTGAATGCCGATACTGACTTTATTGCGCCGTAAATTGTTGCGGACTGGTCTTCTTTGAGGTTGCGGATGAGTGTTCGCGAAGAATAATTGATATGTTTTTTAGGGTAATAGGTCAAAAGGTCGTAAGCCGTAAAAATCCCGAGTTTGTTAAATTTGAATGCTAATTTTGCCCCTACGCCCTTGATATATGTTACATCTGTGGTTTTTAGAGTGCGTGGAGAATTTTTTTCTTCTTTTTTTTGTTGCCTTGCTTCAGCATTTTCAGCTTTTATTACTTTTACAAGGGTTTTAATGCTATTTTTTCGACCCGGAAGGCTGTCAAGGTCATATTTTTCGAAATTGTCTATGACGCTCAGCCATTTAGGGTTTTTATCGCTTTCTTTGTAAATTGCGTAGAGTTGTTTTTTGATAAATTCCGCAAAACGGTGGTATTTGCCCTTGACGTTGACATATCTGTGTCGATCTTCGATTTCGATAGACTGTTGTATGAGTGTAAGAATTTCTTTGCTTATGGACATGCTGCCTCGTCTTTATTTCTTTATTGGTTTTGCGGCGTGACCCGCAGAACTTCGTAAATATTGATTTTTAGTGCTTTTCCGCGGATAGCGACCTCTCTTATTTTGATAACGTCACAAATGCGGCTGACTTTTTCATAGGTGCTTTCGCTTATCAGGAAGCGGGTTTTGTATACTTTGTTGTAGGATTCGATACGGCTCGCCGTGTTTACGGTATCGCCGATAACAGTATACTCTAATCTCTCTGACGAGCCTATGTTGCCGACAAATGCCTCGCCGGAATTTATCGCGACCCCGATTTCAATGTGAGGCTTACCTTCAAGTTCCCATTTCTGCTGCAATTCTGCGAATTTTTTGTGCATTTCGTTTGCGCACAAAACAGCGTTCAGTGCGTGGTTTTTGTCTTGAATCGGCTCACCGAAAATTGCAAGAACCGCGTCACCTATGAACTTATTCAGCACACCGTTATGCTTTCTTATAATCGGTTCAACCAGCGAAAAATACTCGTTTAAGATGTCTGTAACTTCTTCGGCAGAGAGTTTTTCGGAGATTGAGGTAAATCCTCTTATATCTGAAAATAAAACGGTTATGTTGGCTCTTTTTCCGCCCAATTTGATGTTGTCAATATTTTTTACGACATTTTTCATGATATCTTTTGAAATGTACATCCCCATTGCGTTTTGGATTTGCTCTTTCTTCTTGCCTTCAATCAGAAACCTGTAGGTAAAACCTGCCGCAACTACCAGCAGCATAAGAATTATTGGTGTCACAAGCTGTATAACCGTGTTGTTTGCAAACAGTGTAACCGCTGTAACGGCATAAGCTGCCATAATTGTTCCGAGCGCAATCAGGGAGCTTGTAAGTCCGAAAGTCACGATAATCCATGCGCTAACGATTACCAAAAGAAGCGAAATCAGAGCCTTTTCACCTAAGGTGAGGACTTTTAAGCATTCGTTATTTAAAAAGTTGCTTGCGAGTGTCGATTGAATATCCGCTCCTGAGTGGTTTCTGGCGATAAGCGGAGTATCTTTGATATCTTCGAGACTTTTTACTTTTGCTGCGCCGCCGGCGATAACGATTTTATTGTTAAACACGGATGGGTCTATTATAGGTTTTTTGCCTGCTTTTATGGCTTCAAGTGAGTCTAAAACGTCTATTGCCGAGTAAGATTTATGGGTTGAGAATTCGTCTGTTGGTTTGTACCACTTTAAATATACCTGCACGCCGAGCGGGCTGTTGTATGCGTTAACTTTGAGTGTTTTACAGTTGTCATCAGAGCATAAGTAACCGTCTTTGTAGTAAAAACCTTTAATTCCTTTGTACTTTGCATATGCGTAGAAAGTTAGCATTGGGTAGAGTTTTCCGCCAACGTTTACAATCGGCAGCGCAGTTCGAATTACGCCGTCAGTGCCCATTGGCGTTACAACAGAGCCGAAATGCTTTACGTTTTTAACATAGTCTCCATTTAATTTCAAAATGCCTTTTAAAGGCGCTTTGAACGATTTGCTATCTTTTATATCGAGTTTCAGATCAAATTTTGAGTTGAATTCTTTAAGCTCTTCACCCTGCATTGTGCTTTCTTTGCTGTTTGTGTAGGTTGCGTCGAATGCTGATATAAAATTATCATATTTTTTAATTGTGTTGAAAAAATACTTTTCAGACTCGGGAAAATTCTCGTCAGGAGAGGCAATCAGGGAGTCGTAGACAACAACTTTGGCTTTTCCGTAGTCATTTATATACTCAAACATGTCACCATATAAAGCACGTTTCCACGGCCATCTGACCCTGTTTATGGATTTGTTATCGATTAAAACCATAACCACGTTTGAGTTTGCGGATTTTTGTGCAAAAAGTTTTGTTAGAACAGACTGAATTTTCGGTTCAATCGAGAACTCTGAAACTAAAAAAACGACAATTGCAACTACTGTAAAAAAGCTTGTTATTAAAAGGTTTGTTTTGAAATTTTTCATATGCTTATTTTACAGGTAATTGGTGCTAAGGGCAAGATTTATGCAAGAATTTAAGAATTAGCTTTGTAAAGTGTTTTTTCCATCCCAGGGCTTCGAGATTTTCAAAGTAAATAAATTTTCCGTCTTTCGTTTCAAAACACATTGCGCAATCGTTAAAATCAGGCTCTCGCATTGTTTTTGAAATAGTATGGTCTTTAATTCTAAAGAATTCACCTTTATATAACAAATAAGTACTTTGCCAAGGGGTAAGCCCGCGAATTTTGCAATCTGCTTCGTGATAAGTGGTTTTTTCAGGTTCAATTACTATTTCTTCCTCTTTTACGTGCGGAAAATAAGTTGCCTGTGACTCATCCTGTTCTGTCGGGGTGAGTATTTCAGAGTCAAGTTTTTGTAAAAGTTCTGTGCACATAGGAGCGGCAAGCTTTGCAAGCCGTTTTTTGAGTGTTAATCCGTTGTCTGTGCTGTATATAGGCGATTCTTTTTGAAGAAGAACTGCGCCTGCGTCAAATTTTTCATTCATCAGATGAAATGTTACTCCCGTTTTTTGTTCTCCAAACATAATCGCTCGTGAGTAAGGGTTTGCGCCGCGATATTTGGGCAAAAGTGACGGGTGAACGTTTATAGCTGCAATTTTCGGGATGTCAAAGATTTCTTTTTTGATTTTTTCGCCCCATGTTCCTACAAGCAGGACATCCGGCTCAAGTTTCAATAGTGTGCTTTTGAAATCTTTTGAATTAGCACTTTTGGTTTTTATTATCGGCAGTTTAAGCTTTTTTATGTGTTCTTTTGTATAATCTGTTTCAAAAAAGTCTTTAAAAGATTTTTTACGCACATCTTTCCAGTTAACGACTCCTACAATTTCCGCATTTGCCTTTAACGCACCTTCAATAAGGTTATATAATATGTCTGATGAACCCAGAATTACGATTTTCATGCTTTGATTTTATCACATTATCAAAATATAGACCACATGGTCTATGCAAATAGACCATGATGTTATAGACGAACCGGAAAAATAAGCGATAATAAGATAGAGGGGGAAATATAATGTTAAACGGGATATATAATGAAGGCGTAAACAACAACTATATCAGCCGTGAAAGCAATATAGTTCAGATATCAGACGCGCAAAAAAAATATGCGACGTCACCTTTTGCTAAAACACATTTTGTAGATGAAACTCAGATTTCGAGAGAGGCACTGACGCTATATGAGCGCGAATTGGATATTAAAAAGTTCTCATCGCTTGCTCTTTCAGACCAGGGGGACAGTTCTCATCTTGATTTAATGAGTTTACAGTTTGAAAGCGGTGCTTTATCTCCGTTTACGGATGACAAGCTTGAGGATTTACTGAATAATAAAAAACTTTTAGATGATATAAATTTGTAGTGTAAATGACAGACGCAACAGAAACAAAAGATGAACTGCCTTTGGATTTGGGCTCGATAGAGGTTAGCGGAGATGATAAGCTTCATACTGCTTTGCTTCTGTATGAGAACAAAAGCTACCAAAAGGCTCTTAATTTGCTTTTATCGGGGTTTGAAACCGATAGAAGCGGTACTTATGCGAATTTTATCGGAAGCTGTTATCAAAAGCTTGGCTCTGCCAATGATGCCTTGCATTTTTGGCAAAAAGCAATCTCTCAAAATCCAACTTGCTATCAGGCTTTCTTGGGGATTGGAAATGTTTTTTACGCGCAAAATAACATAAAACAGGCGCTTGTATATTGGCACATTGCGCTTACTATCTGCCCGGAAAACCCTAAAATAAATTTTAATTTGGCTACTGCCTACTCAAGACGCGATGAGAGACTCGAGTCTGTGTATTATTACGAAAAATTCTTAAAATACTGTGAAAATCCTGAAGGCAAAGATTTTAAGTATGTGACAAAAATTATTACAACATTGCGTCACAAGGCGGGTGACCTCTTGAAATATGCGTCTGCGGCTATTCGGGAGGATAAGATTAATCTTGCAGTCCAATTTTACATAAAATCTGTAAAAAACTATCCTATGCAGCCAAAAGTTGTTCAAAATATTGCCAAAGTCTTTGCATGTGACAGAAACTTCAACAAAGCCATAGAGTATTATCGACTAGCGATTAAAATCGATACTAAATTGAAAGTGTGCCTTGTTGATATTGCAAATGCTTATATATCATTAAAAAAGTACGAACTTGCATACTGTTATTTCATGAAGTTTTTGAACTCTTATAAAAAAAAGTCGAATTCTTTTGCTGAAATAGAGCGTATGGCGTCTTATGCAAAAAGCAAAATATCAACAGAGTATGATTCAATAAAGCATTATAATGTTGCGATTGAGCACGAAAATAACCTTCGCTACAAAGACGCTTTGTATGAATATGAAAACTATCTGCTTTTGTGTGAAGACAATAAAGAGCAAGTTCAAGAAAGCATAAAAAAATTGAAACTCATGATTTTTCCTGAGAAATATATTATAAAAAGGCTGGTTGCAAAAATAGACGAATTTTCTTCCCATGCCAAATACGAAGAAGCTGTAAAATTATGTGACAGAATGATTGTGCTTTCCGCCTTCAATTCCCAGGAATTCCATTGGGCAGGTAAGAAAAAACAAGAAATAAGATACATGCTTTTCAGAGTAAAAGAAGGTAAGAAATAGTGTCCAAAGCCATTATCCTCCTGAAAAAGTTTTTTTATAAGCATGTTTTGAGAAGAAAATATTACAGGCATGGAGAATGCAGCGGCTGCGGAGCATGCTGCACTCATATTTATGTAAAGCACATGAAAGGCGTGGTTAAAACGGAGGAAGAGTTCCGGAAGCTTAGGCTTCTTCATCCTTTCTACACTTATCTCGAGGTTGTAGGCGAGGATGAAACAGGACTTGTTTTTGAGTGCCAAAATCTTGATAAAGAAACAAAATTATGCAAGATTCACAAGAGTCGGCCGGGAATTTGTCGAAGATATCCGCAGGAAGAAATATTTATGATGGGCGGGACCTTAAAGGACGATTGCGGTTACAGATTCACCCCTGTTGAGAGTTTTGACGAGGTTTTCAGTTCTGTTTGCAAAAAAAAGACTGATAAATAACCAGTCTTTTTTTATATTTGTTTGAGGTTTTGGCAAGTTTAATCCAAAAGACTTTCCAAAATTTCTGCATTTTTCACTGCGTATGTGTTTTCTCTTACTTTGCTGCGGTGCATATAGGTTCTTAATGCCTCTCTTATAAGCTCGCTGCGGGTGCGGTTTTCGGTCTCTGCTACTTCGTCAATGTTCTTTAAAAATGTTTCGGGCATTGAAATCAAAACTCTTGCCATGTGGTTAATCCTCCGATATTTTATTCGTATTCTCTTATGTTTATATAAACGAAATAATATTGAAAAAGTTGCCCTAAAATATTTGTTTTGTATATATTAATTTTAAAATGTACCTTTTAACGGGCTTTTATGGAGTTAATATTTGTTTACAATTATAAATAAAGAAAAATATTGCAAAAAAAAAATCAGCAAAGTATAATCTATCTGTAACCGCTTTGGTATATGCCTTTTAAAGAGTGACACAGGGCAGTTAAGTGAAAACAGAATATAACAATGGGATTGTAGCCCCAGTGAACGAAGTGAACGGTTTTAGATTAAGACCAACTGAGCTGCACCCGACTTGAAAACAGAATATAACAATGGGATTGTAGCTCAGTTGGTTAGAGTGCCTGCCTGTCACGCAGGAGGTCGCGAGTTCGAGCCTCGTCAGTCCCGCCATTTAAAAAAACAGTCTCTTCGGAGGCTGTTTTTATTTGCCCTGATTGTGTTTGAAATGGTTCGAACCTAGTGTTTTTATTAAGGTGAATATTATGCATGTTTAAAATGTCATAATGGCTTTTGTATGTGCTAGAATAAATCTGTGAATAATGATGATTTACAAAAACAAATAAAAACAGGTCTTGCACAGTATAAACTTGAAGTGCAGAACCAAGAATTGCAGATACAGGTTAATCAGGCAAATCAAATTATTGCGACTCAGAATCATCATATAGAACATGTTTATTCGAGTATGGGATGGACTATCAGTATTTTAGGGATATTGTTAGCTATATTTGGTGTAATTATTCCAATTATTATGTCTGTTTTATCTATTAAAAGTCGTAATGAGTTAAAACAGATTAAAGATAATGTTGATGAATTCGTTAGTAGTAAATTTGAAGAGTGGGAGCAACAAGAAATTAATAATACCATTGACAAATTTATACATAGAGAAATAACATGGCAAGAGCTTCATACAATACTAAAGTATAAGCCTCTGACATACGAACAAATAATGAAAGTATACACGATTGCCGACCATAATGATAATATAGAGCATTTAAGGCTAATATTTAATTATGTATTTAAACATCATTTTGACAATAAGTCATTAGAATATGAGAAAATACGTAATTTAATATTGAATAACAGACTTTATATCACGTTTACAGGCTGTTATTTCTCTAAAGCAGTAAAAAATAGCTTGTCTGATTTAAATCAAGAAGAAAAAGAAAAAAAAGTCAATCAAATTATTGAACAGGCAGAAGGCGGTTCTTTTAATTATATTGTTAATGAGCTTACAAAAAAAGATTGTATAGAGTTGACCAAAAGCAATATTAAAAACATAGTTAATAAGTTAATGGACTCAAAGTACAGTAGTTATGTAAATACATTACAAAATAAAGAAGAAATTATCGACCCATTAATTGAAGCTGGGTTTTTAGAAAAGGTAAAGATAGATAAAGTCAATAAAGATACAATGGTTCTTATTATTGAAAATGGAATTGCTGGTATTAAACGCTCCTCTTATTTGTGTAAAAAAATTGAAGAAAGCACATTAACTATCAGGTGATACTTTGTTGGGTCGATAAAAAATCACGCCACCATTTGTAATTGTTTAATCAAATAACAAATTTTTTCAGTATCGAACGATGCAAGGTTTGAGAAATAATTTTGCATAATTTGTTCGAACCTGTGAGCGAATGTCCCGCCATTTGAAAAGAGATACCTTAGGGTGTCTCTTTTTTGTTTTAAGTTTCATTATTGCATTAAACCTCGGTGTCCTTGTTGGAAATTGAGAGTTCATACTTTAATACAGGTTTCAAGTCTTAGGTGAAAGCCCTGTATTCTTCTCCAGGATCGAGATACAGTTGTTTTCGCCTTTCGAATTTTGTATAATAGAAGAATTGTCAAATTAGGCAATTAGCTATTAAAAACAAGAAAGGAAAATTAATGAAAAAACCAATTATTGATGATTACAACAACGAAATGTACAGAAAAACGCTCGAATATCAGAAAAAGTACGGATTCGAACTTGGGACGTCACAGAAAGAGCTTACACACAATAATGAAGCAGACGCCTTCAAACATGCTTTTATGCAAGCAGTTGGTTCTGAAAGGTATGGAGCCATTTTGGCGGCACTTGGAGGGCTTTATCACGAAAACATATCTCGAAACCAACCTTCCTCAGAAAGAAACATGGATTTATGGAACAATAATGTCGGGCGAAAAATAGCTGCTGAAATTAGACAGGAACTTATGGGGGAGAGAAAAAATCCAAAGCGATACGAGGATTTAGCTGCACAGAAAATCATGGAAAGAATGAGACGCGGAGAGCTTATTACAAACCCCGAAAAAGATAGCAGAATATACAAAGAACCTTTAAAAGTTTCCCCAAAGAAAAATGTTAAAAAATATTTTTCTCTTGAGCAGGTAAAAAGTATGACTCGGCAAGATTTCAAGGAATACAGACCTGACATTATGGCTCAATATACAACTAGCGGGTTCCCTCCTGATTCTGAAATACAACAAAAAGCTACAAACGGTGAAATGGTTTACATACAGCCTTATGAGCGAAAAGATGGAACAAAAGTCTGCGGTTATTATCGTACTGTCTGATTAATGATTTAAAAAATCGAATAACAGGGTATGATAGATAATTTGTGCTATTAAAAACAGCAAAGGAAATATACAGCAAAATATACCGGTTTTGAAAATAAATTCTTTTATTTTACCATTGTTATATGTTTTCTCATCGTCGTCCGTTGATGATTGAATCCACCACGTAATGGCTAATATTCCAAAAACAGGCAAATAAACACCGTAGTATTTTAAAATAATGTCATACCAAATAAATATGTCGGTACCAGAATTTATGATATGAGGCCGCAAAAAGAAAAAGAGATAAATGCCTATCGGGGTAAAGATATACCCCGCGAGCGCCAGCAAGTTAGCCGACCAATATTTAGATAACTTTAGATTTTTCATATTCGAATACTAACATAGTTTTCGGGTAAATGCTATATTTCGTCCTTTTGTCTGCTAAAATAAAAAGCCGCGTTAGCAATTGCTTATGCGGCATTAGTCAATGACATTGTAGGAGGAGATTTGGGTGTATCTTTTTTCTTTTATCCTTGTGCGCAATTTATTAATTTTCAGGAATATTTGCAGAAGGTTGTAAAAGTTTTATTTTTTGATTTTTGTATGAGTAAGAGGCTGCAAGTTGTCTGATTACTTCTGTTTTTGCGGCGATATCGGAATGAACCAGAGAGTTGTTGGCTCTGAAATTGTTTAGCCAATAAACTCTTTCGTTGTATTCAGAATCGCTTTTGCGCCCGATAAACTTAATCCCGGAAGCTTCCATAGTTTCCGTTGTTTTTTGGATTTGCAATACCTTTCCCGTTAGCGCTGCTTTTGCGCCTGTGAATGAAGGTCGGATTAAGTTATCAGGAGTAAAAGCGATTCTGTTTAACATTTATACCTCTGTTTTGTTCCTTACATATTTAGTATTCCTCTGAACTATAAATTACGCTTTGGTTGTTTACAAATTGTTACTTACTGCTCTGAAATCCTTTAGAGAATGGACTTTAGTTTGTATTTTAATTTCTTTACCCGTAAACTTGATATTAAGTAATGTTAAGTATCAAATTTTACACTAATGTCAAAAAATGCTATAAATTTAATATGAAAAAGATTTTGATTATTGACGATAACGAGTTAAACCTCAAGATTTTGAGTTTAATTTTAACAAAATCCAAATATAAGGTTGATGCAATTGTGAATCCGAAGAGTGTTATTGATGAAATGGCATTTAATCCTCCGGATTTGATTTTGCTGGATATTTCAATGCCTGATATTGACGGATTTAAGCTTTGTTCGTTGATAAAGCATGATGTGCGATTTAAAAATATCCCCGTGATTTTTGTTACTATGCATTCTAACGCTGAATTTGTTGTTAAAGCCTTTGAATACGGCGCAGTTGACTATATTACAAAACCGTTTAATGCGGAAGAGGTAAAAGTCCGTGTTGCAAACCATTTGCGTATGCAGGATTTGCAGAATAAATTGACTGAGATAAATCAATATCTTGAGCAAAAAATCCAGGAGCAGATTGTTAAAATTTCGGATGCTCAAATGGAAACAATATACTCTCTGGCAAAACTTGCACAGTCCAGAGATGACGATACAGGGACGCATCTGGAGCGTGTCCGCAGATATTGCTATTTAATAGCAAGCAGGCTTGCGGATAATTCACCGTACCAAGAGCAGGTTGACGAGCAATTTGTAAAAAACATATTTAATGCGAGCCCTTTGCATGACATAGGCAAAGTGGGGATTCCTGACAGTATTTTGCTAAGTCCGCACAAATTTACTCCCGAAGAGTTTGATATTATGAAAACACATACTACCATAGGCGCTGAGACCCTGAGCGAGGTAAATCTGAAGTTTGGTGACAACTCATTTATCAGAATGGGCACTGTCATTGCTCGTTCACATCACGAAAGATGGGATGGAAGAGGCTACCCTGACGGTCTTGCCGGTGAGGAAATACCTCTTTCGGCGAGAATTATGGCAATTGCGGATGTGTACGATGCACTTACCTCTAAACGTGCATATAAAGAGGCTTTTTCACAGGAAAAGTCTGTTGAAATTATCAGAGAGGGGCGAGGAACACAGTTTGATCCTGTTGTTACGGATGTTTTTTTAGAGCTTGCCGGTGAATTTGCAAATGTTCGAATATCTCTAAATGAAGAACTCGTGGGGTAATTTTGAAAAAGAAAATAATTCTCATAATGCTGGCTTTTTTGCTTGTAAATGCTCTGAGCGTAGGTTTTTACATCTACAGTGTAACAGGTAAGTATGAAAAGCTTAAAATCAGTGAGGTTGCTCATAATGCGATGCACAAAACAGAGAAATTTAATGAAAACATCTCACTGTTTGAACAGAATGTTATCGATTTCAGGACGGATGCCAAAGTATATTATCGTCTTAAAAGCCGTACTTACGGAGAGGGAATTGTAGTAGAGAATTTTAAAGATTTTCCGTCTGCAAACGGCGGCGGTATGTGGTTTGAGCCTTATAGCGTACATAAAAATAAAAAATACAGCGGATTTTATGCTTTTTATGATGAAGGAAAATTGATTTTGGACGAGGACTTTTTTACGCCAAAATATGACTACTTTAATCAAAGCTGGTATAAGCAAATTAAAAGAGAATCCGTGAAAGATAAGCATGTTGTTTGGACAAAACCTTACTTTGACAGTCAGGGTTCTAACGAACTTATGGTTACTGTAGGAACAAGTATATTCGATAAGAGCGGAAAATTTGTCGGGATGGTAACTGTTGACTTATTTTTAAAAAAACTTGCGGATTATTGTTATCAGGTGCTTCCGACACCTAATAGTGTTATTTATATCGGTTCGCTCGAAGACAATTATATAATTAAGGTAACGGGCGGCGGTAAGCCGGCCAAGCTGGAAGATGCTCAAAAACATTGGCTGCTTTCTCTTGTAAACAAACCCGAGGCGGGCAAAATTGCGATTAATGAAGTCACTGATGAGAAAGTGAGTTACCTTTCTTTTTCTACTTATCTTTATAATGGTTATATATTTTCAATGAATGTGCCGGAAAGTGAGATTTTTCAACGTATTGAGCGCACAAATAATTTAATAATATTTTTGTTGAGTATGTTTTCTGTAATTTCATTCGTTGGAGTAATTTTTGTTTTTTCTCATTTTATAGTCAAGCCTCTGGCGTTGTTTAAGCAAAAAGCTCAAATTATAGGTCAAGGCGATCTGGATACGAAGATTGAAGTTGAAAATAAGGATGAAATTGGTGATTTGGCTTCATCTTTTAATGACATGACGGAAAACTTAAAAGAATATATCCGAAAAAGCAGTGCCAAAAGTATGTTTTTAGCCAATATGAGCCACGAAATCAGGACGCCAATGAACGGAATTCTCGGATTTCTGCAGCTTTTGGCGTCGACAAAACTGGACTCTGAGCAAAAAAAATATGTAGCGGAAATAAAAAATTCCTCAGTTTCCCTTTTGAAGATTTTGAATGATATTCTCGATATTTCAAAAGTAGAAGCCGGCAGGCTGGAACTGGAGATTATACCGTTCGACCTGCGAAAACTTGCCGAGGAAATACAATCTTATGCTAATGTATGTGTGCAATCAAAAAATATAGACATAGTGCTAAATTATGATGAAAGTTTGCCAAAATGTCTAAACGGTGACCCTGCAAGATTAAAACAGGTTCTTATTAATCTTGTTAACAATGCGGTTAAGTTTACTGAAACAGGGTTTATAAAAATAAATTTCCGGCATGTGGAAACAAAAGATAATAATGTTAGAATTCTTTTTGAGATAGAAGATTCGGGTGTGGGTATTGAAAAAGCGAAGCAAGACTCGATTTTTGAGGCATTTACACAGGCGGATACTTCTACCGCGAGACAATACGGCGGAACAGGTCTTGGACTCTCAATTTGCTGCCAAATAATCAAAATGATGGGCGGCGAAATATGTTTGGAAAGTGAATTTGGCAAAGGAAGTAAATTCTATTTTGAAGCTGTGTTTGATATTGCTGAAGAATGTAGCCAAGAGGAGGATTCCGGGAATGTGGCGGTAAAACTGACTTCAATTCCTGATTTTAGCGACTTAAACATACTGGTTGCGGAAGATAATCCTGTAAATCAAAAACTGATTTCCATGGTTCTTGAAAAGTTAAAGGCAAAAAGTTTTATTACTCAGGACGGTGAGGCTGCGGTTAGAGCTTTTGAACAAAATGAATTCGATATTATTTTGATGGACTGTCAAATGCCAATTATGGACGGATATTCTGCAACTCGTGAAATTAGGCGTATAGAGCGCGAAAAATCTCTCGGGCACACTCCAATAATTGCACTGACTGCAAATATCTTTGATGAAAAGCAAAAACAATATTCTGAAGCAGGAATGGATGACTACTGCGCAAAGCCTATTGATTTTAAAAAACTTGTGTTGATTATGCAAAAATATTGCGTTCCGACCGGTGCTATAAATCTAAATAAATCTATCGGAAAAATGGCGGAAGAGCTTCAAATAACTGAGGATGAGGCAAGAGGTTTTTTTGAGGATTATAAAACGGTTCTGAGCTCGGAACTAAAAAAGCTGGACGATGCTCTTTTAAATTCTGATTTTCAGTCTGCGGCAGAGGTTGCCCATAACATAAAGGGAATGAGTGCAAATCTTCGCGTAGAAAATGTTACAGAGCTTGCAATGCAAATAGAAAACGCTGCAAAAGAAATGAACTCGGCTCTGGCTTCTGATTTAGTCACACAAATTAAATATTTGGGGATTATTGACGAAAATTAATCCCTTTAAGATAATGCAGAAATTACGTCCTCTGCTGTAATGTCTTTTTCGCATACAACGCCGTTTTTAGAATTGTATTTTTTCCCGATTAGTATTTTGTGTTTTTTACCGTCTTTTGGCGCCCATTCGGCGACCATAGCTTCTTTAAAAAACAAACACAAAGTGTCTGTTCCGACTGCGTAAGATAGGTGCATTGTACCTGTATCCACGCTGACGGTTTTTTGCGCATTTTTGAATATTTGAGCAAGTTCGAAAATCGTAGTTTTGTTTGTCATGTCAATTAAATTCGGAGCATTAAGCTTTTTGGCAATTTCTTCAGCTTTGCCCGTGCCTACCAGCACGATATTTTTCTCGTATTTATTAACAAATTTCTGAATATTTTCAAAAGACCAGTCTTTGTATTCATCTTTGGATAAAGGACTCAAAACTATGTATGAAGAACCGTCCCATCCGTTTTTGCGAAGGTTTTGGTTTGTTTTTTCTTCGTATTCAGACGGTATGTTGAATTTCACCTCACTTAATCTGGGTTTTGCACCTATAAGCTTTATATAGTCAGAGTTAAAGTCTGCTTTATATGTGTTTCTAATTTCCTCTTCAGTGTATCTGAATTTGTGAGATATCAGGCAATTTATCGGATTTAATCCTTTTTTCGGGGCTGCAATCTTTATTTTGGCACCCAGAGCCGAGCCGAGCAGAATGCTTCTTTCCTGCGCGTGGGTGATGATTGCGCAGTCTATTTTGTTTTTGTATGGGAAGTTTTTAGCGAACTTAAAAACTCCAAAAATGCCCTTATGTTCGTCTTTTTTGTCGTAGTAAAAAGCCTCATCCACACCTTCAACGCCTTTTGCAATTTCTACAAATGGCTTTGAGGCGATAAATATGACTTTCGAGTCGGGGTAGTTCTTTTTTATATCCTGGCACAAGGCAGCATTCAAAAGTGTGTCTCCGAGCCAGCCCAGAGATATTATCGCAAAAGTCTTCAAATCTTTATTTTTCATACTCAGCTCCTGATGAAATTATATTACAATAAATATTATAAAATTGTTAATTTTAACAATAGTCGTAAAATAGCCATTATCATAAGAATATGAAAACGGTTTCTTTTCCGACAGAAGTATATAAAACTACCACCGGGCTCCTGCCTTCAGAATTTGCTCCGGATACTCCTCTTTTGGTTTGTCTTACGCGTTTTCTTGTTGATAAATTGCCTCTTTTTTTTCTCGGAATAAGCGAAAAAACTGAACAAGCATATAAATACAAACTTTCACCGTTTGAAATAAATTTTCTCGCGACAGTCTCAGATGATGAGGCTGAATATTATTTTGCAAAGAAATTTTACACTGTATCTTATGATTTTGATCTGTTTTTTTCATACTCAAATCATAGTGGGATAGTTGAGTTGTCATCGGAATTTGTATTTAAAGATACACTCGAAAAAAGTTATTTTGAAGTTAAGGTTTCGATTGAAACAGAAAAAAGCGTCCCTTTTGTCGCAGATTTAAGTTCGCTGCCGAAATTCTTAATAGAAGTTGCACTGGCGGACTTCGCCGATAAAATTCTGCATAGAATTAATAAAAAAATATTTAAACACCCTCAAAATATCGGCAGTGATACTGCAGCCGGATTAATCTCGTCTGTAAACTCTCTTTTTCTTTTTAAAATACAATTGCCGCCGCTTTGCGTTGATGTGTTTCATGTTATTTGTCATTTTTATGTTTATAAGCGAAATAAATTAAATCAAATTTTTGTTACAGCAGACGAGATTTTGAATATAAAAAACCGCAAACCGAACAAGCACTCGAATGGAAAAACTTACGGTTACACAAACAAAATGCGCAAGGAAATAGAGTCCGCACTTGTAAAATTGTGCGATATCGGGGCTGTTGCTATTCTCGCAAAGGACAACTACAGGTATGCGCTTATGCTGCGGCCTCAGTTTTTTACAAAAGATAAGTTTATGGTTGATTTGCCCGTGAAAATACTTTCATATAATCAAAAAACATGCTTGTGGGAGCGGAAACTGTCCGAACTTTTGTATACTTTTTCAGATAAAAATAGTCTTAAGGTGAAGTATTTTCTTGAACTTGTGAAAAGGGATATTTCATCATTAAAACCTGCTCAAATTAGAGATAGACTCGAAAACACTCTTGATAGAATTGTCTCGGATAATCTTATTTCAAGCTGGCACTACAAAAGTATTAATGAAGAGAAACTTTCAGGTAAAGATTGGCTTGCTCGTTATAAGAATCTTTCAGTCGAATTTAAATTAACTTAAATAACAGTGTTTTTTATTTACAATTCAAAAATTTTGCCTTCAGGGCGATTTTTTAGGCTTTAGTTTTATGGATTGAAATTAACCTGCGTGCAAGTATGTCTGATTTTTTCACGCATACTCTATTTGTAAGCTTACAGAGAGACAACACGAAAGGAAAAAATAAATGGGAAACACAACTATTCCTCATACATTTGTCGCCGGTACAAAAGCCAAGGCGAGTGAGGTTAATGAAAATTTTATTGCAGTAAAAGATGCAATAGATAAAAAAGCAGAAGACATAGGCGACCCGCTAAAGACGTTTTGCGTTGCGGATGCTCAAGAGGAGACGCAGGCAATATCAAAAGGACAGCTTGAATCCACAAAAGAAGAGATTGCCAATTTGATAAGCACAAAGGGCTGCGTTTACTGTCTTAAATCAGGTAATACAACTAATGGAAAAGCGGATTTGTTCGGAATCAGCGACAAAACTGTCACCGCAAAAGTCGGTGGTGAGTATGATGACCTTGTTCTTGTCGCAATTGACGGACAATTAATTACAAAGACTTCACTGAACACAATAAGTATGATTGATAAAACAGACGGCACATACAACATATTTATTCCTGAAGAAGGCGACGCATATGTTTGTAAAAATGTCATATATATTCAGCAAATACCGCCTATTTCTCCTATTGCCGATGATATATGGCTGGATACGTCTTTAGAGCCGCTGATTGCAAAAAAATATGTTAATTCAGCTTGGGAAACATTTACTGACATTCCGGCAGGTAAAGTTAAAATCACATCAGACAGCATAGAGTCAGTAGAAACAATTCCTTACAACCAAAACGGCTATTTTGTAAATTTAGAATCTGTTAAGTCACAGACTGAACTTGCAAAAAGAATTACCAATTTAGGCATGCCCGATTACACTAAAGGTGTGAGCCAGTCTATGGATGTTACGTACACTGCGGATAGAGACGGTTATCTTTATTATATTGTTGCAACATCTACAAATACTATTTCGCTCTATGTGTATGATGAGAATAATAAGGTAGTTCTTTTTGTGAATGATTGGTTTAACAACGAAAATCACATGAATTATAACGGATTTTACCCGCTTGCAAAGGGTGACCGTTACAGGCTTACAGGCGGTAGCGGAAGAGCACCGCGAACAGTAACATTCTACCCGGCGAAAGGAGTAATTTAATGTTTATAAAGGTTAGAGATAATATTATCACGGATTGGGCTGATTGGGCTTTTGACGGCTCATCATATATAGAATTCGATTATTCTGAATATCAGGCTAATCCTGACAAATACAAATATCAAAATGGCACAATAATTGATATTTCAGACACAGATGAGTACAAAGAGGCGAAGGCGCAAGAGTTGAAATTTCAGAGAATAGAGGATTTGAAGGTTCAGCTTTCCGAACTCGACAAAAAAAGAGTAAGAGCAATTTGTGAACCTGATGCCGTCCAGGAAGATGTTGATTTTGACGGTACTTGGCTGGAGTATTACAATACCAAAGCTGTTGAAATTCGTGCTGAGCTGAAAGAATTAGAGCAATAATTTTTGTTGAAGCCCCCCGCAAAAAAAGGTAAAAGGATGATTTAAATTCATCTTTTTGCCTTTTTCTTGCCTAATTGCAAAAAAGATTTTTGTAATATATAATTAAATAATAAATTTATGGGATATTGGGCTTGATGAAAGAGATATTAGAGAGTTATTTGAGCAATTTGTCTTCTGCCGTTCAGAATCTTTCAACTGAAAAAATAGTAGAAATTGCAGGTATTCTTATTAATGCAAGAGATACGGGCAAAAGCATATATGTAATGGGCAATGGGGGGTCGGCTTTAACTGCCTCGCATTTCGTTTGTGATATCGGCAAAAGTGCAAGTTTCGGCTATGAGAAACGGTTTAAGGTTATTTGCCTTAACGATAATGTCGCAACGGTAATGGCTTATTCTAATGATGTAAGTTACGAAGACGTTTTTGTGGAGCAGCTCAAAAATTTCTTGAACAAAGATGATGTGGTTATGGCATTTTCCAGCAGCGGAAACTCGAAAAACCTGATAAAAGCCATTGCATATGCAAATGAATCAGGTGCTGTGACTGTAGGGGTTTCAGGCGGCAGCGGAGGTGCGCTCGGAGATTCTGCTTCATATTGTTTTACAACAAATTGCGATGATTTGCAGATAACCGAAGATATTCATATGGCTTTTGTGCATGTGGTAATGCGAATGATACAAAAAACTCAAAAATAGGATTAAAAAATACGGATGAGTAAAAAGCTTTCAATAATAATGCCTGTCTATATGGGTGAAAAGTTTATCGAAAAAACTCTTATGAATGTTCTTTCTCAGACCTATGAAAATTTTGAACTATTGTGCATAATTGATGGTTCTACTGATAATTCAGCAAATATAATTGAAAAACATGCTCAAAATGACCCGCGTATTATCATATATGAAAAGGAAAACGGCGGGGTGGCTTCAGCTAGAAATTTCGGGTTGGACAAGGCTCGGGGTGACTACATAGCTTTTTTTGATCAGGATGATTGTGCTGAAAGTGAAATGTATTCTGCTTTGATTTCAAAAATGGAAGCAGAAAACTCCGACGCTGCTTTTTGTAATGCTCTTGTTGAAACCGAAGAAGGCACAAAGCCGCTTTTGGGCGGCAAAAGTGAGCCTGTTTTTGAAAAAGGTTACTATAGAGACTCGAAAATTATTGCAAACCTTTGGACTTGCGTTTACAAAAAAGAAATTATAGATAAGTATAATCTGCGCTTTCTCAAAAATATGCAAATTGGGGAAGATTTGGATTTTACCTACAGATACTCACTTGTGGCGGAGAAAACATCTTTTGTAAACAAAGATTTTTACTGTTGGGTCATACATTCGGATAATAACACCTTTGACTCGGATAAAAGAGTTTCTGTTTACCACTGCTTTAAAAATATGTTTGATTTTACGGAAAAATTTTCAGAACGTAAAAAATACAAGTATAATTTGAAGGTTTTAGACCAAATGTTCAGAGACTACATAATCGAGTATTCAATATTTACTCTGCCTAAAGATTCGAGAAAAGAAACTGCAAAAATTGTGAAAAAACTTGTTTCTGAAATGAAAATTTCAGCGGCGACGCGTTTTATATTTCATTTGAAGCTTTTCGTTTATGAACATCCGCGTTTTATGATAATTTATAAATTGAAAAAAGAATTTGACAGAGTTAAAAAGAAATTATTAAAATATAAATAAAAGGAGCAAGGTTTAGATGATACCTAAAAAAATTCACTATATTTGGCCGGGGAGAGATAAAAAGAAAGGACTAGCTGCGGCATGTCTTCCAACTTGGACGCAAGTTTTGTCTGACGAGTGGGAAATTATTGAATGGAATTTGGATACCTTTGATTTCGAGGAACATCGGAAGAAAAATAAATTCTTCAGAGAAGTTACAGATAAAAAACTTTTCGCGTTTATCGCTGATTACATAAGAGTTCACGTGCTTTATGAGAATGGCGGTGTTTATCTCGATACGGATGTTTCTTTGTTGAAGGAATTTACAGACGAAATGCTTGAGAACAAAATGTTTCTTGCAATTCAAAACGAAAAACTTGTAGAACCTGCTATTATGGGCGCGGAGAAGGGACATCCGTTCTTAAAGGCGCTGGTTGATTTTTATGAGACCGGTGTTTGGCGGGCTTATGAGTATATTTTACCTGACGTGTTTGCAAAATTGTTAAATGACGCATATGGGATAACCGGATATCCGCAAAAATCAGAGCAACAAATATTTTCAACTGAGGACGGAAATATCACATTTTATCCTGAAAAATATTTTATTCCGTACCGACAGGATGAACAGTATCTTCCGTCTTGTGTTGAGCCTGAGACAACTGCTATTCATTGGTTCAGGGGAAGCTGGGTTGATAAGCCAGAATTGAAATTTTTGAAAAATAAATGTCCTATGGATAAATTCAAGCGTAAATATTGCAATTTGAGGTACATATTGAAGTTTTTATTCGCATTTAAGTTTAATCCTAAAAAAAATGCTTGCTGGATTAGACTATTTGGAATAAGATTTTCTATAATGAGGGATTCGATTTAGGTGATAGTATGAGCAACCCGGCAGTTTCTGTGTTACTACCCGCATATAATGCAGAAGCATATTTAAAAGAAGCTATAGAAAGTATTTTAAGCCAAACTTTTAAGGATTTTGAACTTATTTTACTTGATGATGGTTCAACGGATAATACTGTCAAAATAGCCGAAAGTTTTGATGATGAGCGTATAAAGATTGTAAGAAACTCTCATATAGGTCTTTCCTGTGCGTTAAATGAAGGAATAAAGCTTGCTGCTGGAAAATATATAGCAAGGATGGATGCTGATGACATCGCTTGTCCGGAACGATTTCAAACTCAAGTAGAGTTTTTGGAGGCAAACACGGATATTTCAATAGTCGGTTCTTTGGTGAAAACTTTTCCTGTAGAAAGAGTCGACTATAGTTATTTTGCAAAGGGCAGTGAAAATATCAAGATAATGCTGCTCTTAAGATGTATGCTGGTGCATCCTTCTGTTATGTTTAGAAAGTCTGATTTTGTTAATAACAATTTATATTACAATCCGGACCTTAAGCAGGGCGGAGAAGACTATGATTTATGGGTTAGAGCTTCTAAGGTGTTAAAAATTGAGAACATCGAAAAAGTTTTACTAAATTACAGAAAGCATAATGCACAAGTCTCAAAGAAAAGCAGAATATGCCCTGCAGATTACAAAATTTGGCAGGCTCAGCTTTCGGATTTAGGTATAATGCCCTCTAAGAGAGAACTTTTACTGCACTCTATAGCCGCGTCTTATGATTTTTATGCTTGCAACTTCTATAAAAGTCATTTAAAATGTTGGTTTGATAAATTAATCAGCCAAAATAATAAGCTTGGCGTATATCCAAAAGAATTGTTTGAAAATATTCTTTCGGAACAATATATTTGGCTTACTGAGACACAAAAAACGACTATAAAAGATTTGTTTAAATATCCAGGGCGTATATACAGAGCAATTAAAAAGATTGGTTTAATAAATGGATTCACAAAATAAAGATACTGTTAATGTATGTTTGGCTGCAGATAATGGTTATGCGCCGCACCTTGCGATGACCGTTTCATCAATGCTAAGTAATACTGAAAGTGAAAATATAAATATTTATATTTTTGATGGCGGTATTTCGATAGAAAATAAAAACAAAATATTGAATTTGTCAAAAATAAGGCCTTGTAATATCAGTTTCGTATGTATAAATAATGAAATATTTGAGAAAGCACCGCTGCCCAAGGGTTTTTATTTTACCCAGGCTATATATTATCGATTACTTACAGCTTCTATTCTGCCTCATGTAGATAAAATTATTTATCTTGATTCGGATGTTTCCGTAAAGGGTGATATAGCAGAACTTTACAATATGGATGTTGCTGATCATCCATACGGTGCGGTAAAGGATTATCTTAGCGATGATTGGCTGCAAAGACTAAAAATAGAAGACAATAAGACTTATTATTACTCAGGAGTTTTGTTGATAAATTGTAAACTTCTTAGAGAACAAAATTATGAAGCAAAGTTTTTTGATTGTATTGAAAAACGTGCTTCTGAACTTTTAATGCCCGACCAAGACGTTATAAATATTGTTTGCGGTGATAAAATACTTCCGCTGCAAACTAAGTGGAATAGCCATAAATCAAAAGTACCTGACTCTATTGATTGCAGGAGTAATGTTAAGAAAGTTGATACAGCTATTCTTCATTTTGCAGGACGTTGCAAGCCCTGGCTATATTCCGGTCATTACACATACAAAAATGAGTACTACAAATATTTAAACAAGACAGAATTTGCAACATTTAAGACCAAATATTTGCAGTGGCTTATAAATTTAGTCTCGGGGATTATTTGTATATATAATGATAACGGTAGAATGCGCTACAGAGTGTTAATGATAAAAGGGCGAATATAGTATTACTGTGTAACCTTTGAATTTCGGCTTTCCAAATGGCAATTTTTTATTATTTCATCAATTTCAATTGCACTCATGCAAGGCGTGTAGATGTTCTTTGTTCCTTTTAAGAATTTGCATTTTCTTCGATTGCAAGGTACACAGCTCATGTCTGATTTTATTGAGATATGCTGTTTACCGTAAGTTCCTGTTCTGGAAATCGGCATAGATCCGTACAGTCCGATTGATTTAGTTTTTAATGCGGACGCTATATGAAGAGGTCCTGAATCTCCCGAAATAACGAGGTCGCATTGCTCAAGCAGTGCCGCGTTCTGTTCTATTGTGGTTGAACCTATGTATGATACGGAAGAAGGAATTGATGATAACGGTGCGAGTGCTTCTTTGTCCTCGGAAGCGCCTGTTAAAATTACACTTCCGCCATACTTTTCATTAAGTTTTTCACCTAATTCAAGCCACTTTTTAACCGGATAGGTTCTTCCTTGTCGAGGAGATTTTATACCGCCGGCATTGAGTGCAATTATCGGACGAGGCAGATTTTTCAGTTGTGAATTTGCGTAGATTTTGGCATCTTCTGAGAGGTATATTGTCATTTCGTCTGCGAGTTTTAAATCTTTAAAATACTTCTGTGCAGTTTGGAAAAAATTTTCTACAGCATGCATTTTAAATGTTTTTTTGTAGATAAGCTGTTTTTTAATCCCTGCAAGCATTACAAGCAATCTTGTTTTCAAATTAGGCTGCAAATTTATAGCAACATCAAATTTCCCCATTTTTAAAATTCCGGAAATACATAAGATTTGCGGAAACTTTAAATCATCCTTTGATACAACCCAAACCTTCTCTATATCAGGGTCGTTTTCAAGAAAACAGCTTTGGGTTTTTGTTGTTAAATAATGAATCTCTGATTGAGGATACTTTTGTTTGATTGTCCTGTAAGTGTTTGTCGTATGGACAACATCACCTATTGCGCCGAGCCTGATAATCAGTATTTTTAATCTGTTTTTATCTTTTTCTCCAAACATAGTAAAATTATAGTTTATAATCACGTTAAGTCAATTTTATGCCGCAAAATTAAAATCGGCACAAAAAAAATAAGCCGCCTTATTCGGGCATGCTTACAGTGTGGAATTTGTACAAACTATGCAATAGCTACAAAATTGTTTTTTGTTTCGTTGTTTGCAGCTCCTGCAAAAGCTCCTCCTGATTGAATGGAGTATTGCTGACCGTCAATCATGACATTGTAATTTGGGCTGTTTTCGACAGCTTTAGATACAACAGGAGCTGTTTTGTTTGTAAAATTTCCGAAAGTTGTAATTGCTGTTAGTTTCATGATCTGTCTCCTTGTACTACCATTTTTTGGAAGAATGACTATAATATCGTTATTTGATATAAAAGTCAACCTCTTTGTGATTATATTTCGAAAAAGTTTACAAAACTTAACAATTGCTCAAAAGGCTTGATTTTAGGAGTGATAGAGTGTATAGTTCACATGTTGTTATCTGTAATATTCTGCTTAATGGTGACAATATTTTAAATTTATATGTTTTGTGTAGTTGTGTTGTATGAAAGGGTAAATATATGTCAATGGAAATTTTAGGCTTTGGAAATAATAAAAGAATACCTGCTCAGTTTGCCATGGAGGTGAAGCCGCCTGCAAGTACTCTTGGAAGTATTAGCAGCGAGAGTGCTTTGAAATATTTGAAACAGCCTGCGGCTGATACTGTCGAGATTGCAGCAAAACAGGCCGCTAAAAATGGTAAGAAATCAAAATGGTTATTCAGGGCTTTTGTGGCAACAGTTATAGGTGGCGCTGCTACAGTTGCTGCGGTTAAACAGCCTTGGAAGGCATCTTCTGCTGTGGAAAACATTGCAGCTCCGATTGTTCAGAAAGCGGAAGGTGTAATTGCTGATGTCGTAAACCTTGCTCAGATACGTATGCCGCAAGGCGGTACCATTGACGGATTGGCTAAGATGTTCAAAATGAAGGCACCGGAATTTGCTAATCTTAGTGACATAGCTAACCCTGCGGTTGTTAAGGCCGGTCAAAAAATCACCTTACCTGCAGGATATAAAGTTGAAACATATGTTGTTAAAAAGGGCGATAACCTTACTAAAATAGCAAAACAATTCGGTTGTAATACATCTGATGAAATTAATCAGTTTGTGAGTATGCATATTGCAGTCAATGGGCTTAAAAAGGACGTAATTATAAAAGGTAAAGATCTTACTATTGTAACCAAAGCTAAATAGTTGTTACTTCGACTGATTCAGAATCGGCAAACTTGTTGATATTAAGTTCGAATCCGAAAGTGTTTATTTTATTTTCATTACTTTTTGCAATCATTCTGCCGCCGTGAGCGTCGATAATTTGTTTTGAGAGATAAAGTCCCAATCCTGTGCCTGCTTTATTATATTTCTCCGCTTTACTTATGTATTTTTTAAATATTCGTTCTAATTCTGACGGAGATAGGTATTCGCTTATATTAACCACTTCAAGGCGGACAAAATCGTGCATTTTGCTGACGTAAATATCTACGGTCGAGTCATGTCTGGAATATGCCATAGCATTTCCGAGCAGATTCATGATTACTCTTTTTATATTGAGTTTGTCGGCACTGATTGTAATTTCGGTATCGGAGCTTTTTATATTTACCCTGATATTTTTTTCTTCGGAGGAGAAAAGAAGTTCTTTGTTGCATTCCTCAGCCAGTTCTACAATATCAAAGATTTCAGGTGTTAATTTTACCTGACCATAGTCAAATTTGTAGCTGGCAAGAACAGTTCCGATCATATTGTTCATGTATTTGCAAGAGTTGTAGACTTGATGAGCAATCTCCTTTTGATCCTTGTTGAGCGGTCCGAGGATTCCTTTTTCAAACAACTCGAGAGCTCTCATTTGTGCGGTTGTCGGTGTCTTTAAATCGTGAGTAAGCGTTGCTACAAACAGTTCTTTTTGCTGCTCTACTTCTTTTTGAGCGCTTATTTCTTTTGAAGTGACAACTATGCCGCAGACGTTATTTGAATTATCGAATAGTGGTGCTTTGTGAACCTCAAACCATATTTCGATATTTTTAGTTCGAATTCTTTTTTCAAAGGTTATTGTTTTTTGTTCTTTGATGACTTTTTCTTCATTATCACTGAATTGGTTGGATACTTCGGAAAGAAAATCCTCACCGTTATCCATTTCGGAAATTGAGTGTAATAATTCCCGGTATTTTTTATTGCTGCAAACGATATTTCCTGAAAGGTCTTTGAGATAGGCCACATAAGGCATGTTATCAAGTATTCCTTTTAGTTGTGATTGTTTTTTCAGTAATTCTCTCTCTGTAAGTTTTAATCTGGTAATATCTCTTGAAATTCCTGCAAGTCCTACTATGTTTCCATCTTCTGAGAGCAGTGGTATCCTGGCGAGTTCATAATATTTTTCTGTATCCTTTGTTTTTATATGTTTCTCATCTGAAAGTGCCACTTTATTCTGTAAAACAAAAATCTCATTTTGTCTGATTTCTGATTTGATATATTCCGGATAGATATTTATATCTGATTTACCTTTTAATTTTTCTGCTGACAAGTTCCATGTCTCCAGAAATGCTTTGTTTGCACCTTGGTATTTTAGATATTTATCTTTGTAAAATAATGCTTCGGGTGCGTTTTCAAATATTTGCTTTATAATTCTGCTTTCTTGTTTCAGCGCGTTGTATTTCTTTTCCAAGTCAAAGTGTATTTTAAATAATAAGCCTAAAAGTATAAGCATGCCGGTAAAAAGATAATTTATATTTAAAATTGAATGTTTAGAGAGGTGTATTAAGCATATTAATGTGAAAATTAATACAAAAAAAGTAAATGTACGTATTGTTTTAAAATTACGCATTTAAACCTCTAATCCTTTATTTAATTTTAAGACCTGATACTTCCTGTGAATATTACCCAAGTGGATATATTTTATTGCTCAAAATTTATACTACATGTATTTTATCTATTAAAAAAACACATTCTATTAGCCACTCGGGCTATTTTGTTTGGCTAATATCTAATTTTTTTATTTGATGATAGAGTTCACTCGTTAAAACTAATCAGGAGAAATGTCATGAAAAAAACTAATTTTCTATTGGGTGTTGTTGCCTTTTCTTTGGCGTGCGGTGCGTCTTTTGCCGATGTTCCGAAGTTTGAGCCGTCACCTGAGTGGCAGCTTGTTCAAGCTGGTGATACCAAGTCTGTTAATACTGTTAAAACAGGTGCTAAAGATTTTTTTGAGAAAACAGACAAAGACGCTGCAAAAGTAGGTAAAGATATCAAACAAGGCGTCAAAAATGATGCGGAAAAAGTGAAATCATCTACTGACAAGATGATAGAGAAAACAAAGCAGGGTGCTGAGCATGCCGAGACAAAAACTAAAACAGAATACAATAAATTAAAGGACGATTTGAAAAAATAAAGAAGGCATGGCGGAAAATCATTAAAAAATGTTATTTTCCGCCTCTTTTTATTGATTTTCACCTTTAATGCCTGTATCATTGGTAAATAAAGTTCAACTTACATAAAGGGGGTTAAGTATGAAAAACAATTTTAAATTTTTAGCAGTTGCAGCCGTGGGATTGGCAATAGGGCTTTCAGTAAACAATTTTGCGGTTTCTGATGTTCCTTCTAACTATAAAGTTGCAGTAATAGATGTTAAGAAAGTTGTAGAAGGCTCTAAGCAGTTTGCCGCAGCAAAAGCAGACAAAGATAAACAAGTTGCTGAATTTATTGAGTCTGTAAAAAAAGCAAAAACAGAAATAGCCGCTGAAAAAGATGCCAATAAACGTAAATCGCTTGAAGAAAAGCATGCAAAAGATTTAAATAATAAGAAAGCAGCTATTGAAAAGAATTATTCAACAAAATTGTTGGCACTTGATAAGAGTATTACTTCTGTTGTAAATACGAAAACAAAGGAAGGTAATTACAATCTTGTTTTGTATAAATCTTCAGTCATTGCAGGTGGAGAAGATATTACATCAGCAGTTTCCGCCGCTTTAAAATAGTCTGGATATTCAAAGAGCCGATTTTCGGCTCTTTGTCTTTTATGGAGTTTGAAAAATAATATGTCGGATAAAATTTCTGTCGTTAGTTTGCAGTTTCTTCCCGCAGACAAAAATCCTCAAGAAAATTTAAGAATAATAAGCACCCTGCTTGAAGAGCATGCCCCGAGCAAAATTGATTTGATTGTGTTTCCGGAGTTCTTTAATACCGGTATTAATCTTACAGCTGATGATTTCAGGAAATTTGCTGCTAAAGATAATACTTCGTTGATTTTTGACTTTGCTGCGCAAATAGCACAAAAATACGCTTCATATGTTGTTTGCGGTAGTATTTTAGAAGAAAGGCACGAAAAATTCTATAACACGAGCGTTCTTTTCGACCGCGAAGGAAATTGCATGGCCTCGTATGACAAAATGCATTTGTTTAATTATTTTGGAGGAAATGAAGGCGAATATACGGAACCCGGTTCTGAGACCGTTGTGGTTGATACTGACTTTGGAAAATTAGGATTGAGTGTTTGTTTTGATATCCGATTTGCGGGATGTTTTCATGAGTTAATGAAAAAAGGTGCTGAGATTATTACCAATCCTGCGGCATGGTCAACTTTGAATTCTGCAACTCAGGCATTTAGGGCAAAATTTGATGATGATTGGAAGCTTATGGCTAAAACACGCGCATTTGATAATGTTTGCGCCGTTATTACTTCAAATCAGTGCGGGCGTCAGAATTCTTTTTTGACTTCAATAGGTTTCTCCCAAATTGTTAACCACGAAGGCGTTGTCTTGGCATGTGCCGGCGCAGATGAAAAAACACTTATTTCTGCTGAGATTGATTTAAAGGCTCTTCGTGAGGCACGGAAACAGTTTCCGATAGTAGAGATAGGCTAGTTTAGTGTCAATTCTATGCCTTGTACCATAAGTTTCAGCTCTTCAAGAGCTTTTCTGTCTTTAAATGCGTCGAGTGCAAGATTTACAAACTTTATTTTTTGCTTGTTGTTTGCAATTTTTTCAATCTTTTTTAATAAATTTTCATAATCATCATTTCTTTTAACCTGAGAAGGAGAAAGAATTTTACCGTTTTGGCCGTATACCTTGCTTTCTGTTATTTTTCCGTCGGTTTCAATATCGATAATTACGGGTAGGTTGATTTTCTTTGCAAGTTCAAAAATATCATTTTCTGTTGCCAGAGCTCTATAATTTGATGAAATTCGGCTGATTTCTTCTTTTGTTACTCCCGAGCTTTCGGCTACGGAGTAAGAATTATCGGATTTAATCAATCTTATATGCGGTTTGTTGTCTGTTCCTGTTTTTAAAAGAAATTCTTCAGTGAACATTTCACCTTGGTCTTTTATGAGCCAATTTAGGTTAATTCCGTAAACTTTACCCATTTTGACGATAAAATCATACCCAGGACTTGAAACGCCCTGTTCGTATTTACTTATGGTTGATAAAGTTGTGCCCAGCTTGGCTCCAAACTCAGTTTGATTTAAGCTTAAAGCTGCTCTTATCATCTTCATTTTATAAGAAATGTTACTCATCTCTAATCCTTATGTTGACAATTATCTTGATTTGGATAATAATGTATTATGTAATAATTATACATTAATTTTTCTCAAAAAGCGACTTTTTGAGTTATATGAAATTGCGTACGTAAAAACGACATCAATTGATGTTTATCTTTGGTGTTTCGTTATTTTGTAATGCAGAATAAGCACTAAATGGAATCAGATATTATAGGCAGGTGAAAATGATTACAATTGAAGAACTTACAAAGACTTATCAGCAAACGATCCTTAAGATCATGCTAAAAGCTATTTTGATGATTAAAATTCCTTTAGCTCCACAGGGATTATTTGCTTTTTTGAGAGGAGATAAAGCAAATGATACACCAAAAAACTCCGAATTCTACACGTACAGCCTTTATTCGGTTTTTGTTAATTTCAGTGTGCTGCAATTGGAGAGCATTTTTAAACTGCTTCTGCAAAACGGAATGGTATTGTTCAACGAAGACGGAAATATCTCAGTAACACCTTTGGGAACAAGCTTCTTAAACGGAGATCTGGATGTAGAAATCAGCTTTCTTTGTTTGCTTTAACAAAATTGCTTAATTCTTCAAGAAATTCAGTTTTTACAGGTTTGTTATTTGGATTTTTATGCAGCCAAAAACTGTAAAGAAGATTTAAGTTGTCTATTGTAAAACCTTCTTGCATTAGAAGTCTCAATGAAGCTATATATTCAATATCATTTTGAGAATAAAGTCTTCTGCCTTTGATTTTGGCTGTATTTGGCGTTCTTTGCGGCAAAAGCAGACCAGCCTCTTCGTATATCCTCAACATTTTAGTAGTGACACCTACCATTTTACCGGCAACACTAATTGGGAACAAAGGAGTATTTTTATCGTATGGCATTTCCACCTCAACTATTAAGTAACAAGTTATTCTAACCTGTTAATTCCGATTTTACCATACGGAAATTACTGTTAAGCGCCAAGATGGTATCGTTCAATACTGTATATATTTAAATGCTTCTTTAACCGGAATGGATTTTTTCATAAAAAAAAGACCCGATATTGGGTCTTTTTTATGGAGCGGGAGACGAGGCTCGAACTCGCGACATCTTCCTTGGCAAGGAAGCATTCTACCACTGAATTACTCCCGCATTGAGTATGTATTTATTATACATGCACAATTTTAAATTTCAACACTTATTTTATTTTTTCCTTTTTTTAGCTTATTATGGGAGTAAAGTGAGGATAGAGTTGTGGAAAAAAAGTTATCTGATGGCGAAATAAAAGAAATTGTGCAACAAACCGGTTTAAAGCATGTAGCTGCAATCATGGACGGTAATCGCCGCTGGGCAAAAGAAAGAATGCTTCCTACTGCCATTGGACACCAAAAAGGAGTTGAAGCACTTAAAAAAACATTAAGAGCGTGCAAGGATTTTGGCATAGAATATTTGACCGTATACGCATTTTCAACAGAAAATTGGAACAGAAAACCCGAGGAAGTTGAATTTTTGATGAGTCTTCTTGCAAAAACTCTTGGTAAAGAGCTTGATGAAATGCACAAAGAGGATATTAAAATAAAATTTGTCGGAGATATAGATGTACTCGCTCCGAGTCTTAAAGAAATACTTCTGAACGCGGAAGAAAAAACTAAAAATAACGGCGGCGTAGGCCTTCAGATTGCATTCAATTACGGCTCTCGGATGGAAATAGCAAATGCGGTGAAAAAAATCGCTCAGGAGGTTCAGAGCGGCTCTTTAAGTCTTGAGGAGATAACGGAACAAACAATTTCCGATAATCTCTACACTTCCGGCATTCCTGACCCTGATTTGCTTATAAGAACAGGCGGAGAGCTTCGTGTAAGCAATTATTTGCTTTGGCAGATTGCATATTCCGAGATTTATGTTGTGCCTGAGTTTTGGCCTGAATTTGGGCGTGACATGCTTGCTGATGCTGTTCTTGAGTTTCAAAGCAGAAACAGAAGGTATGGAAAATAATGATTGAAATAGTTCTTGCGTCCTCAAACCCTCATAAAGTTGAGGAAATAAATGCAATTTCGCACACTCACGGTGTGCATTTTGTTAAAGTTAAAGACGGATTTGACCCTGTTGAAGACGGAGAGACTTTTGAGGAGAATTCTTTTATAAAAGCGCGGGAAGCTTCGAAGTTGATGTGCGCATATGCTCTTGCGGATGACACAGGGCTTTGTGTGGAGGCTCTCGACGGCCGTCCGGGAATTTATTCTGCAAGATATGCTCCGACGCAAGAGGAGAAAATCTCAAAATTGTTGGGTGAGCTTGAAAATGTTCGAGAATCTGAGAGGAGTGCCAAATTTGTCTGTTCAATGGTTTTAACGGATAAAAATGGAGATATCGTACATAAAACTCTTGGTGAATGCAAGGGTGCTATTGCATTTGAGCCTGCCGGCTGCGGCGGTTTCGGTTACGACCCGATATTTTTGGTGGATGGTCTCGGGAAAACCATGGCCGAAATGTCTGCCGAAGAAAAAAACACTCTGAGCCACCGTGCGCTGGCGCTGATTCCCATGATTCAATGGTTAAAAGAAAATTTGTAGTTTTGTAAAAAATTCTTAATAATTAAAAAATTTAGTAGCAAGTAAAATAATGTTAGCAAGTTAATTTAGCATAAAAATATTAAGGAGTGACAAATGCAAATAGTTTCAATTTCTGGTAATTCAGCAGTTTCGGCTTCATCCACAGGGAAAAATAAAAAGCAGCAAGAACCTTTAGGACTTTTATAAGTGGGAGGGGGTACTCTTCCTCTCGTCTTTTAGTTGCTGCAAATAATCATGGCTGCGCTAAAAACCTTCCCGTTAATGCAAGGAAACTTGCGGGGCGTATACATATAGAAGCTGAAAAATCAATATTGGAAGCGGCGGTAAAAGAGCATCATAATCATTGGATGCATCCTTACTATCTGTATTTGACCAAAAATAACAAGGTTGTTACGCTGATTGACTCAAATTCCGGAAAATTTTATGGGATTCTTGATGAAAATTTCAAAGAAGTCAAATTAATACGTATGAAGTTAGAAAACGGAAAGTTGGCCGGAATGAGTATCTCAGTTCCCAGCACCGACAAAAGCCAATATAAAGAGTGGTATTATTCAAATTTAAATAATAATCAATTTCCGCATTGTACTATTTTAGATAATCAGTCGAAGTGTTTAATAACGGGGCTCTCAGGTGATAATAAAGTAGCTGCTGAGCATTTGATGTTTGGACCCCATCGCACCGGTGCGAAGAATGGATTAATAGCGGCTGTGCAAAAAATATTTATTTAAATTATACGACTCTTCAAGAATTTTAATTAAGCTATGTAAAGTAATATTTTATTTATAGCAATTAAATTTTTGTTATTACTTTTCATATGAGTAGTACTGGAAGGTTGAAAATATGAGTGATTTAAATATCAGCCCTAATATTAGCCCAAAAGTACCGCAGGCTGCGAAGTTGCCGGCTAAGCCTGCATTCGCTGCGGAAAATAAGGAATCCGAGGAGTCGGGTTCTGCTCTTCCTATCGCAGCAGGACTTGTCGGGGCGGGGCTTTTGGCTGCTTACTTTGTTTTCAGAGGAAAAGGCAAAGCCGCTGTAAATACGTTGGAAAATTCTAAAGCCGTTAAAGAACTCAGCGAAATAGTTGTGGACGGTGTGAAAGATTCAAAATATGACAAAAATTTTAGTGAGTTAATGGAGTTCCTTACAAAAGGTAAGTTTGCGGACGAGGAGGCAAAAGCTGCAGCAGAAGCGCATGATTGTGCCCCTTATTTATCGGAGAAAGCGAAGCAGTTGGTCGGCAGAATATTTTTAGGTGCGGAAAAAGAGCTTGCAGATGTTAAAGCTTTAATAAAAGAGGCAGACGAGTTAACGATAGTTGAGAATAGAGTTGAGAATGCCCCTGAGTATATTTCTCAAAATCTTAAGAATGCTATTAATTCGCATTTAAGGGTTAATAATGATGAAGGTGCAAATCGTTTTTACAGCTTGAAAGATAAAGCTACCGGAGAAAATTATTTGATTGCGCATACTCCAAAATCAAAAAGCAATTTTGATGAGGATACTTATGAATTATTGGGGTATAATAACGAACTTGAGGCGTTTACTCGTATGCACACTATTTTTGAAAAATCCTCAGGTAATAAACTTTCAAATGTAACAATTCTTCATTATAAAAATAGGGAGACTGTAACGTATTCTGATTTGCATACTAATCTTCCGAAGTTTAACACTTCTAAAACAGGTTGCTCTACCACGGTAGAAAGAGACTATATTGATTCAAGAAGATATTCGGTAAGGGCTAGCTTTTCAGATAAGGACTTGTACACAAACATGGCGCGATATAGTCAGGTTGTATAAATTTTAGAGGCTCTTAATTGATAATTCTATGCGTGCGCTTAATTAAGTTTCGTCTGTATCTTATTCAGCGTTTCCCATTTGCTGTTCAGCCAGAGCGGAGCAATCATTGTGCGCGAATAGCCGTTTCCCGCCAGGCGGTGAATAATTGTGTTTTCAGGCAAGATTTTTAAGAATTCGCACACAATATCAACGTATTCGTCTTCTGTGAGCATCGGAACTTTTCCTTCATTGTAGAGTTTTTCGAGCGGGGTGTTGGGCATGACGCAAAGGGCATGGAATTTCACGCCGTCTACTTTTAGTTCTGCCAATTTTTCGGCAGTTTTGAGCATGTCCTCTTTGGTTTCCGTAGGCAGCCCTAAAATTACATGTGCACAGACTTTTATTCCGCGTTTTTTCGTTTCAAAATAGGCTTTTTCAAAGCATTCATAATTATGCCCGCGATTCATCCAATCAAGGCTTTTGTCATGAATCGTTTGCAATCCATACTCAATCCACGTTTCGTATTTAGGGGTAAAAGAGGCAATAAGGTCAAGCTTTTGAGTATCTATACAGTCAGGACGGGTTCCGATTGAAATCCCGATGATTTTCGGGTCTAGGAGCGCTTCTTTGTATATTTTTTCGAGTTCTACAACAGGCTTGTATGTGTTTGAAAACGCTTGAAAATAAGCCATAAACTTGTTTGCGCCAAACCGTTCGTGCTGATTTTTAATTCCTTCTTTGATTTGCTCTGAGATACTTAAAAGACGGGAGTGGGCTTTTGAAAAGCTTCCCCCGTCATCACAAAAAATGCAACCCGTATTATTTAAGCTGCCGTCTCTGTTTGGGCATGAAAACCCTGCGTCCAGCGTAATTTTATAGACTTTTTCGCCGAACTTTTCTTTGAGATAAGTGCTTAGCGGGTAGTAATTCATTAGTTTTCAGAATCTTCGTCGCTTACAGGCGGGTAAACGTAGTGCTCTCCGCAGCCCGGGCAGACGACTTCCTGTTGTTTATTTCCATCAAGAACTGCTACTTCAAAAAGTGTGCGGCAGCTTGAGTTTACACATCTGATAGCCCATGTAGGTCTGATAATTCTAGCCATTTTCTTTTCTCCTTATGTGTTTGCTCTTTTATTTTATCACATACTTTTGTAAAGAACTGTTTCAATAATAAATGTTTCCCTAAAGAATTTTGACATGCAGACCGTAACTATTAATAAGTCAATATGAAGTTTCGAGGAGATAAGAAAAATGAGTTTGTTATATAGTGTATCAAAATTTGCAAAGGAGGTTTATAGCGGATTGTTTGTAAAGTATGCAGAGGTAAACGCATACGTAGAGTATTACGATTTAAAGTACGCGGCTCGCTAGTCGCGGGGAGGTATCAACCTACAACTTAATAGCCCTCAATTTCTTGTTTTAGAACAAGAAACATTAATAACAAAAGACCAATAAGGTTTTACAAGAAAAACTCGCTTTATAAGCGAGTTTTTTCATTAAGGTATGTAAATTTTTATTTTTGTGATAGCAAAAAAATACGTTTGTTAATTTTATAATGAGGGTAGATAATAGGTAATCAAAATGACTGAATTAAAAATAACGCCAAAAGTAAATATCTCAAAAATGTCTTCTCCTCAATCTTTTAAGGGCGAAGATAACAGGGCTGGGGGTTCTCAGATTCCAAATGAAAAAAGCTCAAAAAAAGTTATTTATGGTACTGTTGGTGTTATAGCAGCAGGTCTTCTTGCCGCTTATTTTATGACTCGTGGAAAAACTAAGGCACCTGAGAAGGTTCTTACTGTTGAAGCCGCTGAAAAGTTAAAGGCTGCTGTAGAACGAAGCAAGCAATTATGTTTGCCTGCTCCTAAAGCTTCTGTTCCGGTTGCCGCACAGGTGGAAATTATACATGGACGTCCGGCTAATCCTGTTGTTTCGGCAGCTCTTAAAGAAAAAATTAATCCGTCTAACCCGAAACCATAACAATAGATTATAAGTAAAAAACTCGCTTTATAAGCGAGTTTTTTATACTTTTAATTCTTGCGTCAGCGCTTCTAATATCCCTGCGCATTCTGTTACGAACTTGCAGCAATTTTGCTTCCGCTCAGGTGAACCGTGTTCCAGACCTGCCGTGAGAGCTTTACAGCAAGTGAATTTGTGTTGTGCTTTGAATCTGTCCATAACCTCTTTCGCTAAGGCTCTCGCTTGTGAAGAGTCTTGCGAGCTGTCTTGTCTGCCTTTTAATGCGCCGATTACCAGCTGCATGCCAGCAACAGCTCCACATAAGCAGCCTGACGACATTCCTCCTGAAAAAGGGGTCGCGATGGGTATAAGAGCAGGGCTGACCAACCCCTTATCCGCTGCAGCTTTCACAACAGACTCAGAACATGAGTAGCCGTTCTTAAAGTTTTCCAGTGCTTGTTCTTTCATATTGAATCCTCAAAAAATCTAGTATTTTAGTTTAGAAAAGTACTCATGGCGTTGAATCGGCCAGAAAATAAATACAGCCTTGCCGATAACTCGGTCTTTAGGTAAAAAGCCCCAGTAGCGTGAGTCTTGAGAGTTGCCTCTGTTGTCACCCATCATAAAGAATGAGTCTTTTGGTACAATTGCTTCTTCGCAGTATTCAGTCTCGTCGTTGCAGCCGTATCTGACGTCTGTTATATCTTTTACGTATGGTTCGTTGAGGCGTTTTTCATTTATGTAAACGTAGGTATTGCCTGCGCGATTTGTTTTTATGTTGATTTTGTCACCGGGGAGTCCAACTACCCTTTTAATATATGCGATATCTTTGCAGAAAAATCCTGTTAGCCTGGAAAACACCGCACCAAAATTGTTGTTCAATTCTTCTTGAGGAGGATAAAACACTAAGATGTCTCCGCGTTCAGGTGTTCTATAAAATCTTGAGAAACGCTCCACGAAAAGTCTGTCGCCTTCCATTAGTGTCGGCTGCATTGAAGCTGACGGTATCCAGCGGATTTCGCCCACGAAAAATCTTATAATAATTACCATTACTATTACAAAAACAATTGTTTCAATTGCTTCTTTAACAAAGGCTTTTGTATTATCAGCCATTAGCCAATTTTTTGTTTTTTCAAAGAATTTTTTCAATTTTCTATCCTATCTCTTTGGTAAAAATTATATCATGAGTTTAAAATTAAGGCTTAACTTTGACAATCACCTTTCTGACGGTCTTTTGCGTGCCTGATTGAAGCGCAGGTTTGTGCGCGTCTTGCGGTGTGAAGATTACAAAATATTTGTTCGGAACTTTTATAAACTCTTCTGAATTTTCCTTCACTGTGCCGAAGGCGATGTCTTTGTCATTGTCGAATTCTCCGTTTTGCTTGAAATTTTCAATATTACTCCAGCCCATTTTTTCTTCGCCGTCAATCATGAATTGAATATCTGTGTATGTTCTGTGAATTTCCCAGGGGGTAGTTTTTTCTTCCTTTGTCGGATAAGTCTGAAGATTGAAATAAATTTCATCGCCTTTTACGGTGTGGCGTCCGTCTTCGAATTCAGAAAAATCTGTTTTCTCGATTAATTCAAGTGCTTCTTTCATGTTTCCGCTAAAAGAGTAGTATATGTGCGCATTTTCGAGTTTATCAATAATCATTATGCCTCCTGAGCAAAGTTTTTTGCTAATTTTTTAAGCTGCGTCATTTTTTCTTCTGAATCTGTTTCGATGTAAATCCGCAAAAGAGGTTCTGTGCCGCTCGGGCGAATGAGAAGCCAGCTTTTATGGTCTCTAAGGTAGAGTTTGACGCCGTCTTTTGTACCGATTTTTATTACGCCGAAGATTTCGTGCAGATTCATATCAGACTTGAACTTTTCGACAATGGCTTTGATTCCTTCGCGGCTGTCTGCTTTTATGTCAATTCGGTCGTTTATGAATGATTCGCCGATAAAGTTATGCAGTTCATGTTGAAGTTCAACCAGTGTTTTCTTCTCTTTTGCAATCATTTCAAGTACAAGGAGGTTGGCAAGCAGCCCGTCTTTTTCAGGGATATGTCCTTTAATGCTTAATCCGCCTGATTCTTCGCCTGCAATGATTACGTCATTTTCACGCATTGCCTGTCCGACGTGCTTGAAGCCGACAGGTGTCTCGATAAGCCCTATGCAAAGCTTCATTGCCAAGATGTCGTGTATAAGGCTTGCACCGACTGTTTTGACGTATTTTCCCGACATTTTTTTGTTCTTTACAAGGTGAATTAAGAGCATTCCCATAATTTCGTTTGGCGTAACGTATTCACCGTTCTCATTGATAACGCCGTATCTGTCGGCGTCTCCGTCGTTTGAAAGCCCTACTGCGTCAGGTGTGTTTTTAACTTTTTCGATTAATTCTTTTAAATATTTTGGTTTTGGCTCGGGAAGACCGCCACCGAAATTTATATCTCGAACGTTGTGTAAAACTTCATATTTTATGCCTTCAAGATCGAGAATTCTGTCAAAATAGCCGTTTGCCGCAGAATAAAGCGCGTCAAAAACTATGTTTTTTTGCATGGCTTTTATTTCTTTAAAATCAATAATTTTTTTTAGGTGTTCGTAGTATTCTTGGAAAAATTCGCGTTTTTCAAGCTTGCCTTCGCGCTGTTTGCGGACTTCCTCACCGATATTGGCAACAATTTCCCCTGTAATTTCGCTCGTTGCCGGTCCTGCATAGTCCGGGATGTATTTTATGCCCAGATACTCAGGCGGATTGTGAGATGCTGTAAACATTATCGCACTTGCGTTCATGAGTTTAGCATAGTAGGCGAGAATCGGAGTAGGAAGGAATTTTTCGCTTAAAATAACGTGAAACCCTACTTTTTTCAAAATTTCTGCCGTCATTAATGCGTATTCGTCAGCCTTGTTGCGCGGGTCGTAGCCCACAATAATTTTTTTATCTATGCCATGCTTGTCTAAGACGTATTTTGCGATAGCGTAGGTGACAAGCTCTACATTCTCATCGTTAAAGTCTTTTCCGACAACTGCGCGCCAGCCGTCAGTTCCGAACTTAATATTTGCCATGAGTATCTCCTTTTTGTATAATCATATAACAATAATCGGTTGAGATACAAATGTTTAAAGAAAAATCAGGAATTAAAATTTTATTTTTCGGCCCCAAAGGCTCTTACACAGACACGGCAAAAGATAATTTTGTGGAAAAATTTAATCTGGACGTCGCAGAAGAAATTCCACAAAACGCTATAATTTCAATACTTCACAAGCTTGATGAAGTTCAAGATGAAAAGACTTTTGCAGTTATTCCGATTGAAAATTCGATTGAGGGAGTTGTTCGCGAGACTTTGGATAACCTTACCCGTTTGAAAGACAGAAATATAAAAATTTTGGCTGAAATAGCGCTCCCGATAGAGCATTGTTTGATTACGCGTGCTGAAAGATTTGGTGAAATTAAGACGATTTCGTCTTACACACAGGGAATAGCCCAGTGCCGTGAGTATATTGAGGTTAATTTTTCTCCAGACGTTACGATTAACACATCAGGTTCAACGGCTCAGGCTGTGAAAGATTTGCTTCATCAGGATTCATCGTTTGCCGCGATTGCAAGCCAAAAAGCTGCCGAAATATACGGTTTTCCGGTTCTTGCAAAGGGTATAAACGACGAAAAGGATAATAAAACACGTTTTGTGCTAATTGGACGGGGCGAGACCCCTAGAACCGGACAGGATAAGACCAGCATAACCTTTTCTACGGAAAACACCCATGGGGCGTTATGCAAAGTGCTAAATATTCTTAACAAATACGAAATTAACATGTCTTACATCGATTCCCGCCCCTCTAAGAAGTTTTTGGGGGAATACACTTTCTATATTGACATTGACGGGCATGTAAAAGACGAAAAAGTCGCTAAAGCGCTCTTTGAACTTTTACCTTATACAAAGCTTTTCCGCCACCTTGGTTCTTTTGGTAAAATGAAATAGTTTAACCGGAATAAGTCTCTATTTGTGAAACTTTCGCCATTTAAAGTTTGGGTAGGTTTGGCGAATTTTTGGCCAAGAGACTTGAGTTATGTATAAGTCATTTTTGCGGCTTTTTTCCCAGTCTTTGATGAAGTCGGCGCAGGCATGGTCTATAAAATAGAGTTTTTCGGCACAAATTTCTATATTCTTGTCCTCCGGCAGGCTTTCAAGCGCGTCTATCAATGACGGAAGCTGGAGAAAGATAATATTGCCGTGGAGTTTGAGGATAATCTTGTTTTCTTCTTCATTTTCTTCTATTTCCAGATTTATTTTCATAACCTTATAAGCACTTTTTATAAATGCGGCAATAAAGCCTATAACTATGCCTTCAAAGAGGTTTGTAAGAAGAATCGCAACCAGAGTCAGCATGTAAATTGCGAACTCCCCTTTGCTTAGTGAATAAAGGTGTTTTGCTGCTTTTATGTCTATCAGCTTCCAGCCTGTGTAGACCAAAATTGCAGCCAAACTTGAAATCGGAATATAGCTGAGCACCTTAGGGAAAAATGTTACAAAAAGCAAAATCCAAAAACCATGAAACATTGCGGAAAGTCTTGTTTCGGCGCCTGCGTTGATATTTGCGGCACTTCTCACGATTACGCCTGTTATCGGGAGCCCTCCGAATATGCCTGATACTGAGTTTCCTATCCCTTGTGCGATTATTTCTTTGTTGTAATCAGTTTTTGATTTATCGCTCATTTTGTCTATGGCAGTTGAGGTTAAAAGCGTTTCGGCACTTGCGATAAATGTGATTATGAGTGCGCTTGCAATGATTTTTAAATCTAACAGTGAATGAAATGAATTTAGACTCAGAAGTTTTGTGTTCGCCCAGAAATTACTGTCTACAGTAATGTAATTTATGTCGTAATGCATTAGATTTGCGGCACATGACGCGATAATTACCGCGACTAACGCTGATGGTATAAATTTAAGTTTTTTGTTCGGAATAGCATTCCAAAAAATTATTACGGCAATCGTTATAAGCCCGATTGCGCATGCCATGTGGTGAGGAGAACCATCCAAAGGAAGCACTGAATGGTAAATTATCTGAATCAGATCTGATATGTTCCCAAAAAAGTTTGGGGCGGGTTTGCTGTCAAGCATTATGTGAAACTGTGAAAGAAAAATCGATACGCCGATACCAGCCAGCATGCCTTGAATAATAGCGGGTGATATTGCACGGAACCATTTCCCTAACGAAAGAATTCCGAAGAGAATTTGAATAAGCCCGACCAGAAAGACTATGAGAAAGAGTTTTTCGGCCCCCAAATCATGCAAGATGTCGACAACAACGAGTATTAAGCCTGCAGCGGGCCCGGATACTTGCAAAGAATTCCCGGAAAACGCCCCCACAATCATTCCGCCGATTATGGCTGAAATTATTCCGCTGTATATCGGTAGCCCGCATGCGATTGAAATACCTATTGCCAGCGGAAGTGCAATCAAAAATACAATTATTGATGCTGGGATGTCTTTTTTTATTATTTCGAGTCTGTTCACTGATTTCTCCTTTATAAAAAAGCCAACAACGCAAAAATTGCATTATTGGCTTTTAAAGTATGCTTATAATTTTGTACCTGAGTAACCTCTTATTGAATCTAAAAAGTTTTTTCATATTTTCATAATACCCGCAAAAACAATTTTTAGCAATCACATTGCAGTATGTGCTTTTACGGTTTTTTAAAAATAAATAGTTGACACAAAAGTTTGAGCACGTATTATAGTAAATACGCAAGGGCGTTTAGCCGTAACAAAGCTTGCGGGCGTTTAGCTCAGTTGGTAGAGCGCCTCCCTTACAAGGAGGATGTCGGGAGTTCGAGCCTCTCAACGCCCACCATAAAGAAGACTACTTAGGTAGTCTTTTTTTTGTATGAGTTGAGGGGCGCCTCACTCCAGACGGGAGTTCTCCTCCCGAAATAACCCTTATTTGCCGTTTACTTTTAAATAAAAATCCACAAACCCATTGATAGAGTAATCCTTCACAGCTCTGATATCGTCGCTGACTGCGACAAACATGCACGCCGGCATTTTTCCTTTTTGGATATTATCAATAATGCAGGGATCGCAGCCTTTGTCATGCTTAGACGGGTGACGCGGGCATTGCGTAGCGGGGCATGTGCAAAAATGTTTTTTCGTATTTTTCTCTGAAATAATTTTCATTTCATCCATTTTTCAAAAGTCCTTTTTGAATATTGTATTTTTGGCTTTACTTGTTCAACAAAATAGCATCGCATATTGTGTATGCAGTGTCAATACAATTTGTTTCTCAGTCTGGTTTTAATAAATGTAAAACTAGATAGCAAATTTATTTTTGTACAAGTTTTATGTGAGCATATGCCAAGTAAAGGAGTAAAATAATGTTATCAATCAATCAATCAATCAATCAATCAATTCTGTTAGTGCCGCCAATCAAAATAGAAAGGCTAATCCGGGTTTTGGTTCAAAATTAGTACCTACTGATTATTTGCAAGCAGGCATAAGAGAAGCTCTAAGAACCCCAGGACACCGTAGTAGTGCTGAATTTCTCGGGAGTTTAAAAGCGATTATTAACGACGGTAAAGATTATGTTGTTGAAGTTATAGGTAAATTTAGGCATTTAAATAGTTTTCAAACAGCAAACGAGCCTATAATATTAGTCAATGGTAAAAAAGTATTCCAGAGGGAATCAGGGATCGGAGACTACATCTTAGACGGTAATCAATGTATTTATGGTGTTAATGATTTCATGAAAGGCAAAGGTGTGGGAGACGCCATTTCTGAAAAGCTATTGGCAAAAGAAGACGCTCTCCGCGAAGCGTTGTACCGCGCTGAAAAGAACTTAGAAACCCATGTTACTAAAGAATTACTTGCTTTTAACGAGACACTGAACCCTATAACTCGTAATGCAGCTGAGGCTTTTGAGAAATATGGATTTAAAATTTCAAGTCCGGAACTATTTGATAGATATTACAGAGCGAATGCAAATGACCCATATTCAAAAGCAACTGTCGATTATGCAATAAGATGTGCAAAGCTTATGGAAGAAGAAATGGCAAGCGGCGCTAAGTTGAAAGATATTGTCTCGTCAATAAAAAATAAAGCTCATGAAGACGGTATTTCCGGACAAATGTTTGAGAGTGCAAAAAATATATTGTTCCAAACATGGGAATTTGGTCCGCAATTGGAAAAAATATTTACTTAGTTTTTAGTGATCCAAAAGTTCGAAGTTTGTGCACTATTTTTCAAAAGAAGACTACTTAGGTAGTCTTCTTTTTTATGGCAAGAAAGCTGACTTTCCCGAAGTAGCTGCCTTTCTATAATAAATTTCTAGCACTAATTTTATTTAGGAATCTTTATTGGTTTTGCAAGTTCCCAGATTTTGATTTGGGTGGTGGCGCAAGGTTCGCTCTCACATTGTTCCCCGACACCTAATAAATAGGCATTTTTGCTTTTTTGAGGGACGATAATCAAAGGCAATAAAGGATTTGGTAGCTTTTCATTGAGCATACATCTTCTGTCTTGAAGTCCAATTATATTGGTTCCGTCTGCAAGTGTATAACTAATCCGCCCACATGTGTATGCAGGGTAAAAAGTAAGTTTTTTTGGAGCGCAGCCATCTTTATCAAATCCGCAGTATTCTGCAATTTTTAATTGTTGTCTCATGTTTTCCATAATAAGAATCACGTTCCCATTACCATTAATATTTGTAGCCCAATTGTCAAAGTCACCGTTTTCAGCTTCTGCTTTTTTCAGTGCTTGATAGATTACTGAAATGGTCTTTTTTACTTGCGTCTTTTCCACGTGCTCTTGGTATTTTGTGGATAATGTCGGGATAGTTAGCGCCGCAACCACACCAATTATGACAAGTGTTATTAAAGTCTCCGCCAGCGTAAATCCGTATTTATTGTGATTTTTACAAATAAATTTTAAAGTCTTTTTCATTTTACTTCCATTATCCTGTGTCTGTTTTAATTATAAATTATATCTAAAAAATATATAACTTATTTGATGCATGATTGTTACAATAATATACTTTTATCATAGAATAATTGTTCCTTTTTCCTATGATTTTGCTGGTGAAGCAAACTGATTGTTTGACGAAATCTTAATTTGTCCATATTATGGTTTAAGGAGAAATTTAATAATGGAAAAACTTTTAGTAATAGCACCTCAATATGTAGGAGACAGTATACTTGCGATACCGTTTTTGCGTGAGTTAAAGAAACACTGCGGGCGCGCTGATATTGATGTTATTTCTAAAAATGCGGGCGGCTTGGTATTTTCAAAATGTTCTTATGTAAATGAAGTTTTTAATATAAAGAATCTTGATTATAAATTACTCAGACAAAATAATTATGGCAAAGTTTATGTTCTGAAACGGTCATTATCAGCGGCTTTACTTGCGTTCGGGCTTGGAATAAAAGAAAGAATCGGGTTTGGCGGGCAATTTAGAGAGCTATTTTTAACAAATGTTGTAGATTACAATAAAAATGACTCAAAACACGAACTTGAATATTTTATGGATGTTTTGAGAGCCGATTATGTCGAGATTAATGATGAAAAGCTGGAGTATTCTGTTACGGATTCGGCTTTGAAAAATATTGAACCTTATTTGACACAAAAACCTAAGGCACTTGTTGTTGCTTGTTCATCAACACATGTTAAAGATTGGACAGTTGAAAATTTTGCGAAAACTGTTGATTTTCTTGCGACGAAAGGTTATGAAATATATTTTACCGGGTTGGATAGAGAAAAAGATTATTATGAGCAAATTACTGATTTTTCAAAAGGTTCAGAGCCGATTAATCTATGTGGAGAGCTTTCTTTTGATGAAGTTATGGCGCTTATAAGTAAGATGGACTTGGTCTTTGGAATAGATAGCGGTTTTTGCCACGCAGGAGCTGCATTTGGAAAAAAAGTCGTTTCACTTTTCGGTTCAACTTCGGTTTCTCATTGGAGACCGCTTGGAAAAAATAGTTTTGTTATTTCTTCAGGGTTGCCTTGTGCGCCTTGTGCAAAACCGAAAAAATGCAAAGACAATTATGCATGTCTTCGGGAAATGCCTGCAGGATTTGTTATTTCGGAGCTGGAAAAATTATTGTAAACTCTTTTTCAATATTTGCATAAATTGAAAATATTGCCTATTATGTTTACAGATAGTGATTTATGGGGAAATCAATGAAAAAATTATTTATAATGCTTATGTTTCTTGCCTTTGGTGTTAATTCAGCTTACAGCGCTGCTTTATATACAAATACCGCACGCGGTACATTTGTCAATAATAATGCAAGAATTTATGTTTTAAATATGAGAACCTTTTCAGCTGATGACAGCAACGGTAATGAAATTATAGAAATTGATAAAGGAGAGGTTCCGGGGACGTTTCTTGGTGCAATAAAAAAACTGGATAGTTTGAAATCTCACGGAATAAATATGGTTCACCTTCTGCCGATTACGCCTGTAGGAAAGCTTAAAGCTCTTGGAACGGCAGGTTCCTTGTACGCTATGGATGATTTTAACAAAGTTAATCCGCAGCTTGATGACAAGTCAAACCCAATGAGCGTATACGATGAAGCAAAACTCTTTATCGATGAGTGTCATAAACGTGGGATAGCGGTTATAATTGATTTGCCAAGCTGCGGTTCTTATGATATGTTTTTGCGTCGTCCTGAGCTTTTTACGGGGTCAAAAGACGGGAAATCGATTGTACCTTCCGACTGGACTGATGTTAGACTCTTTAAGGCTGTTGAAGCTGATAATGCTCTGAATGATGAGTTGATAGATTCGCATAAATCATTTATTGATATGGTGAAAAAACTTGGGGCAGACGGTGTTAGAGCTGACGTTGCGACGATGAAGCCTTATGAGTTTTGGCAGGTGCTTATAAATTATGCAAGACGCGACGACCCGCAATTTTTGTTTATAGCGGAGGCTTCGCCCGCTTGGACTGAGCCTGCCGCTAAGGAAGCGCCTTTTACTTCGTACGATAAGCTCACTTCCGCGGGTTTTGACGGATATCTGGGAAATTTTATGAATTATTCGAAGTTTGAAAAAACTGACGATTTGTTTACTTCCTATGAGGAAGTGGTAAAGCTTGCTGAACGCAGCGGGCAGGGGAAATCTATTGTCTTGAATTTTGCTACTCACGATGATATCAGCCCTATGCTGACCAGTCCCTTTTATGCTCGTCAAATTTTGTGGCTGTCTGCAACATTACCGGGAAACATGTATTTTGTGAATGGCTATATTACCGGTGATTATTTTATTTATGGATACGCGAATAGAAAAGCCGACAAGACATACACAGATGATACAACCTACTATACTCACAAAGGAAAATCGGATATATTTAATTTTTCTCGTGCACCGGGAGGCGGAGACAAAAATATTGCCTCGGAATTTAAGATGGCAACAAATTTTAAAGCAAGAATGCTTCCTGTTTTAAATTCTCGTCCTGAAATTCTCAAAACCGGCAATAAGGATATTTTCGCTTATGAATACTCATCAGGCGATATCAAAATAATTGTTATTTTGAACCACAACAGATCCGCCGCAGCAGAGGGTGCTATTGCCATATCCGGCGTCAAAGATTTCCGCGAAGTAATACCAATCAGGATGTGCGAGGGCACGACAGAATTCAAAAAGAGTAAACTTCATGTGAAGTTAAATCCGTCAGATATCATGGTTTTAGTTTCGGGAATGAATAATCTTTCTGGTCAAAATAAATAAACTATTATATAATTATACACAAGAGTACGAAAAGGACTGACAAATGGCAAAACATATAGATACGGTACCGGTAGAGGTAAGCATTTTAACAGTAGACCATGACATTAAGGGTACTGTTCACGTTGCAAAATATACAAATTCAAACAGAGATTTGACAGATTTGCTTAATGATAAAGAAAGAAGATTTTTAGCGGTTACGAATGTTGAAATTTATGCAAAAAATTCAAACATGCCGCCTCGCAGATATAATTTCTTAGAAATTCACATGGATTATATTTTGCTTGTTCATCCGACTACTCAAGCTGTATTCAAAGAAACAGGCAAGGCGCAGGAAGATATTGCAAGATTTAGAGAGCTTAGAAATAAACTCGGACAAACAAGACCGTTTTAAGTGTGGGATTTGATATGAAAGTTGGAATTCCGCGCGCACTTATTTATTATAATTATTATCCCTTCTGGTTCGGCTTTTTCAAAGCGCTGGGGGTTGAGGTCATACTCTCAGACAGAACTACAAAGCAGACCATGTCTGAAGGCTCTGCCCTTGTTGTTACAGAGACTTGTCTCCCGATAAAAGTTTATGTCGGGCATGTTTTGAATCTTCTGGACAAGGGTGTCGACGCTATTTTCATCCCTTCTATTCAGTCTGTAGCGCATAAGATTTATAATTGCTCTAAGATACGCGCTTTACCTGATTTGATTAGAAATGTTGTCAAAAGAGAGTTCAGAATTATTGAAGCAACGCTCGACAAATCCGAGCAGCAAGGGTTACCTGAGTTTTTAATGGATGTTGCTCACGAATTTGGTATAAAAGACCCCGTACGAGTGAAAGAAGCTCAAAAAATGGGGTGGCAGGTTTTAAACAACTTCCAAACAATGACAAGGTCTGGAATACATTTTGAAAAGGCATTGAGGGCGGCAATTAACGGTAATATAATAATACATCAAGTATCTAAAGAATATGAAATCACCGTAGCCTTAATTTCGCATGGTTACAATATATATGATGATCGCGTTTCAATGAAAATCTTTGATAAGCTTGAAAAACTTGGAGTAAAAGCATACACATATGAACAACTGACCTCAGAGCAGCTTGAGGAAGGACTTTCTACTCTAGGAGTTGATTCTGCTTATTGGGCAAATGAATATGAAATGACCGGTTCAGCCGGGCATTACCTGAAAAACTCTAAAATAGACGGTATTATTACGATTACAGCTTTTGGGTGCGGCCCTGATTCTATTATGGTTGATAGAATTTTCCGAAATGCCAAAAACTTTGATAAGCCTGTCTTGGGGCTTACGATAGATGAGCATACAGGTGAAGCGGGATTTATTACAAGAGTTGAGGCTTTCACGGATATGCTTTTGCGTAAAAAGCGTGCTTTGAAGTCTGATAGAATTGCTGATGAAGTTCAGGAAGAATTTACTCATAAAAAACCAAACTTTGAAAACATTCCTGTGTTGTAAACTAAATTAATTTTATTTCTTCTTTTCCGGACACATCTATAAGTTCTTCATCCATGTTTTTTTCTGACATGCTCAAAGGGATTGTAAATTCAAATTTAGAGCCTTCATTTAGTTTGCTTTCTACCCGGATTTCTCCGCCGTGAGATTCGATAATGGATTTCGAAATATAAAGCCCGAGACCGGAGCCTACTTTTCTGTATTTTTTCGCCAAAGTAACATGTTTGTTGAAGATAAGAGGTATATCTTTCTCCGAAAGCCCATAACCCGTATCAGTAATGCTGGTTTTTATGTACTTGCCTGCATCTTGCACTTTTATATATATTTCTCCGCCGTTTGGTGTGTACTCAGAGGCATTTACAATTATATTTACAAGTACTCGTACAATCTCTGTTTTATCAAAGTAAAAATCATCAATTTCTGAGTTGTATCCGACATATATGGTTTGGCTTTTGTTCTGCGCCAAGTATTTAAGGTCTCTGACTGTATTTTCGATTGTTTGTTTATATGAATTAAGCTCAGGCGTAACGACAAAATTTTCCGCATTTATTTTGTATCTTGTAAGTAAATTGTCTACCATTCGCTGCATATACGCCCGGGAGTCAAGCATTTGTGTCAGAATTTCTTTTTGTTCGGATGTTAAGTCTCCGTATTTTAGGTCGATAAGCTGTTTTAACACATTGTATTCAGCTCGGACAGGTGATTTTAGGTCATGTGTAAGTGTTGCAACGAAAGTCTCTTTTTGCTGTTCAAGAAGAATTCTGTCCGTGATATCTTCAATTACAATTAAAAATCTTTCGGTTTCATTCGAAGCGGAAAGGATTTTGGTTATACTGGATTCATATGTTTTGATTTGTTCTTCCGGTGCATTTAAATCAAAAATAAATTTAAAAGTTCTTTCTTTTGATTGAACAAAATCTGCCAGTTGTTTTATGGGATATTCTATAGCGTTTGCCTTGAAGTAGCTGAAGAAATATTCACCTTTATTTAATGAAATATGTTGATTTCCGGCAGAAAGAATCATAAATGAGGCGTCAGTTATGATAGACTGATTATTTGAATACTCCAGCATAGATTTTTGAAGTTCATTTTCACGACATAAATTATCTTGCAGCTCCACTATCTCCAGAACATTTTTCACTTGAGCCCTTACAACATCAATATTATAAGGTCGCTCTATATATGAATACGAACCTACCTCGTATCCTTTGATTTTGGCTTCAATTCCGGGCATTGATGTAATGAAGATAAAAGGCGTGGCTGAATTTAGCGAAGAATTTCTGATTTTTTGTGCAACATGAAAACCGTCTATTTCCGGCATCATTATATCTAAAATAATCAAGTCAAAAGAAATTTTTTCTATTTCAATTAAAGCTTCTTTAGGGTCTGTATATGTGTAATATGCAAAATTAAATTCGTCAAGAGTTGCTTCAAGCAGTTCGTTATTAGCTTTTGTGTCATCCAAAATTAAAATCTTTTTCTTTGATTTTTCAGTTTTTTTTACAATGCTAAGACTAACATCCTCATTTTCCGGGTCTAGGAGGATATTTATTATGTGAGTAAAACTTTTTGGAGTCGGTATTACATTATTTACCCCAAAGCTGTATAGACGAAGAATATTTTCTCTTGTTGTATTTTGCGTATAAGCCCAAATAACAGTATCGTTTTTTTTGTGAAAAGATGTGATTTTTTGAATATCAAAATCATCGTCACAGTTAATTAGAACTTTATCACCGCTTAGATTTTGATTGTTTGCTTTGTCTGAGCTAACAATTTTTATGGTGTAAGCTGCTTTTTCTTCCGACAAGTCGGTAATATCCATGATTGGAGTATCAGTGTAAATTATAATCTTTTTCATAGCCTATCCGTTTAATCCTTCCATATATATGATACAAAATACAGAATTATAAACTATCGCCCGATTGTACTATAATTGTAATTGTAAATTAGCCAGTTGGGTAATACCCGATAGTATTATAATGGTATTTTTTGGTATAAACAACCGGTTTTGATTAAATTCTCTTAGTTAATTATTGTAAACTGGCCTGAACTATAATACCCGAGCCCTTTAGCTGAAATGCAAGTAAATTTTAAGAAAATATTACAATTAATTTGTAAATTTTTTTCAAATCTTGTATCACTGCCGTTACTGTGTTTTTAGCTGTTACATGTGTAAAATGTAAAATTAACACTGTTTTTTTGATAAAAAACATTACAAATTTTTTGCTTTGAACTAAAATAAAAAGTGTTAATAATGTTTTGGGATGGGGCACATAATTGCCTTCGTAATATAACTGATAGCGAAGTAACAATTATTTAACCCAGGGTTGTCGTTTTTGTACGACACCCGAGGGAGCGGGATTTTCTATCGTTACCCTTATGACGAAAAATATTCAAAAGGTTATTCAAAATACAACAAATACATGAGTAAATGTTTTGAAAAATAATGAATAATCAAAGTATATCTTTGGAGGAACTTTAAATATGTTAGAGCATGGCTACATTCAAATCTACACAGGAGACGGTAAAGGCAAGACAACTGCCTCACTGGGATTGGCTTTGCGTGCTCTCGGGCATGGCTGGAAAGTTCTTGTCATTCAATTTACAAAAGGTGACTCGGGTACATGCTATGGTGAGCTTGAATCTTCATTGAATTACCTGCCTAACTTAAAAGTTGTTCAGTTCGGCATGGACAGAGTTGTTTATTCACACAATGTTTGCATGGAAGATTTCAAAGAAGCTAAAAAAGGCTGGGAATTTGCGAAAGAGTCTATTAATTCAGGCGAATATCAGCTTGTTATTTTGGATGAAATTAATATTTGTACGGATATGGGCATGATTAAGGTTTCAGATATAAAAGAAGCACTTTTGAACAAGCCTGAAAATCTTGAAATCGTGTTGACCGGAAGACGTGCGCACCCTGAGCTTAAAGCTCTTGCTCATTTGGTTACGGAAATGGTTCCGATTAAACATTATTTTGAAACAGGCGTGATGGCTAGAAAAGGCATCGAGTATTAGAAGAGGAAATTAGAAATGGGGACGGAGGTTTTTTTAAACCTCCTTTTTTATTTGTTTAAATAGTCTTTAAACTTTTTATCTTCAACATAAAAACCGCAGCCTTCGTGCATAATTGCTTTGTGGCGGAGTCTTTTTACAGGGTAGTTTTTGCACATGCTCAATCTTTTTTTGTATACAGAGCATTTTCCTGCCTCTGTTACATATTTGCAGGCAAAAATAAGATTGCCCTCTTCATCCTTGCCCTTTATGTAAAATCTCTTGTAGGCTGGGTACAAAAATTGCATTATTTCAAATTCGCGTTCTGTATATGTATCAAAGCTGTACATATAGTTACAGCACTTTCCGCACTGCTTGCATGCCCCCTTAATTTCGTAGAAAACTTTTTCAGGGACAAAGTATGAAAATATTTCGTAATATATGGCTTTAAGAATGTTAATCATTGTGCATTATTTCGTATTTTGTTCTATATTAAATATTATAATATAAGGTAGACAAATGAGAGAATATAAAGTGCCAAAAAGAAAAAATAATGAAACGGGGAAGGTCGTAGTTAATACGATTGTAGGTGTGATTGCAGCGTGTTTTGCGCTGGTTGTGGCGATAAAGCTATATACAATGATGCTTCCTCCGATAAAAAACTTGGAAGATTACAGACCCAATGTTGTTACGCAGATATATGCCGATGACGGAGAAATTATTAAGACGTTTACGGCGTTTACATCTGAGAGAGTTTCTATTGAAGAAATCCCGGATAATTTGAAAAAAGCTATCATCGCAACTGAGGATAAAAACTTTTACAGCCACAGCGGATATGATTTGACAGGTCTTGCTCGTTCTACTGTTGCAAATATTCAGGCAGGACGCGTTGTGCAAGGTGCGAGTACGATTACGCAGCAGCTTGCAAGGCTTCTTTTTCTTAACAACGAAAAAACTTATGACAGAAAGATAAAAGAGTTTATTTTGTCAGCAAGGATTGAAAAATCTATTCCAAAAGATAAAATTCTTGAAATGTATCTGAATAATGTTTATTTAGGTTCAGGCGCATACGGTGCTGCAGGTGCGGCAAAAGTATATTTTAATAAACCGCTAAGCCGTCTTACACTTGCAGAATCTGCTTTAATTGCGGGGCTTCCGCAGGCACCTTCTGTTTATTCTCCGTTTAACGACCTTGATAAAGCTATTGTCAGACGTAATCAAGTTCTCAAACGTATGTACAGAATGCGTTATATTTCCAAAGATGAATACAATGAAGCGAAAGAGGAGAAAGTCAGCCTAAACCCGCTTCCTAGCATCTACGTTTACAACAAGGCGCCGTACTTTGTGGATTTTGTTATGAAAGAGCTTGAAAATATGGGCTTTGATGAGACAGATATCACGCAGGGCGGCTATAAAATTTATACTACGCTTGATACGCAGGCTCAAAATGCTGCAAACGAAGCGATGATAAGAAACGTAGGTGCTCATCAAGCTGCTGTATTCTCTTTCTCGCCGACTACAGGCGCTATTCTTGCCTATGCAGGCGGTAAAAACTATGCTAAAAGTCAGTATGATAGAATTACAAACTCGGTGAGACCTCCGGGCTCAGCTTTTAAGCCGATAGTATATGCTGCAGCTATTGAAAAAGGCTGGGGACCTAATGATATACTTGATGATAAACCGATTACAATCGGGAAATGGAGCCCGCGTAACTATGGTTCCAAATATCGCGGACCTATTCCGCTTTATGCCGGTTTGATGATTTCATCTAACGTGATGGCTGTCAGATTGATACAGGACGTAGGGATTCGCTCTGTTATTTCTATGGCTCGTGCTTTAGGCATCTCAACGCCGCTTGAATACGACTCTACAATCGCACTGGGTTCTAACGGTGTTAAACTTCATGATTTGACTGTTGCATATGGCGCATTTGCAAACGGCGGTTTTAAGGTAACTCCTTACGCTATTACAAGAGTTGAAACAAACAGAGGTAAAATCGTGTATCAAGCACCTAAAACGCGTGCTGTAAGAGCTATATCTTATGATACATCAGCTGCAATGACAGGAATGCTTAAGACTGTCATTACAAACGGTACAGGGCGTGGAGCCAATATTGGCGTTCCGTCAGCAGGTAAAACAGGTACTACTGATGATTATCGCGACGCTTGGTTTGTCGGATATACGCCTGACATAGTTACGGGTGTTTGGGTCGGAAATGACGACAACACCGTTATGGCGGGCATGACTGGCGGCTCAACTCCTGCAATCATATGGAGAGACGTTATGAAAGCTGCAACATCATCGTTCGGCGCCAAAGAATTTGAATATCCTGATGTTCAGATTGATTTTGTTAAACTTCCTGCAAGTATGTCAGGGGCGCAAATTAAAGCAAAAGATGAGCAACAGAAGGCAGACGAGGAAAAAGCAGCGGAAGATGTTGAAAATCCTGAAGCAGTTGTTCTTCCTGCGATTACAAACGTTAAAATGCAGCACCAGGGACAAACGGCTCAGCCGAATTTTACGGAAGTGTTTAATAATAATGTTCAAACACAGCAAAAGGCGGCTCCTCAACCAAAAACTCCCGTGCCTGCTCCGCTTCCGGGACAGTAATCAGAAAATAATGCAAAAACACACCTGCTAAGGTGTGTTTTTTTGTATAAAATGAACTATCATTCTGAGACTTTAGCTGAAGAATCTTTTATTTTTTCAAACCTGCTTTAAGTCTGGCAAGAGCTTTGGCTAATGCAACTTCAGCACGCTGTCTGTCAATTGCAGTATCAGCACTTCCGAGACGAGCTTCAGCACGTTCTTTTGCTTCTTTTGCACGCGCAACGTCAATTCCTGTATCAAGTTCTGCAGTGGAAGTCAAAATCAATGCTTCATTGTTTTTGACTTGGAAAGCGCCACCTATAGTTGCGATATAGTAGGTTTTGTCGTTTGTTACAGCTCTTGTTACACCGATTTTAAGTGTTGTCATAAACGGTATGTGATCAGGCAGGATACCGAATTCGCCTTGTTCGCCTGTTGCATAGATTGCGTCAACATCACTGTCAAAAACAACTTTTTCGTGCGTAAGAACTTTTAAATGCAGTTTTTTACCGTCCATTTATTATTCCGCCATTTCTTCTGCTTTTTTAACAGCTTCTTCAATGGTACCAACCATATAGAACGCTTGTTCAGGAAGGCTGTCATGTTTTCCTTCGATAATTTCTTTGAAGCCTTTTATGCTGTCTTCAAGTTTAACGTATTTACCTTTAATCCCCGAGAACTGCTCAGCAACAAAGAATGGCTGAGAAAGGAATTTCTGGATTTTTCTTGCTCTGTTAACTGTAATCTTGTCTTCTTCTGAAAGCTCGTCCATACCGAGAATGGCGATGATGTCTTGAAGCTCTTTATAGCGTTGAAGTATCTCAAGTACGCGTCTTGCAGTACCGTAGTGGTCTTCACCAATTGTAATAGGGTCAAGAACACGGCTGTTTGACGCCAGAGGGTCAACCGCAGGATAAATACCCAGTGACGCAATTTGTCTTGAAAGAACTGTTGACGCATCCAAGTGAGAGAATGTAGTTGCAGGAGCCGGGTCAGTCAAATCGTCTGCAGGTACATAAATTGCCTGAACAGATGTAATTGAACCGTCTTTAGTTGAGGTAATACGCTCTTGAAGAGCACCCATTTCGTTCGCCAATGTGGGCTGATAACCAACCGCAGATGGCATACGTCCCAAAAGGGCTGATACTTCTGAGCCTGCTTGTACAAATCTGAAAATGTTGTCAACGAACAACAGAACGTCTTGTTTTGAGAAATCACGGTAGTATTCGGCAGCAGTTAGGGCTGAGAGTCCAACTCTCATCCTTGCTCCCGGCGGTTCGTTCATCTGGCCGTAAATCAATGCTACTTTATCTATAACGCCTGAATCTTTCATTTCATGAAAAAGGTCGTTGCCTTCGCGTGTTCTTTCCCCTACGCCGCCGAAAACAGATACACCGGAGTGTTCTGCCGCGATGTTGTGGATAAGTTCCATAATTAAAACGGTCTTACCTACACCGGCACCGCCGAAAAGACCGATTTTTCCGCCTTTTTGATATGGCTGAAGAAGGTCGATTGCTTTAATCCCGGTTTCGAGGATTTCAATATCTGTGTTTTGGTCTGTCAAAACTGGTGATTCACGGTGAATCGGAAGATAGGTTTCTGTAATAATTTCACCGGCGTTGTCAACCGGTTCGCCGAGAACGTTTAAAATTCTGCCTAAAATAGCATTTCCGACAGGAATTTTAATTGGTTCAGCTGTGTTAATGACTTTCATGTTTCTTTTGAGCCCGTCAGTTGAGGACATTGCAACCGAGCGCACTTTATTTTCGCCCAAGAGCTGCTGAACTTCAGACGTAACAATATTTCCGTCTTCGGTTGTGATTTTAAGCGCGTCGTAGATTTCAGGCAGATTGCCGTGAGAAAATTCAACGTCGATAACAGGTCCGATAATCTGTGTAATCAATCCCTCGTTTTGGTTCAAAGTAATCATTTTATATCCTCATCAATAATAATTTTTTATCTTCTTAGATTATACACCCAACATTTTCGACTGCAATTTGTTTAAAAATGTTAATATTTATAGGGTTTTCAGTGTGTTAATTTGTATAAAATCAGCTTTGGTATAGAAAAATAAATTTCAAAAAGCATGCGATAGTATCCTTTTGTCGAAAAGAGTTCTTTAAGTTTTTTATTGTTTTCTTTGAAAAACTCAATAGTGTCCTTGTATAAATTAATCTGATTATTGAGGTAATTTTTCTTTGCTGTGTTGCTGTTGTAGCGCCTGTCACCCATGATATAGTTGCAAATTCCGGCGTTGTTCCCGTGTCGGCGATACATTACAAGCGGTTCGTAAATTTTTATACTTCCGCCTACAAGATGTAGAAAGTTAAAAAGAAGCTTGTCCGGAGAAGTTCGCCAGTTGTCCGTGCGATAAAAAGTCAAGAATGGTTGTATTGAAGCCTTTCTGAAAACTCCGCAGCTTGTTGGTGCCCACCACCAGCCGCCAAAAAATTGTTTTGTTCGGTTCAAGACTTTTATATTGAATCGTTCTTCGATTTCTTTGTATACAGCTTTGACCTTTCGAATTTTACCGCCTTCGAGTTTGGGTAACGAAGGAGAATTAACAGACAGCAGGGTGGAATTTTCGTCAATTTCCGCCAATTCGCAGATGGTAAGCGCGCATGCATTAGTTAAATGCAGGCTGATATGTGACATTGCATAATTCGGGCAGAGTTTGTCATCCGAATCTATGCAGGCTATAAATTCACCGCTTGATGCCCAAATTCCGTCCATAATCGAAGCCAGTTGACCTTTATTGCTTTTGTGGATAATCAGTTCTATTTTGATATTTGTCGTATTTTCAGCAATAATTTGTCTAATAACCTCAACCGAGCGATCCCGCGAGTGGTCATCTACGATTATAATTTCAATATTATTGTAGTGTTGAGCCAAAATACTTTCTACGCATTCTTTGATATAGTCGGCGTAGTTGTATGATGTGACAATAAAAGACAATTTAGGCATTTTAAAAGTTTTTTCGCTCATAGACCAATTATAAGCCCTGTTTATAATTTAGGCAACAATTGTGTGTTATTTTTGTTGAATTCACTGATAAGTCCGTCTGTAAGGATAAATCTTCCGAGTTTGTGAACTTTTACGTACTTGGCAAGCGAGTCGGTGAAACATTTATTGTCGCAGAAGCCGCCGGAGAGATAAATTTCTTCCGGTTTCTTTGCGAAGTTCCAGGCATTGTAAGCGAGTCCGTGCAAAAATTTTGCTATAGCAGTTTTTGCTTCGAGTCCGTTTGCAACATCATCCATAATTTTTTCCAGTCCAAAAATTCCGCAAGTTATGTTGTAGCGCTCGTCGGAAGCTTCAAGTTCATCGATTTTTACATCATAAAATTTTAAAAGCATTTCAACTGTCGCTCCTGTTGCGCTTGCGCAGGAGCTGTTCCAGTCAAGGTCTTTGAATTTTCCATTTTTAAACTGCACCCATTTTACGTCACGCGAGCCAAGGTCCAGTACAAGTCCGTCTTGAGCAATATTTGACAAAAATCCTTTTGACAGTGCCAATACTTCATTTAAATAATTTTCATCGTATTTGAGATTCATTTTTGACATGTGCCCTGTTGCTGCAGTGAACTCTAAATCGCAAGCAGAAAGCTTGTTAGAAGGTATTATGTAGTATTTTTTTGAACCATCATTTCTGAGTATGAATTCGCCGTAATTTTGTTCGAAAACAGAATTGTCATTTGACAATTCACATACTTTTGACCAAGTTGTTCCTGCATCTACATATAACATCAGCGTAACTTTATAAAAGCCTCTATCTTGTATCGGACGGAGTTTGTGACTACGTCGTCAATATCCACATACAGCCCATTGTACTTGTCGGCAAGGTATTTTGCAAGCTGTGTCTTGGCGCAAAATGCCTGTGCATAAAAAACAGTCGGAACGTTTTCATCTGCGTACATTTCAAGCTCAATATCAGCGGGCACACCTGCTTCGACACATCTTGTCCAGCCATACACATGAGTATCGTCAGGAAAAAGCTCCAATACCCTCAAATCATTAGGCGGAACTCCCCAGAATCCGAACGAAGGCTTTACCTGTTCGAATTGCAGGTGCTTTTGTTCGGGGATATCTGCCGTTATCAACTCAAACTTTTTTCTCAGCGGTAAATTTGAGGTGGAAATTGATATGGGATTACGCGTCAAGGTCTGCTCATATATAGATTCTTCAACGTTGAACCCTATATCCTTTAATAATCTCGCAGCAAACCAGCCGCTGTCACATTTTTCTTTGCCTATAGGCGCCAAAATCACATCCAGACAGTCGCGTAAGTGTATAGCGTTGTAAACCATATTTTTAACGATTTTGCAGTAGGCCTCAGGCAGCATGGAGAGTTTTGGATAGCCGAAATCAACATCCAAGTCTATCCATTCGTGTTTGGGATAAAGTTTTTTATATTTGCTGATTAAATCAAGGCTTGGATAGCCCCAAAAACCTATTGCCCTGGCTTTTTGATTCATTTTAAATTACTTCTTTATAAGAGTCCGGATTATTAAGCAAATCGTAATTTATTTCATTCTCGTTGTCTGCAATGATAGCAGCTACAACCGCGTCTGAAGTGACGTTTATCATAGAACGAAGCATATCTATAATTCTTTCGATTGCCATTAAGAATGCAAATCCTATTACGAGCTGCTCAGGTGTTAATCCAAGTCCGTTAAGAACCAGCGCGATTGTAATTATCCCCGCGCCGGGAATACCGGCAGATGTACTTGAGGCAATTATTGCCAAAACCATTATTTGAATTATTTGGAAAATTCCCAACTCCACACCATAAGCCTGTGTCAGGAAAATTACCGCTGCAACCTGAAAAAGTGCTGTCGCATCCATGTTTAGAGTTGCACCAAGCGGAAGTACGAAACTACATACTTTATGAGAAATACCTCGGCGTTCACAGCAAGCTATGGTTAAAGGGAGCGTTGCAGATGAACTTGCAGTACCGAATGCAACCATCATTGCTTCTGCAATCGCAGAATAGAAAGTCATTACAGGTACTTTTGAGAATATTTTAAGCATTGCCGGATAAACAACTAAAAGCTGTAGTAAAAATCCGATTAAAAGCACTGCGAAAAACTTCGAAATAGACATTATGATTGACATACCGAACCCTGCGATAGCAGTTGCTGATAAGGCAAATACACCGGGAACAGCGAAGAACATAATCCAGTCTGTAACTTTCATCGTTGCTGCAAAAATTGACTCAAAGAAAGACACTACAGGTCGATTGATATCGCCGACTTTTGCAAGTGCAATTGAGAAGATAAGTGTAAAGAATATAATCGGAATCATGTCGCCTTTTGCAAGAGATTCAAGAGGGTTTTTAGGGATTAGTAACAGGAACTGGTTAAACATATTAGCGCGGTTGTGTGATAGTTCATTTGCAACTAATGCTTGTATTTCACTTGAGACCTGACCGTTAATAAATGCCTGAACGCCCACTCCGGGATGAAAAACGCAGACAAGTACAGCACCCAGAGTGACAGCTATAACTGTGATAATCCCATAATACAAAATCATTTTTGTACCGAATTTACCGAGCTGTTTATTGTCGCCGATACTTGCTATACCAATCACGATAGCCGATACAACGAGTGGAATTACGACCATCTGTATAAGTCTGATGAATGCTTGTCCGATGAATTTTAAAATCATCATGATTGCTGACGTAACTTGAGGATTGACACCGTTTGCAATGTTTTTATGCAGCACTGCACCGACAATAAGACCCGCAACCAAACCAACAAAGATGTGTGCGTTTCTTTTAATTCCTAAACCAAGCGCAATCGCGATTTTCATACCTATTTTCATATATACCTCTATAATTTAAGTTTTCAAATTAGTTCAATAATACTATTTATCCGAGTGGATTACAACTACTTAACAAAAAATTCATAATTTTTGTTATAAAATAGTCATGACACAAAAAATAAGGTGAATCATGAGAAAAGTCGAAGTATACGCAGGCGCTTATGCAAGCGGTAAGTCTGAAACAGCGTTGAACAGAGCGCTTCAATACATAAAAAACGGAGAAGAGGTTACACTTGTTGATTTAGACACGGTAGAACCTGCCTATACACTTCGCCCTTTGGAGGCAAAACTAAAAGTGCGTGGGATAAATGTCATTACGCAGCCGGAATATGAAGGATTGGGAGAAGCGGCAAGTTATGTGAACCCAAGGCAGATAAACTGTTTGTCTGAAAAGGGTGATATTATTATTGATGTCGGATATGGTGCCAGCGGACTTGATGTTCTTGATATCATTACAAATATTGGAGATGAAGAAGACTTAAATATTTACATAGTTATAAACACTTCAAAATTTGAAACATTTTCTGTCGAAAATATTATTGAATACGTGAGTTTTTCTGAAGGGCTTGAGAAGCGTCCTTGGAAAAAGTTCTCGGGTATCATTTCCAATACTCATTTGGGCTCGGAAACCACAAAAGATGATGTTATCCGTGGATATGAGCTTACAAAACAGGCAGCGTCTCAATTAGGGCTTCCGATTGTTGCAATCGGCGTTTCAGAAGACTTAAAAGAAGAATTTGAAGACAAATATGACGATGTCGATGTCTGGTTTTACGAAAGATTGATGCCTGAGGCTCTCTGGTAGCAAGCAGCAATGATGTGCTTTGCCTTTTTTCAAAAAAACGTTATTATAATATATATGAAGAAATTATTAAAAATTTTATTCTTGCTGTGTGTTCTTTGTTCGCTGCCTGTTGCGGCGAAGTCAGACTATGAGCAGCTTTATAATCAGGCTGAAGTGCCGAAAATCAAGCTTATGCATAATTTGGATCCGTATCAGGCGGAAGACTACTTTAATTATGCATATGCTCCGTTTGCTCTTTTTAGGACTGCTGCTCCGCTGTATTTTAAAAGTATTACTATTCCGCCGGGCTATTATTTGCTTGCGGCGAGGAATATAAAAGATAAAGATTATATTTTCTTCAAAGAGGCCGGAAAAGTTAAATATATTATTCCTGTCATGGAAACGGAGATAGTTCTTGAGGATTTTTACAAAAAAATGATGCCTGTTCCTGAACTCACGAAATGGCAGAAATTTAAGAAAGGAACGGGAGAAAATCTTGCAAAAATCTTTAGGCAATCAAAAAAACTGCCTCCTCCAAATTCATATATCGACGCACAAAAGCTGGACGACAACTTTCATCAAATAATTTACTATTATGGCAACAAAAAATACACAATGTATTTCAGAACTTCAAGTTTTTAATTGTTTGTCATACAATTATTGCAAGTATAAAAAAACGAGGAGGAAATATGCTTGTAGTAATGAGACATGGCGCTAGCCGAGAACAAACTGATAATGTAATTAAATTTATAGAAAATAAGGGATATACAGCTCACGTTTCAGAAGGTGAACTGCATACAGTAATCGGCGCTGTCGGCGGGAAAGTAATTGACCCTAGAGATATCGAGCTTTTAGACGGTGTTAAGGAGGTTATAAAAATTTCTTCAAGCTATAAGCTTTGCAGCCGTATTTTTCAACCTGAAGATACTGTTATTGATGTAAAAGGTGTAAAATTCGGTGGAGAATACGCCGGTGTAATTGCAGGACCCTGCACAATCGAGAGTGAAGAGCAGATGGACGCTGTTGCGCAAAAACTTTGCTCGTATGGTGTAAAAATTATTCGAGGCGGTGCGTTTAAGCCCAGAACATCCCCTTATGCATTTCAAGGGCTTGGCGAAGAAGGTTTGCAAATAATAAGACGAGTTGCGGATAAATACGGCATGGCTGTTACATCAGAGGTTATGGAGATTTCTCAAATACCTCTTTTCGAAAAATATGTTGACATTTTACAAGTCGGCGCTCGTAATATGCAGAACTTTAACCTTTTAAAAGAGCTTGGGTATGTGAATAAACCCGTGATGATTAAGCGTGGGCTTTCGGCGACGATTGAAGAGTGGCTTATGTCTGCAGAATATATTATGGCTGGCGGAAATCGTGAAGTTATATTGTGTGAACGAGGTATCAGGACGTTTGAACGCACAACACGAAATACTCTTGACCTTTGCGCCATCCCTGTTATCAAAAAACTCAGCCATTTGCCGATAATTATCGACCCGAGCCATGGAACAGGTTTGAGAGATAAAATTGCGCCGATGTCGAAAGCGGCAGTTGCGGCAGGTACGGATGGATTGATGATTGAGGTTCATGATACACCTGAATCGGCACTTTGTGATGGTGCTCAATCCCTTTACCCTGAACAATTTAACGAATTGTACGGTGCATTGAAGAAAATTGCTCCGATTGTGGGTAAGGAAATTTCTTAAAATTCTCTATTGGGCAGCTTTAGCGCTTTTGCAACAAAGTTGCCTTTTGAAAAAATTATATTATTATATTTGGCATGAAGAAGTTTTTTAGACTGGCATTTGCAATAATATTTACTTTAACCGCTGTTTTTACATCAGCCGTAAAAGTTGTCTGCGCTGATTCTTTGAGAGGCTATGCGCCTCTTGTAATGCAAAAAGGCGCTTTTGTTAAAGTTGTTAACCAGCGAACTGTTTCAACGGCTCAAGCAGATGAAAACGACTCTGTTACATTTATTAACCCTACAGACGTTTGGCTTGGCGAAGCAAAAGTTTTTCCTAAAGAAACTATTTTTTCGGGATATATAGAAGAGCTGCACGAACCGGTTCAAGGCACAAACGGCTCCATGAAAATAAAAATTAACAAAGTGATTTATCCTGATAACAGAGAAATGCCGATTGAAGGGTATATCACATATAAAGGGGACAGTACAATAGGCGGGGAGTTGACTGCACCAATGGAATACGCTAAAATGCCTCATTATATTTATTACCCGAAAGTCCATAGAGGTGTTATTCAGTATACGCCGGGTAATAAAAGGTTTTTCGGGCAGCATACTGTGGTAAAGCCGGGTGCAGAATTGGTTCTTGAACTTACACAAAACTTTAACGCAATTGATATGAACGATAATGCGGACTTTTAGAGAAAAATATTATATAATTGAGATATAATAAAATTGGAGGAGCATGGCATGAAAAAACAACTGATAAGTTTAATGATATTAATGACAATGGGTTCAACAGCATTTGCGGCACAGCAGGGCATGCCCTACCAAACAAATCCATATGGCGGGCAACCGACACTTCAAGGGTCTGTTTTTATGGTTCCTGCAGGCAGTTCTATTCCTGCGCTTACAACATGCGAAATTAATACGCAGAGCATGATTCTGGGACAGGCTGTTAGTGTTTCTTTGGGGCAAGATTATTATTACGGAAATAAGATGGTGGCTCCTGCCGGCAGCACAGTTAACGGGACAATTGTTCAGCTTAAAAAAGGTTCTTTTGCGGGCAGAAACGGATTGCTTCAAATAAGATTTACAAGTATAGTGACACCTTACGGACAAATGATACCGATTTCGGGTCTGATTAAAACAACAGACGGGACAGGTGTCCTAAGGGGCGGCACTGCTATGGACACAGCTAAGGATTATGCAAAAGACGCAACCATAGGTGCAGCAGGCGGCGCGGTTGCAGGGCTTGTGATGAGTGCTGTTTCCGGAGGAAGTATCGGTAAAGGTACGGCTCTCGGGACGGCTATCGGTGCAGGTGCCGGTGTTGGTAAATCAGTTATAGACAAAGGTCGTGATGTTGTAATTCCGGCAAACAGCAGTATTGCAATACAAATCGACCAGCCAATTACTGTGAATTCAGCGTCCTCCTATCGGTACTAATCCGTTTGGGGGTTATCAATCATCGTATTTTTAATTAATCTTTAATAGAATAATTAATTCAAACAGAAGACTTGGGAAAATATGACAATACTTGGAAAAATATCACATACACAAGAGGATGACGAGAAAGAAATAGGTACAGGATACAAGGTACCTAAAGTTTTTGACCAGAAAGAAGATGGATTAACGCTTAAAAAATCGATTTTCCTTTCCTTGCTCCTTCATCCTTCATCAGCCGCTGTTGCATGGCTTATAGTTTTTATTCTGGCTTTTATGGGTATTAATTTAACTATGTTAAAAAAGCCTGAGCCGAAAGTTCAAGATATAGAATTTGTTCTTGTCAATAATAAAGAGGCGCCGCCTATAAACAAAAATACAAGAAATCGTGCGGACAGAAATACACGTGCCGGCGGTATACATAACCCTAAAAAACCACAGGCTGAACCTTCACCTGCACCGGGTGTTCCTCACCCGTCGGGCAAAAAGCAGCAAGCTAAGAAACAAGCTGATCCGACTCAGGATTTGATTAAACAAATACAAAAAAAACAGGCACAACAAGCGCGACAAGAGCAAAAGCCTCAGGCGAAACCTGCTCAGCAGCCTGCACCAAAATATGTGACACCGCAACAGGTGCCTCCTGCACCAAGACCTGCGCCGAAAGCGTCTGCACCACAGATTACGCAAAATCCGACCGGTGCGATGCAAATCCCTGTGCCGAAATCGTCAGCACCGAGATTGGCTGCGCCTTCGGGTGGCCCGATTACGGGCTACAGGGCAGGCTCCGGGACGTCTTCGGGCGGAAGCGGAGCCGGCAGACCTGCGCCTAGTTTTACGCCGTCATCAGGCGGTGGTGCGTCATCTTCGGGCGGAAGATTTTCGAGCGGTCAATATGGTTCGGGGCAAGCCGGAAATCCGGGACCGGGCAATCCGGGTGGAGCGCCGGGTATTGATGCAATCAGAGAGCCTGACTTTGGTCCATACATGCGTGAGCTTCAAAGACGAATTAAAATGAACTGGGATCCGCCTAAAGGAAATGAATCCAAACGCGTAGTTCTCTTGTTCAAAATTGCAAAAGACGGAAGATTGCTTTCTGTTCGTGTAAACCACTCTTCAGGGGTGCAATCTGCGGATAAGGCTGCGATTTCGGCAGTAGAGCTGACTGCTCCGTTTAAACCGCTTCCGCCTGAGTTCAAGGGTTCGAGTGTAGATATCCAATTTACGTTTGATTATAACGTATTTGGCGCTTCAAGATATTAATAAGAAAGATGAGGATATAAAACTATGGAATTACTGTTACATTCAATCAAATTAGACTGGCCTGTGCTGCTGCCTATTTTTGCTTGTTCAATTTTAGTCTTGGCTGTTGCTATAAACAGATTTGCATTCTATTCGAAGAATAAAAGAGACGTTGTTCAATTTATTCCTAAATTGCAAAAAGAATTGGCTCGTAATAACTTGGCGTCTGCTCAAACACTGAGCGAACAACTGGGCGGAGTTATCGGCGAAGTATCAGAAGAAGCTGTAAGAATTTTTGCAGAACAAAAAGCGGGATTTTCCCGTTCATTTGATATTGCGGCAAACCTTGCGACAAGAAAACTTGAAAGCCATTTGACTATACTCGGTACAATCGGCGGTGTTGCACCGTTCTTAGGTTTGTTTGGTACTGTTGTAAGAATTCTTTATACCTTCCAGGATTTGGCTACACAAGGGAACCAATCGGCTGCTGTTGCGATGGGTATTGGCTCTGCGTTGATAGCTACTGCGTTCGGTTTGGGTGTTGCGATTGTTGCGGTTATTTTCTATAACCTCTTCCAATCAACAGTTAAGCGCTATGAAGATGATTTCCAATTAATTAAATTATTATTCTTAAGCTTTGCAGACAGCTCTGATGATTCTTCTGTCGCACAGCAGTCAAACATTGCGCTCTAGTTTGAAATAAGAGCGAAATAAAAGGTAAAAACTATGGCAATGAAAACAAATAAAGGCAAAGAGGCCTTATTCACGGAAATAAATATTACGCCGCTTACGGATATTTTCCTTGTGCTGCTGATTATAATGATGGTTGTTGCGCCGACATTTCAGGCGGGGGACAACTCAATCAGTGTACCTGAAATTAACAGCGGTGTTTCTGTAGAACAGAAAAATGCCACGGTTTCTATTACAAAAGAAGGGGTTTTTTACATAAACGGAAAACCTATAAAGGCGGAAACACTTGTATCAGAGCTTGAAACCTTAAAACCTACTCTTGAGAAAAAAGAAGTTGTTGTAAAGGCAGATAAGGATACAAAAAGCAAAGAAATAATGAACGTTATGAATGCGGCTCAAGATGCAGGGTTTACAAAGTTAATCGTTGCAGGTGAGCCACTCACAAAAAAAGCGCAGGAGCAGTTGCGACAAACTACTGAGGTTGAGCCGTCTGTGCCTGAGCATAGTACAGTAAATGTTCCGATAGAAGGATAAAACTATGAGTTCAAGACAAAGAGATTGTTTTAATGAAATAAATATTACGCCGCTTACGGATATTTTCCTTGTGCTGCTGATTATAATGATGGTTATTGCACCGCTTCTTGACCAGCAGGGATTAAATTTGACAGTGCCTGAAAATGTCGAGCAGGAACAGGTCAAAGAATCGAAAATTATGTCGATTCAAGTGACTGCGGACGGGCAGTATCTCTTGGATGGTGCTTCAATCTCGGCAGCTGAGTTGGGAAGTGTTATAAAGCAAAATATCACAAATTACCCTGACGGATTAATGATAAATTCAGACGCAGAGTCTACACACGGAGCTGTTGTGAAGCTTATGGATGAAGCTCGTAATGCGGGTGTGAAAAATATTTCAATGGGACAATTTTAGTCCCAGACAGAGTGTTAATTATTGACTTGAAAATATTTTACGCTCATAGTATATTAAGTGAGTGCTTAATTTACGAACCGGAATTAAAAGAATAACTAGGAGAAATAAATGAACCAAATCATAAAAATAGCTTGGGATTTAAACGAAAAAACTGAAAACAGATATCAGCTTGTGTATGAAATTGCTGATTTGGCAAAAAGACTTGTTGACGAAAGTGCTACAAGAAAAAATAAAGATGAATTCGGGTTTGAAGAATACAACTTTGACACTTCTATGAAAAAAGAGAACCCGGTTGAGCACGCAATCATGGTTAAATCATCTGAATCCGACGATTCAGGTTTGGTTGGTTAATAAATATAATATTTTTAATTTACTTTAAGTTTTCTGCAAGGTGGTGTATATGAGAATAAGTGCTGTATCAGGGGCTGGTTATACCGGTAATAACTCTCACGGTAAAAGGATGGATTCAAAATTGAATTCTCCTTCTTTCGGGCGTATTTATTTTCCTGATAAGGAGATATACAAAGCCTTATTTACGGATATAAGACAGGGTGAAGGTCGTATAATGCACTATCTATTTGAGGGCAAAAGTAGAATAAACGGCCTGTTGAGACGTTTTTATAATGATACCAGGGATGTTTTAGTGCGGAAGCGTGTTGATGGCAAGTTGGAAGCACATACTTTAACAGATTGTGGACCTGAAAATCCACTGGCAAAGACTTATGTACATGGTCAAGTTCCTGGCAGTGGGGGGTACATTTCACATGATGAGACCTTTTTAGAGCAGGCTGTAGTTGGAAATCAATCTGAGTACTCACGCTACGCGCACCATATAAAACCTGACGGCACAGTGATTCTTGAGCATCCCAGACTTGACTTAAATCCAAAATGGTTGAATAATAGAAAGCTCTTGGATCAAGTTTTATATCATGATTATTTGTAGGCTATTTTGTTGTCTTTACTATTTCTTTAATTTCTCTGTAAATTTTGCCTGTGATTTCTTTAATATATTCAGCGCTTACTACGCCGTTTAAAACGATATCAGAGATTTCGTGTGCAGGTCGAATATAAGTTTGGGCTGTTTTATTTACATCTGCAAATTGTATATCTGCTGCCGAACCGCTTTTTCCGCGGCTGATTGCCCGTTTGTACCAGCGGTCTTTGATTATGTCGAACGGTGTGAAAACATAGACTTTTACATCCATAATCTCTCTTAGTCCTTCGTTTAGAACATATAAACCTTCATTTAAGAGTATTTTTGTAGGTTTTTTAACTTCGCCGTTCGGATTGCTTGCACAAGTGACGAAATCGTAATCGGGACAAACAATTTCTTCGCCGCTTTTGAGTTTTAAAAGGTGTTCTTGCATTAAATTTAAATTTATTGCATCAGGCGTGTCGAAACTGAAGCCTGTTGCAAAAAGTCCGTCATATCCGCCTAAATCTTTCAATTGCTGTGCCATGTCGTAATAATAATTATCGCAAGGCAGGATTGTATAAACACCTTTTCGATCTTTTGGCACAATGGCGTTGACAGTATTGAGTACAAATGTTGTTTTTCCGGAGGCAGATTCGCCTGCAATACCGACGACAAGAGGGCGGTCTTTAAGTTCCACGGCCTTTCTTGCCATTTTGATTAAAAAATCATCTTTTATCTTCATAAACAAAGGCTGTTTTTGTTTTTTATCTTCAGCCAGAATTTTTTTTAAGCAATCAACGATTTTTACTGTGAGTTCCAGCGTTTTATTTGATGTTGTAGTATTTATTTCCAAAGCATCTATCCTTAATCAAGAAAATTCCATATAAAACATAGTATATGAAAATCAACAATTTATCACGAAATTCGACTGAAATGTAAAAAAACTTTTACTTGGAAAATTTTGAGATGATTTTAATTTTTGTTTTTTGTATAGTGAACATATCAGTATTTTTTGAGGAAATTATGGGATTAAAAACATATTTAGGAATAGACGTGGGTTCGGTAACCACTAAGCTTGCATTGGTTGATGAAAATGGTAAGTATATCGACAGCTGCATGCTTCGCACTTCGGGGAAACCTGTTATGGCTGTGCAAAAAGGTTTACAAATGCTAAAAGAGCAAGCAGAACAAGAATATAATGTGTGTGGTGTGGGAACGACGGGTAGCGGCAGAAATCTTGCCGGGGCGCTTGTCGGTGCTGACGTTATTAAAAATGAAATTACTGCCCATTCCGTTGCTGCAAGCACTTATGTCAAAGGTGTTCAGACGATTCTTGAAATCGGCGGACAAGACAGTAAAATAATTATTTTAAGAGACGGCATTGTTACGGATTTTGCTATGAATACAGTCTGTGCTGCGGGTACCGGAAGTTTTCTTGACCAGCAAGCTTCAAGACTTAATGTTCCTATAGAAGAATTTGGCTCTACTGCGTTGAAATCGACTTCTCCTGCACGTATTGCCGGGCGTTGCGGCGTTTTTGCGGAAAGTGATCTTATACATAAACAGCAGCTTGGATATCCGGTGGAGGACCTGCTTTACGGTCTTTGCCAGGCTCTTGTCCGAAACTATTTGAGCAATCTTGCTCTCGGCAAAGAACTTCTGCCGATTGTGTCCTTTCAAGGTGGTGTTGCGACAAACGTTGGCATGGTGAAAGCTTTTGAAGAAGCTCTTGGCTGTGAAATTATTGTTCCTGAAAACCACCAAACAATGGGGGCTTTAGGTGCTGCACTTTTGGGCATGGAAAATCATCAATACACGAATAAACCTACTTCGTTTAAAGGTTTTGAAGTTGGGGAAATGAATTTTAATTCTGTGACACACCAGTGTTCTGATTGTTCAAATAATTGCGAAGTTATCACAATCGTTGAAGGTGAACTGCAAAAGCCGCAGTCTGAAAAAATAAAAGACGTTCAAGGTAATATCGTTGCGCGCTGGGGCGGTACTTGCGGAAAATGGGATATCTCCTAAAAGCTAAAAACTGTCATTCTGTGCGTAACACACTCCACGTCATCCTGCTTGCCTCAGAGACAGGGTCAAAAACATCGCCTTCCAGGCTCTGTTATTCCCTTTGTAACGTATCTTAAAACTGTCATCCTGAACTTGTTTCAGGATCTTATGTTGAGGTAGTAAACCTATTTTATAGTCGATATCATGCTGGCTTTCAAGTCGGAAAGATCCTGAAACAAGTTCAGGATGACAGACTGTTGATACTTTCACCATTTCTCAGACAAATCTTCGAGTTTCGGATTAGTTTCTTTTATCAAATTTATTGTCCCTAAATCACGCCTGAAAATATTTTCCAATAAATATAAATAGAAACGGCAACCAAGATTAACCCGCTTGCTTTCATTAATACGCCTGAAACCTTGCTTACGCTTCTCAATCCTTTAAGAATTGAGGTGAAAACGCCTGCGAGTACAATTACCAGCCCTTGACCGAGTGCAAAGAGGAATAGCATGAAACCGGCTAATACAAGGTTAGCTGAAAGTGACGCAAATGCCATTATCCCCGCTAAAATTGGCGTAGAACAAGGCGTGGAGGCCAGAGCAAAAACCGCACCTATAATTATTGGATATAGAATTATGTCGTTTCCGTTATTTTGAGGCATTTGCTTGATAAATACCGGCATTTGAATGTCCAGAATGCCTATCAGGTTAAGCCCCATAAGGAAAATTATGCCGTTTACAATTAACCCGAAGACGGCTGCGTATTTATTGATAAGGATTTTACCGCCAATTGCGCAAATCAACCCCAAAGAGGTCAAAACCAGCGCCATTCCGAGTATAAAAAATACCATTTGGATAAAGGTCTTTATCCCGCTCTTGTTGCTGTATCCGGCTACATATCCGACAATTATAGGAAGAATTCCGAGCGTGCACGGTGATAGTGACGATACAATCCCGCCTAAAAATGATATAAGAAGCAGCAGCCACGAAAAATTTGCGGAAGCCGCTTCTGTGTTGAATAAAGATATTAAATTATCCATGGATTAACTCTTTTATGTATTTTTCAAGTGTTGCTTTAGGCGCGAAACCTTCTTGTTTTCGAACTTTTTTCCCGTTCTCATCAAGATAAATCATTGTCGGCACAACAGTTACGCCATACATTGTGATTTGGTCTTGAGATTTTTTGTCGGGTGATGTTGCATCGATTTCAACAAAGTTTACGCGGTCTTGGTAAATCGGTTTTAACGGCGCAATTTCTGTTGCTATTTTCTTGCAGTCAAGACACATAGGAGATGTGAATTTTATAATGCTAGGCTTGTTCGCCGCCTGCGCTATAAGTGAATTTTGTGCTTCGTTGCTGTTTTTTAGCGTAAAATACGCCGCAACAGGCACAACCAAAACCAATAAACTGATAACCCAATTTTTCATAATGAACCTCGCTTTTCTCATTTATTATAATATAATACACCGTCATTTGAAAAATATATTAGCCGAACGGGTAAATATTGTCTTAATAATATTTCTTTGTCTGCTTGAAATCCAAAAATGTTTGTAATACGATTGTTCTACCTTACATGCAAGGTATAGTGCATTACAAAAAAGGAGAATACGATGCCAAAAATGAAAACTCACCGTGCGGGAGCTAAAAGATACAAGCTTACTGGCACAGGTAAAATTAAAAGAAGACAGTCCGGCAAAAAGCACTTATTACAGCATAAATCATCTGCTCGTAAAAACAGGTTGTCTTCAATGGTAGAAATTGCAGTAGCGCAAGTTAAACTCGTGCTTAAGCAGTTACCGTACAAAAAATATTCAAGATAATTGAATATTTAATCAAAAGTAGTTACAAGACAATCAAAGGAGAAAAAAATGAGAGTCAAACGCGGAAACGTTTTACGCAAACGTCATAAAAAAATCTTAAAACTTGCAAAAGGCTTCAAAGGAGCTAGAAGCAGAATATTTAAAGTTGCTAACTGTGCTGTTATGAAAGCACTCAAATATGCTTACAGAGACAGACGTAATCTGAAAAGAAACATGAGAAGACTCTGGATTATCAGAATCAACGCAGCTGTTAGACAATACGGCATGAGCTATTCTAAATTTATGAACGCTCTTAAAAAATCCGAAATCCAAGTTAACAGAAAAATGCTTGCTGAACTTGCTGTAAATGAAAAAGAAGCTTTCGAAGCAGTTGTAGAAACAGCAAAAGCTCAAATTAAATAGTAATTCATAAAAGCTATAAATCAAAAACAGAGACTCCTTTGGGGCTCTGTTTTTTTCTGGACTATTTTTGCAAATCCACCGTTACATTTCTTTACAGTATTCTAAAGTTTATTCAAACTTGTGCCGATACTACAAATGTAAGTCACTCTAACGGAGAAAATGCAAAGGTATAAAGAATAAGTATTAAGTATTGTAACAATATATACAGAATATGAATTTCGTCTATACTTTTGGTTTTTAAATATATGTGGTTAATGTATAAGGTAATAAGAAAATGGGTTTAGCAGCATCACAAGCGAGATTACTTCTCCTCACATCAAGAAAAAGCGATCTAGAGTACCGTGCTCAGATGATCTGCCAAAGAAAGACGATGCTTGCAATGCAAACAGAAGAGCTGGCAATGAACTATTCTAAGGCGCTAAATAACCGTGCTTTGTTCTACACATACAAAACCAGCCAAGACGGAACTCAAAAGAACGAACTTTTAACTTACGATAATTTAACTTCTTTGCAAAATACAAATAAATACAGATTAGCAACTCCTGATGGAAAACTTGTCTGTAAGAGTTTGGAAGAAGCAAACGCAAAATACAGAGGTGACAATGATCCGTTATTCACCGAAAATGATATCTTGGTTCTTCCTGCAGTAGCAGCAAACCCTGAGTATATGCAGGACTTGATTCAGAGCGGTGAGTTGATTATTCAACAACGTTCGTCTCGTACTACTTTTAAATATTCTCAGACCGGAGAAAAAGAATATCAAGACCAAGCTCAGTTAAGACAGGCTATCAAGGATAAAAACCCTGAATCACCTGACTCTGATATTGAAAAATGGCTGACAAATGAAATGGCTGCAGGCTCTGTAACGAGATATCAATGGAGCAACAAGGCACTTTCTGGTATGACAGATGTATCTTCTAAATTGGATGATACTGATGACGCTAAAGCTTCTGCTGATTATGAGTACAAATCATTGGTTATTCAAAACCAAGATAAGCAGCTCGATGTAGAGTTGAAACAGGTTGAAACTCAGCAAAAAGCTTGCGACAACGAAATCGACTCTGTTAAGAAAATCCTTGATAAAAACATTGAGCGTTCATTCAAAACATTTGCATAATGAAGTTTCCAATCAACAATAAAACAAAAGACCCGTTTAACGGGTCTTTTGTTTTATTTATTTTATTTAAAGCACTCCGCGTCATCCTGAACTTGTTTTCGCCTCGAGAGGCAGGGACAAACATCGCTGTCCCTGCTCTGTTGTTACCTTTGCAAAGTATCTTAAATCTGTCATCCTGAACTTGTTTCAGGATCTTTCCCCGGATGAATGTCCTTACAAGCTAAAGGGCAGGATTCTTATATTTAGGTGTGATTTTCTTCAACACTTAATACATTTCCACAAAAAAATCTTTGTAATATAATTTGATTGAATATTTATGGTTTAGGGGAGATAGCATGGACAATTTTAACGGTAAGCAGTCGAGTTGTGAGCTTGAAAAACAGCTTTTTGAATCAGTTGAGTCGAAAACACCTGATTATATAAAAAATAATAGTCTGATTGATTTAAATAACAGTGGAGAAATTGTTTTTACCTTGAAAAAGGAACACCTTGCTCCATATGATGAAATAAACAATCCTGAAGGGCTTGATTTGGCGGACTGGTTTAAAAATTATGCAAAAGAAGCCGAGGTTTCTACTGCCGGAATTCGCGGACCTCAAAATATTTTGTATCCCCATGATACGCGTTTCCCGATTAACTTGGTGGGTGTGCTGCTTGCTACACATGCAAAAGCACTTGCGGCAAAGGAAAATTATCCTGCTTCTGCGCTTTTAAAAATTGTTGGCAGCGAAGTTCGTTATAATTCCGATAAGTTTCTTGATGTTATCGCTCGAGTTCAAGCTGCAGAGGGGATTAAGACCCTTACTCCGTATGAAAGAAAATCTATTCCTATTTGGCTGGCGTCATTTTTGGCGTTCAAGCTTGATTTGCTGGGCGGTGAGTATATTACCTCAAGCCACGGTATAAGTGTTAAAAATGCTACAAAAGACTTGAATTCTCAAGGCAGCCAATACCTTCCCGAGGAGTCAATGCAGTTTGTTGCTAAAATTAAAGAGATTTTTGAGTTAGTCGAACGAGAAGGAAAATACGAAATTAAACTTTCATCAAAAAATGATAAATTAATCGATGAAGATTTTATGAATAAACTCAATGACGGAATAGACTTGTATGTTGAATATCTTGAAAGTGGTGTTGGCAATAAAGTTAACATTGATTTAATCAAAAAACTGAAAAATAAAGTTGTTATCGAAAATGTTGGCGGAAGCGCATACAGAACTCTTTCAAAATTGCTTGAAAAAATGAGTATTGCGGATAAATTCGACTGGTTTAACATTGAGGAAGATCCGTTTTTTCACTCAATCGGGAAATATGACCATGACTCAAAAGGGAATAAATGTTTTTATGACTATTCCGTGGACGCGACTGTTCTTTCAAAAGACCAAAACGGAATACCTTATTTTCCTGTAATAAAAAGCCTAAATTATGATGAAAAGTTGAAAAACTACCCGACCGGCACGGTTGTGCTTATCACAGACCCTGATCATGACCGATTGACGGTTGCTCAGGTTGAGTCTGTTGAAAATAAAGCTAAATTGTCGGCACTCGGCGTTGATACGGTAGATTTGGGTGCAGAGCGAGTTCTCGTTGTCTACACTGCGAATCAAGCATTTTTGATGATTATGGATTTCTGGATGAAACAGCTTAAAAAAGCGGGAAGTTTCGATAAAACACCGAAATTTATAATTAAAACTACGGCTTCTGCAAAATCTTGGGACGAGTGGGCTGAAAACAACGGAATTAGGGTTGTTAACGTTCCTGTAGGCTTCAAAGAGATTGCAAATGTTATGAAAAAAGTTGAAAAACAAATTTTGGAGGATGAAGGTAAAAAGGTTGTTGTGACTGATGTTTTTGGCGAAGATATTGACCTTGGTAAAAACCCGAAAGTCATTTTTGCAGGCGAAGAGTCAGGCGGAATGATTATCGGCTCCGAAACGATTATAACCTCCAAAGCCGGCAGAAAAGCTATTGCAATGAGAGAAAAGAGTGCTACCGAGGCTATAATTGTTGCGTCTGCGCTTGTAAGCGAGCTCGAGACGCAGGGTAAAACGATTTCTTCATACTTGGAAGAAGTTTTTGCGGAAAACAAAATTATTGCGCGTTATGATATTCGAGAGGATATCTCATACTATAACGAAAGTGAACCGGATATTAAAAAACTAAAAGAGTCAAAGGTTTTGGGCGAGGCAAAAAGAACTAAAAATGACTTGTTCTATCTGACTCTTGCTGTAATGCATAAAGAAGGAAGAATTTCGCTTGAGGCAGTCAAAGAAATTTTATCAAAAACTTTTCCTCAGCTTGATTTTACAAATTTGATTGATGTGAAGTTTGTTGGTGACGGAACATATTTGAAGTTCACGGACAAATTTATTGAAATTCGTCCTTCAGGTACTGACGCCAAGACAAAAGCTTACGGCGCGGGCAACGTAAAAGATGATATTAAACGATTTGCTCAGATTCTTGGGAATTATGATGGAAATTTGAGTCCGGTCTACGAAAAATATGTCACAAAATCAGACTACGACTCTGCAAAAGATAAATCTATGGCAGATTACCTTGAGTTTACGGATAAAGGTGCGAACAACGTTAAATTTGTTATTCCGGACTATGCAGAGACGCTGGGATTGCAAGTTTAGGTTAAGATTTATAACTAGCTTGTACTTTAAAATCTTAGTGCTAATATTAAAAATATAGAGGATAAAGCATGCACCATTGGGTAGTACAATTTCATAACATGAGTTTCAACATGGACACATTGATTATTATGTGGGCTTGCATGGCGGCTCTTATTATCGGTGCTTTCTTTATGACAAGAAATTTATCGATTATACCTTCTAAAAGACAGGTTTTCGGGGAAAAAATTCTTGAATTTTTCTGGTCTATGACTGATACAATGGTGGGTAAAAAAGGGCGTGCACATGTTCCTTTGGCGGCGTCGCTGTTTATATTTATTTTGGTTGCAAACCTTTCAGGGCAGCTTCCTATGAGACTTATTCATCTTAAAACAGGTGAATTCGCTTCTCCTACTAACGATATAAATCTTACTGCCGCTATGGCAATTATTGTTTTGGTTTATTACATAGCGGCGGGTATCAAGGCTAAGGGCTTTAAACTTATCTACCACGGATTTAATTTTAACGGAATAATTTTGACGTTGGTTGACTTGCTTGAGATGTTTACACGTCCTTTGAGCTTGGCAATCCGACTTTTTGCGAACATATTGGCTGGTGAAATTTTGGTTTCTATGGCACTTGGCGCTGTTGCCTTGGTTTTACCTTTACCGGTGATGATATTTGAGGTTTTGGTAGCATTTATTCAGGCTGCGGTCTTTATGATGCTGACATTGGCTTATATATCTTCAGCAGTTAATGAAGAACACTAATTTATAGAAAATAAGGAGAAAATTATGACAGATGTAGCAACAGGAATGAATATGGCACAATTGGGTGCAGGTCTTGCAATCGGTTTCGGTGCAACAGGCGCAGGTCTTGGTATCGGTATCGCAACAAAAGGTCTTATGGATGCTATCTCCCGTCAGCCTGAAATTGCAGGTAAAGCGGTAGGTTTCTTCCTTCTCGGCGCTGCTCTTGCAGAAGCTTGTGCATTGTATGCGTTCGTAGTTGCATTTATGCTTATTTCAAAATAGGTGAATAATGGAATTTAACGCAACTTTCTTAGCTTCGGCAATCAGTTTTATCGTGTTTACGCTTATAATGAATAAGGTTCTTTATAAGCCGCTCACTGACATTATCGCAAAACGTCAGGCGTATCTTGATGCTAATGATAATGCTTCGAGTGAGAATTTAAGCAGCGCTAAATCGATTAAAGAAGACAAGGAAAAGAAAGTTGCGTCTTCAAAATCTGAAGCAAAAAATATGATATTTGCTCAAATTGATGCCTCTAAGGAGGAAAAAGCACAAAAAGAAGTTGAGAAGAAGCAGGAAATTTCAGAAAAGCTTGAGTCTCAAAAAGGCGAACTTCAAAATGAAAAAAATCAACTTTCCGAGCAAATTAAAGGCAATGTTGAAGAGCTTTCGGATGCAGTAATGTCAAAGTTCTTAGGAGGGAATAATTAATGTTTAATTTTTCACTTCATGGACTTTTGGAATCTAATTTATTCAACTCATTGATTTTATTCGCTTTAATTGTGTTTTTGGCTTGGAAGCTCGACGCGGCAGGCATGCTGATTGCCGCAAAAGAGACTGTTGAAAATATTCTTAATCAGTCTGACATTAAAAAATCGGACTCGGAAAAAACATTATCTGATATGAAAAAAGAAGTCGAAAATCTTCCGCAGGAACTGGCAAAAATTGCTAATGACGCGAAAAATACGGTTGAAGGCTATAAGATTAAAACCTCAGAAGAGATTAAAGAGACCGTTACTCGTCTTGAGGCAAACGCAGAAAAGATTATCCAAAATGAAGTCCAAAAACTATCATCTGCGCTTAGAAAAGAGCTTTCAAGAGACTCTTTGAACAGAGCGCAGGAAAAAATTGCGGGAAATCTTTCAGATAACTCGGATTTGCATAGAAAATTCATTGCGGATGCAATTGACAAAATTGAAGGAATTAACATTTAATGACAAATAATTTTAATTCAAAACAACAAAAAACAGCAAAAAGATATGCGTCTGCTCTCGCTAAATTTGAGGACAGAGAGACTATTCTTGCCGAATTGAAAGAGGTCTCGGGTGTTTTGGTTCAATCCGCGGATTTGAAATCATTTTTGAATAATCCTATTATCAAAAATCAGGACAAAAAGGATGTTTTAAATCAAGTATTTACGAACCTTTCGACGCATACTCGAAACTTTCTTATGGTTTTGGTTGATAAAAACAGGTTTGATTGTTTTGATACAATTTTGGCGATTTTTATGTCAGAAATTGATGAAATCAACAATGTGACTCGCGTTAAGGTTATTTCTGCAGTTGAAATGCTTGAAGACGAAAAGGCTCGTTTGCAGCATAAATTGCAGGTAAAACTCTATTGCGATGTTGTTCCGGAATTTAATATAGACCCTTCAATTATTGCGGGGCTTGTAGTAAAAATAGGTGACAAAGTGATAGACAACAGTGTCAAAGCTAAGTTTGACGGTTTGAAAAAACAATTAATATAAGGATAAAAAAATGAGTGCAATAAGACCCGATGAAATCAGTTCGCTGATTAAAAGCAAAATTGAAAACTACGAATCAGGTGTAGAAGTCTCGAATAACGGACAGGTGCTTGAGGTAGGCGACGGTATCGCGCGTATTTACGGCTTGACCTCAGCTATGGCGAGTGAACTTATCGAATTTGAGGACGGACACGGCACCTTGGGGATTATTTTGAACCTTGAGGAAGATAACGTTGGTGCTGTAATTCTCGGCGACTATAAGCATATCAAAGAAGGTATGACAGTTAAAACGACGGGCAGGATTGCTTCTGTTCCTGTCGGGGACGCTATGATTGGTCGTATCGTTAACCCTAACGGACAGCCAATTGACGGTAAAGGTGATATTCACACTGATAAAGTTAGACCGATTGAGCGTGTTGCACCGGGGATTATCACAAGAAAATCGGTTCACCAGCCCCTTCAAACAGGTTTGACAACGATTGACGCTTTGACTCCTATCGGACGCGGACAGCGTGAGCTTATTATCGGTGACAGACAAACAGGTAAGACTGCGATTGCAATTGACACGATTTTGAACCAAAAAGGCAAAGATGTAATTTGTATTTATGTTGCCATTGGTCAAAAAACATCCACTGTTGCGCAGTTAGCTAAAATTTTAGAAGAGCGCGGTGCGATGGACTATTCGATTATTGTTTCGGCGACTGCGAATGACTCTGCTCCTCTTCAATATATCGCTCCTTTTGCAGGCTGCGCTATCGGTGAAGAGTTTATGGAGCAAGGCAAGCACGTTCTTATTATTTATGATGATTTGACAAAACATGCTCAAGCATATCGTGCAATGAGTTTGCTTTTGAGAAGACCGCCGGGACGTGAGGCTTATCCTGGAGACGTTTTCTACTTGCATTCAAGATTACTTGAAAGAGCTTGTAAATTGACAGATGAACTTGGCGGGGGCAGTATTACGGCTCTTCCGATTATTGAAACTCAGGCTGGTGACGTTTCTGCGTATATTCCGACTAACGTAATTTCTATTACTGACGGTCAAATATTCCTTGAAACAAACTTGTTTAACTCAGGTGTAAGACCTGCTATGAACGCCGGTATCTCAGTATCTCGTGTTGGTGGCGCTGCTCAAACAAAAGCTATTAAACAAGTTGCGGGTAAACTAAGGCTTGACCTCGCTCAATATCGCGAATTAGAAGCGTTTGCGCAATTTGCGTCTGATCTTGATAAATCAACAAGAGACCAGCTTTTAAGAGGGGAAAAGCTTACAGAAGTTCTTAAACAACCTCAATATCAACCGCTTTCCGTTGCAGAGCAGGCTTCAATCCTTTTTGCGGCTGATCAGGGCTTGATTGATGATGTTGACAATAAGAAAATCCCGGAATTGAAAGCTAACTGGTTTGATTATTTCAAAATTAATATGCCTGATCTTGAAAAAGCTCTAAATGACGGTGGCGGATTGTCTGATGAGGACAAAGCGCAGTTAAAAGCGAAGTTTATTGAATTTAAATCAACAATGTAAAGGTAAAAATGCCAAATTTAAAAGACATAAAAGACAGAATATCAACTATTACGAGTACGCAGAAAATCACCAAAGCTATGAAAATGGTTGCTGCGGCGAAAGTCAAAAAATCCGAAAATGCCGTAAAGGCGGCTCGACCGTTCGCGCGTGAAATGGCGAATATGTTTATGCGTCTTTTAGACAGCGTAAAGGGTGAATACTCGGTTGCCGGATTGACTGTTGAAAAAGGAATTGACAATTATCCCGTACTTTTGCAGAAACGTGACAAGCGAGCTGTCGGTATCCTTGTTATTACCTCCAACAAAGGTATGGCAGGGGCTTATAACGCAAATGTGGTCAGACGAACTTTGAAAAAAATTGAGGAGTACAATGATCTTGGTATAAAATCTAAGCTTTTTGTAATCGGTCAACGCGGATACAATTCTTTGAAACATCAAACAGGACGTTTGGGCTTTGAAATTGTAAAGTTTTACCAAAATTTTCCTGCCGAAATCAGCGGTACGTCCGCAACAGTTTTGGCTGAGGATATGGCGCAGGCTTTTGTGGATAAACAGATTGACTGTATTGAAATTGTGACGACGCGTTTTAAAAATATGATGAGTTACGCTGTTGAAGATTGGCAAATTCTGCCGGTTGTAGTGCAGGCTGATGAATCTGATTCTGAGCACAAAATTGACCCGCTTATGACTTTTGATACTGACGCAAACAGTATCTTGCAGAAAATAGTTCCTTATTATATCTCAAACACTATCTATCAAGCGCTGTTAGAAGCTACAGCAAGCGAATTGGCGTCAAGAATGACTGCAATGTCTGCCGCTACACAAAGTGCGGAAGATATGATTAAGCTTTTGACTGTTGATTACAACAAAGCTCGCCAGGCGGCTATTACGAATGAACTTTCGGAAGTTGTTTCCGGCGCGGACGCTTTGAAAAATTAATTTTTGTAACTTTTCCTGAAAACCTTGCGTGAAAATAATTTTACCGTTTTGTATAATGACATGAGAGCGATAAAATAGATTTTTGAGGTAAATTATGAGTTGGTTATTTTTAGCCTTGGCGATATGTCTAGAGGTTTTTGGTACGATCTTGATGAAATTGTCTAACGGGCTCACACAGTGGCTTCCCGCACTTTTGATGTTTGTATCTTATGTTTTGTGTTTTACGTTTCTGAGTTTTTCGCTTAAAGGAATTCCGCTTGGAATTGCATATGCAATTTGGGCAGCGCTAGGTGTTGTTTTGGTTTCACTCGTCGGTATCGCAGCTTTTCATGAACCTGTCACAACTGTAAAAATCGTGTCGATAATTTTTATCGTAATCGGTGTTATCGGGCTAAAGCTTGCGGCATAAAAATTCATTAAAAAGCCCGAAGGTTTAGTCTTCAGGCTTGTAATGTGCTATGATTTCGGGCTTTTGATTGTAGCTTTCGATAAAATGGAGGTATCTTTCCATTCGGATTTTAAACCAGTCGAGCATTGTGATTGACCCGTAAACCTCTATTACGCGCGTGCGAATAAGCTGCTTAAACGTTTTGTTGTAGCTTTCTTCTATGTAAGTTTTGCACTTACAGTTCAATTCTTCTATTAAATCATATAGGGTTTTTAGCCAGGCTGCTTGCACATCCGACTCGTTGACTCTATATTCGAGTATCATGACTTAGACCTCAGTTTCTGCCAAATAAGTTTGCGCTATAATGTTTTAAAGGGTATAAAATTATAAAGAACATACATATTATAACACATATATATAACTTTTTAAACCCTACAAAATGTGGAGTAGTTTGTGAAAATAATTCTTAAAAAGAACAATAAAATTATCTGTGAAAACGCAAAGTGGGCACGGGATTTCTTTGCGCGTCTCTGCGGGCTTTTGGGCAAAGCCGGATTCGATGTAAATGACGGCTTGCTGATTTCTCCGTGTTCGCAAATTCATTCTTTGGGCATGAAATTTCGTTTTGATGTGCTTTACATTGATAACACTCTCAGAGTGGTAAAAGTGTTCGAAAATGTTGCACAAAACAGAATTTTACCTTACGATTCTGCATCAAAAAAAGTCTTGGAGCTTCCATTAGGGAAAATTTCCGCCTGTCAAATCACAATTGGTGATTTTATTCTTTTAGAAGAGTGATTTATGCTGCAAAATGCCTGATTTCAGGCAGATGTAAATCAATTTCAGGCTCATTTAAAAGTATTTTTATGTCCCAAATGTTTAATTTGTTAAATTCATCAATAAGCGCGTCGTCTTTAAAATTCATATCTATGCCTCCAATTCCATGTATTATTAAAGTAATTATTTTTTAATGGATTTCACATTTTAGTATATTTGTATAGATTCTTAACATCTTCCCGAAATAGGATTTTGCGCATAATGAAAAAAAGACTTATAATATTTTTGAGGCTAAAATGACCGTTAACAAAAGAAATAATATAGTTCAAAATATAAAAGAGCAGCTTGCGTATTTGCCTGTGAACAGCGGGTGCTACCTTTATCATGACGAAAATGATGAGATAATTTATGTCGGGAAGGCTAAAAACCTTAAACGCCGTGTTTCCAGCTATTTTAATAAAAACCATGATTCCCCGAAACTGCGGATTATGGTGCCAAAGATTGTCAGGATTGAGTACATTGTTACAGATACAGAAATTGAGGCTTTAATTCTTGAGTCTCACCTGATAAAACGCCACAAACCCCGATATAACGTTCTTTTAAAGGATGATAAAAAATTTCCTTACTTTGTTGTGACGGATGAGGACTACCCGAGAATTATTATTGCGCGAAAGAGCAATATAAACATGGCCAAAGGGCGTTATTTCGGTCCCTATACGGACTCTCGCGCTATGTATACGACGCTTGAGCTTATGAAAAAGATTTTCCCGCTGAAGCAGTGTAAGACACCGAAATTTAAAGACCGACCGTGTATTTATTATCAAATCGGGCGTTGTTTGGCGCCTTGCCAAAAAATGGTTTCTAGTGAAGAGTACAAAAAGCTTATTAAATCCGTTGAAATGTTTTTATCGGGCCGACAGCAGGAACTGGCTGATAAACTCCTCGACGAAATGAATAAATATTCGGAAAGGCAGGAGTTTGAGAAGGCAGCTCGTTTTCGCGACAGTTACATCGATGTCACAAAGACTCTTGAGCGTCAAAAAGTAGTTTTTGAAAATACTCGTATCAACGATGACATAGTTTCGATTTCTTCTAAAAATGGTATTTTTGGCGTGGTCGTAATGCAGATTAGGGGCGGTAGGCTTATTAATCGTAAGGATTTTCCTTATATAGCTAGTGTGCTCGATACGGAAGAAGAAATTATAAACTTTTTTATCAAGGATTATTATCAACGCGCGTCCGAAAATGAAATTCCAAAGAAAATCTTGCTGCCTGAATCGCTAAAAACCGAAAATATCCAGATATATTCAGACTTTTTGAGCCGCAAGTTTAATAAAAAAGTTTCAATAACGACAGTTAAAACAAATAAGGAAAAGGAGCTCCTTGAGCTTGCGAAGAAAAATTCTGACTTGTTCCTTGATAAACTATTGCGTGAGCAGAAGGCTGATGTAGCGGCGAATTATAACGAAATTGGCGCCTATTTGAAAGAAAAATTGAATCTGCAAAGGTTTCCGCATAGAGTGGAATGTTTTGATATTTCACATATTCAGGGGACTAATACGGTTGCTTCAATGGTTACATTTGAAAATGGTTTGCCTGCAAAGTCGAAGTATAGAAAATTTAAAATCCGTTCCGCAGAAGGAAAGCCTGACGATTTTAAATCCATGGCAGAGGTTGTAACTCGCCGCTATAAGCGTTTGAAAGAAAATAATCTTGAATTCCCCGATTTGATTGTAATTGACGGTGGGAAGGGACAGTTGTCTTCCGCTGTGAAGATTTTAGAGGAACTTGGGGTGGAAAATCAAGATATTGTTTCATTGGCAAAACGATTGGAGGAGGTTTTTCTGCCTCGTAAATCAAGGTCTGTAATAATTCCTGAAACTTCTCTTGCTTTGCACTTTTTTCAGCAGATTAGAGACGAGGCGCACCGTTTTGCCGTTACATTCCACAGAAGTTTGCGAAACAAGGCTTCTGTGAGGTCTGAGCTTGATGAAATTAAGTATCTAAAAACTGAGGCTAAGGCATTGTTAATGAAACGATTTAAGTCTGTGAAAACCATATCTACCCGCAGTTTGCAGGAACTTGAGAGTATTATTGATAAGCGCAGTGCCAAAAAAGTTTTTAATTATTTCCAAAAAAGTGAATAATTTTCAAATTTTTACTTTTCATCACGCTGAATTTAAAGTATAATAAGGAAAATGCTTTTGTGAGGTGAAAATGGATAATAATAGCGGTTTGAAATATAAAAGAATTTTGCTTAAAGTCAGCGGGGAAGCTCTTTTGGGCACACAGGAATACGGAATTGCTCAAGAACCGGTTGAGATGATAGCGAATGAAATAAAAGAGGCTTACAAAATCGGTGCTGAAGTTGCCATTGTTGTTGGGGGCGGAAACATATTCCGCGGAATGAAAAATTCTGCAAAACTCGGCATGGACCAGGCAAGCGGGGATTATGTAGGGATGCTTGCTACTGTTATGAATGCTATTGCACTTCAAAGCGCTTTGAGAAAGATTAACGTTGAATGTCGCGTACAGTCTGCGTTGGATATGAATAAGATTGCTGAGCCTTATATTCGTTTTAGGGCAATACGACACCTTGAAAAGGGCAGAGTCGTTATTTTTGCGGCAGGTACCGGAAATCCCTTCTTTACAACTGATACGGCGGCAGCGCTACGCGCTTCAGAGGTAGATGCTGAAATCATGCTTATGGCGAAAAACGGTGTGGACGGAGTTTATTCGGATGATCCAAAAACAAATCCTGACGCAAAAAAGTATTCAAATATCACATATGATGATATAATGATTAAAGGTTTGAAGGTAATGGATACTTCTGCCTGTGCTCTTTGTAAACAAAATGATATACCGATTGTCGTATTTGATTTTGCGGAAAAAGGCAGTATTATTAAAGTTTTAAAAGGTGACAACATAGGAACATACGTAGGAGGATAAAATGTCAATTGACGAATTATTTTTAGATGGTGAAGAAAAAATGGAAAAAGCTGTAAACCAGTTGAAAAAAGGGTTTGCATCTATACGTTCGGGACGTGCTAATCCGCTCGTTCTGGATAAAGTTCTTGTAGATTATTACGGTGTGCCGACTCAGCTCAGACAAATGTCTCAAGTTTCGGTTCAAGACGGTACAACGCTTGTTATTTCACCGTTTGATAAATCTATCATGAAAGAAATTGAAAAAGCTCTTATTAAGGCTGAACTCGGTGTCACGCCTAACTCTGACGGTACTGTTATTCGAATGATGTTCCCGCCGTTGACTGAAGAGCGCAGAAAAGAGAGCGTTAAAGAAGTTAAAAAGCTTGGCGAAGAAGCTAAAGTGGCAGTAAGAAACATCAGACGTGATATGACTGATGACTTGAAAAAGCTTGAAAAAGAAGAAAATCTTCCTGAGGACATTATCAAAGATAATCAAAACGAAATTCAAAAGCTCACTGACCAGTACACAAAATCAGTGGATAAAGCGGTTGAGGATAAGGAAAAAGAGGTTCTTACAGTATAATGTCACTTCTGGAGAGACTAAATAAAAATAAATTGAGGATTACAACAGGGGTTATTATAGGCTTTGCGGTATTGGCGTGTGTAATTATGGGAGGAATCCCTCTTATGCTTATAGCGCTCGCGTTTGGTTTCTTCTGCGCCAGAGAATGGGTGCAAATTCTTAACCATAAAGGTTTTTATCCGTTTTTCTCTGTAATCATGTCTGTAAATGTTGTTTTTGCCTTAGTTGCGACATTCCAGCGTCTTGATTTGATGGCTCCTGCAATTGCCTTGGCAACAATTGCCTCTTTTGCTGCGGTGCTTTTCAAGGGCAGGCAGCCTTATATAGGTAATGTAGCTACTACGATAGCCGGCTTCATATATTGCGGTTGGCTTCCATGCCACATTATTATGATTAGGCAGTTAGGGGCAGAGAGCCTTGGCATACTCTCAGTTTCTGATAATTTAGGGCTTGGATTTTTAATAATGCTGTTTTTCTCTATTTTGGCGACCGATATGGGTGCATATTATGTCGGATGCAATTTTGGCAAAATTCCTCTTTGTCCTGTTGTCAGCCCTAAAAAAACTGTAGAAGGCGCATTAGGCGGGGCTGTATTTGCTGTTATTGCGGCGCTTATAGTCGGCTACTTTATGAAGTTAAGCTGGTATTATTCACTTGTCGCAGGGATTTTGATTACTTTGTTTGCACAGCTTGGAGATTTGAGTGAGTCTTTGATAAAAAGGGATGCAGGTGTTAAGGATTCAGGTGATTCGCTCCCCGGGCATGGTGGTTTCTTAGACCGGGTTGACAGCTACATGTTCTCTGCGCCTATTGCCTACTATTTCTTCAAGTATTTTGTCGTGTCTCATTCTCTTTGGTACGACATTTTGAACTTACTTAAGCGAACAATAGCCTTAGCAGGTTTTTAGATGAAGATTTCAAAATTTTTAAAAGACATAGGTTTCAGTGTGGTTGATGTGCAAAGTCCTGAATTGGTTTTGCGTGGTTTAACGCACAGTTCGTATTCGAAGGAACACAACTTAGGCACGAATGAAAATAATGAGAGGCTGGAGTTTTTTGGCGATGCTGTTTTGAAACTGTGCTCAAGTGAGTTTTTGTTTAGTAAATATCCTGATAAAAATGAGGGAGAGTTAAGCAACATTCGTTCTTACATTGTTAGCGACGCGAACCTTGTGACGTTTGCGGACAAAATTAATCTTAAAAAATATCTTCGGATAGGCTACCACGAAGAAAAAACAGGTGGTCGTGAGCGTCATTCGACTATTGCCTGTGCTTTCGAGGGGCTCTTGGGGGCTTTGTATATTCAAACGGATTACAAAACTGTGTTTGAATTCCTTCTGCCGTTTTTTGAGGACAGTATCAAGCATGCGGAAACAGAAATTGCTAAGTTTAACGCAAAAGCGCTTTTGCAGGAGTACACTCAAGGTAAAAACAAAGATTTGCCGGAATATGTTCTTGTCGCCGAGGCGGGTAAAGAGCATGAAAAGGTATTTTACGTCGAAGTAAGCTATCACGGAGAAAAAATTTCAGAAGGAAGCGGAAAATCAAAAAAAGAAGCTGAGCAGGCAGCCGCATATGAGGCTTGCAGAAAGTTTGGGGTCATAAATGAGTAATATAATTATTTCGCCATCAATTTTGTCGGCAGATTTTGCAAATATGGCAGCGGAGATAAAAAAAGTTGAAGATGCCGGCGCAGATTGGCTTCATATCGATGTTATGGACGGACATTTTGTTCCGAATATTACTATAGGAATTCCTGTTGTAAAGTCCTTGAAACCCGTTACAAAATTGCCGCTGGATGTTCATTTGATGATCGAAAATCCCATGTCCTACATTCCAAAGTTCATTGACGTTGGTGCAGATATTGTGACAGTTCACTATGAGGCTTGCGCGGATGAGTTGGAGGATATAATCGACTATGTGAAGGCTCGCGGCAAAAAAATAGGTGTTTCTATCAAGCCAAACACACCTGCTGACGTTCTCAATCCGTTTCTTGATAAAATAGACCTTGTACTTATTATGACGGTTGAACCGGGATTTAGCGGGCAGAAATTCATGGAGGAAGCTGCATACAAAATCGAATATGTCCGCAATAAAGCTCCTGAAAGCCTTCTTATACAGGTGGACGGCGGAATTAATGCCGAAACCGCCAAACTTTGTAAGGAATTAGGCGCAAACTCACTCGTTGCGGGAAATTATGTATATAAATCAGCGAATTATGCCCAAGCTATTGCTTCTTTGAAATAGATTTTAAATTAAGCTTTCGATGGCTTCTGTTCTTGGTACAACTTGCTGTTCTGCAGTATCTAGATTTTTAACTGTGATTGTGCCGTTTTTAAGCTCGTCTTCTCCCAAAACCATAGCAAATTTTGCTAATTTTGAAGCTTTTTCAAACTGTTTTTTGAATTTTCTTGTACCATAATCGAAATCGCACGAAATTCCTTTAGCGCGAAGCTCTTCACAAAGTTTGAGTGCCTCAATTGAGTTATCCGACACTATAAAAGCGTCTAATTTAGATTCTTCCGCTTTGTCAATGAGCGAGTAGAGGCGTTCCATACCCATTGCCCAGCCTACAGCAGGAGTTGCAGAGCCGCCGAGCATTTCAACGAGTCCGTCGTATCTGCCGCCGCCGCAGACTGCGTTTTGTGAGCCAAGATTGTTTGATTTTATCTCAAAAACTGTGCGGTTGTAATAGTCCAGACCGCGGACAAGCTGCTTGTTTACAAAATATTTTACTCCGAGTTCATCTAAGTATTTTTTGAGTTCTTCAAAGTGTTCGGCGCATTCTTCGCAGATAAAGTCAGAGTTGATGACTGATTGAGCTTTTTCTGTGCTTAAAATTTCATTGCAGGAAGGAACTTTGCAGTCTAAAATTCTGAGCGGGTTTTTTTCGTAGCGGACTTTGCAATCATCGCAAAATCTGCCCAAATCCGGTGCGATAAGTTCTTTTAGTTTGTTTCTGTAAGTTTCGCGGCACTTAGGGCAGCCCAGAGAGTTGATTTCGACTTCGAGGTCGTTTAATCCAAGCGCTTTAAGGTATTTTACGGCTGTGTTAATGCACTCTGCGTCTGAAATAGCTTCGGACGAGCCAAACATCTCCACGCCAAGCTGGTGAAATTGGCGCTGTCTGCCTGCTTGCGGGCGCTCATAGCGAAACATCGGTCCCTTGTACCATAATTTTACCGGAGGTGTGAGGCGGTGCATACCGTTTTCGATGAAAGCGCGAACCACGCCTGCGGTATTTTCGGGGCGAAGTGTAATAGAGCGGTCAGCTTTTTCAAAAGTGTACATTTCCTTGTTAACGATGTCTGTAGAATCGCCGACTCCGCGAGCGAAGAGCTCGGTTGCTTCAAAAATCGGTGTTCTTATTTCGTGAAAGTTAGCGCTGTTAAAAATCTTGAGCGCTTTAAGCTCCATGTTTTGCCATTCTGTTGTATCTTGAGGCAGTATATCTTTTGTGCCCTTTTGTGCTTGTATCATCGTTCTATTCCTAATCGCGTAAATCCTTACTATATCTTATTATTAACAAAGCATGATTTCAAATATAAATTTACATGACAAAAAAAAATTATTACGTGTTTTAGTATGTTAGATTTGATTTCAAGTTAATAATAAGATTTAATTAGGAGAAAAATTATGATAAAAAGTATAGTAACATCATTAATAGCTTCTCCAGGAAGAGTTCGTTATACAAAGTGGGGCACGCATGTCACAAGAAGCAATTCTGATGGGGCGTTGGTTTCAGAGCTTTATAATAATGCAACCAGGCGGCTTGTGAGGCGAACGCATTCTCCTAATGGTGCATTTACGACTGAATATATTAATATGAGAAAAGGATTAGATTCAAAGCCCGAAATGACTTCTGCGTGTAAAAAAGGTCATAACGGAAGCTATATTCACAGATTTCAGAATATGATTGGTGACGTTTTAGTGTTTTTTAAAGTCGGTAATAAAAATGGCTTTAAGCGTCCGTTTATCAACTCCAGAAGTTATCAGCTCTCCAACTATGATGAAGCTTCAATTAGCGGGTACTTGAATTCTCAGCGATCTTTTCCGGGCTTTGTTTCAAAATCAGAACGGCACGCTTACCCAAGGCTAAAAGATAAAAATTATACGGGCGAGTCACCTTATCCTTTTTCGGCAATAAACAGATTGCTTTCTCGTACCTCTTCTGAAAATGAAATTGGCGTAATGACAGATTCTTTTGCCTCACTTCCACGTATTTATGAGCGAGTGCTGAAATATCTCGGAAAATAACTATAAATTTTGCTTTAAATAAGCTTCAATAAACCCGTCAAGCGCCCCGTCCATAACAGCGTCCACGTTTCCTACTTCAAAGCCTGTTCTATGGTCTTTTACCATTTTGTAAGGGTGAAAAACGTAAGAGCGGATTTGTGAGCCGAAATTTATGTCGAAATTTTCGCCTTTGAGTTCTGCGAGTTTTTTTTCATGTTCGGCTTGCTTTATTGCGAGAAGCTTTGACGCCAAAATCTGCATTGCTGTCTCTTTGTTTTGGAGTTGAGAGCGCTGCTGTTGGCAGCGTACGACTATTCCTGACGGTTTGTGCAGTATTCGAACGGCTGTTTCGACTTTATTAACGTTTTGTCCGCCCGCCCCTCCTGCGCGCATAGTATCTATTTCTAAATCATCTTGGGGAATGTCTATTTTCTTTGAAAAATCTTCAATAACAGGTGAGACTTCAAGCGAAGCAAAGCTTGTTTGGCGCTTGCCATTCGCATTAAAAGGTGAAATCCTAACCAGTCTGTGCACTCCGCGCTCTGCTTTTGCAAAACCGAATGCGTATTTACCTGAAACCTTTATTGTGGCTGATTTTATGCCGGCTTCTTCGCCGTCAGACTTTTCAAGAAGCTCTACTTTCCATTTTTTGTCTTCTGCCCAGCGAATGTACATTCTTAAAAGCATATTTGCCCAATCCTGGGCGTCTGTGCCGCCAGCACCGGCATTTATAGTTATTATCGTATCATTTTTATCATACTCGCCGCCGAGTTTTTTTTGCACTTCAAAACTTTCAAGTTCTTTTTCAAGCGTTTTGACATTGTCATTCGCCTCTTCTAAGTACTCTTTTGACTCCTCAGCTGAATAGATTTCAAGGTACTCTTTCGCTTCCTCAAAAAGTTCTTCCCACCGTAAAATAAACCCTAAAGCCTCTTTTACTTCTTTTAATTCTTGGGAATATTTTGTTGCAAGCTCCTGATTTGACCAAACAGATTCATCTTGGAGCTTTTTTTCCAACTCTTTTTCCTGTTTTTTTAGACCACTCGGGTCAAAGACACTCCTTAGCGGAAGTTATGCGAGCGGTGAGGGCGTTTAATCTTTGTTTTAGTTCTGTTATCACTGCTTTTTCTTATCTCCCGCAATTTCGCTGTCTAAACGAAGGAAAACAGGTGAAATTTTATCTTTTTCTGTAATCTTACCCAGCTTCATGTCGCCCCAATTCAAGTTTTCGAGCTTATAATTAACAGCTTTTCCGTCAAGGCTAAGCTGTTCCCATATTTTTTGTGAAATATTAGGGCAGTATGGAGCCAAAAGGACTGCTATGAAGCGCATTGTCTCAAGCACGTTGTACATTGCTTTTGCGCATTCGTCCATTTTCCCTTCTTTTGCAAGAGTCCATGGCGCGTTGTCGTTTACATATTTATTGGCAGTATCTGCAAGATTTACAATGCTTTGAGCCGCTTCCGCTATTTCAAATCTGTCAAATTTTTCCATGACGTCTTTTTTTGTATTTTCAGCAATTTCCTTTAAGTCATCAGCTTTGAAACTTTCCTCAATATTCCCGTCAAAATACTTCACAAGCATGTTTAGCGTGCGATTCAGAAGGTTTCCGATGTTGTTTGCAATCTGTGAGTTAACTTTTTCTTTAAAATCCTCGTCGGAATAGTTTCCGTCGCGTCCGATAGAGGCAGCCGTTACCATAAAGTATCTGAAAGAGTCAGGGTATTCGAGTTCAAACTCGTCTATGACTGTTTTTGATGAGATTACGTTTCCGAGGGATTTTGACATTTTAGTTTCGTCAATTGTAATCCAGCCGTGCGCAAGAAGGTTTTTCGGCAAATCAATATCGAGCGCCATCAAAATTGCAATCCAGTAGATTGAGTGAAACTTCAAAATATCTTTCCCGATGACCTGAACTTCAGCAGGCCAATATTTCTTAAACATTTCTGACGGATTTTCTGTGTCATATCCGAGGGCTGTGATGTAATTTGAAAGTGCATCAATCCACACGTAAATTACTTGCGAATCATCTTCAGGTACGGGAATTCCCCATGTAACAGACGCTGTTGAGCGGGAAACTGAAATATCTTCGATGTTTTCAAGCTGGTTCAAAACCTCTGTGCGTCTGAAGTCCGGTCGGATAAAGTTTGTCTCGTCATTTTTAATTATTTCAATAATTTTGTCTTTATATTTTGTAAGTTTGAAGAAATAGTTTTCCTCTTTTACTTCTTCGGGTTTCTTTTTGTGATTAGGGCAACAGCCGTTTTCGTCAAGGTCGCGCGCATTCAGAAAGCTTTCGCAGCCTGCGCAATATAGCCCTGTGTAAGAGTTTTTGTAAATATCGCCATTGTCTAAAAGTTTTTTGAAAATCTTTTGAACTGCTGTTTTATGCTCGGGAGCGGTTGTTCTGATTAGTTGATTGTATTCGACTTCAAGCTCTTTCCAGTTTTGAATGAATTTTGCAGCGTTTTGATCGCACATTTCTTGTGGGGTAAGACCTTTTTCCGCAGCGGTTTTTTGAATTTTAATTCCGTGCTCGTCTGTTCCTGTCAAAAAATATACGTCGTCGATTCTTTGCTTTTGGTGACGAGCAATTACGTCAGTCAATATTTTTTCGTAAGCGTGGCCGATATGCGGAGCACCGTTTACGTAGTCAATCGCGGTTGTAAGATAATATTTTTTCATTTTGTGTCCTTAACTCTTTACAGATATGAAAATTATACCAAAAAAATAATAGTTTGAATTTAAATTTGTTAGAGTTACCATGTGGAGGAGGCAGAAAAAGTCAAAAAATGACAATTTTTTGAACTTTTTCAACTTCGACCTACGAAGTGCTAAGTCCTTAGCGGCTGCGGGAGAGCAGGCGGTAAGGATGAGAGCCGGACATTAGGAGAAACATTACTATTTTGGAGGAGAAATATGATTACGTCTGATAAAATCATAGATGTTGATAAAATACACAGTTTAATTGATAAGAAAATTGACCCGAAACGTGTTGACGAAATTCTCGAAAAAGCCCTCGAGTTAAAGGGGCTTGATTATGAGGAAGCGGCTGAACTTTTAAACGTTGAGGATGAAGAAACACTCGAAAAAATGTTCCATACCGCGAAAAAAGTGAAAGAGGCTATTTACGGTAATCGAATAGTTCTTTTTGCGCCGTTGTATGTGACAAATGAGTGTGTAAACAACTGTGCTTACTGCGGTTTCAGAACCGGAAACAAAGGATTAAGACGTCGCACTTTGACTGTTGACGAGGCTGTTGCAAATGCTGAAAAAATTATGCAAATGGGGCACAAGAGAATGCTTCTTGTTGCGGGTGAAGACGCGCGCAAAGCGAACCTTGATTATGTAAAAGAAATTATCGATAAAATCTACGAAAAAAGAATTTTCAACGGCGAAATCAGAAGATTGAATCTTAACTTCGCGCCGATGTCGACAGAAGATTTCAAACGCCTTTCTACGTTTGGTATAGGTACATTTCAGGTGTTTCAAGAGACTTATGACCCTGTTTTATACAAGCAAATGCACTTAGGCGGACCAAAAGCTAATTATGATTATCGTTTGCAGGTTTGGGACAGGTATCTGGAAGCAGGAATGCATGACTTTGGTATGGGCGCACTTTTTGGGCTCGGCGATTACAAGTTTGAGGTTCTCGGCTTGCTAATGCACTCCAACTACCTTTTGAATAAGTATGGAGTTGGGCCTCACACGCTTTCGGTTCCGCGTATAGAGTTTGCGGAAGGCTCCAGCGTTGCCGAAAATCCGCCGCATGCTGTTACAGATAAACAGTTCAAAAAAATCGTTGCGATTTTGAGGTTGTCGGTTCCATATACGGGTATGATTTTGACTACTCGTGAAACTGCCGAAACCAGAAAAGAAGTTATCGAACTCGGTATTTCACAAGTTTCAGCAGGCTCAAAAACAAATCCTGGCGGTTACACTGAAGATGATGCTACAGAGCAGTTTTCAATGGGCGACCACCGTGATATAAACTCTGTTATCAAAAGTCTTATGGACTCAAACTATATGCCTAGTTTTTGCACCAGCTGTTACCGTATTGGACGTGTGGGCAAGGACTTTATGGATGTTGCAAGACCCGGTTTAATTAAAAAGTTCTGTGAGCCGAACGCAATTTCTACTTTTGCAGAATTTCTTCTGGATTATGCCAATCCTGAGGTTAAAGAACTCGGGTTCGCGTACATTAACAAAGCGATTAGCGAAATGGAATGTGCAACAACACGTGAGAGTCTTGAACACATGATTTCCCGTATCAAAGACGGGGAGAGAGATATTTATCTCTAATAAACCGCCATTATTAAAATTTGTAAATCTTTGGAATGTGCTTATCAAATTTATATTATTTAAGGTGTTAAGTATTCATCACATGATATAAGGATACAAGTAATGAGAGTTAATAGCATTTCAAATTTGCCGCAACGGAGTGTACCGTCTTTTGGGTTAAGATTTGTAGAGAATGAAGAATCAGCAAAATTCTTTCGGGATTATACGCTCAAAGAGAAAAAAGAGTTCATTGATCATGTTTCTAATTTTGGAGAACCCAGAGATAGAGTAGAAATAACAGGTGTCGTAAGACGCTGCAAGGTCGAAGGTATTACTGATGGACCGTATGATTCACCTACTTACAAGCCAACTAACGAGGTAAATCTCTTGATAAATGGGCAACAAGCTCAAGTTGTATACCCTCATAGTCTTTCAGGTGGGTGTTTTTACGACCCCAAAACTCCTAATCGTTTAGTGATATTAGTTCAAGGAATTGGCCGCCTCTTAGATAATTGCAGATTAGCAAGCACTCAGAAACGTGAGGACATGGATGGCAGATATTACTAACTGCGCAAAGCTATGAGTGAAATATGATTGTAAATGCTATTAATAATAAAAGGTATAAACCTTCGTTTAACGCTATTGCTTTAAATAAAAAATGCTTGCCTGTTTTTATCGAAGACCCTGCGCTTAGAAAAGAAATTTTATGGGATATTTTGGCTGCCGGGCTGAAAAATGATACGGTGCGTTTTCTCAGGCTTCGTAAAAACCAGTTTTTTTCCGCTTTCTCCTCTTGATCGTCTAAACTCAAATACAAGATCAGGGTACGTTAAAATGGATGCAATAGAGCTTAGTTTAAATGAGCGTAAAAAAGTTATTTTGCCGCTCAATGCGGGGTTGTTTGGGACATTTCTTGATAAATCATTAAAGAATTTACGTAAATAGGCTGCATTATCACCGCAGTAAAAAATTTCTTAATTATTAACTAATTTGCTATTCTTCTCTTCTTCTATTACAATGTAAACAATAAGAGGAGCAGGGTTTGTACAAATTTGATTTTAAACTGGATGATTTTCAGGAAGAGGCAGTTTTCCATATAAATAACGGTAAAAGCGTTGTAGTTTGCGCACCTACGGGAGCGGGAAAGACTTGTATCGCGGAGCACGCGATTCATAAGGCGCTCGAGGAAGATAAGCGGATTTTTTATACTACGCCGCTAAAAGCGCTTTCGAACCAGAAGTTTAGCGATTTTTCGCGCAAATACGGCGAAGATAAAGTAGGTCTTCTCACCGGCGATACATCAATCAATCGCGATGCGCAGATTGTCGTCATGACGACAGAAGTCTTTCGTAATATGCTTTATGGCACTAATTTCGGTTCTGTTACTGAGAATATGAAGGGTGTACAGCACGTTGTTCTCGACGAGGTTCATTATATGAACGATGAACAGCGCGGAACTGTCTGGGAAGAGAGTATTATCTACTGTCCCACTAATATTCAGCTTATTGCGCTTTCTGCGACAGTTGCGAATTCGGCTGAACTCACGGATTGGATAAATACGGTTCATTCTAAAACGGAGCTTGTTTATACAGATTTTCGTCCTGTACCTTTGAGATTTTTCTATTTTGATTCTTCGCAGCCGCATGACGTTCTTCCGCTTTTGACACCTAGTGGGCAGCTGAATACGAAAATTCGTCCTGAAAAACGTCAGTTCGGAAATTTCAGAAAGAAACAGCCTCAGCGCTCAACAGTCAAAGATGTTATAAACGCCCTTCATCAGCGTGATATGCTCCCGGCGATTTATTTCACTTTCTCGCGCAAAAAATGTGATGAGCAAATGGACAAATGCTGTGATTTACACCTTGTAACGCCTAAAGAGCGCGCGCAGATTGAAGAAATTATAAACAATTATTTGATTGACAACCCATATCTCGCACAAAATAAGCACCTGGATTATCTGAAATGCGGAGTTGCTTCTCACCACGCAGGGCTTTTGCCGGGCTGGAAAGTGTTAGTTGAGCAGTTGTTCCAAAAAGGTTTGATTAAGGTGGTTTTTGCGACGGAAACGCTTGCTGCAGGGATAAACATGCCTGCGCGTTCTACTGTAATCAGCTCTATTAGTAAACGTACGGACAACGGGCACAGAACGCTTACGGCAAACGAATTTTTGCAAATGTCAGGACGCGCAGGTCGCCGCGGAATGGATGAAGTCGGGTATGTTACGGTTGTCGGCACTCAATTTCAATCGCCTGAGGAGGTTGCGGAGCTTGTATTAAGTAGTTCAAACCCTCTTGAAAGCCGTTTTTCGCCTTGTTATTCGATGGTAATAAATCTTTTGCAGAGATTTAGCGAAGACCAGGCAAAAGAGCTTATTTTGAAAAGTTTTGGTTATTTTTCTTCGACTGACAGGCTGAAATCGCTTACTAATCTTCAGGATGAGCTGGTTTCGAAAGTTGGAGAGTTGTCTTCTTTCCGTTGTGATTACGGTAAAACTACCGAGGATTTAATTCAATATAACAAATTGAGAAATATTTATGTTGAGAATAAAAAAGTACTTAAAACGCTGCAAAAACAGCTAAAAAATAAAAATGATTACACAAAGGAATATGAGGACTTTAAGAATAAGGTAAAAGCCATGTGTGCCGATATGAATGCGTCACCGTGCAATCAGTGCGGGTACTATAAACGCCATATGAAAAATGTTGTTATGATTGAACGCGAAAATAAGCGCCTTAAAGACCTTGAGCGTACAATTTCCAAGCAGAAAGATATTTATTGGAACACATTTACCGCGCATAAACAAGTTTTGGAAAAACTCGGATATATTGAAGACAATTACCCGAATGACAGTGGCGTAACCGTTGCGATGATACGCGCAGAGAACGAGCTATACATTGCAGAGGTTGTAAGAAGCGGAGTGCTTGATGACTTGACGCCTGCAGAGCTTGCTTCTGTTGTCTGTGCAATCACGACTGAGGATTTACGGGCTGAAATGTATGCAAAGCTGCCTATCAGCCACAATGTACGGAAAACTCTTAATAAAATTAAAGATATCCGCCGCAAAATCGCTATTGTCCAGCGTGATTTTGACATTGACAAGCCTATGTATATAAATTCTTTCTATTCACCGCTGATTGAAACGTGGATTCTGGACGGAGAATGGGAGAAAGTTGTAAACCAGATTGAAATGGGCGAAGGTGACGTTGTAAGAGCGTTTAAGCGGACAGTTGATGTGCTGAGGCAGATTTCAATAATCCCGAATATTACAGAAAACCTTGCACAAAATGCAAAAACTGCGATAGACGCGATTATGAAAGAGCCGATTGACGTGGATTAGCGTTTACAGGCTAATATTCTTAAAATGCTCTGTTTTATATCCGTTTTCGGTTTTGTCTATGGCGATTACGTCAATACGATAGTTTTTGCATTCGAGAGAGTTTTTTTGCAGGTAAAAAAGCGCTGATTGGTAAATCTTTTCAAGTTTTTTTGGCGTTATTGATTCGATGGCACTGCCGAATGTTTTTGAGCGGCGAAATTTTACCTCAACAAAAATGATTGTATTTTTATCCTGTGCAATTATATCAATTTCTCCAATCCGAGAGTATTTCCAGTTTTTCGCAAGGATTTTGTACCCGAGTTTTTCTAAATGCTCTTGCGCAAGTCTTTCCCCTGCGTCGCCGATATTTTTTGTAGTTTGCATATTTCCTCAAAAAATTAGGAGACCTTTTTGCTAATCAGGTCTCCTAATTTCATTTTTTAAAACACTAAGCGTTGCTTTTGCTTTCTTTTCTTTCGTTAATCATATCCTGGATTTTGTTGATAATTTCGTCGCCTTTTGCTTGAACATCAGACACGACATCTTCAGCTTTGTCCTGAATTTCCTTAACTGCACCTTGAGCTTTGTCATAAAGATCTTTTGTTGATTGAGAGATACGGTCTCTTGTTTCTTCACCCGATTGAGGTGCGAGCAGAACTCCGATGACGCTTCCTACAACGCCGCCTACGATAAAGCCTGCTAAAAATTTTCCTGTTGACATAGTCTAACTCCTTATTTCTTGATAAATAATTTCATTGCAGATGAGAAGCCTTTTAAAAAGCTTCCTGAGAATGATTTTAGCCCCCCAAGAGCGATACCGGCTACCCCAAGGATTTTAGCCAGCCCCTGCTTTGCGTTTGTCATTTGCGTATCTGCACTTTCGGCAAGTTTGTTTACGTTATTCAATACCTGATTAAGCTCTTTAATAGTCGGTTCAATCTCGGTATTAATAATTTCTGTTGTTTTGTCTAAGCTTTCGGTAAGTTTAAACATATTTATGAGCACTCGCACCACAAATATTGTCAAAACGACCAATACAACTATTGTTGTGAATACTAAAATGATAAGACCTTGTTCTAAAGTTGCGGACATCTCTTCTCCTAATTAATTTCGTCTGCGTTAAATTCTTTTTCTTTTGCTTTTTGCAAATTTCTTGCTTTTATAGAGCTGTTGATTTTGTTGTATTCTTTTTCCAGCTTGAATTTCACCAAATCAATAGACTCCATTGCCTGTTTTTTTGCTTCTTTGATTTGAGGCGCATTTTTTTGCGCAAAATCATCTATGCATTCTTTAACTTCTTTACGTGTTTCAGTACCCGCTTTAGGCGCAAATAAAATACCTGCAGCTATTCCGCCGAGTATGCCGCCTAAAAGCCCCATACCAAAGCTTATTGAATTATCTTCTTTTGACATAATGCCTCCATTGCTTTTCTTAACATACTATAACATTTTTTTGTTGAAAAACAAAGCCCCTGAGAGAATTATTTTTCGGTTGTATTCGGAACACCTTCAGGAAAAAGTGTGTATCCGCCGCCATAAGTTGTTTTAATATATTTTATGCCGTCGGCTGCTTTGTCAATCTTGGCGCGGATATGACGGATATGAACGCGAATAGTTTCAATATCGTCGTTTTCATCGTAGCCCCAAATTTCTTTTAAAATTTTTGCCGTCGATACCATCGTTCCGTAGTTTTGCATTAATAGATTAAGAATTTCAAATTCTATGGGGGTAAATGTAGTTGTTTTTTGTTTGATTTTTAAGCCGTAAACTTCGGGTAAAAGCGTTAAGTTGCCAATAGAGAGCACCTCTTTGACGGCAAGAGATTTCGGAATATTATTGGAGCGTTTCAACAGAGCGCGGACGCGAACTTTCAGTTCATCAATTTCAAAAGGTTTTACAAGATAATCATCAACGCCTATGTCGAAACCTTTTACTTTGTCGTTGAGCTGCGAGAGTGCAGTAAGCATTAAAATTGGAATATCCTTAGTTGTTTCGTTTTCCCTGATACGTTTTGCGACGGTAAATCCGTCAATCTCAGGCATCATCACATCCAGAATTACTAAATCAGGTAGTTCTTGTTTCGCCAGCGCGAACCCTGTAGTGCCTTCAAGTGCGGAAAATACTTTATAACCCTGTAGTTCAAGATTTATTTTTATAAGTTCGTTTATTGATGAATCATCATCTATTACTAAAATTTTATTCATAGCTAAATTTTAAATTAAAATTAGAAATTTTTAAAGCCCTAATTTGATTGCGGTGAAGGTTGATGGTTGAATGATTGCTCTTTTTTCGCTATGCTCTCCAACTGTAGTTTTGCGAGATTGACTATAGTTATATCACTTTGGTATTTTTTGATAATATTTTCGCAATCTGCTTTTGCTCCGGCAATGTCGCCTGTTTTTTCTTTTGCATCAGCTATAGCGACTTCATTGGAGCCGCTCGGATTTAAATTGTTTGCGTACTCATAGTATTGCAGCGCGTAGGTGTGGCTTTGCGCTCTTGAATAGCAGTTTGCGATAGAAAACATCGCAAAAGATTTATCATTGTTATTTGCGGATAAATTAGACGCATTGTAATATTCTTTAATTGCTTCATTATATTTTCTTTGATTTAGATACTCGTCGCCTTTGTTCATAGCGGATTTATAAGTTTGCTGGTTGTTGTCATATGGGTCTTGGCTTTGAGCGCTTTGTGGAAGAGTCTGCTGTTGTTCATTCGGATAGGCTTGGGGCTGCGTGTAGTCAGAGGAACCTATATTTTGAGGGGGAGTTTGTGGATTTTGAGTACCTTGAGGCTCCTGAGGCTGCATATTTTCAACTGCCGTATTATTTTCATCCTCAGTTTTTAACTTCTCGTTTTTCATTTGGCTTGTGCTAAAAACTACCAAAACAACCAAAACTAAGAATATTACACCAAGAGCTGCATATTTTTTACCATCAAATTCCATAAATCCTCACTTTTTTAAAAAAATTATAATACTTTTATCAGCTTAATGCAAAGGATTTATTTAAAGACTAAATTCAAAAGACGGAATTGAGAAATTCTCGGATCTCCTGCGGCATCAGGATTATTTGCCTTTATTCGACTAAGTATCCCGCCGGCTTTCAAAATTTGGTTTTCTTCAATATAAAGTTGTATCAGATAGTACGCACAATCCAGATCAGACGGGTTATTTGAATACAGAGACCGCAATTGTTTTTCGGCGGCGTCTTTGTTTCCTGTCTTATATTCCAGATATGCTATAAATGCTTGTATCTCCGGATTCCGAGCGATTTCGGCGGCAGATTTTGCATAAACTAATGCATTTTTGTAGTCACGTGCCTGAAAATATGCCACAGAAATATTGTACAAAATGGGGTAGCGTTCGGTGTTTGCACCGGTTAGCAAATAAGCTTTGTACAGATTATTTATGGCTTCCTGATAGTCCTCAAGGTCATAATATGCAGACGCAAGGTCAACATAGCCCATTGGCAAGTTAGGTGCGTTATTTATATATTTTTTTGCCTGCTCAACTTTTTGATTACCTATTGCTTTTTTGTCGCCGAGAATAAGCGGAGGATAAATTAGCCTTGCCTTCTCTTTTGAGCTGAATTCTCCGTTCGAAATATCGGGAAGCATTGCGTACAATAGGCGCAGGGTGTTAATATCTTGGTTTGTCAGTCCTCGGGTGCGGTAGCGGGAATAGAGTGTGTTTTCTTCTATATTTGTCGGGTACATCAGGTTTAATTCATAAAAACTGTGCCCCATAATGCCCAGCGCATGACCTATTTCGTGCAATGATGTCAGGTACACATCGTTAGGGGCAAAATAACTGCCGTTAATGTTTCTCTCTGCAAAAGTAATGTGTGATTTTTTTAGTTTACCGCCTGCTATTTCAGGAACCGTATAAGCAAGTACATATTTACATTCTTTGGACGTGTTTTGACAATTTTCGCCAGCCTGCTTAGTATATTTGAAAATTATTTGTGCGTTATTTTCATTGTTTGTAAAGTCAAAATTTACAAGTCCTTTAGTCGCTTCTTGCCAGTTTTGAAAGGCGTTTTTGACTGTTGAAAAATAATATGGCGGAAGCGCGTTGTTTTGCTCAATATAAATTTTTAGTGGAAAAGTTTTTACGTCCCAGCGCAGAATTCTGTCGTTATATGAAACTTGCTGAATATAATTGGGACCTGCGGCGCTCAAAATAAAGTACTTGTAACGCTGGATTTTGTTACTTGCGATAGTTGCTGCTGCTCCTGAACGGGAGTTGTGCGCTATATCAAAAAACTTTTTCTGCACATCATAGCTCATTTGCATATTATCGAGTGTTTTTGCGTAATAGTAATAGGTGTCGAGGTTTCTTTTATCCAGCATAATAGCCGCCTCGTAGTAAGGGATAGATTTTTCGTATTGTTTTTTGTCTGATATGCTTTTTGCGTAGTTGAAAATTAATGCCGGTAAAAATTTTGTCCCGACGATAACTCCGCTGAGTATGACCAGCATGAATATCAGCCTTTTTGAGCCTTTTTTTCTTCTTTTTCTCACTCTTTCGCCAATTTTTCGATATCTAAAATTTTTGATAAAGTATTTGCGTCGCCTTTTAATTTAAAGTATTCCGCAAATTTTGGTGTAGTTTTGAGGTTGTATGAGCGTCCGTTTTTGTCTTTGTGACGGGAAATAAGTCCTTTTTCTATGAGTTCCGCAACGTGCTCGTATGCCGTTGAGCCTCTCAAATCTTTCAAATCGGTTTGTCTGATAGGTTCTTTGAGTGCAATAATTGTAAGTGTTTTCAGCACTGCCGGTTTTAGCTCAACAGGGCAAAGCTTTTCAACAATATCCATATAATCAAGTTTTACTTGCAAAATGTAACCGTTTTCGTCGTCAATCTCAAGAGCACCTTCATCGCGTGCAGAGTAGTCGAACATTAGCTCTAAAAGCGCTTCTTCGACCTGCTCTTCAGGTTCGGAGAGGATTTCTGCAATCTCTTTTACTTCAACAGCTCTGGCAGTGATAAATAAAACTGCTTCAACACGTGATTTCAGACTCATCTATGCCGTCTCCCCTATTTCTGCCTGCGCTGCAGCAGACGGGATTGTATTTTTTATAACGTATAAATTGCCGTAAAATTCATCTTGAATCAAGTCGTAATCAGACTCCGCACTCAAAAACAACAGCGAAATATAAGCGCTGATTCTATCCATTCCAAGGAGTGTGAGCGTATTTAGCTCAATTCTGTCTTCCCGTTCAAAAATTCGTGCTAAATTTTCCTGCAGTTTTTTGACGCCGTTTTCGATGTACTCATCGTGTGCAAGATTGATAATATCATCTGCCGACAGTCTTGCATAAGAGCGAACGCGTCGTTTTGCACGCTCATGGGCGTTTTTTAAGCTGCGTTTGCGTTCCATTTCTTCATAAAATTGAAGCTGGCGGATTAAGTCTTTTAATGTTACAACACGACTGCGATTGAGCTTCACACTTGTTCTTCGCTCAAGAACTTCTTCAAGCGAAACAACATTATTTGTGTTGATGTATTCCTGCTCACTCTGCCCGAACTCATCAAAATCATCGTCATAATCGAAATTGTCTTCATTTTGCACTTCGAAATCACATACATCAATTCCCTCCAGGATATTTGATTTTAGTTTGAGCAAAATTGCCGCAAAAAGAAGCGTTCTTCCTGTTAATCTGAGGTTCTGTGCCTTCATTTTGAATAGCTGAGCCAGGTACTTGTCTGTGATATCCACAATATCTATATTCCAAGGGTCAACTTTGCCGTTTTTCGCCATGCCGACTAAAATTTCAATCCCATCTGCTTCCTGTTTGGGCGCCGATTCCGAGATGAATTCAAAAGATGACATGCCGTTTTCAAAATCCGTGTGGCTGCCGATTTCAGCTGATTGATAATAATCTTGTGTGTGCTGCGTTTCTGTCATTTTAGTCTCTGTAATCCCTTAGTTTAACTGTAATGTCGTCTCTAATCTCTTAGTTTTACGCCTGTAACGCGAGTTATCCCTTTTTCTTTTTGCGTTACACCTATGGTTCTATTTGCTGATTCTATCATAGGTTTTCTGTGGCTAACAACTATAAATTGCGTATTTTCTGATTGTTTCTGCACTATATGGGCGAGTTTTTCAACATTTATACCGTCCAAGTTAGCGTCAACTTCGTCCAAAGCATAGAAAGGTGCAGGCATGTAGCGCTGAATCGCAAATACAAAAGCGAGCGCCGTGAGAGATTTTTCTCCGCCCGACATTGATTCAAGCCTCTGTTTTTTCTTGTCCCTCGGCTGCGCCTCAATTGTCATCCCGCCTGAGAACGGCGTTTCTTCATTTTCGAGAACAAGCGTTCCTTCTCCGTCTGAAAGTTTGTTGAAAATGTCTTTAAAGTTTTCGTTGATTGCATTGTAAGCTTTTAAGAAAGTTTCTTTTTTCAGTTGTTCAAATCCATTCATACGCTCAAGAATTTGGACGCGTTCGGCAGAAAGTGTGTCAATTTTAGTTTTAAGCTCTTGCTGGCGTGTTAAAACTTCCTCATACGCAGTCAAGGCACGCATATTGACCAGCCCCATTTCGTCCATGCGTCTTTGGATACGTCCGACCTTAGCGTTTATGTCTTCAACAGAAATATCTAGCGGTTCAAGCTTGTTAATATCTATTTCAGCTGCTTTGAGTTCATTTGTAACTTCTTCAAGCTGAGGTTCAAGCTCACGTCTGCGGGCTTTAAAGCTTTCCACCTGCTCCGCCATTCTTTCGATGTTGGTTTCAAAAAGATTTTTCAATTTTTCAAATTCAAGAAGCTCGTTGTGAACTTTGTCCCGCTCTGCTTGCAATTCAATAAGTTTTTCGCCCAAAACTCTTATCTGTTCTTCGAGTTCCTGAACACGTGTGTCAATTTCTTTGATTTCAAGTGCATACTTTTCTTTATCGAGAGCCAGTGTTTCGTTGTCTTTTAAGAGTTTTTCGATTTGCTCGTGCTTTGTTTTGATAACCTCTTCGTTAAACGAAATTTCGCGCATAAAGTCGTTTATGTCATTGTTTGTATGAGCGATTTTGCCTTCCAAAGACTTGATTTCGTCCTCTTTTGATTCGGTAAGTTCTTTTAGCTTTTGAAGCTCTTCTTCAGGCATTAGGCTTTCAATTTTTTGAATTTCAGTCTGGACGGAAAGCGATTTTTCGTTGATTGAGACCATTTTTTCTTCAATTTTTTCGAGTTTTTTATCGTAGTCTGCTATTCTCGGCTCAAGTTCAGAAATAGATTTTTTACGCTCTTCAATATTTTTTTCGGTGTCTTCTTGCGAGCGAACAAGGTTTGCCAGTTCCATTTTAGACTTGTTAAATTCTGTCATAGCATTGGAATAATTCACACGTACTGTGTCGAGTTTTCGCTCCAGTTCGATTTTTTTATTTTCAAGAGAGGCAAGCTTTTTTTCCATTTCTTTTAAACGTACCTTGAATGTATCCAGCTCATTATCTTGTGCCTGAGAGAATTTCAACCCTGATTTACCGGCTGATCCTCCGGTAATAGAGCCTGATTTTTCGAAAATTTCACCTTGAAGCGTAACGACACGATATTTTCCGATTAGATTTCTGCCGCTGTTGAAATCCTCAACTACGAGCGTGTCGCCCAGTGCATGCCAGAATGCGTCCGTATATTCGTCTTCAAAATCGATTAAATTAATCGCATAATCAATCACGCCTTTTTCTTTAGGCAGTTTCAGAGAATTTGGTGCAGATTTCAATTTGTTTAAAGGCAAAAATGTTGCTCGTCCCGCTTTTGAGGATTTTAAGATTTCTACCCCGATTTTTGCAACATCTTCATCATCTACGACAATCGAGCGCATACGCCCGCCCATAGCGATTTCGAGTGCCAAGGAATATTCTTGGTCGACCTGTCCGAGTTGCACAAGAGGTGCGTGAACCCCTTTTATTTTAGCATTCATAACTGTATCAACAGGACGCCCGAGGTTCATCTCGTCAAACGCCATTTTCTGCGCTTCAAGCGTAGAAATCTTTCTGTATGAAGTATTTATGTTGTAACTCAGGTCTGAAATCTCATTTTTGGTTTTATCCAGTTCATAAAGCGTCGATTGCTGAACTTCTTTGAAGTCGCCAAGTTCTTTTTCAAGCTCGCTCACCTGCATTTCAAGCGAATCCTTATTGCCCGCGAAGTTTTGTTTGAAATCCTCGAGTTCAGAAAGGATATTTTTAGCATTTTCAAGTTCTTTTCGGGCAGAGTTTACCTCAGCTTCCAACGGCGCCTGCTCTTTAATCAGCGTATTTTCCTCAGTTTGAATTTCATCAAGCTGTTTTCTGAGTTCGTTACGTTTTTGAACGTGCTGGTCAGCGGTCTGGTTCAGACCTGTCTGCTCTTCAATAATTTTATTTAATTCATCTTTTTTAAACTGAATTTCAGCTTCAATTGCTGTTATTTCAGTCTTTTTAATCTCAATATTTTCTTTGGCTTTTTTATTTTTCTGACCGGAAACGTCAATCCCGTTTTTTGCGTTTTCAACGGTGCGTAAATTATCGTGTATTTGCTTATCCGCAAAGTTTATTGCCGAACTTTTATTGTTAATCTGCCCTTTGAGCTCTTCTGCGTGCTTTTTGATTTCAATTTGCTCTGCTTCGCCTTTTGCCTTTACTTCTTCGGCAATTTCGTTATATTTTGTACGGGTTTTGGCTAATTCTTCGTCATTTTTTTTGAGTTTAACTTCTTCATCTTTTTTCTTTTTGTTAAACTCCAAAATGCTTTCGTGCACCATTTCTATGGATTTTTTAATATCAAAATATCTGGCAGATGTAAGTTTGCTCTCATATGTCTTCTTTTCTTCCTGCAATTTTTGGTATTTTAGTGCTTGTTCGCGCTCAGCTGCAAGCTGTTCAAGTCTTCCGTCTATTTCGTTCAGAATAATCGTAGAGCGCTCAACTCGGGACTCCACAGTGCCCAGTTCGTTTTGAGCCTGTTCGATGCGGCGGTCAAAGTCTGCCACACCTGCTATTTCGTCAATAATTTTACGTCGCTCGCCAGCGCTGCAATTAGTAATCGCCATGACGTCGCCCTGCATCATTACGTTATAGCTGTTAGGTGTAATGTTGTACTTTTCGAGAACAGTATGAATGTCTGAAAGCGTTGTTATTTTGCCGTTTAAGTAATAAATACTGTTAAAGCCTTGTGAAGACTTGCGTATACGGCGTGCGACTTCGATTGTCTCGTCAGAACCCCCGTCTTCATTGTCTGCGCTGAAAGAGACTCGCACATACGCTTCATTTTTCTTTGTGTGGGTGCTTATTAAGTGGAAAAGCTTCTCTGCACGCAGTGAACGCGAAGTTGACAGCCCAAGTGCGAACAGCACGCTGTCAATAATATTACTTTTACCTGAACCGTTCGGACCGGAGATTGTAGTAAAACCGGGTAAAAACGGGATTTCTATTTTATTAGCAAATGACTTAAAATTGTCAATTTCTAACTCTTTGATGTGCATTTAATTTAGCTTTCCCGACAAGTCTGGACTTTCATACACTATAATTAAACTATAGGCTTTTTTCAATGTCAAAAAAGTAAAGTTTGTAAATCAACGCCCTGTTCTTCAGCGGTTTTTCTTAATATTTTATTAAGTTTTATTAAACTATTATTTAATTTGATTAAGTCGGGACTCAAAAATGCCGATATAAAATTTGTCATTCAGATACGGATATGGAGTAAAATCTATGGAACCGAATACCGCCGTGCATCATGCACCGGTGAACTTCTTTGTGAAGGGTGCCGAATATATTTCAGATAATTTTGACATGGACATCATAAACACCGATGCCCCTAATGCTTTTGATAACATCGTGCTGGGAGGGGCTCAGCCGGATATGATGAAGGATTATGTAGAGGCTGATAAATCTATGCAAGAGCCTTCTCAGGAGTCTGAGGGTGGAATTATGTCCGCTATTGCAAATTTCTTTACTGCCAAACCTGAGGAGGAGACCGCATGACTGATGAAATAAGGGGGCTGCAAAAAGGGGTACATGTAGCAAAATCTATTGTTCCTCTGACTGAGGCAAAAAATGTGTCTTCTGCGCCATCAAACCAAAATTTTCAAGAATCGCAAGATGATGAGCCTATACTTCGTAATGATAGAGCTGTTCAGATTAATGCGATGATAGCTTCAACAAAAAGTAAGCAGGAAGAATACAGAGCTGCCGCTAAAAAAGAGGGCATGACGGATGAATGGGTTGAAAATAGCGAATATTATGTTAGTTTGCAGTACAGAATTGCCTCCCTCACTTTGGAATATAATTCTTTAAATTAAAATATTACTAATAAAGAAGCCCATGCATTTGCAAGGGCTTTCTTTTGATTGAAATCAAGAATTATGCACGTACGCAGTCTTTCTTTTCAGAGAAGTATCTGTCAAGCATGCCTTTAAATGCACAGCCGTGACGAGCTTCGTCTTTGCACATTTCGTGAACCGTGTCATGAATTGCGTCATAGCCGAGTTCTTTCGCGCGGGTTGCGATAGCTTTTTTAGCTGCGCAAGCACCGTTTTCTGCGTCGGCTCTCATTTGGAGGTTTGTTTTTGTGCAAGGCATAACAACTTCACCGAGCAATTCAGCAAATTTTGCTGCGTGTTCAGCTTCTTCAAAAGCTATTCTTTTGTATGCTTCTGCAACTTCAGGGTAGCCTTCTCTGTCAGCTTGTCTTGACATTGCAAGATACATTCCGACTTCTGTACACTCGCCTGCAAAGTGGTCTTTCAAACCTTGAACAACTTCTGCATCCAAGCCTTTAGCTACGCCGATTTTGTGCTCATCAGCCCAGCTCATCGCTCCGCCTTCTGCCGCTTTATTGAATTTATCAGCTGAAACGCCGCATTGCGGGCATCTTTCAGGTGCACTTTCGCCTTCATGTGTGTATCCGCATACACTGCAAATAAATTTAGCCATAATAGACCTCACTTTCTTTTTCTTTTCTCCGTGTAAATTATAATTTTAATTTACTTAATTATAATAACTTACTCAATACCACTCTGTCAATAAAAGTAAAATCAGGAATTATTACTATTTTTGAAAAGGCACGCTCTGCCAGGAGTTTTTTTATTTTTTCAGATTGATTTATTCCCATTTCAAATGCCAATATTCCGTTTTTATATAAAAATTCGGGTGCTTTTTCAATAATTTTTTCATAAAAGAGCATGCCTTCGTTTTCTGCGAATAATGCCCCATGCGGTTCAAATCCCGTGACCTCTTTTTGCATATCAGACTGCATTGACGGGTCAATATAGGGAGGGTTCGAGACAATAATATCGAATTTTTCTTTTATATTTTCAAAAAGATCGGAGTGTATGAAATTTATTTTGTAGTCGGGGCAAAGTGCTTTAGCGTTGATTTTAGCGATGTTCAGAGCCTCTTCTGATATGTCGCAGGTGGTTATGCGGCTGCTTTTAAGCATTTTAGCGAGCGAAATAGGAATACACCCGCTGCCTGTTCCGATATCAAGTATTTTGGTATTTTTATCTGCATGTTTAAAAATCGCGTTGACGAGAAGTTCTGTTTCGGGGCGTGGAATCAACACATTTTCATCAACATAGTAGATATCATCAAAAAACGCTGCTTTATTTATTATGTATTGAAGGGGTTTTCCGCTTTTTATGCGGATATCAGTCAGTTCATCAAGCTCTTCTTTGAAATCGTTTATTTTCTGCGGGTTGACAATTTGGTTTATACGCGAATAGTTAAAATGCTCACGTAAAAGGAAGTTAAGTTCGCTTTGAGCCTCGTTTTCAGGCATTATTGCAGAAAGTTTTTTGATGAGTTCGCGTTTTATGTCGACCATTATTTTTTGTCTCTTGTTAATCTTTAGCTTCTTTATTATAATACTTTATTATAAATAAAGGAAAAATTATGGATAATACAAGAATTTTAAGTTACGTACCTACGGTTGTTGAGGCTTCGTCAAGAGGTGAGAGGTCTTTTGATATTTTTTCAAGATTACTTCGTGAAAGAATCATTTTTGTAGGTGAAGAAATTGATGATGAAATGTCAAACTCAATCATAGCACAGCTTTTGCTATTGGACAGCGAAAATCCTGAAAAAGATATTATGATGTACATAAACAGCCCGGGCGGGGTTATTACTGCAGGTATGGCGATTTATGACACTATGAAGCATGTAAGATGTGATGTGTCCACTATCTGTATAGGTATGGCGGCAAGTATGGGGGCGTTTTTGCTTTCAGGCGGCACAAAAGGTAAGAGAATGGCTCTTCCTAATGCAACTGTTATGATTCACCAGCCCTTGGGTGGTGCTCGCGGGCAAGCTACGGATATTGAAATTGAAGCAAAAGAAATTCTGCGTATGAAAGCTATGCTCAACGGTCTTTTGGCTGAACACACAGGACAACCGCTGGATGTGATTAAAAAAGATACAGAACGCGACAACTATTTAACTGCGCAAAAAGCTATGGAATATGGACTTATCGATAAAGTTCTCGGGGTTTCAAATTAATAATTCCTACGCATAAGTAACAAAACTTAACAATTAGATAAAATTCTTTCATTACTTTTTATCTAATTGTTATTTTTTTTGTCGTTAGTTATTCTATAATGTTTATATAATAATTGGAATAAAATTGGTCTCAAATTCAACTATATCAAGTAAAATACTTGAATTGCGAATTTGAAAGTAAATATTAAAAGTTTAGGCAATTTGCTTAAACAAAATGTTTTTATATAAGAGTAAGGTTAGGTAATACAAATTAGAAAATGGTAGGGGTTAGTTATGTACGCAGTATTCGCAATGCGGAAGATGCTATTAACTCAACGAATTAACCAGATTAATTTCAAGTTAATGCAGCTTTCCCAAAAACAAAGTGATTTAGCTCTCTTTGGCGCCAATATTCAAGACGGTATGGTTACACCGGATGAATATATGAACTCACCGGCGTCACTGTTCGGGGCACAAATGCAATTCGGTCAGCAGGCTATGATGATGGCAATGCCTCAGGCTCAGGTGCAGATGCAATACTATATGCAGCAGCAACAGATGATGCAAATGCAGGGTATTCAGCCGCAAATGATGCCGAATCAGAACAACGTGTTCCAATCATTCATCAGGCAGGCTCTCGAATCCGCTGCCAAAGGTATGACAAAACGAGTCGCGGCAGAAGAAAATAAAATTGAGATGGAAAGAACAAGATTAACAACTCAATTGAAGGCCGCACAGCAAGAACTCGAATCTTGTGAAAAGGGCGAAGACGAAGGAATAAAACGTTCAACGCCGAAATACGCTTAACCTAACCCCTCTTACATATAAAAAACTCACCGAAAGGTGAGTTTTTAGCATATTTGAAAATTAAAATTTATTTACGACCAATATAACAAATTACATTTAATTTCTTAATATTTTTGTATTATTATAAAAAATATAGGATAATATTTACAAGGGGAGTATTCATGAAAGCTGTAACTTTTAGCGATGAACTGAGATTGGTCAATGATTATGAGAAGCCTGTTCCTAAAGAGGGTGAGGCACTTATAAAAGTGCTTATGGCCGGGATTTGTAATACGGATTTTGAGATTACCAAAGGGTATATGGGTTATAATGGCATTCTCGGGCATGAATTTGTCGGTGTTGTAGAAGAAATCAACTGCGCGAATCAGGCTCTTCTTGGCAAAAGAATAGTCGGTGAAATCAATTGCGGCTGCGGGGCATGCGAATATTGTGCACAAGGGCTTGCACGTCACTGTTTCAGCCGAAGCACCTTAGGGATATGGAAAAAAGACGGCAGTATGGCAGAATACGTTACTATGCCTGTTGAAAACCTACTTGTTGTTCCCGAAAATGTAAGCGATGAAGAAGCTGTCATGGTTGAGCCTCTTGCTGCTGCGTTAGAAATTCTGGAACAGCTTCACATTAAACCTGACTCTAAAGTTTTGGTTCTCGGCGATGGGAAATTGGGGCTTACGATAGCGCTTGCGTTAAGCGGTGCGGGGCTGGATGTTACACAGGTCGGAAAACATCAGAATAAGCTTGATATTACGGCAAAACAAAATGTAAAAACAGTTCTGCTTGAAAATCTTGAGGTTACAAAAACTTGGGATGTTGTTGTTGAAGCGACAGGCTCAATTAACGGCTTTGAAACTGCCCTTGCACTCACAAAGCCACGCGGAGTGCTAGTTTTAAAAAGTACGGTTGCAAGCGGGAAAGAATTCAACTTTGCACCTATAGTTATTGATGAAATCACGATTCTAGGCTCCAGATGCGGGCAATTCGCTCCTGCTTTGAGACTTCTTGAGCAAAAAAGAATTGATTTTAAGCCGCTTATCACAGATGTTTATTCTTCGGAAAAAGCAATTGAGGCTTTTGAGCGCAACAAAAGTAAAGATAGTATAAAAGTATTGATAAAGTTTTAGTATGAAAAAAAAACGTAAAACCATAGCAGGAATAGTTGTTTCATTAATATTTTTAGGATTGATATTCTATAAAATAGATGTTAGCCAGCTTGTCGCGACTTTTAAGCAGTTTGATTTCATGTATTTGCCTGCGATTGTTGCACTTTTTCTTTTTTCACTGCTTTGCCGAACCTACAGATGGATGTATCTTTTGAAAGCTGACCCTAAATTTTCTCTGTATAAGCTTGGCTCGACCTGGGTTGTGGGAAATCTTATGAATGCCTTTCTCCCTGCGAGAGCCGGGGATATCTGGCGTTCTTATGAAATCGGTTCTTCTGTAAAAGACAGCAAAATGCGAATTTTCGGCAGCGTAATGCTTGAGAGGATTATGGATGGCGTGAGTATCTGTGTAATGCTTTATGCCTGCATAATGATGTATGCTAATTTGTCCTGGATAAGAAGTTTTGCAGATATTTCAATGCTCTTGTTCGGAGGCAGTTTGATAACATGCTTCCTGATTGTACGATTTAATAAAATTTCGTCTATATGTGATTTTTTAATTAAAATTGCCTCGAAATCGCCATTAAAGGTGCGAGACGGTCTTGTTAATTTTTCCTCAAAAATTTGTCACCATATGACCTCATTTATTAACGGCTTTGAAGTTTTGAAATCAAACTATTATGCCGCGCAATCAATGATAATGAGTTTTGCGACTTGGTTTTTAGAGTGTCTTTTAACATATTACGTTATTACTGCGTTTGGAATACCTTGCCCGTTTTCGGCATCGCTGTTTGTAATATGCTTTGTGGCGCTAAGCTCTATGATTCCTTCAAGTTCGATTTTTATTGGTCCTTACCAGTATGCATATATTTTAGCTCTCGGGATTTATTTTATACCGAAATCTCAGGCGTTGGCTGTGGCTTTCGGTCAGCAGACAATTATAATGCTTTCACTGGTGGTGTTTTCGGCTATATTCTGTGCAATAAATTTTGCTTTGGACTTGAAAAATAAATCCCGGAGCATTGAGTCGGAAGAAAAAGTTTTACAAGAGGCTTAGGTGTAAAATGGGCGAAATTTTTGTTAAATCCGTGACCTCTGATTACATTGGTGTGGAACTTGATAATATCGGGTTTGATTCGTCTTACCTTAATCATGCTGTTGAAAAAAATACCTCAAAAACGCTTAAAATATTTAATTTGCGACCTCAAGAAGCTTCCATTTTGAAGCAGTCTGCGCTTGTCTTGGGTTTTGATGCAGCAGTAAACCGCGGAGTTATAGATTGCAGTGTGGAATATTCTGACGCTGTTTTGACGGGTTCTGTTGTCCAATTTAAGAGGCTTTGTGTTGCTTTAGAAAAGCAGCCGTTTAAAATGAAGCAAGTTGCGGCTAAAATTACAAAATCTTTTGATTTGCCTTCGCCGATTACATTCCGAGACAAGATTTTTGATTGGTCAAGACCTTATATAGCCGGGATTTTAAACATTACGCCCGATTCCTTCTCGGACGGGGGAAAGTATTTTGAAATTGAAACTGCCTTAGCGCAATTTAAAAAGCTGGCAGATGCCGGCGCGGATATCATCGATATTGGTGCAGAGTCAACGCGTCCGGGGCATACTGCTGTTTCTTCGGATGAGGAAATAGAGCGTCTGCGAATAATTTTGGGCGAAATTGTAAATCTGAATAAGGATTACGCTATTCCTCTTTCTTTGGACACACGTAATATGAAAACTGCTGCATTTGGTGTAAATTTAGGTATAGATATCATAAATGACATTGGGTTTGCGGAGTATGACCCGCAAATGGTTGACTTCATAAACACTAATAACATTCCGTATGTGCTCATGCACAATAAAAGCGCAAAAAGCATTGTTGTGGATGAGGTTTATGAGGAGCTTTTGAGCAAAAGTCAGATGTTTACTGCACCTTTGATAATTGACCCCGGTATTGGTTTTGAGAAGAAAATTCAACAGGACTATGAATTGATTTCGCGTATAAGCGAGTTTAAATCTCTTGGCATGCCCGTTTTGTGTGGGCATTCAAGGAAAAAATTCTTGCATAAATCTTTCGATTTAACGCCGAATGAGCTTGATATTGCAACTCTGGCGGTTTCTTCAGCGCTCATATGCGAGGGCGTAAATATATTGAGAGTGCATGACGTTGCCTCGCACAAGCTAGTTGCTAACGTAATGCAAAAAATACGTTGATATTGCCTGATAGAGCTATTTTAGCCAAATTAAGATGACAAGATTTAAATTGTATGTTATAATAAGCTTGTACTTAATAGGAACAACTAAAAACTATATGAGTTCAACAATTAAATCAAATTTCACCTGACGTGAGTGCTTCGACAACCGAGGCTGTTTTTTCTTGTTTAATTACGTCAAAGATTACCTAAGAAATGTGCTTTCGGTTTACATTATTTTATTGAAGTACTTAATATAGGAATTTTTTATGCGATTTAAAAACAGAGCCTTTGCTCTAATATGGATTTTGCTTTCAGTAGTTCTTTGCTGTGGTATTTTTTCATTTGCTAAGAATATGCAAACAGCGGCTGCGCCGGAAGTGATGCAGCAGGCAGAACAAACTCAAATGCCGATAGATAATGGCAAGCTATCATTGTTCTTGCTCCTGACGACACTGATTTCTGTATCTATGGGTGTGTTCTTCTTTGCTTATAGCGATGAGCTAAACACGTATATCGGCAATTACAAACGTACTAAAGAAATTTAATTTTTTTCGAGTACAAAATAACTTGCAGCATATGTTAGCGGCAGACCTTGTGCTGTTCTGAGTTTTTCATACTTTTGTTCAGCTTCTTTGAGCCCTGTTTTTGTTAATTTAAAGGATTTAACAGCATTCGTGCCGGTTAATTTAATGTGTTTGAGAAGGCTTTGAAGATTGTCAAAATATAATACAATTTTTTCGCTTTCGCTGACTCTTACTTCATAATGCTTCGAGGCTATCTCGTGTAAACGCTTGTGAGATTTGTAATTCAGTGAAGCATTAAATGCATGATTTATCTCATTGTAGTTTCCCTTGGTGTATGTTGAAAAAACAAGTTTTTTCCCGGTTTTTAAAGATATTTTACACTTTTGCAAGAAAGCTTCAATGTCCTCAAACCACTGAAATGTGCCTGATGAGATTATTAAATCCAGATTCTCAGGCAAACTGATAACTTCTGCATCTCCATTTAGAAAAGTTGTACTTTTCGCTGTGGCAAGCTTTTTTGTGTAGGTTTCACTTTCAGGGCAAAGGTCATTTAAAAAAAGCTCTTTAATATTGGATTTGGAAAGTTCGCGAGTCAAGAGCCCGGTTCCACAGCCTATTTCGAGTACTCGACTGTAATCGCTCTCCAAAAACTCTGCTAGTTTTTTAACCGCTATTTTTTGTGCCCGGGCGTTTTCGCAATAAGTTGCGTAATTTGCCGCAAAACGAGTCTTTATTAAACGTTTGTCAGTTTTTTCTGTCATTCTATGTAATCTTTCAAATTCGGCCGGACGATAAAGGGAAAATGTCCGCCCATAATTGTTTTTTGTTCAGTTTTATCTTTCCAAAAATCAAATTGTGATTTTGTCGGAATTATTTTATCGTTATGAGAGATAAAAGCCTTGTCGAAAAGCTTTTTATTGTCGGTATTTTCGGCTGCCAGTTTTTTTATGCTTTCCAGTTCGCACTTCAACTCATTCGTGCCGAGTTTATTTGACAGCGCCTTAAATTCCGCATATTCTGTTTCATTTTCAAACATATTTCGATAGAATTTTTGCAAGGTCTCATCTGAAAGCGTTTTTAAGGTTAAATCAAACATCTTCGGATTAATTCCGAACGTTCTGTCGATAGGGCAGAGTGTGCCGTTTATTGCAATGTTTTTCGAGATATTTTCTATATCAATAAGGGAAGAAATAAATACTCCATAAGAATACGAAAGCAAAATTCTTTCCGCGTATGCATTTAGGTCAATTTTAGGTTCGAAATCTTTATCCCTGTAGTCCCAAACGTACAAAACATCGTAACCATCTTCATTAAGGCGGGCAAACGATGAATAATCGGTTGCCCAGCCTAAAAAGAATATTACCAGCTTGTCTTTGCCGTTTTTCTTATGAAAGTATTGCATTATTTACTCTATGTAAAAATTTTTCCTTGCCGATAATGTTTATAACTGCTGAAATATCTGCGCCATGAGTTCTGCCGGTTATTGCTGCTCTCACAGCCCACATAGTTTCTTTAGGCTTGATTCCCTGCTCTTTAAAGAATGTTCTCAGCGCGCCGAGTTTTTCATGAATGTCTTCAAGATTGTTGAAATCCCAATTTTGCGCGTCTTCTGCCACTTTTTTGAGGACATTTTGTGATGTTTCTGTTGAAAGAACATCCTCTTTAACGGTTCCTTCGAATGCAACATCCATGCCGAAAAAGAACGGAACATCCTTTGTTATGTCGGACAAAACTGTCAATGGCTCGCGTGTAACTTCAACCATTTGTTCAAGCTGCGCTTCGGTAAGCTCTGTAAGGTCATATTCAGCCAAGAAAGGTTTTATTCTTGCCGTAAGCTCTTTTATGTCCATTTTTTTGATGTATTGACCGTTCATCCAGTTCAATTTGTCGTACTCAAATATCGAGTTTGATGATGAAACCTTAGTTATATCAAAGTCAGCCGCAATTTCTTCGACGGATTTAATTTCTTCACCGTCAGACGGAGACCAGCCAAGAAGCGCTACAAAATTGATTAGAGCCTCTGTCAGATAGCCGGTTTTTACAAAATCGCTGACAGCGGTAGCGCCGTGGCGTTTTGAAAGTTTGCTTCTGTCTGTTGCCAAAATCATACCAAGGTGCCCGAATTGAGGGACTTCTGCGCCTAAAGCCTCATAAATAAGAATTTGCTTAGGGGTGTTTGAAATATGGTCTTCTCCTCGTATAATGTGCGAAATTTTCATCTCCATGTCGTCAATTACAACTGCAAAGTTATAAGTAGGCGTGTTGTTTGATTTTTGGATGACAAAATCCCCTATCAAGTTGCCGTCAAACTTCAATTCGCCTTTTACAAGGTCATTAAAAATGATTTCGCGATTTTTAGGGATAGCAAACCTTACAACAGGCTTTAGGCCTTGATTTATAAGATCTTGGCGCTGTTCAGCGGTCAAGTTTCTGCATTTTTCAGAGTAAACATAAGCGGATTTGTTTTTGATAGCTTCTTCTTTCTCCGCTTCGAGTTCTTCTTGTGTGCAGAAGCATTCGTAAGCATGACCTGATTCGAGTAGTTTTTGGACGTATCCGGGATATATATCAAAGCGCTCTGACTGCTGATAAGGGGCGTATTCTCCGCCTACATCGGGACCTTCATCCCAGTTTAGCCCCAAAGCTTTCAAACTGTCATAAATATTTTGCGTGTATTCCGCATTTGAGCGCTCAAGGTCGGTATCTTCGATTCTTAAAACGAATTTCCCGTTATTTTTCTTTGCAAATAAGTAGTTAAATAATGCTGTTCTAGCTGTTCCGACGTGTAAATTGCCGCTTGGTGAAGGTGCAATTCTTACTCTTAAATTTTCCATTTTGTCTCCCTTTTCATATTTTAATGTCCGAATTTTAGGGCATTTGTGCTTTTCTTGACATCATTGTAGCAAAAGCAAGTAAAGTAAACAAATTAATTTTGTGTGTTGCCGAAAAATCCCCTTATGTGCTACTATGTTCTGAGTTGGGGAGATAAATATGAAAATTTCAAAAGCACAATATAAAATAAGAACTTGTCCGTCTGACGACGCGCAGCAGTTAGAGGACTTGTTGAACGAAATGTCCAAAGCGGGCTGGGATTTATACACGCTTCATGAGGTAGAAAACGACGAAGGGTACTGTTACAACTGCATTTTTGTGACGGAATCTCAGGATGAAGATGAAACTTCCGATGCAGACGATATTGCTGTCTTTAAGACGCGTATGGAAAAAATTCTGACGCAGGATAACAGTCCCTACCACAAATGTGTAGATATTCAGCGTAAAATCCGCGACAAGCGTGAAAAAATTGATAAAATTAAATCTCAGATTGAAGACGGCACAGGAGAGTATCATGGCGAGCTGAACAATCAAATGTCAGGGCTTATGATAGAGCTTAATGAGTTGAAAAAACAGCTAAGGGAAACAATTTCGCCTGATTTTGTAACTCCTTCAATCGGTGAAGACAAACTTACAATTTCGCTGTCTGAAGAAGTTTTGGAGCTTGTAAACCCTGATTTGGACGCAGTTTTGGTTGCTGAAACCGTAAATTCCCGCCAAAGACTCGTAGGTGAGCTTGGGTTTGTTATTCCGTCCGTGAAATTTTTGGATGACGATACATTGCAAGCCAATGAGTTTTGTGTAAATGTCCGCGGGGTTAAGTCTTTTCGCTCATATGCGTATCCGGGATTTTTGATGTTTTACGCGGATGAATTGACGCTGACCCGTCTGCCAAAAAATTCAATTCGCGACAACGACCCTATTTCCGGACGTGAAATTGTCTGGATAGAAAAAGAGCATACTCTCGATTTCTGGACGCAAGGGCATACTCCTCAGGCATATGTAGCACGTGCGTTGGAGTTTGTTTGTATAAAAAATATTGAAGAAATTTTCGATTATGGTGATTTGAACAGATATGTGGATATTGTTGTTCAAAATAACCCATATTTGATTGAAAACTGCGTGCCTGACTTTATTTCGCTTGCAGAATTAAAATATTTGCTGATAAATCTCATCAAAGAACATGTTTCCATCAAAGATATTGTGTATATTTTTGAGAAAATTAATGATTTTTCCGATGAAACGGTGAAAGATGATTTGCTTGATAAGATACGCGTTTCGCTCGCAAAACAGATATCTTCAAGGCTTGCGGATGATAGCAGCACGATTTCAGTAATTCAGCTCTCAAACGAGACAATAGATAAAATTATAAGCCTCATGGATGATAATGAGCAGACTATTGTGCGCGTCGACGGTGCGAAGCTTAAACAAATAATTGATAAACTTATAGAAACAGCCAAAGAGTTGGGCGTTTCCCGCGATAAAATCGTTCTTCTTGCGCCGCTTGAAGTCCGCCATATGATTGCTATGGTTATGCTTCAGCTTATTCCTAACTTGCAGGTAATTTCTGAGGAAGAAATTTCGACTGACTATGCTACGGAAATCTTGGCGGCTATATAATGAACATAAAAATCGTGGCTGTCGGAAAAATGCGTGAAGCATGTTTTAAATCAGCTCAAGAGGAGTTTTCAAAGCGTTTGCAGCCTTATTGTTCATTCTCTTGCCATGAAATCCCTGCAGAAAGTATTAAAGATGACGCGCTTGCTATAAAATACAAAGATGAAGAAGGTGAAAAAATACTATCTGCGATTAAGCCTAATTCTTATGTTGTAGCTATGGAAATCAAGGGTAAATCACTTTCTTCTGAAGAATTTGCAGAAAAAATAAGTTCCGTAGCGAACGAGGGTGTGAACGAAATAGTTTTTGTTATTGGCGGAGCAAACGGTTTATCAGACAGTGTTTCTGCTCGTGCGGATTTTAAGCTGAGCTTTTCCAAAATGACATTTCCGCACCAGCTTGCCCGAGTAATGCTGACAGAACAGATATACCGTGCCTTGAAAATCCTTGCTAATGAGAGTTATCACAGGTAACTTGTCATCCTGACCTCCCACCTGTCATGCTGAACTTGTTTCAGCAGCTATCCAATAGCATGACGGCTTTTGGTGAAGGTTTTAGGGTGAATGCAACTTTTCGTTAAATATTAAGTCTTAAAATAATATTATGTTAGAATAGTTGTAAAAGAAAAAGAGGATGAACAGGTGAAATCACACTTAAAAAGATTTGGCGGACTTTGGACAGCAGGCTTGGTGCTTTTTTGCGCATTGGCTTTTGCTAACGTAAGTTTTGCATTTACCCCCCAGCAGCTTTATGACAATGTCTGGAAGCTTGTTAACACAAAGTATGTTGACCAAACGAACAACCATCAGAATTGGGAGCGGTGGAGACACAAGTACGACTCAAAAATTCAGACAGATGAGGATGCATATGTCGCAATAGACACGATGCTGGCTAGTTTGAACGACCCGTACACAAAATTTTTGAACCCAAAAGAGTTTGCGGATGAAACAAGCTCAATTAAAGGCTCCTTGAAGGGCATTGGTGTGCAGATTGCAGTAAAAGAGGGCAAATTGCTGGTAATTGCTCCTATGGAAGACACCCCTGCGGAGAAAGCCGGATTGCAGGCAGAAGATGAGATTGTCCAAATTAACGGCGAGAGCACAAAAGGTATTACGGTTGATAAGGCGGCAGATAAAATTCGCGGTCCTGAAGGGACTCCTGTAACCCTTACTATCAAACGTAAAAATGAACCTTTGAAGAAAGTTACTGTGAAGCGTGCAGAAATTGTAATTAAATCGGTTTCCACAAAAATCCCTAATGATGTGAAACTTGCGCCGGAAGTAGGTTACATCAGATTAAGCACCTTCATAAGCAAGAATGCGAGAGACGAGTTTTTAGCCGCATTGAACGGTCAAACTGACAAAAAAGGTATAATTATCGACCTTCGTTCAAATCCGGGCGGGCTTTTAACAAATGCTATTTCAATGTCTGATATGTTTATCGACGGCGGTGTTATCGTCTCAACAGTTGACAGAGACGGCTACAAAGACACCACAAGAGCTACCAAAAGATATATTTCGGATAAACCTCTAATCGTTTTGATTAACAAAGGTTCGGCGTCAGCGAGTGAAATCTTCTCAGGCGCACTCAAAGATAACAAAAGAGCGCTTATTGTGGGTGAAACGTCTTTCGGTAAAGGACTTGTACAGGAAGTAAACAAACTTCCGAACGGCTCCGGAATGAATATAACAATACAAAAATATCTTACTCCGAACGGAACTGATATTAACAAAAAAGGTATTGAACCGGATGTTGAGGCTAAATTGACTGATGATGATATTAAAAATAAGAACGATTCTCAGCTCAAACGCGCTAACGAGCTTATGCTGACGATGATTAAAAATCAGGGTTCGACAGCGGCTGTAATCAAACAGACAGTGCAGGCAGCACAATAAGCTAACACTAAATTTGAATTTTCTGAGCGGTTAATACCGCTCTTTTTATTTACTGTTTTTTATTTGTGACAACCTTTCTCATTTATACTAAAATAGAAGCATGAAAAAGTTTTTCAGAAGATTATTTTTACATGTTAAAAAGTTTGACCTTTACACAAAGCGCTATGAAATGATTTCGGAGATTCCGGCCATACCGAGTGAGGCTTTTGTTAATATGGGGCTCTACTGGGCAAATGAGGGCGATTATGAGAAGGCAAAAGAGCAGTTTGAGACATCAGCAGCTATGGTTAACCCTTCTCCTCAGAGCTATGTCAACTTGGGGATTTATCATGCCCGTTTGGAGCAGTATGAAGAGGCGATTTCGTATTTCAGGAGGGCAATCAAGCTTGATCGTTACAATTCACGCGCATACTCACTTTGGGCGTCTGTTTTGGTCGAACTTGACGACTGTAAAACAGCTGAAAAATTTTACAAAAAAGCATGTAAATTCAATTCTCGCGACTCAGATATATATTTAAACTGGGGAATTGCTCTTGCTAAGCAAAAGAAGCAGGATGAAGCGGAGGAAAAATTCAGGAAGGCTTGTTTTTACAATCCGCTGAATTATTCCGCATTTTTCTTGTGGGGCGTTCTTTTAACTGAAATGGGTCGTTATGCTGAAGCTCTGCAAAAACTCAATGTTGTAATAATTTATGCACCGAACCATGCGGAAGCCTACTATTATCTTGCATTTTGTGACTATAAGCTGGAAAACTACGAGTTGGCCGAAAAAGTTGCGGCACAAGCGCTTATCCTTAATCCAAAGAAGGCAGAAACATATATTTTAGCGGCAGAAACAGACCTAAAGCTCGGAAAAGGGGAAGAGCTGCTCGAATATTACGAGAAAGCCTCCGAAAACGGGGTAGAAAAGGTTATTTTGTATTCTTCATGGGCAATTATGCTGCAGCATTTCAAAAAATTTGATGAGGCCAAACATAAAAATGCCTGGATTTTAGAGCGCGAACCGTTTAACGAACAGGCACTGTTTAACTATGCTATTTGCTGTTTTCAGCTTGAGAATCCGGCAGAAGCTCTTTCAAATCTCGCTTCGCTGCTTGAGTATTACCCGCAGAATCACGATGCAAGAGCTCTGATGGCTAAAATATATGTATCGATTGATGAGCTTGGATTAGCGGCGGATTTATACAAGAAAGTGCTTGCGGAAACTAATGCTAAGCCTGAAATTAATTTTGAACTTGCTAACATTTTTTATAAAAAGCAAGATATCGAAAATGCCTTGAAATACTATGCAAAAGCTGTTGAATACGCACCGGAATTGATTGATGCATATGTTAATTATGCAAAAGTTCTTTGTGAGACTGGTGATGAGAAAAACGCACTCAGAAAAATCCGCAAAGCCTACTCTATGGACAAAGAATCAGCTGCTGTAATCTTTGTATACGGGGTGATACTTTTGCAGGCAGAAAAATATACGGAAGCTCTTGATAAATTCAGAGAAACTCTTTTCAGAAATCCTGAGATTAAGGAAGCAAAAATAGGAATTGCAGAGACTTTATATCGGCTTAACCGCTATGATGAAGCTCTTTTTGAACTTCATTCAATCGAATCTGTCTTTGGCGAAAAAATTGATTTTGCTAAACTCATGTGTTTGATAAATTTTGAGCTTGCACAAAATTCTAACTCGCCATATAATATAGAGCAAGCACTGAAATGGTGTGAAAGAGTTCTTGAACTCGGCGGAGATGATATTGACTTTATAGACAAGAAGATTCAGCTCCAAGAACTGGCGAAACATAATAATTGAGGTAAATGTGGGAATTATTGTCCAAAAATACGGCGGCACATCAGTTGCAGATGCCCAAAAAATTAAGAGTGTCGCTCAATCTATTATCAGAGAAAAAATGAATGGAAATAGCGTCGTAGTTGTTGTTTCCGCTATGGGGCACACGACAGACTATCTTGTAAAGCTTGCTAATGAGCTTTCGGATAAGCCGTCTCCTCGTGAAATGGATATGCTGCTTTCAACAGGCGAACAGGTTTCTATCGCGCTTTTGACAATGGCTATTCAGTCTGCAGGGCATCCTGCAATAAGTATGAATGCTATGCAAGTAGGCATTATTACTGAAAAAGTTCACTCAAAAGCAAGAATTTTAGATATAAAAACAGATAAGTTAATGAAAAACATTAACGATGGTAAAATAATCGTAGTTGCAGGCTTCCAAGGTGTTACACCGGAGGGTGAAATCACAACTCTCGGTCGTGGCGGCTCAGACACTTCTGCTGTTGCGATTGCAGCAGCTTTGAATGCTGACAGATGCGATATTTATACCGACGTAGAGGGTGTTTACACAACAGACCCGCGCGTTGTGCCTAATGCTACGCGTTTGGAGCAGGTTGAGTACGACGAAATGCTCGAACTTGCGCACCTCGGTGCGAATGTTCTTCACCCGCGCTCAGTTGAGACTGCTAAGCAGTTTAACGTCCCTGTTCGTGTTCGCAGCACGTTTAAGTTAGATAATTTAGGAACATTGATTTTAGGAGAGAAAAATATGGAAATTTACAAACCTGTGACAGGCGTGGCTGAAGATTCTTCTCAAGCTCGAGTAGTAGTTTGCGATGTTCCTGATAAACCGGGTGTTTCGGCAAAGATTTTTAGCGCTCTTGCTGCAAAAAATATCAGCGTTGATATGATTATCCAATCATACGCAAGACAGTCAAATAACACTAATGATATTGCGTTTACAATCAGCTCAGATGATATTCAAAGAACGCTCGACATTCTTGATCCGATTGCAAAAGAATTGAATGCCTCAAATGTGCATGTAAACGAAAACATCGCGAAGGTGTCAATCGTTGGCGCAGGAATGGTGGACAGACCCGGGATTGCCGCTGAAATGTTTAAATCTCTTGCAGATGCGGGAATTAACATCAAAATGATTTCTACAAGTGAAATTAAAATCAGCTGTCTTGTTGACAAGCAAAATGCTAAAGAAGCTGTGAAACACCTTCACGAAGTTTTTGAACTTGGCAGTGATGAAGTGGCGGAAGTCAAAGGCGATCTGCCAAACGTATAGAAAATATTTAAAAATAAAGAAGCCTGATTTTAATTAATCAGGCTTCTTTATTTTTCTTGTTTTGTTTAAATCTTTGCCCCTGCAGCCTTGTATAGTGTTACATAATCTATCAGGCACAAAGTTGCGCTTTGAACTTTATCCCGCTCTGCTGTTGCAAGCATTTCCTTATATTGCGTGTAGTCGAGTTTCGAAATAGCGCCTGCTGTGTAGCTTTCTCTGGCGAGCATTTCGTTTTGTTTTTCCAAATTCAGTTTGGAAGCGTTTTCATTGTCTTGCTTGCGGTCGTATTTGATTTTTACAAGCGCGTCGTTTACCTCTTGAATAGCTATCAAATTGGTTTTTTGATAATTCTGGAGCATTTTTTCGTATCTTGTTTTGTTAAGACGAAGATTTGCCATTTTTTGTCCGCCGGCAAAAAGAGTGTGCATCATGCCCGGTGCAAGCGCGAGCAGACCGAAACTATTGTTAACAAGCTCCCCGAGTTTCAATGCGTTGAAAATAAGTGCGCCGTTCAGACTTATAGATGGAAGCAGTTCTTTTCTTGCGACTTTGATATCAATTTGCGCTTTTTTAAGTTCTGCCTCAATAGACTGGACATCAGGGCGGTTTACGATGATTTCCGAGCTGATAGTTTCCGGTACATGTATACTTGTGGCAATTGTATCAAAACTGCTTCTTTTGTAGTCTCCTGCATTGTCTGCACTATCGCCGAGAAGTACTGCAAGTGCGTTAAGCGCTATATTTTGTTCTTTTTCAAGAGTTGTAAGCTGAATTCTTGAAGCAGTAAAAGCTTTGTTTGCTGCTATTGTATCTTGAATAGACGCAAGCCCGTACTTATGCTGTTCGTTCATTAAGTCGTAAATAGTTTTTCTGTAACTTACAATGTCTTTTTGGAGTGAGATAACTTTATCAAGCTGAACTATATTCAGGTATGTACTTGCAATTAGCGAGGAAACAGCGATGTATGCCGCTCTTTCTTTGTATTCCACGGATTGCTTCATCATTTTAACCGAAGTGGTTTTGTTGTGATTTTTACCGTAAATGTCTGCCTCATATGTGACAATCAGGGGAACAGCAAAAATATAATCATCAAAACCTGTGTTCAAAATCTCGCCCGCATTGCCCATTGTAAGCGAACCTATGTAATTTGCCCCGACATTTACCATGGGAAGCTCTTTTCCGAATTGGATTTTGACAAGCTGCTTGTACTCTTCAATTGAAAGTGTCGCCATTTTTAAATCATGGTTGTGTTCGATTCCGCGGGCAATGTATTCTTCAAGGTATGGGTCATTAAAATTTTTCCACCAATCAAAGTTTAAATAGTCTACTTTAGAAGTCAAAACAACAGGTTTTTCAGGTTGTTTTTCAGACTTTAGAGCCATTGCGGGCGAAACAAATATCGAAGACAGAATTGCGCAGACGCATATTTTTTTAAAGTTCATAAAATTTACTTTCCTTTTAATGTTTCTATGTTATTATAATAACATTAATAGAATGAAAGACAAGGAAATCATGAGTTCGAACAGAGAAAAAGAAGATTTGAGGGATAAGGGTGTTGGGTTTATGGTCACTAAAACGGCGGCTTACATTAAATTTGCGGCTATTAATGCGCTGAAAGAACTTCATCTTGATTCTCTCACGCTCGACCAGTACGAAATTTTATACGTGCTTACATATAATGATGGCGTTTATCAACGCCAGCTTGGCAAAATTGTACTGAAAGACCGCCCGAATATCACGCGACTTATAAATATTCTCCTGGATAAAGGAATGATCGAGCGTCGCCAGGACGAAGAAAATAAAAGGCTTTTAAGGATTTATATTACTGATGAAGGGCGAAAAAGTATAAATAAATTAGCGCCCTTAAAGCAGAAAATTGCGGACAAACTCCTCAGAAATATATCGGGAGAAGAAATTAATAGTTTATTAAATGTCCTTGAAAAAATGAGAAACAATCTCAGCGACTATTTCACTATGCAAACATAAAGGAAACATTATGGAAAATAACGAAAATAATCTGCCTCAGCAGGAACACAAAAAAAGAAAACAAAAAGTTACACTAAAATCATTGATAAAAAAAATACCTAAAAAACAGCGTAAAAAAGTATTTACTAGTGCTGCAATTATCGCTTCTGTATTTATATTTTTGTCTTGGATGTATTTTTCATCCTTCCAGACAACAGATGATGCCTTTATTGAGGGCAGAATAATAAAATTGAGTCCAAAAGTTTCAGGCAATATTTCTAAACTTTATATTGATGATAACCAAATCGTTAAAAAAGGCGACTTGCTTATGGAGATTGAGCCTCAGGACTATGAAACCAAAGTCGAGCAGTTAAAAGCGCGTCTGGAAATTGCCAAAAATAAATCGGGACAGGCTTCTCAGGGTGATTTTGGCGCTCACTCTATAATATTGACGGCACAAAAGCAAGTAGAGCAGTCGGAAACGATGATATCTCAAGCGACAGAAGCTTTAAACGCCGCAAATGCGGATTTAGCCTTGGCAAAAACTACGTATGACAGATTTTCCGGATTATATAGTAAAGGGGCGGCTTCCAAGCAAAAATATGATGAGTCGGAGGCTAAATTAAAGACTGCAACTGCTAATCAAAAATCAGCCGCGGAAAACCTTCAAAAAGCTAAAATTGCGTTGCAGGCGTCTTCCGCACAGAAAACAACTGCGGGTTCTCAGATTAAAGAATTGGCGGCAATGCTCTCCCAAGCTGAATTAGACGTTTCTTATACAAAGATTTATGCGCCGACAGACGGGGTAATTACCAGCCGCGCAGTTGAACAGGGTGTATTTGTCCAAAGAGGACAGCCGTTGTTTGCTATTGTACCTTCTGAGCGTTGGGTTGTGGCTAACTTCAAAGAGACGCAGCTTACGGACATGAAAGAGGGGCAGGCGGTCAAAATTAAGGTTGATGCATTTCCTAAGGCTAAGTTTGAAGGGACTGTGGACAGTATTCAGCGTGCAACAGGCTCAAAAACAAGTTTATTCCCGCCGGAAAATGCAGTAGGCAGCTATGTTAAAATTGTTCAGCGCGTGCCTGTGAAAATCACTTTTAATGACAAGGAATACCAAAAGTATGCTATTCAGCCCGGTATGTCGGTTGTTCCTAGTGTAAAAATTAAATAAAAATGGTTAACGAAGAAACAAAATTTACACCGCCATATGCAACGATATTTTCCGTAATGCTTATTACGTTCATGGTAGTACTCGACTCATCGATTGCGAATGTTTCGCTGCCTTATATTGCGGGAAGCTTCTCTGCGACAAACACAGAGTCGATGTGGGTGCTTACCAGCTACCTTATTGCAAACGGTGTAATTCTCCCAAGCACAGCGTGGTTTTCAACCATGTTCGGGCGTAAAAAGTTTCTCTTGATAAGTACGGTGATATTTACATTGGCGTCGTTTATGTGCGGTGTTTCGCATAGTATGCAAATGCTTATTTTTTGGCGGGTTGTTCAGGGTATCGGCGGCGGTGCCATTATGCCGATTGCGCAAGCTATTATTCTTGAAGTTTTCCCGAAAGAAGACCAAGCAAAGGGTATGTCTATATATGGTATAGGGATTATTTTTGCGCCTATTATCGGTCCGACACTCGGAGGGTGGATTACCGATACGTATTCGTGGCATTGGATATTTTTGATTAACGTTCCAATCGGTATATTAGCGGTAATTATGGCAAATGCAACTGTAAAAGACCCGGATTACGCTAAAAAGGGTAAAATTGAAAAAATTGACTATTGGGGGTTTATATACCTTGCACTTTGGTTGTTGACGCTTCAGTATGTCTTGGATAACGGTCAGCATTCAGACTGGTTCGAAGCAAGCTGGGTTCGCTGGACTTTTTCCGCAAGCTGTTTTTTCTTAATAGCATTTATCTATCGCCAGCTTACCTTTGACAAGCCTATCATCGATTTAAAAGTCTTTTTAGACAGGAATTTTACAGTCGGATGCCTGCTTGTTGCTATGCAGGGTGCTATTTTGTATTCAACGCTCGCAATACTTCCGATTTTTTTACAGCATTTGCTTGGATATACAGCATTTTTAAGCGGTCTGACGATTTCACCGCGCGGGATTGGCTCCCTTCTAGGGATTGCAATGTGCTCTTACTTGTCGAGGAAATTTGATATGCGCTGGATAATTTTCGCAGGTTTTGTAATTCTTGGAGTTTCAAATTTGATGTTTGGGGATTTGAATCTTCAAATTTCAAAAGTTGACGTAATTATACCTAATATTGTCTGTGGTTTTGGCTTGTCGCTTTCGATGGTATCACTTTCTGCTATTGCGTTTATAACTCTAAAGAATGAACAATTGACGAATGCGACAGGAATTTTTGCTCTTTTAAGAAGTGTGGGTGGTGCAATCGGCGTTTCTCTTGTTTCAACGCTTATCGAGCGTAAAGGTCAGATTTATCAAGCGTATATGGTTCAGCATTTAAACTTTGCAAACCCTGTTTATAATATAAAATTCAATGCTCTTTTTAATGCGTTTGCATCTCAGATGAACGCTGTCACTGCGCATGCAAAAGCAGAATTCATGATGTACGGGCAGCTTTTACAGCAGGCAAACCTCATGGCATTTGTAGATTTGTTCAGACTTTACGGTGTTTTGTGCATACTGGTTTCGCCCATGGTGTTTTTCTTCAACAAAACAAAGTTTAAGAAATCGCAAAATACGGCAATGATGGAATAAGTGCGCTATAATATGAATAAATTTGAATTATGGGGAGATGAACGTGCCAAAACACTGGATTACGAAAGAATGTGCGCAGCCTGACGATTCGCTTATAAAAGCGGCAGGTTCCGATATTATAGCAAAATTATTAATGCAAAGAGGAATCGATACGGCTAAAAATGCGGAGAAATTTCTGAATCCGCTGGAAATAGAGCCTGTTTCACCTTATGCATACACGGATATGGCTAAAGCAATATCGCGTATCAGCGTGGCAATTGAGAATAAAGAACACATTTTGATTTACGGTGATTTTGACGCTGACGGCGTGACCTCGACCGCAGTTTTACATAAAGCTTTTGAGCATTTAGGTGCAGTGTTTTCACACTATATTCCTGACAGGCAGACAGAAAGCCATGGGTTGAGCAAGTCTGTACTTTTGAAGAAAATTTCAAAAGAAAAAGTAAAACTCGTAATTACCGTGGACTGCGGAATTAGTGATTGTGACGAAATAGCGCTTGTAAAGACATTTGGCGTCGATACTATCGTCACTGACCACCACGAACCGCAGGAAAAACTTCCGCCCGCATACGCAATACTGGATGCGAAAGCTGAAGGTTCACTATCTGATGACCTGTGTGTTGAAGAAATCAGCTCGCTTACGTCAATGGCCGGTGTCGGTGCTGCGTTTAAGCTTGCGTGTGCGCTTTTGGAATCATATGACAAAATAAATTTTGCAGAAAATCTTTTACCTCTGGTAGCACTTGGCACGGTGGCTGACATTATGCCCCTTTTGCACGAAAATAGATTATTTGTCGCGCTCGGGCTCAAACTCATAGAAGATGGGAAAAACTCGGGTATTACCGCTCTCTTGAGGTCAGCCGGACTGAATCCTCAAGAAAAAATGACTACCGAAAAGATTGCATTTACCATTGCCCCAAGAATTAATGCTGCAGGGCGTTTGGATAGTGCCGATACGGCATTTAAGCTGTTAACGAGTGACAATCCGGCGGAACTCGTCCTTTATTCTCAGTCTTTGAGTAATTTCAACAAAATGCGCCAAGAGCTCAGCGACGAGATATATTTGAGCGCTCTTGAGTACATCGAAAAGAATAATTTTGAAAACGACCCTGTTCTTGTGACCTATAACCCGCACTGGCATGTCGGAATCATTGGTATTGTCGCATCAAGATTGGTCGAAAAGTTTAATAAACCTGTTTTTATGTTTACAGACGCACCTGATGGTGAAACACTGCGCTCTTCCGCGCGAAGTATTGAGGGTGTTAACATTTTTAATGTTTTGGAAGTCAACTCTGATATTATAAAATCATATGGTGGCCATTCTATGGCGGCAGGGCTTGCGCTTGATAAAAATCAAACTTCACTTGAAAGATTCCGTGAAGCCGTCAACTCGACCGTGTTTGAGATGACTGACGGGGTTATTCCTCAGCCGGTCTTGAATGTGGATTTAGAAATATCGCTTGATGAAATTTCGTTGGAACTTTTAGACAGTCTAAATAAGATGGAGCCTTTCGGTGAGGGAAACTCATACCCTGTTTTCGCCATAAAAGATTTAATTTTAGCGGGTGAAAAGGTGCTTGGACAAAATAAGAACCACCTAAAATTTACTTGTGAAGATAGTTCGGCAAACACGGTTGATTGTGTGCTATGGAAGACTTCTACACTCAATATTCCGCTCGGGAAAAAACTTGATATTGCATTCTACCCGAAAATCAACGAATTTAATGGTGTAAAATCCCTGCAACTCGATATTAAGGACTATAATTCAGAGTTTATTACCGAGGCCTCAAAAGCGTCTTGTAAAGTAATTGACCATAGAAAGAAAACAGGAATTTTAGCGCAAGTAGCAGATTACATAAAAACATCGCAGAAAAAATTCAAAATTTTTGCTGAAGATAAAGAAATTGTCAAAAATTTGAGTGAGGATGAGACGCTTTCCTCGAGTATAGTTTCTCGTTTGAGCACTGAACCGGCCGACCAGCTTATGTTTTTTGATTACCCCGCTGATAAAGGGTTGATGGAATTTATTTTGAAGTCTGTAAACCCTGAAGTGGTTCATTTTATGAATTATCGCACTCCGCCTGCAGATATTGACTTGTATATTAATAAAATCTCGGGAATGCTGAAGTTTGCATATTCAAAATATGACGGCAAAGTCTACTTGCCCGATATTTCCGCGGCATTATCGATAGCAGACGAGTTGACTACATTGATTATCAAACTTTTGAACCGAACAAATGTTATTAAAGTTCAGGATTTTGAAAACGGAAAGATACATTTTGAATTTCTTGCTGCTGTTCCATTTTCTGATATAAAAGCACATGAAATATACGAGTCATGCAGAATGGAGCTTTTTAAATCAAAAAAATACAGAGATGAACTTGTTTCTGCACAAAATCTTTCGGAATGTATAAGAAAGTGATAAAATTAGCCCTGTCGGGCTTGAATTAAGGTGCTGTTTATAGTAGATTATGATAATGGACGAAAAAATAATTGTTTGTGACTTTGACGGTACTATTACCCAAAAAGATACAATCGGGGATTTTCTAGAAAAATATGCGGATAAGGAGTGGCTCGAAATTGAGTCTGATTGGCTCGGCGGAAAAATCAACTCTCAGCAGTGTATGCAGCGCCAGTTTGAGCTGGTAAAGGGCATTACAGATGAAGAGTTGAATAAATTTCTTGCAGAAGTTCGAATTGATGAGTCTTTTGTTCCCTTTTATAATTCGGCTAAAAAAAACGGTATAAAAGTTGTGATAGTTAGTGATGGTTTTGATTTATTTATAAAATCCGTCTTAAATCGTTATGGTGTAACCGATATAGAGATTTTTACAAACCATCTGGAATTTATTGACGGGAGATTCTATATGAGTTTTCCTAACAAAAATTCTCAGTGTAAAAAACAAGCCGGAACGTGTAAGTGCTCACTTGTACAATCATATAAAAATATTTACAAAAAGGTATTTTATGTAGGAGACAGTGTTTCGGACTTTTGTGTTTCCGACAAAGCTGATTATCTGTTTGCAAAACACAAGCTTTTGCACTATTGTAAAGAAAAAAATCTTAGTTTTATTGAATATAACACATTTGAAGAGGTAATAAAATATGATAGACTTGGCCTTATTATCTGACGAACAGATAAAGGAAATGGACAATGAGTACTGCTCTTTTGGTGATACGGTACATTATTCGGATGACCCTAAAATATTTCGCGGGTGCGAGGGTTCATTTATGTACGATTCAAAAGATATTCCATATCTTGATTTGCAAATGTGGTATGCGACTTGCAACTTCGGTTATAAAAATAAAAGAATTATGGACGCAGTAATTGACCAAATGCATACTATGCCTCAAATTGCGCCAAAATTTATCTACGATTACAAAGCAAAACTCGCTAAAAAAATTGCTGATGCAAATTACAGAAGATTTAGCGAAAAAGGTCGTGTGCACTTTAACGTGGGCGGCGCGCAAGCAAACGAAGACGCTATAAAACTAGTAAGAAACTACACTAAACGAAATGGTATGTTTGCGTTCATGGGCGGATATCACGGGCGCACAATGGCTGCAAGCTGCATTACGTCAAGCTTCCGCTATCGTGAAAAATATGGGCATTTCGGTGACAGAGCGCAATTTGTTCCGTTCCCTTACTGTTTCCGCTGCCATTACGGCAAAAGCTGTGACAGCTGCGATTTTTATTGCGTAAAACAGTTTGCTAAAAACTTTGAATCTGAATACAACTCTTTTTACGATAGAAGTACAGGAGAATCTGAATATAAAGCATTTTTTGCAGAGCCTTGTCTCGGCACGGGCGGATACATAAACCCGCCTAAAGGATATTTCAAAGAACTTAAAAAAGTTCTTGACGAATTCGGAATTATGCTTGTAATAGACGAAATTCAAATGGGAATGTTCAGAACAGGAAAATTGTGGGCGATTGAACACTACGGAATCACCCCTGACGTGCTTACATTTGCAAAATCAATCACTAACGGTATGAACCCACTCGCTGGCTTCTGGGCAAAGGAAAAATTCATCTCTCCTGAAGTATTTACTCCGGGCAGCGCTCATTCTACATACGCTTCCAACCCTATCGGCGTTCGTGCGGGATATGAAGTTATGTCTATAATCGAAGAGCAAGAAGCAGAATTTGAACGCGAAATTCCTCAAAAAAGTGCGAGATTTATGGACGGATTGAAAATTCTTAAATCGAAATACCAAACTATTGGCGATATTGGCGGAATTGGGCTGGCACTCAGAATAGAAATTACGGAAAAAGACGGGTTTACGCCTAACAAAAAGCTTTGTGATGCTATCCAAGAAGAGGGTCTTAAAGGCGATTTACTCTACAACGGTAAAAAGTGCGGTTTGGTACTTAACAACGGTGGTTTTTACAAAAATATCATTACACTTGTCCCTTCTTTGTATATTACAAACGAAGAAATTGATATGGCGATTGAACTCTTAGACCAATTGTTTAAGAGGTTTGACTAAGCGTGACTCTTAATTTCGAGTTTAAACATGAAATTAAGCCTGCAAAGGCAGTGTTGCTTTTCCACGGAATGACGGGAAGCCCGTTTGAACTGAAAAAATACGGACAGCATCTGCAATCGCAAGGCTATGACGTCTATGCATATTGCTTACCGGGTCATGGTGATAACGAAAAAGATATAATCAAAGTCAAATATACTGACTGGCTTCGCTCTGCTTGCGAGCAATTCGAGGCACTAAAAAAAGAGTACGATGAGGTCTTTTTATCGGGTCTTTGTCTTGGCGCTGTTTTGTGCCTCGCTGTTGCGGAGAAATTCCCTGAGGATGTGGCTGGCGTTGTGGCTCTTTCCACCACACTATTTTTAGATGGCTGGAGAATGCCTTGGTACAGCTTTTTAATGCCTATCGGTTTAAGCACGATTGTCAGATTTTACTATACATACCCTGAGTGCGAGCCTTACGGCATAAAAAATGAAAAAACACGTCGAATTGTAAAAAAGCTCTTGGAAAAAAGTGATGTGGGGCTTGATAATTTCCCGATGACCTGTATTTACGAACTTTTGGAGCTTTCTCATATGACAAGATTGCACCTGAAACGTGTTAAATGTCCTATTTTAATACTTCATTCAGAAGAAGATGACCTGACAAGCAAAAAAAGTGCTGAACTCGTATATAATAAAATTTCATCCGAAGACAAAGAAATGATTTTGCTAAATGACAGCTACCACATGGTTCTGTATGACAATGAAAAAGAATTTGTGTTCAACAAGGCGTCTGAATTCCTAAACACTCGCTCACGCGTCTTAGAGGCGGCTGTATGCTAAAAATTCTTTTTATAGTATTCGCTCTTTTATTCTTTTTTGCGCTGTTGTTCGGGAAATTATTTGTTTTTGGAAAGAAGAACCCTACGTTTGTGGGGCGCTACGCCGCAACTACTGCAGCACTAATTATTTTCTATTGTATTTTAGGCTTGGTTTTGATGCCAAAAGCCGGCAGCATAGACAGATTGATTTTGCTAGCTTGCGCTGCGTCTCCGTTTATAATAGGACGTCTCACAACGCATAAAACCGTATCACTTTTTACCTTTTTACAGCTAATTGTGGTCGGTTACAGTGTGATTTTCGCAATATATTTTCTCTAAGCCTCATCCATTGTTGCGGTTGGAAGGAAGACTCTGTATTTCGGTCTTGATGTCATTTGTTGCTGAATGTGGTCACTGGCTTCTCTTCCGTCTCCGAGAGCAATTGAAATGTGCCCGTGCTGCTTTCCTGCGCTTTTGTCCCAAACTACAACCGCACCGGCAGGCAGCTCTTTCAACTCATCTCTGTCGACTTTGACTTCTTTAAAATTATCATTATCTGCAAGCTGGCTGGCAGCCTGGTACGCCGAACCGCCTTCCAGATTTACTCCGAATTTTTTTAGTGAATTTTTCACTCCACGGTAGCATTTTCCAACTGTATTTGTTTTTCCCGCGACTGATTCTGCTTCTTCGGCGATTGCTTCACCGGTTTTTTCGTTGTAGCCGCTGTTATTAATATTTGTGCTAAGTTTATGGGTGGTTTTTACATCTTTTAGCGCCTCGGAATCATCTCTGCTTTCAACTCCGCGGTCAGCTTTTGCAAACGCTTTCGTAATGTTGTCATTGAATGCCTGCGATATCATTGCAGCCACATTCTTTTCTTGTTCAACCTGCTGTCCCATCCATTTTATTCGCATGTTTAGGCTTTTAAGCCGTGTTTGAAGGGTCTTTTTAACAGATTCATCAGAAGTATTTTCAATTTGTTTCTTTAACTTCTCAGCTTCTCGCTTAGCTTGCTTTAGCTGCAATTCCGTGCCCGTGTCATACGTCGGAGTAACAGGCGATACGGGTGATTTTGCGCCAAGTTTTGTGAATATGCTGCCGGAAAACTTGTTATCCGCTCCGGTATATTCGAGTGTGCCTGCCATATGTTGAAGTTTATTTGTAGTGTCTAATCCGCTGATTGTGGTCACAATATTTCCTCTATCTCTCTTATATATATAAAGTTTATTTACGAAAAAAAATTGCTTTTTTTTGATTAACATTAATAAATGTTAATCTTTTTTAAATTATTGGCAAAATATATTGTTCAGGGATTTAAAATAAGTAAAAAGGTGGAAAATGAACGCTGTATCAGGAATAAACGTCACAAATAATAATCAGCCGCAGGTAAAAAAGCCCATAACACAGCCTGCAAAGACTTCTATTTTTTATATAAATGATGTCCACGGGCAAATGGGTAACATGGAGAGTTTGGCAACAGCCGCAACAGCTTTTGATACTTTTGTAAAAAGCGACTCTAAAATTGATGCGCTGAAACTCGCTGCCGGAGACATATTAATAGGTGAAGACCCGAAAATTAACAAAGCTGCGACAAACTTTCTCAATTTTATCGGACTTGACGCCACTACGCTCGGAAATCACGAATTCGATATTCATGCCTCAAAAGTCGGAGATTTCTTTAAAAATATCAAGTATAAAATAGCAAGTACGAACATAAAATTCTATAAAGACATGCCACTGAGAGACCAGATGGTTCGCTCATATATTCATGAATCAAACGGTAACAAATACGGTATACTTGGAATTCAGCCTGTCGAATTGAGAGACAGAATGCGAAATTATGATTGCGTTGACGGCGTACTTATTGACCAAGAGCAAGAGACTATACAACTATTGCAGGATGAAGTTGAAAAGTTCAGAGAACAAGGCGTAAACAAAGTTATACTACTTTCTCACGGCGGCGGCGATTTGGAAAAAAGAATAGCACAGGCAGTAGACGGAATTGATGTAATCGTCGGTGGACACACGCATGAACTTAGAAAAGGCGTCGTAGAGGGCGAAAATCTTTTCTATTCTAAGAGTGGAGCTCCTGTAATCCTAACTGAAGCCGGAAAAGACGGTAAATATTTCGGCGTTTTGAATCTCGAATTCGACGAAAAGGGACATATTGTAAAAGCCCAAAATAATATTGGTGAAACGGGTTCGTATTCACGCAATTTGGTTTTAAGAACCATGAATGACACAATTTTAGGCAACAGCGAAGTAATCGGCGAAGTTAAGAGCGCAGCGCCTGCACCGGACACAGCATATGTTGAAAACCCCTATGCAGACTTGATGGCAGACGCAATCAGAAGTGAACTCGGTACAGACTTAGGCTTTATCCAAGGCGGGCATATGAGAGGCTCTATTCCGCCGGGAAAAATTTCAGGCAGAGACATTACGGCGATTACACCGTTCAAAAACAGAATGGTTAAATATGAAGTATCAGAAGAAAATCTTGTCGAAGCGCTAAGATGGGGTGCAGAATCGAACTTCGTAGGCAGAGTGGAATTCAAACCCAGTTTATTGCAAGTCTCAGGCCTCAAATATACTGTGACAAAGGACGGGAAACTTGTAGAGGCAAGGTTTGTCGACAAAGAAGGACAAGAACACAAAATCGACATAAAAAACCCTGATAAAAATAAAAAATATACAGTCGCGCTTGATGATTATTGTGCGACAAATAAAGATTATCCATCTTTAATACAGCCAAAAGAGCGTTTTCTTGAGTATTACGAATTTGATAAAGACAAACTCGTATGCGACTATATCAAGAAGAAAAACGGCGAACCGTTTGAAATTAAGTGTGACGGAAGAATCACTGTAATTTAATTTGACTTTAGCCTCTTCTGACGCGCTGTTCAAGCGTATTTATAGCTGATTCCACTCTGTAAGGCAAATCTTGAAGCATTTGCTGCGGCAAATTCCACCATTTTAACGCCAAAAGGCGCTCTATAATTTCAGGTTCAAATCGGTATTTTATAATTCGTGCAGGAGAACCCGCTACGACTGCATATGGGGGAACATCGTGTATTACGGTGGCGTTTGCGCCGATAACCGCGCCGTCTCCGACATTAATGCCGTCTATTATCACTACGTTTTTCCCAATCCATACGTCATTGCCAATTATACATCCCTTCGGGTCTTCAAAAATGAACGGATCATCTGCAGCTTGAGAAGGGTTAACTCCGTTTGCGCAGTGTGCTCTGTAGAACTCTGCCGAAATTGATAAATATTTTGTAGGATGCTCATATGGAGCAATGGAGACATTTGGCGCAATTGCGCAGTATTTTCCGATAACAGTTCTGCGCCCGATATAGCCGCTGTGTGCAATTTTTGTAAATTCCCCTACTTTTGTATCAGGGAATGCCACTGTAGGCGGGAATTGTCCTTGTCGCTGCTGAACTGTATTTTGCATATCAAATCTCCTATGCTGACAGAATAGCATAAGTTTTTGCGGCAAAAATCATATAAATCAGTGATTATTACTTCTCGGCAGGGGGATTGTGCGTAACTTTTTTGCCTAGCGCATATGCGAGAACTTTTCTTACAGGATTTTTAGATTCTTTTTGTTTTTCTTCCATTTCAATCAGCTCTTTTTGATTTTTTCTCAGTATTGGAACACCGACAACCGCACGTGCCAACGAATCACTGGCAACAGAAGTCATAAATACAGTCGCAAATGCGCCCAATAGGCTTCCGTTGTAGAATTTAGACATAATACTGTGAGTCAGAGCCATGATGTATGCCGAAGAGGCAATACGTGAAGCTTCTTGTACTGCACGGTTTTTCGCAGTTCTGACGGCTTCTTTTTTGTCATTATTCGAGTATTGCATTGTTAGGTTATAAGCGTCAGTTACAAGAAATATGGTCGAAATAGCGCGCGCTATGTTTATATTCAACTGAGTTACTTTGTTAGCGTCATATTCGGCGTGGTTTCTGCCGTCCGTCTTTGTCATAAGGTCATTTAATATTTCCCGAGCATTTTTAAGGTTCTTGTACTCGTTAGATTTAGGGTCGATATTTAGTGCCTTGAAACGTTTTTCCAGAGTTAAGAGAAGGTTTTTTACGCCGTTAATTTCAATACTGTTGTCTTTAGAGCGAGAAATAAACTCTTTGTATAGCATGAGCTCTTTTTCTTCTAAAGACAGAGGGGAATTTTTCCAAACAGGCAACTTAATACGTTCTTTAAGGTAAGATTTGAAGTTTGGCTGCTTCATACCTTCTGCAATTGATTCGTTACCTTTGCCAACAACTTTTTTAGCGCCCTTGAAAAACGATACTACACTGTTTTTGACTAAATACAACGGAGAAAGTGCTCCATGCATGAATCTGTTCAAAAACGTATCTTTTTCTCCGACAGGTACAGCGGAAATTGTAGTGTTTTCGAGTATTTCTCTGAGAGATTTGTTTTCAATGCTTACTCCGTTGATGTCTTTAACTTTTTTGAGAGATTTTTCGATTATTTCAGAAAGTTTTCCGTGCTGAGTCGGGTCAACTTTTTCCAAAAAGTCCATCATTGTCTTTAAGACTTGTCTTTCGAATGTAAAAGCTGTTTTCGCAGCACCCTTAAATGCAACATTCTTCTTGTTAAGCGTTTCAAAGCCCTTGAATGTGTTTGCGGCGGACTCATTTTTGTTTTCTTGCGGAGTTTCCTTTGTAAGTTCTGATTTTACTGACTCCTCAGATTTTGGAATAACTTTTTTACGTTTGTCGCCTGCTATCAAGCGTCCGATTGACGCTAAAACGCCTTCTTTTTGCTGCATAGCAGTTTCCATTTCATCAAGGTTTTCTTTAGTGGAAGGGAAGATAGGTCGTCCGACAAGCGTACGTCCCATAATTTCAGATGCCGCAGTAGTCAAACCGGAGACAAGAAGGGCATTTACAAGACTTTTATTGATTTGTTTTTCAAATGTGCTCAACAGTATGTTTTGGATATAAATATTCATACCGATTTTAGCAGCTTCTTGTTTTGCACGCGAGGAGCGCTGCGATTGGGATTCTTGTTCATTGTTTGAATAACGCATTGTAGTGTTGTAAGCGTCGTTTGAGAGGAAAGCGGCATAAACAGAACCAGACACGAACCTATTACCGAGCATCAAGTTTTTTGCTGAATACTGACCTTTATCAGGATCGACAGACTTAAATTTCAGCACCTGCATTTTCTCGCGGAGAATGTCTTCCGGCATCATAAAAGCGCTGTTTTCTTTCCATGTGGAATGTCCTGCACCGATTCTGTAAGTATTCTCCTGAATACGCACAAAGTTTGCGGAGCCCAGAATTTTTCTGTAGTTTCCTACAATGTCATCATATTCTTTCCGCTTTTGGATGCTGAGATTAAGTTTTGGAGCAATTTTTTTCCCGAATTTAGTGTCTGCCGCCCAAAGCCCCATATCTTTAAACATTGTAATCGGGCTTGCAAGAACGGACAAAAATCTCTTAACAATAGGTTTTTGAGGTACTGTTATAAGTGCGGTTTCGCTTAAACTCTCAGCCTGGTTTGCAGTAATGCCTATATACTCTCTAAATGCTTTGTCTGATTTTGCGGTTTCTATAAACTTTTTGATATAGCCTAAGTAGCTTGAATGCTGGGTTTCGCTGGATGATTTGGTGATTTTAAGCATAAATTCAACTAAATTTTTGGAAACCGGTTCGATGACGGGCTCTACTGCTTTAGATAAGTTTAAACCCTTGAAAGATATATGTGTGTTACTACTATCCTGCAAGGGTTTAATATTGTTATGAAAATTTATGCTGCTATCCTGCTGCGAATTTATAAAACGGTTTGCCGAAAACATCGGCGGTCTGCTTTTTGCCTGTAAAGGTGAGCCTGCTCCGAAGTATGCGTCTCTCCCCTTGGCATTCCGCCTATTTAGGTTACTCATATATAGCATGTGATGGTCGATTTTTTCCAGCATTTCCCAAACCGCTTAATGAGGACTTTATAATAACGTGAAAACAAGTAAAAAGAAAGGCTCCTTTTAGATTTGTAAACACGAGCTTATATCCTTACCTGTATTGAAAAACACCTGAAATTATAATTTGCTGGTATTGTGAGCATGCTGTTACAATAGTTTACGTTTTTTTGTTCTATAATTATATAAAATAACACACGAGGTGAGATATGCTTAAAAAACGAATATTAGAGACAGTTTATGGCGCCGTCAGAGCTGCTGCGGCTGAAAATAAATTGGGACAAATGACAGCTCAAGACGAGTTTAAACTTGTAACTGAAACCCCTAAAAACCCTGAGTTTGGTGATTTTGCGGTAAATATTTCTTCACTTGCGCGCTCGGCAAAGCTTGCACCTCCTGTGATTGCAAATATTGTAAAGGAATTTGTTGAACTTGATGATGTAGAAGTCAATGTTGCGGCAGGTTTTCTGAATTTTAAGCTTGGAAACAGCTACTGCGGAGAAATCGTAAGAGAAATAGTTGTTCATTCAGATGATTATGGCCGTCGTGAAGCTAAAAAAGATAAAATTCTGCTTGAATATGTTTCTGCAAACCCGACAGGTCCTTTCCACATCGGACACGGGCGTTGGGCTGCTATGGGAAGCGCTCTTACAAACCTTCTAAAATACGCCGGTTATGATGTTTATCAGGAATTTTACATAAACGACGCAGGCTCGCAAATCGACAGTATGGCGCGCTCCATGTACCTTCGCATTTTACAGCAGAACGGTGTGGTTATTGATTTTCCCACTGATGAAGACGAAATTAAAAAATATTATCCGGGGGAGTATTTAATCCCTGCTGCACAAGTTTTTATCCAGAATTATCCTGATTTTTACGCACAAAATGCCAAAATCCTTGTTTATGACGGACTTTCAAAAGAAAACCAAGACTTGCTTAAAACATTCAGTAAAGCGTTCATGCTTAAAGAGCAAAAAAGATTACTCGCAAAAATGAATGTCGAATTTGACAACTTTTTCAGTGAAACCTCCCTCTACGATAAAGGGCTGGTGGAAGATACAATCAAACGAATGACGAAAAAGGGGCTCACCTATGAAGAAGACGGTGCACTTTGGTTCAAAACAACGGAGTTTGGTGATGAAAAAGACCGCGTTTTGGTTAAAAATGACGGTAAATATACATATTTGTCGCCCGACATCGCTTATCATATCAACAAACTTGAACGCGGCTATGACAAACTTATAAATATCTGGGGTGCCGACCATCACGGTTACGTTTGCCGCATGAAAGCTGCTCTTACCGGACTTGGGTACTCTGCTGACGCTCTGGAAGTGCTTTTGGGACAGCTTGTCAACCTGAAAATTGACGGTGAGGCTGTTCGTATGGGCAAACGTAAAAAAATGATTACGCTTGAAGAGTTGGTAGACGAAGTAGGTGCTGACAGCACAAGATATTGGATGATTTTCCGTGATATCAATACTACACTTGATTTTGATGTTGAACTTGCGAAATCAAAATGTGATGAAAATCCTGTTTTCTATGTGCAGTATGCTCATGCCCGCGCATGCTCTATTTTGAGAAATGCGCTCGGTGAAAAACTGGATACAGTCGAAAATCGAATCAAAGAAAGTGTAATTTCAGAAGACGAGTTCAAAAGACATCTTACACTGCTCACAGTTGACTCACAAGGTGCTCTTGCCCCTGTGTTTGCAGCTGACAGCGCTTCTATTGAAGCAGTAAAACGTCTGCTTCTAAAGTCGGAAGATTTTAAATCACTCATTGAAACTGCTGCTGAGGCACGCGCGCCATATATGATTTGCAAGTATCTGCAGGAACTGGCGGCGCAATTCCACCAATTCTACGCCGTTTCAAGGGTAATTACAGATGACCCTGAACTTACAAAAGCGCGTTTGGCGGTTGTTATGGCCTTTAAAACGGTTCTTAAACTGGGTCTCACTATTCTGGGTATTTCAGCACCGGAGAGAATGTAAAATCTTACTTTCCTGCGTTGAGCATTTCTATTAAAACGCTCCTTAGGCTGCTGTCTTTTTGGCATACAACATTGACAGAATTTTCGACTTCTTTATACAAACCTTCATACCTAGTGGATTTAAGTATGGCTAAAATTTTACGAATAGTTGCTTCAGCAATTTCATTGGCAGTTTTTGTAGTATTTTGGAAGAATACTGAGTTAGAAAGCCTTTGCCAAGATTTTTCTCCGTCAAACTTGATAGAGCATAAAAATTGATTTTCATTACCATTTAATTTGCTTCTTGATTCCACAATCATAAAATCAGCAGGAGAAAGTTTAGCAAGAAACTCCATTGGCGCTTTTATTAAATTCAAAGCCTCGTGCACTTGCGGATTGCACTTTGCTTGTATGAATCTGGAATAGTTTCCTTTGAAATTTACGTCTTGTGACGAATAAGTTGTTTTTAAAGCTTGAATTTTCATAGTTAATCCTCTCTAATTTAGTTTAAAACACCTAAAAAAATAATTTGCCGGTAAAAGCACCTAAAGATTTTTAATATGCTTTGCTATGCTTTCCCCCATTGAAAAACAGGTAGGCTGAATGCGCACGGCAGCTTGAGCATAAAAATCTGCGCTTAAACAGCGTCCCACGACAAAGAGATTTGTAAAACCTTCAACTACAAGACTTTCAAGGGGTACCGCATAGGTTCTTTGCACATAATCAAGCGTGGAGTTGTCTTTCTTTACCGAATGAACGTCTATAGGATAATTTGAGTATGCCACAGGAAACTCAAACTTTTTAGCTTCATAAATATCCTCTTTTGTCAGAATATACTTGCCTTTTACGCGTCTTGACTCCCTTATACCGACTTCATCCGCAATTTTATATACATAGGCGTTTTTAAATCCCTTAAAATAGCTTCTGCAAAAGGCTGCAAGACGCCCTATAACCCCAGTGCCAAGTTCTTTTGCATATGCTTTATCCTTTTCACTTAAAGGGTCTAAATCCACGTCAGTCATTATTCTCGGGCAATTAAAGGCGACTTTATCAGTTTCGCCCGCCACTGAAAACAACTGAAAATACGCTCTGTCACTATCTTTTAAGGTTCCTGAAGCCACAGCTTC
>CAYWSX010000002.1:0-93725 GCA_964461115.1 uncultured Muribaculaceae bacterium | reverse complement strand
ACAACTGAAAATACGCTCTGTCACTATCTTTTAAGGTTCCTGAAGCCACAGCTTCGTCGAAAAAGGGCTTTAACGCCCATTTAGGCGCTGTGTCCCAAGTGCAGGCTGTAGAAAAGTGCGTATCGCGCCCTATTTCGCATACAGTAGTAACATTTCTGTCTGAATCAACTGCCATAAGCCACTCTCCGAATGTTTTTTTATCTACACCGCCCATTATAAATCGCAAAGACATTGCTTGAGAACCCTCTTTAGGAAGAAATTCAGCGCCGCAAAGTTTCGATAAATTTCCGTCTCCTGTTGCGTCAATAAAATATTTGGAAAAGATTTCTTGCTTTTTGCGGCTTGTAATATTATCACTATAATTCGACACGATACATATCGATAAAATCTCACGCTGCGATGTCGATATATTATTGTTATCTTTCGCGTCGATATATGATTTTGCAGTTTCGCATACATCCGCGTCTAAAATAACCTCACAGCCTTTCTCAGAGAGCATTTCAAGTAACACACCATGCAGCTTCAGCGGATTAAACCACCCCTCATTACCGTCACAGTAAGTAATTTGGGCATTTTGCCCGCTAGCTTTGTCAGTAAGAGCGGTAAAAAAGTCTGTATTTAAGCCCTCCTGTGTCGTTTTCATCGCAGGGATGACCATTTGAGCGGTCATCGCTCCGCCAAGATAAGAGTTTTTCTCAACAAGAAGAGTTTTCAGTCCCAGACTTGCACAATTCCACGCGCAGGAACAACCTGCCGTGCCGCCGCCTGCTACAATTACATCATATTTTTTTTGCATAATTCTTTTTTAACCTGCTTGATGTCATCCTGTCTGACGTTTTTACTTCGCGCTCCCTTCGCTCGATTAATTCATCGCAGGAGGCCGTAAGATTTTCATCTTTGTAATAAATTCCCGCGGTTGTCATGAGTAAGTCGCGCTCAAAATCATCTAAGTTATATTTTATCAAATTTTCATCTTTCGCGGCAACTGTTCCAATTATTTTGTTATTTTTATCAACGGACTTTCCGACCTTGAAACCGATTTCGACCATTGCTGCCCTCACGGCGGCGGATGAAGAGTATGTAATCAGCACCCCGTCTGCATTCAAGAGATTATATAGCTGTTTCAGAAACTCATATGACCACAAAGTAGGGAGCTTTTTGGGTGTGAATGCGTCTAGAAATATAAAGTTGTACCCGCCCTGAAGGCCTGAAATGCTCTTTCTGGCGTCCGCTGTATGGAATTTAACAGTAGTTTTAGCCAATTTGCGAGCTTTTTGGTCATTTTTAATGCGAAACGGAATATAATTATAATATATATTATGTAGCTTGCTTGTTATTTTGAGCAAAGGGAGTAATAATGACCCACAATTTTGCAAAAAAGCACCCATTAAGGCTAAGTTTTGCCAATTAAGGTGAGAAAATCCATTTGTTCGATGAAAAAATTTGAGTACTTTCCAAAAAGAGTATTCTTTGTCCAAGTTTGAATTTTTAATTAGAAATTCATTTATAAAATTATCCACCTTTTGTTTTTTTAGAAGCGGTGAAATATTTACCAAATTCTTATCGTACTCAAGGCAGTCGAATTCTGCGGAAATAATTTTATCGAGTTTTAAAATTTCATTTAAAGCGGTTTTGGAATTGTAGCCTATACCATAGCAAACATCGAGAACGCGAACGCTGTCATGCGCGACAATAAATTCTTTAAAGCCGCTTGCTTCGATAAATTTTTGCATGCTTTCGCGGTATGCGCCGTATGAAGAGTGATAAATGTCATCAACCTCAAAATTATACAGCCCCGCGCTGCCATCGTTCGTCGTACAAAATACGACCTTATCCTCGTTCGCTCCTGTGCCCATTATATTGCCTTCACTGTGCTTTTATGCTCTAATTATAGTATAAATTTTGGGAGAATTACACACATGGAAAGAACATTTATTGCCGTTAAGCCGGACGGAGTAAAAAGAGGATTAGTTGGGCAAATCGTATCGCGTTTTGAGCGCAAAGGGTATAAAATTATAGCAATGAAAATGCTGCAACCAACTCTTGAAATTGCCGCTAAGCACTATGAAGAGCACGTTGAAAAGCCATTTTATAATAGATTAATAAACTACATTACAAGCGGGCCGATTGTTGCAATGGTTGTCGAGGGAGACAACGCGGTTGCAGGTGCGCGCCATATCATGGGCTCCACAAAGCCTGATGATGCCGAAGTAGGCACTATTAGAGCAGATTTCGCACAATCAAAAGAGTATAACGTGGTTCATGGGTCTGATTCTGTAGCTAGTGCGGAGCGTGAAATCGCTATTTACTTTAAACCTGAAGAGGTTTGCGCTGACTGGAAAACGACATTAGATATAATTATGGAAAATGACAAATAAATACTTTAATTACGATTTAATACATACTTGCAAGAAGACCGGGGCACGCGCCGGTCTTTTGCGAACACCGCACGGTGACATTGAAACGCCTATTTTTATGCCTGTAGGTACGCATTCGAGCGTGAAGATGCTGACGAACGACCAGATAAAATCGAGCGGGGCGCAAATAATACTCTCAAATTCCTATCATTTGTATTTGAGACCCGGGCACAAAATGATTGAGGATTTTGGCGGAATTCATGGGTGGATGAACTGGGACAAGCCGGTTTTGACAGATAGCGGCGGATTTCAGGTGTTCAGCCTTGCGAATAATCGTAAAATTACAGAAGAAGGTGTGGAATTTAGAGATACGAAGGATGGAAAAAAACATTTTATTTCGCCTGAAAAATCTATGGAAATTCAGCAAAGTATAGGTGCAGACATCATTATGGCGTTTGACGAATGCTCTCCATACCCTTGCAGTTATGCACAAGCTAAAGCTGCGATGGATAGAACGCATAGATGGCTCGAAAGATGTTTCGTGGCGAAACATAACGATAAACAGGCGCTCTTTCCAATCGTGCAAGGCGCATTTTTTGAAGATTTAAGAAAAGAAAGCGCACGAGTTTGTTCGTCTTATGACGCAGTCGGATACGCAATTGGCGGCGTCAGCGTTGGGGAACCTACTGATATTAAAAATAAATTTGTAGAACTCACGGCACCGCTATTACCCGAAAATAAGCCTCGCTACTTAATGGGCGTAGGGACGACAGAAGACCTCCTGGACGGTATTTTGCGCGGTATCGATATGTTTGACTGCGTGCTTCCAACCAGAAATGCACGCCATGGCTCGTTTTTCACGCACGAAGGACGCAAAATTATTAAAAACAAAGAGTTTGAGCGTGACGAGTTGCCTCTAGATCCGCTTTGTGACTGCTATGCGTGCCAAAATCATTCACGTGCCTATATAAGGCACCTTTTCCGCCAAAACGAAGGCACGGCACAGACTTTGCTCTCTATACACAACATTCAATTTCTTATCAATCTTGTGAAACATGCGCGTTTAGCAATTTTGAACGATGAGTTCGATGTTTTTTATAATGAAGTTTACAAAAAGTTAAGATAGATAAATAATAAGGCAAAAATTTTTATTCTTATACTTTAACATATTGCGTATCTTGTGAAGTATCAATATGAAAATTAATTTTTTACCCGTTAATATTAAGTCCCTGTCTATTAGTAATCTATCTGTAATGCAAAAACTTCATACATTTAGGGGTGCGGATTCTGATGCTGATGTATTTGAAAAAGACGCAGTAAAACTTGATGATAACCAAAAAAGAGTGATGAATATCTTAAATTCACGTCTTGATGAGAGTAGTAATATAAAATTCACACCTGAAATAATAAAAGAAGTTGCTACGTTTAAGGAGTCTATTCCGATGTATTATAAAAATTCAGGCGGATTACTTTTTGAGTGTTTGGTGAGAAAATATTTAACAGAAAATCTTGCTTACCAAAACTCATTTACACTGTCTCTCTATGATAAAGCAATAAAACAAACTTCTATACCGAATATAATTGAAGCAACAGGTGTTGGAGAATATATTAACGCTGACAACGATGCTCAAAAAATAAGAAAATTTAATTTATTTTTGCGTAGACTTGAAGAAGCTACATCCACCGAGTTTGTCTATGATTTTTTAAGACCTCACTTAGAAAATCAGATTTATTCTGAACGAATTTCATTTAAGGAAAATCTTTTGCACAGCTATTACAACTTTGATAGCAGAGCTACAGGAAGAACCTATATTGTAGATACCAAAAGAACAAATGGCGGAAAGTTCATAGCTGAATCTTATCTAGACAATAAAAAACAAGCTTCGGTAATCGGAAATACTCGGGCTGAAGCAAAGAGAAAGCTTATTGATGAAACTATAAATGAACTTAACATAAAAGCTATTAAATATCGTGGCATAAGATCAGTCAATAAACGTCATTTTATGAATGAACGCGTGTTCAATCAGGTCAACACTCTATTAAGACATATAAATTTTCTTAATGAAGGTGAAAGTTTGGATATAATTAAAGATAATGAGAAAATTGAATATATTGCCCGTGCCATAACTCCCGGGATAAGAAAAGAGCCATATTGCTTCCAAGAATTAGAGTATTATGGTGACGGCATTGCAAATTATTACACATGCAAATTCCTAAGTGAAACAATTACAGATGCTGCTCCGTCCGCCCCTTATTTCAAATATCTAACATCAAATAAAGTCTTTGGGGAAATAAGCAAATCGTTAGCTCTGGAAAAATACTATAATTCTGATGGCAGATATCATCCGGACAAGCATAGCGCCGATATGCTTGAAGCCTTAATTGGTGCCTTGTATCTATCCTTTCCTGATGAGCGAGTTTATAACTTTGTTAAGAATCTACTTAAAGAAAAACTAAAAACAGCTACCATAGAAGAAATAACTACTCATTGAGTTTTGCTTACAAATTCACGTCTACAGGGGGATTAATTTCACCCTCTTTTTTGTCAGGTTTTATAGGCGCGCCTACCATTTTTTCAACGCTGGCAACAGACGTGTTGTATTGCATAAGCGAGTTGTAGTAGTTTAGCTGAGCATTTCTGTAAGTGACTTCGGCGTCTTTAAGCTCAATCGCCGTGCTCAATCCTGTTTTATAGCGTCCTGCCGCGATTTCATACTGCATTTTTGCTTCATTCATAGCCTTGTGAGCAACGGGAACACTATCCTTTGCATTTTTGTAGTCAAGATATGAGCTTTTTACATCCAAATACACGTCATTACGTTTTCTTTCGATATCTGCTCTGTCGCGTTCGTAAGTTGCTTTTGCCTCATTAACCTGCTCTTTTAAGAGGAAGAAATTTGTTGTTGGATAAGTAAGCTGCAAGCCTAATTGGTAGCCGTAATCATCAGCGTATTCCTTACCACCGACAGTTAATTGACCGAAACCTTTCAAGTCAGGAACAAAAGCCAACTTTGAAGCTTTTACCATAATTCTTGACGCTTCTGCTTTCTGTTCAATGGATTTCAACTCCGGACGAAGCTCGTATGCCGTGTTCATTAGCTGCTCAAAATCAAGGTTGTACTCGTTTATATCAAGTTTATCTGTAACGTTGTAATTAGAGTATGACGGAAGCCCCATTGTATTGTTTAGCTGTGCTTTGGAAATTTCAACCTGATTTTTTGCTTTAATCAAGTCTAATTTCGCGTTAGAGAGGTTGTACTCTGCTGTTACAACATCAATTTTAGCCTTTACACCGACTTCATAGCCTGCTTTTGCTTCCAGGTAGTGTTTTCCGAACTTGTCAACTGTGGACTGCAATACCTGCTGCTGCCTCAAAGCATATAAATACTGAAAATATGCTGCTTTAACATTGTATACAGTATCATTCAACGCTGTTTGCAAGTCTGAAACAGTTGCAGCGTGATTAGTACGTGCCATTTTAGCTTTTGCCTGAGTTTTACCGAAGTCATACAATAAAAGTGAGCCTTGAAGCGCCACAGCGTTCCACAAATCGTATTTTGTCTGAGGAACTTTGAAGTTAGTCGGCAAAAACTTGTTTTTTGAAAAAGCTGTACCTACGCTGAATTCAGGGAAAAATGCTGACCAAGCCTGCGCAATTTTGGATTTATAAATGTCTGAATTGCTCATTGCATATCTAATTGTAGGATTGTTTATAAGTGCAAGTTTAACGCAGTCATCTATCGTGACGAGAACGTTTTCCTCAACGCCGCCTTTAATGGTTGTGGATTCCGTTACTTTTTCGTCTAAGCTGTCACTGCTAACCTTGTCTGCAAGATCTGCCTGACGTGCTTTTGAATCCATTTTTGAAGTTTCGTGGTTTACACGTCTTCTCTCGCCTCTGCTCATGTTTTTCTTATCTTCTTCGATTTGCGAAATGGATTTTATTTCTGCTTTAGGCTTTTGTATTTTTGCATTGTCAGTGGAACTGAAAATATCTGCATTCTCATTTATTTTAGGGCTTTCCGCTTCGACAGCAGCAGGAGCTTTCTTGCCCAAGTTTCTAAAGATTTTCTTTGTTTTTGTTTTTTCCGGTTTTATCTGTACTTCAGGAGCCCCTGAGGATGTTTCTTTCACTGCGCTATCTGTAACCTCAGCTGCTTCTTTCAGCACTGATTTTTCTTTGTGCAGTTTTAAATCAAATTTTAATTTATTGATAAAATTCTTATTTTGAACCGACTTTTCGGCAGCAGGAAGAGCGGATACAGGAGGTTGTATGTTCTCCTGAGGAGCTGCAAACGCTGAACTTGCCGTTAAAAGCATTATTAATGTTATTATGTGTTTCTTTTTCATCTTTTCCTCAACTCACCCTGTTTATTGAACAGTATGACCTTTTTTCTTGAATTTTTGTATAATTTTGTCCGTAAAATCCTGAACTATCACGTAAAACGCAGGAACGAGAAGCGTACCTGCCGTACCTGCCGCAAGCATACCGCCGAATACCGTAATACCGACTGAAATTCTGGACTCTGCACCTGCACCTTTTGCCAGTAACAGCGGTAAAACGCCCAAAACGAACGCTATAACCGTCATACAAACCGCTCTGAACCTCAATTTTGCCGCACTGATAGCCGCTTCCTCAATAGTTTTGCCCTTTTCTTCGTGTTCGACTTTAGCAAATTCTACAATCAGGATTGCCTGTTTTGCTGCCAAACCGATCAACATAATCAGACCGACTTGAGAATACAAGTCAAACGCCTGACCTGCCATAACCGAAGCTATGCCTACGCACACTAGCGCTCCGACGGCGGCAATAGGCGAAATCAGAAGAACAGCAACCGGAATCATCCAGCTTTCATACAGCGCAACCAAGAATAAGTATACGAATAAAAGTGACAATCCCAAAACATATGCCATACTGCCTGAAGACTCACGTTCTTGCTTGGAAGTACCTGACCACTCAAAGCCTATATCTTTCGGAAATTCTTTAATCGCCAAATTTTCCATTACATTCATCGCCTGTCCTGAAGATTTACCTTCAGCAGGGTTTCCGTTAAACTGAATCGAGCGATATTGGTTATATCTGTTAATAACAGTTGCACCGATTGTTTTTTCCAGCGACACAATTGTTGAAATTGGCACCATATTTCCTTTTGAGTTTTTGACATATAGCTTAGACAAATCCTCAGGATTTCTTCTAAACATTGAGTCTGCCTGCATTTGAACGCGGAAAACACGTCCCAATTTATTAAAGTCGTTTATGTAATAAGTACCAAAGTTCGAAGCCAGCACCGAATAAAGGTCTTGAAGATTCACACCCTGGGCCATAGCCTTATCGGCATCAATATCAACAAAGTACTGGAGCATGTTTGACTGATATCTGTGGAATACGTTGTTTAAATCAGGGCTTTGGTTTGCGTCCATCATAAATTTATTAGCTATATCGGTAAGTTGCTGAGGTGTATACTCACCTTTTGAAAGCATTTGGAATTCAAAGCCGCCGTACATACTCAAACCTGAAATCGCAGGCGGAGAAATGATATATGTGCTGCCTTCTTTGTATGGCGCCATAGCTTTGTATATTCTGCCTTGAATCGCTTCAGAAGAGAGGTCAGTAGGCTTACCCATAACAGCTCTTATAAGTTTTTGGAATATATTAAGTTCTCTGTACTCAAAATCCTCAAGCTGGAATACCATAAATGCCGTATTGGAACCTTCCATACCGATAAACGCAATAGTTTTTTGAATACCATCAATATCTGAAGTAGCCTGCTCAAGTTCTTTTACATAGTCATCGGTTCTGTTTAATGATGCACTCGCGGGAAGGTTTACGGAACCAAAAAGTACACCTTGGTCTTCGCTCGGGATAAAGCCTGTCGGAACAATTTTAAACAGCACTGCCGTGAGCAAACAAAGTGAGAAAAAGACTATTGTTGTAAGTTTTTTGTTATACACAAATATCGAAACATACTTCATATAAGTTTCGTCAGTAAATTTCTTGAACCAATTATCAAACATTCTGACAAATTTCGGTTTGTCATCTTCTGTTTCGTGTTTCATGAATATTGCGCAAATGGCCGGTGATAGAGTCAATGCAACAATCGCAGACAACATAATTGAAACTGCAATACAAACTGCAAACTGCTTATACATCAATCCCGACAACCCCGGAACAAAAGCAACAGGAACAAATACCGCCATCAATACGAGTGCCATTGCGACAAGAGCGCCGCCGACTTCTTCCATTGTCAACTGTACAGCCTCTTTTGCCGTTTTTCCGTGCTCAATATGACGCTGGACGTTCTCTACAACTACAATCGCGTCGTCGACAACTGTACCTACCGCCAAAACCATAGCAAATAAGGTCAGTGTATTGATAGACATCCCAAACGCAGGCAAGAACGAGAATGTTCCTATCAGTGAAACAGGAATTGCAAATAACGGCGCCAAAGTTGCCATTATCGAGCCTAAGAACAAATATGTTAATCCGATTACGATTGCAGATGCTTCAAAAATCGTTTTTGTTACCTCTGACATAGATTCACGTACGAATGTAGTTTCATCACGCATAACTTCCATTACGACGCCGTCAGGAAGTGTCTTTTTAATTCTTTCAGTCTCTTTTGCAACATCGTCCGCTACCTGAATAGCGTTTGCACCGGGAACCTGAACAATTTTGATAAGTGCAGTCGGAGAACCGTTAAAACGTCCGATTGAAGAGTAAGTTTGTGCTCCAAGCTCTACTCGGGCAATGTCTCTCATATATATCTTTGAACCGTCAACGTTTTCTTTGATAATAATCGAGGCGAATTCCTCGGCTGTCTGAAGACGTCCGCGTGTTCTCAAAGTTACTTGCAGCTTTTGCGGGTCAATCATTGGAAGCTGACCGAACGAACCTGCCGAAACCTGTACGTTTTGTGCAGCAACGGCTGCCTGAACATCGCTTGTAGAAACGTTCATATTAGCCATTTTTACAGGATTTAGCCAAATTCTGATACTGTAATCGCCTGCGCCGAAAACGGTAATCTCACCGACACCGTGTACGCGGGCAAGTTCATCTTTAATAAATATTTTTGCATAGTTTGATACATCAAGTTCTGACATTGTGTGGTCAGGCGAATATACCGCCAAAATCATCAAACCGGCACCTGATACAGCTGTTTTTGTCGTTACACCGAGCCTTCTAACATCCTCAGGAAGCCGCGGCTCAACTTGCGAAATACGGTTTTGCGTGTTTACCAGCGCAATGTCTTTATTTGTCCCGATTTCGAAGAAAACAGTCGCAGAATAAGCCTCATCTTGAGAAGAGGATGTCATATAAATCATGTTCTCAACACCATTGACCTGTGCTTCTATAAGAGACGCTACCGAAGATTCGATTACGTCGGCACTTGCACCGGGATATGATGCCGAAATTTGAACCTGTACAGGTGTAATGTCGGGATACTTCTCCAATTTCAGTCCAACCATCGTGATTATACCGACAATGGTCATAAATATTGAGATTACGATTGCAAACCTCGGTTTGGTGATAAACATGTACCAATCTTTGCCGTTTGCCTGTTTTTTATTATTGCTCATTTTAATATTTCTCTTTAATTTAGTGTAATTACTTATCTAGTTTGTTTTCATTAGCACTTTCTTTGTGCTCCATAATTTTAACTTTTATATTAGGTTTTACTGCAAGCAAGCCCTTAGAAATAACTTGGTCGCCCGCTTTTACACCCTCAGTTACAATCCAATTTCCGTTATACTGCCCGTCTGTTTTGATGATAACAGGTGTTGCAACACTCTCTTTGCTCACTGTATATGCCAGCATGCCTTCTTTACTTTCCTGTACCGCCTCTTGAGGTATTAAGACAACGTGGCGCGGTTTCGAAGAAGTCATAACAACATTTACGTAATCACTCGGAACAAGTACATTATCTGTGTTATCAAAAGTCGCTCTCAGACCGATTGTCCCCACTGTCGGGTCAACTTCGTTGTTGATAAATTCAACTTTGCCTTTATTTGCGTATTCTGTGCCGTCCGCCAAAATTAGAGTTACAATACTATCTTTTAGGCTTTTATCAATACTTTTTTGAAATCTTAGGTAGTCTTCGCTCTTAACTGTAAAGTACGCGTAAATAGGCGTTGTGCTTACAATTTTCGTGATAGGTCCTGAAGAAGCGTCAACGAGGTTGCCTTGTGTAATCAAGATTTTACCGATTTTGCCGGTCACGGGAGCATGAACTCTGGTATAGCTCAAATTAAGGTTCGCATTAGCAAGTGATGCGCGTGCCATATCAACTGCCGCCTTAGCCATATCACGCTTTGCAAGAGCCTGGTCATTGTATGATTTGCTTACATAGTCAAGTTTTACGAGTTCCGCCGAACGTTTTAAATCTTTTTCTGCATTAACATAATCAGCCTGCGCTTTTTTCAAATCTGCGCTCGCCTGATTAACAGCGATTTGATAATTATCAGGTTCGATAAGGAATAGAAGCGCACCTTTTTGCACTGTGTCACCCTCATTGAAATATGACTGCTTCAGCCAGCCTTGAACACGAGCAACAACATTTACGGAATATTTTGCTTCAATTCTGCCCGTAGAAGTCATTTTGTCGTGTATTGTATCCTCAGTGACAGCCGTCATTTCAACAGCAGGAGGCATTTTCCTTGCTTCTTTGGTCATAATTTCGATTATTGTCCTTTTAGCGACCGAAAATATAAATACTGCTGCTACGATAATCCCTATAATTATTAAAATCTTCTTATTTTTAGTGTTGCTCATTATAAACCTCTTCTCCGTGTTATCTCTTCAGATAATGTTATCATTCTAACATATATAACATAAAATCATAAAAAAATCTATTTGTAAACTTTCGTAAAACCGATATCCGATTTTATGGTTTTCTTTATACTGCGTGCGAATCTTCGCGCTTTCACAAGTGCTTTTTTCTGACTGAAAATTACACCGACAAATATCATTATGACCGCCACAACCTGAATCGGGGACAAAAATTCGTTCAGGAAGACCATGCCGAAAAATATTGCAAATACAGGCTGCATATACAAAAATGTAGACGCTTTACTTGCCGAAAGCGTGCACATCGCAAAATTATAAAGTGCGTAGTCCGAAACAGTCACCATACCAAGGTAAATCACAACAAAAATTGCCATGCTCTTGTGAATATGGAATCCGTTGCCCATAATAAAATTCATTGCAGTAAAAAATACCGCTCCCGAAACAGTCTGAAAACCTGCTAAGAAGAACGGCGGATATCTTTCCATCAAATATTTGGTTGTGATTATGCTGATTGTTGTCATTATGACAGCTATAAATTCTAAAGTGTTGCCCAATAGGGGTTTTGGCGCAATATCAGTTGTTGAAGAGAAGCATGAAAGCATGACAGAGCCGACAATCGCAACCAGGAAGCCCCAGAAAGCCGCCAAAGGGACTTTCTCGCGCAATACTATTATTGCACCTATTGTGATAAACAAAGGCAGCATAGAGCATATTACGCCCGCTTGTGAGGAGGTTGTAAAGCTCAGGGCATTTGCTTCACATAAATAATACAAGCATGGCTCGCAGATAATCATCAACGCTAAAAGCCCTATATCCTGCTTTCTGATACGAATGTTACGGTATGTTGTCGTTAAAAACGGTATAAAAATCGTACTTGCGATACACATTCGCATCATCATCATTGTCGCGGGTTTGTACTCAATAAGAACAACTTTCATTGCCAAAAATGAAGCACCGTATGTAATCATGCAAAAGAAAAGTGAAATGTATGCAAACATTTCCCGTCTTTTGTTAAAATCACTCTGAGCAAGCCTTCTAAGCACTTTTCTACCCCAAGTAAAAAATTTTCGTCAATAGATAATATGATACTATGAAAAAAATCCGTTGCAAGAAAAAATTAGCGCTGGCGCAGGCGTTAAAAATTTGCTATACTTGTCGGGTATTGCGGATAAATAGACTGAGGAGGTAAAAACTATGCAAGACAAGACTTTTTTAATGATACCCGGACCGACTCCCGTGCCTGAGAGCGTTTTATTGGATATGGCGAAACACCCTGTGGGGCACAGAAGCTCGGAATTCTCGAGTATTCTCAAAGAAGTCTACGCTGACCTCAAGGAGATTTTTCAAACCGAAAATGACGTCTACGTTTTGACCTCAAGCGGAACAGGCGCAATGGAAGCAGCACTTTCTAACCTTGTAAACGAAGGGGACAAGGTGCTCTCACTGGTAATTGGAAATTTCGGTGAGCGCTGGGCGAAAATCGCTAAAATGCGCGGTGCGGACGTGGACACAATCACTGTTGACTACGGAAAAGCTATAAATCCCGCGGATTTGAAGGCTAAACTCGACGCAGATGTAAACAAAGAAATAAAAATCGTAACTTTGACTCATAACGAGACAGCGACAGGCGTTACAAACGACGTAAAAACCCTTGTTTCGATAATAAAAGAGCACGGCGCAATTTCTGTGGTTGACGGAGTTACAAGTATCGCCGCATTGCCTTGTCCTATGGATGAATGGGGTATCGACGTCCTCGTTTCAGGCTCTCAAAAAGGCTTTATGGTTCCTCCCGGGCTGGCATTTATAGCTGTTTCAGAACGTGCTTTTGAGGTTTCTCAAAACTGTAAGCACCCAAGCTTCTACTTCAACTGGGCGGCTTACAGAAAGGCTGTACGGGATAATTCAACGCCTTATACTCCTGCCGTAAACCTTATCGTAGGACTTCATACAGCGTTAAAGATGATGAAAGAGGAAGGAATTGATAAAATCCACGCACGTCACGCAAAGCTTGCAAAGGCACTTCGTGAAGCAGTTAAAGCAATGGGGCTGACGCTGTTTGTTGAGGAAGAAGGCTGCGCAAGCAACGCTATTACCGCAATTCTCCCTCCTGAAGGCGTTTCCGTACCTGACATCAGGGCGGGCATGAAAAAAGACTATGATATCGTCGTTGCGAACGGTCAAAACGCGCTTAAAGACAAAATTTTCAGAATGGGCACTCTCGGATTTGTTTCTGACAGAGATTTAATCGCTGCAGTCGGAGCTCTTGAGGCTACTTTGTACAAACTCGGACATAAGTTTGAAGTAGGTTCCGGTTTATGCGCAGTAATAAAAAATTTAGGCTAGAAGAGGCAAAGGAGAATATATGAAGGTACTAATCACAGATAAAATAAACGAAACCGCCGGAAAAATAATAGAAAGCGCTGCGGAGCCTGTTTTTCTTCCTACAATGAGCGAAGATGAGCTCTGCGAAATAATCGGCGAATACGATGGAATTATGATTCGCTCGCAGACTAAAATGACAAAAAAACTCATTGAAGCGGGCAAAAACTTAAAAATCATAGGCCGCGCAGGCGTCGGCGTGGACAACGTCGATATCGAAGCGGCAACAAACAACGGAATCATCGTTGTTAACTCCCCTGACGGTAACACAACCGCCGCTGCAGAGCACACAATTGCAATGATGCTGGCTATGTCAAGAAATATCGCTGACGCTGCCCAAACAACAAAACAAGGACTCTGGGAGCGCTCAAAATACACGGGCTGCGAAGTTTTTAACAAGACACTCGGCATAATAGGCTTCGGCAAAATCGGACAGCACGTCGCTAAAGTCGCTTCGGCACTGGGCATGAAAATCATCGTTGCTGACCCTTACACATCTAAAGAAACTGTTGAAAAAATCGGCGGGGAATACGTTGAAAGCTTGGATTCATTCTGGGGCAAATGTGATTTTATAACACTTCACACTCCAAAAACACGTGAAACAGCATACCTTGTGAACAAAAACACTTTAAATCGCATGAAAAAAGGTGTTCGCATAATAAACTGCGCGCGCGGTGGAATTATTGATGAGGCTGCACTCAAAGAAGCTGTAGAAGCTGGCCATGTAAAGGCTGCCGCTATAGACGTGTTCGAAAATGAACCGAATATCGCAGACTCGCCGCTCGTAAAATGCGAATCAGGCATGCTTTTAACACCTCACCTCGGTGCAAGTACGTCCGAGGCACAATTAAATGTCGCAATTGACGTTGCAGAGCAAATAAAAGAGGTTCTCTCCGGCGGTTCTGCCCATGCAGCCGTTAATATTCCTGCGCTCAAGCCTGAAAAACTTGAACCCGTAAAGGATTACATGAAACTTGCGGAATACCTCGGCGAATTTGGTATACAAATTACAAAAGGCAACTTGAAATCACTCGAAATCACAGTAAATGGGGATTTGTCAGGGCATGACGTTTCTCCGCTCGAGATTGCGCTTCTCAAAGGCGTTTTTTCTGTTTCAAGCGAGAGTATAAATTACGTCAACGCGCCGATTATAGCCAAAAGTAAAGGTATAAATGTTCTGACGGCAAAATCGCAAGGCGCATGCAGCTATCTCGGCTCCATGACGCTGAAAGTTGTGACAGATACGGATGAGAATATCGTTCAAGCGGCTCTCATAACAGAGGATTCTCCGAGATTTGTCAAAATAAATAAGTACAACACGAGCATAAAACCTGAAAAGCATATTTTGCTTGTGCCGCACGAAAATAAACCGTCCATGATTGCAAAAGTGGCAACTGTGTTGGGGGAAAACAGCCACAACATAACGCGCATGGAAGTTGTGCAGAAGACCGGCGAGGCGGATGATGAGTCTATCATGATTATCAACACCGAAGACGCTGTTTCTCAGGATGTTATGGATAAAATTGAAAAAATAGATGGTGTTCGGTCACCAAAATCCGTTAATATCAATATATAATTTTAAGTGTACTAAGTACAAGAATTCGGGGCGCAGAAGTAACTTGCGCCCTTTTATTAATTTTTGTAAAGGCGAATTCCAACTGCATTTCATATATATTTTATATCTGCAAAGCCTTTGAGAGCAAAAAAAGAGGGAACGCGAAGTTCCCTTTTTACACAAGCAATCAGAAGAGTTGAGGATTTAATACTCATATTTTACTTGTTTTTAGTTTCTGTTTCATTATATAATTATCTACACTTATTTTAGATTTTCTAATGCTAGAGACTACTACTTTTGGGGAAAAATTTAAAAAAATAGCAATTATTTATTATGTTTTGTTTTAGTTTATATGTAAACCATGCGTGAAGGGACAATTTGTGGAAATAGGACGAATACAGCCAAAATTAAATTCTAATGTTAAAATGGCGCAAACCATTTCTTTTCAGGGCGGAGCTTCAACAGCAGTGAAAACTGCGGATGAAATGATTACTGAAGGTTTGCCTTATAGTGCAAAGCTTTTAAATAAATTTAAGCCTCTCCAAGGCGAGATAGGCAGTATTATTCTGACAGCGATTGGTACAGGTGCGGTTGCGCCTATATTTATTGCGTACAACCCGCTCTCAAAGACTGATGAAGACACAAAAAAATACACGGCAATGAGACAGCCTGTTTCTGCCGCCTTGGCAATACTTATTCAAGTAGGTTTGTCTACTCCTATTGCAAAATTCGTTGAAAAACTTGCTAATAAAGGTTTATTAGGCGACGCTATGTTCCTCAACAGAAAAAACTTCAACACTGACGGCTACCTGGAATCAGAATTCAAAAAAATGACCCGTGGCAAGGGTTTTAAGGCTGAGATGAAACTTCACACTGACGCTCAAATGAAAAAAATTATCGATACCTTAAATGCTGAAGGTACATTTAAACTAGGCGGAAAAACCGTCGATAAAGAAACAATGGTTGAGGTTGTTAATGCAACTATTGAGTCTTACACTGAATCGATGAGAAAAGACTTAGTTAAAGAGAAAGAAAAAAATATACCGGCAAAAGTAAAGCGCGCTCAACTCTTGTATAGCTTAAAACCTGCCGAAGGTGAAACCGAAAGCGCAATAATGAGACAGCTACAAACGATAGCTAATGCAGCAGATATGGAAGATGCTAAAACAAAGCTTGCAGCTGCAATTCAAACAGAACGTAATGCTGATGTAAAAGTTTTATGGGAAGAGTGTCTTAAAGATCCGTCAATAGACCCTAGAACTCGCGCAGGAAACACTTTAAAGAAAATTGCTGAGTACTCAAAATATGTTGAAGAAGCAAAAGAAATGCATAAAGCAAGCGAACAATTAAATAATCTTTTTAAGGCTATTAAAGACGCAAAATCCCTTGATGAGATTAAAAAAATTATAAGATTATCAAATAATGAAAATCTGCCTGAAATAGTGCTATCCAAAATTAAAAACTTAGAAAAAAGAGTGTCCCTTGAAGGCAGAAAATTATATGCAGACTATGTATTAGACAAACTCAAAGCGCTTACTGAAAGCGGCATTGCCGATGATAATAAAATCATCGAAATTAACCAAAGCAAATATTATGCGCAACTAAAGTCAGAACTTGAGCTTAGAATTAGCCTTTACGAGCGTCTAAAACTTAAAGAAACAAGCGGCAAAACTGAAATTGACCACATTACGAAACAACTTAAACAATTAAATGAAAAAATTGATTTCAAAAAGGATTTAGTCGGTACATGGAAAAAATTCCTCGACGGAAACTTCAAAGGATTCAAGCAGATTTCAACTGCGCTTTTTGCGACATTCATTCTGCTTCCGATAACTTGTACAGCGTTGAACTGGGTATATCCTAAGTTTATGGATACTTTCTTCCCGTCACTTTCGAAGAACGACTCTTCAGGCCCTCCAAAAGAGGCCGCAAAAAATGCGAAGGGGGTGTCTAAATAATGGGCAGTGTTAATTCTATTACAAATATAGCATCAAAACCGTTCGCGGCACTCGCAAATTTAAAATGGGTGAAAAACGGCTGCAAAAAATTTGCATCTCTTGACGAAAATACAGCAAGAAAAGCTCTTGCATATACCACTATCGGCTCTATCGCATTAAAAGACGGTATCGGCTGCTATATGTATGTTAAACAAAGTTTGAACAATAAAGAAATCCCTGAAAACAGACGTGGTTTCGTTGCAGCACTTGACCTTACCAACGGCGGCTTGAACATCCTTGCGCAGGGCATTATGTTCTTTACTTTAGACCAGAAAAAAGTAAGAACGGCGATTTTCAAAAAATTCTACAATAAAGTATTCTCAGAAAAATCGAAAAAAGCTTTAGTATCCTTCTACAAGGCAAAACCTGAGTTTGCTGCTATATTCAAAAAAGAAGGAATAACAAGTGACAAAGCGAAAAAAGCTTTTCTTCGTGAAAAAGTTGATAAAGTAGAAAAAGGCGTGTTCGATATCTTCGCATTCGTATTGAACCTTGGAGCTTCTGTAATCGTTGCAAAACGTATAATCGTGCCGTTTATCGCAACACCTCTTGCAAGCTACGCTAAAGATAAATATATTGAAAAGCCGAAACCTGGCGACAAAAAAGACGTGAAGAAACCGACATCTGCTGATGAAGCAAAAAAAGCAGCGGAAATAGTTAAAACTGAAACAGCGCAAGACCGGACTTCAGCAGCTCAAGATGCGAAACAGCCCGAATTCAAAGGTAACCTCTTAGATTTATATAAAGCTAAGGCTCAACACTAATATCAGCCTCATCACCTTCATCGGTTTCATTCTTTTCAACCCAGACGTATGTTTTGTTGAAGAATTTTGCAAACGGATTAGCAGAATTTTCTTCTTTCAGAAACGGATTATCCACGTTTTTGTCAAGAAATTCCACTTTTTCGTATACATCTTTTAAAAGTCGCTTTATACTCATATCGAAATTATCAAATGCCTGCAAAAATTTTTAATTCCCGTAAAGTATATAAAAGGAGTAATGCAAAAGAGCCTGCTTTCGTGAGACAAAAGGAGGATGATTTGCATTTTCTTTGATAAAAATTAATATCCGATTCGCGCTAAACCTGTTGAAATAGCATTCTGGCAGAATTGTAAAACCAGCAATGCAATTATCGGCGACCAATCCAAACCGCCTATAGGCGGTATCAATTTGCGAAACGGCGACAAAAACAAGTCAGAAAGCGCTGCCAAACCGCTGAAAGGCTGTTTACTCCAGTCAATCGACGGTATCCATGTTAAAAATATTCTGACAATCAACAGCCAAAATAATATATTAAACGAATAAAAAACTATAAGTGATAATTTCATTGTCTCCTCTTTCTCAGCTTAGAATCTGGAATTTTTAACCGTATCCGGGCACCCGCAGTGTTCACGCGACGCAGGAATCGACTCCACCAAGTCAAAAAGCAGATTTTTAAGGTTTTCGATATTTGCGTTGAACACTTTTATTACATCATGGTGTGAAACAGGCGGAACATCACCCACCAGACCGGCATCGTAATCGGTAATAAGCGAAATATTTAGCGGACACATATCCATTTCTTTCACAATGTAAGCTTCAGGGAATTGCGTCATATTGATGACCTCCCAGCCTTGCGCCGTGAAAAACTTACTCTCGGCTTTTGTTGAAAAGCGCGGGCCGTTGATTACAACAACAGTTCCTTTATCGTGAACTTTTATTCCCAGTTTTTTAGCCGACTGCACGGCAATTTTTCTGAGTTCGGGGCAGTATGGGTCTGCTGCAGAAACGTGAGTTGCGACAGGTCCGTCAAATACCGTTGAAATTCTACCGTCTGTCCAATCAACAAACTGGTCACAGATAACAAATTCGCCGGGTTTGATTCTTTTTTGCAAACTACCTGCCGCGCAAGGTGAAATAACTCTTTCACAGCCCAAAGACTTCATCGCCCATACATTGGCTCTGTAATTAACTTTATGAGGCAAAATATTATGTTTTCTGCCATGTCGAGGCATAAACGCAACGTTGTGCGCGCCTATTTTACCCAAAAACACACTGTCAGAAGGCTGCCCGAAAGGTGTTTCGATTTTTATTTCCTCGATATTATCCAGGAATTCGTAGAAGCCTGAGCCTCCGAATATACCTATATCTGCTTTTCTTTCCATAATTTTTCCTATTCTCTTACTGTATTGTTACATCGGGACTTGGAGGAGGTATTACCCCCGGTCCGCTGCCTGAACCTGACGAACCGCCTGAAGAGTCACCACCGCTACCACCATCACTTCCACCACTGCCGTTACTAAGACATTGGGAGCATGAAGAGTCGGCGCAATAATAGCCGCTCGGACAATACTTAGGCCCGGCTCCTGAGGCAGCTTTGTCGCTACCGGAAGGCTCTTTTCCGTCTACTTCGCTTTGACAAGGGATTCCCGGGTAGTTTTTTCCGCAGAATTTGTTATTCGCGTTTGCACCTTCAATTCCCTTTTTTATGAGTTCAGCCGCCATTTCAGCGCTCATTTGTGTTTTTTCTTTTGTCACAACCCTAGGGTTAATAAGCATCATATTTTCAATCATCCAGTTGTTATTTCCGACAGAAGAGCCTGTGTAAATTTTCCCGTGCTTGTTAAGACGGATTCTGAATTGATCTCTGGATGTTTTGGCTCTGTCATCAGGGTTGCAGCCGAGATTATTAACTGTTGCAACATCTTTGTCCGGATTAAATCCGTTAATGTCAACACAAAGTGTCAGCGTGCCGTCCGCTGAGAACGGATTATTCAGTCCGCCGAAAGAAACCCCGCCCGTTGTTCTGAAATTGACTTTATCTGCAGTGAGATTTTCATCTGCCTTATAAAGGTCTGACAAGCGGCAATCCACTTTTCCTATGGTGTTCAATGTATTTGCAATATTTTGGCAAAATACCTGCTGAGCATTTGCTCCTGTCGGAATATTAAGCGGATTTGTCAAATCTCCGTCAGAATAAAGCTTTGTATCGTTTACGATGTTCCTTACGGCCTCTTCGATACCAAAAAATGCTTTTCTATATTTCAAAGTAGTTTCATCGGGCTTCGATCTGTCCAAAGCAGGAATCATAAGCGCAATAATCACACCTATGATTGATAAAACCAGCATTGTTTCAACAAGAGTAAATGCTTTTTTCATATTAATTTGATAAACCTCTTTTTTTCTGCTCTTTAGTAATTCTACGGCTTTCAAGAATTTTTGTTTCTTCGTTCCAATGATCACTGCCTTTGTCTTCGCCAGTAAGAACTTTTCCGTCAAATTGAATTCTTATTCTATATTGATCGCGATTCTTGATTTCTTTGTCGGCAGATGCACAGCCTTTATTTGGCCCTTTTTCAAGCCCGTTAACATCCACACATATGGTGAGCGTGTCAGGTGTCAAGTTATCACTATCTTCGTCTTTAAATTGTGCGGTAAAATTACCGAACGACATCCCGTTTGTGAGCTTAAAGTTCATGTTTTCATCGGAAATATTCTCGAGAGCCTTGTCTGTCAATGTTCTGCCTCTTTCGCAATTTATAGCGCCAAGTGTGTTCATAGAATTTGCTATATTACGGCAGAACACCTCTCTGTACGCGTCAGTGCTGCCATCAGCAGCATCGCGAGGAGTTGCTTTGAACATTGCCTCGGGGTCATCATATTTTGTTGAATCATTCGCCAGCGAGCGTATAACGTCTTCAAGCGAATAGAAAGCTTTTCTGTATTGCAGTGCATTTTCGTCAGGCGCCGCCTTTATCAAAGCAGGGTACATCCATGCTGCAATAAGTCCTATAATCATCAGAGTTATAAGCGTTTCCGCTAACGTAAATGCATTTTTCATACCAATCTCCCGAGCTGTTTTTTATTATTATAAACTATCTTCACGCAAAAAGGCAATCACTTTGTTCAAAGATCCGTAGTAGCCTTCCTCCAGTAGATTATAAAATACAGCATAGCTCAACGGTGCTGCGGCGCGTATTTTATCCTCTTTCAGGTAAAGTCCTTGTACAAATCTCGCAAAAAGCTCCGCGGGACGTTCGTAATATTTTTTCAATTTATTTTTACGTTTTTGCAGGCTGCGGCACTTGCGGGTGAGCGAACAAATACGGATATAAAGCGCAAAACTCTTGGGTATTGTCGGAAAATCTTTTTCGATTGTCTCTATTGAATAATATTTTTCGCGACGCAGAAATCGAGTCACAATCCGTACTCTATCGTATTTCAAGAGAAATCTTGCCTCTGATTTTTTGATATATTTTTCAAACGGCGTGAAGGGCTTACTTTTTAAGAAATCCGGATACTCGGATTTGATAATATTTTCATAAGACTTGATTTTGATACGATAAGCATACTTTTTGGAGTCGAACTTTTGCAAAAGCGCGTTTTCGTCAACTAGTGCTGTGACTTGTGCCAATTCCTCTTTTATTCGCTCAATATCGGTTGTCTTAAAAAGCATGCAAAGGTTTCCGCCTGTAATCGTCATATCGCTTTCGATATTTTTGTGAACAAGATGAGCATACTCGTGAAGAAGAACCTCGATAAACTTCTCGTCAGGGAGCTTTCGGTGAATATCTATCCTATTTTGGGAAAACAGCCCCAAATTGCCGCGAGCCTTAGTGTCCGTACGAATATCTACACCTTCGTCCTTCAGAAATTTTAAAAGTTTTTGTTTCAGCGAAGCCATGGCTTAAATCTCACTCTATGAATAGTTTTCCGGGGTTCATAATATTTTTTGGATCGAATATTTTTTTAATTTCACGTGAAATCTTGATAACACGCTCGTCAAGCACATTAGCCATGTATTCTGCCTTCTCGAAACCGATTCCGTGCTCACCCGAAATCGTTCCGCCCAAACTTACTGCCAGCGCAAAAAGTTCGTCTTTTGCCTTGTAAAATCTTTTCATTTCGTCTTGATTTTCGAAATCCAGCGCATAATTCGGGTGAATGTTTCCATCGCCTGCGTGTCCCATAATACAGGCTGTAATATTGTGTTTTCTCAGAATTTCTTTGATTCCGCAAACAAGCGCGGGGATTTGTGTGCGCGGAACAACAACATCTTCTGTAATTACGTTGCCTTTCAACTTCGATGTCGCGGCAAAAGCGGCTCTTCGCGCAGTCCAAAAGCGATCCGCATGCTCTTTGCCTTCAATTCTTACAATTTCACCATCTTTTATTACCGAGCAAATTTGCTCCTCCTGGGCTTTTACAGAAAATTCTCCGCCGTCGGTTTCAATGAACAGCATAGCTTCCTTTGAGGTATCCAAACCGCTCGGCATAAAGTCTTCAATAGTCTCCAGCGTGAATCTGTCGAGCAAATCTATCACAGAGGGGACTATACCAGCCTCCAAAATGCTGTTTACACCCTCTGAAGCGGCTTCGATGGTGTCAAAATAAGCAAGAATAATATTACTGCATGGCGGTTTCGGAATAAGCTTTAAAACAGCTTCTACAATTATGCCAAGAGTGCCTTCCGAGCCGACGAAAAGCTGTGTGAGGTTGTACCCCGTAACGCTTTTCGAACAATTGCTGCCGGTTTCAATCAGGGTGCCGTCAGAAAGGACTACCTTGAGATTCAGTACATAATCCTTTGCCGTTCCGTATTTCAAACTTCTGGGCCCGCCTGAGGAAAGCGCCAAAGCACCACCAAGAGTGGAAACTTTCAGATTTGAGGGATCAGGAGGGTAGAACAGTCCTAATTTTTCGGCTTGTGCCTGAATATCCGCGATAACGGCTCCGGGTTGGACTGTCGCATTAAGATTTTCTTTTGAAATTTCGAGAATTTTATTCATACGTGAAAAATGGACTAAAACTCCGCCATGTTTTGCCACACATGCGCCAACGTGGTTTGTGCCGGCTCCTCTCGCGATTATCGGAACGTTATTCTCATAGCAAAGCTTGATGATTTCCTGCACCTCACGAATTTCAGACGGAAGCACGATGGCAAAAGGCATTTCCTGCTTGGAAAAAGCGCAATTGTTATCATGGGCATAGCTGTATATATCCTCGTAATCCGTCAAAACAGCGTCTTTTGACAGTATTTTATTTAAATTGCGTAAAAACTTTTCTCTCATCCCAGCCTCTGCTTTTCCACAAATATTATAAATCAAGAGAACAAAAAGTGAAATATTTTATTGGAGCAGGTTGTTATTTGAATTCCCATTTAATTTCTTATCCCGTGAAAAATCAAGATTATTTTTTTAAACAAAATGAGATTATACATGAGGATTATATTTTACAGCGATTTTATAAACCACAAACGATGATTAAATGTGAACATAACGAAGAGGGGTCATCATGAGAGTGAAAAATATTATTTTGAGTGCCGCAGTGTGCGCAATGCTGGCGGGAGTTTCGGGAATTTCGCCTATATGCGCGGAAGCCCAGGGTGTACCAAGAAATTATTCTGCAGATGAAGTCGTAAACATTAATGTCTATGAAAAAATTAATCCTGCAATAGTTTCTGTGGATTGTGACGTAAAAGACGGGCTTTCAAGCGGCACCGGCTGTATAGTTAGAGGGGACGGGGTTATTTTAACCAGTTCGCACGTAATTGACGGCGCAGGAGAAATTGAGGTTACAACTGCAAACGGAAAGACCTACAAGGCGCGGATTTTGTCTGTTATGGGTCAAAATAACGACCTTGCGCTTTTGAAAATTGACACAAAAGAAAAATTGCCAACCGTGGCGCTTGGAGACTCACAAGCCGTAAAAACAGGGCAAAAAGTTCTTGCAATCGGTAACCCGTTTGGCTTTAACGGCACATTAACAACGGGAATCGTCTCCAGAATCGACTACACCCGCAACAAAATTCAAACAGACGCCGCAATTAACCCCGGAAACTCGGGCGGCCCGCTTGTAAACTGCTCGGGCGAGGTAATCGGGATAAGCCAGTCGATTTTCAACCCGGATAACAACAAATCGAACATCGGAATAGGGTTTGCTGTGCCGATAAACGAAGCAAAAGAATTTATAAAACTTGCAAAACTAACCATGAACTAAGCAAATCAAAGTCCGCACGATATTCTGCAAATTCTCGGCGGACTTTTTTTCAATTTTTCTTTAAATGTGCTAAACTAAGATGAGCACAAGAGGAAAACATGAACAAAACATCATTTTCGGGTATAATATTAGGGTTGCTTATCAGCGGCAGTACTGCTTTTGCGGAAGTCACAAAAAATGCTGCACAAGGCACATCTGTGGAGGATATACCACTTGACAACGTTCTTTCTCAAGGAACTATTTATCAAGGCGGAATGCTTCGTGCCGTGATATCGCTTTTTATCGTAATAGGGCTGATTTATCTTACTGCATGGGCATATAAGCGCCTAAATATATTTAATGCGGATAATCTCGCAAAGCCGGGCAAAAAAGTTAATGCAAATAAGTTCAATTTGATATCTACTCAGGCTCTCGGGGCGAATAAAAATCTTCATGTTGTCGAAATTAACGGTAAATACCTCGTCATAGGCTCAACCCAAAACAATATTTCACTTATAAAGGAATTTGATAAAAATCTGGTGGAAAACCTCTCGGATATTTCTCTTGTGACAGACAACAAAAAACCTTCGGCGCCCGTTGAAGAAAATCCCGCCGAGAAATTGAGCCAAGAGACTAAAAATTTAATCGAAGACCCGCAGCTTGATGAGCTGCTTCAAAAATATAAAGAATTGTAGGTAAGAATGCAAAAAGAAATCAAAATAGGGAATTTTACAGTCTCAAAACACTCACCTGTCTTTGTTATCGCCGAAATCGGCATAAACCACAACGGCAGAGTCGACCTTGCGAAAAAAATGATAGACATTGCTCATGCAGCAGGATGTAATGCTGTTAAATTCCAAAAACGCACGGTAGAAGACGTTTACTCGGCAGACGAACTTGCTTTGCCGCGCGAGAGCGTTTTCGGCAGCACAAACGGCGACTTAAAACGTGGGTTGGAGTTTTCTTACGAAGATTACAAGGAAATTGACGCTTATTGCAAATCCAAAAGCCTTCTCTGGTTTGCTTCTTGCTGGGATAAGAAATCCGTAGATTTTATGGCTCAATTTAAACCGCCTTGCTACAAAATAGCTTCAGCATCCCTCACTGACGATGAACTCTTGGAATACACAAGAAAACAAGGCGTACCGATATTGCTTTCTACAGGGATGAGCACGATTGAGGAAATCGAGCACGCAGTAGAGGTTTTAGGTAAAAAAGATTTGCTTTTATATCACTGCACGTCGACATACCCGACAGAACATTCTGAAATAAACTTAAACGCTATTTTGGAACTTGAGAGTCATTTTGACTGCCTCGTCGGCTTCAGCGGACACGAAAGAGGGCTTGTGCCTTCACTGATTTCAGTAGTAAAAGGCGCGGTTTCGGTCGAAAGGCACATCACGACTGACCGAACGCTTTGGGGCAGCGACCAAGCGGCAAGCCTTGAGCCTGGCGGGCTTTACAGACTCGTCCGCGACATTCGTTCGCTTCCCGCAATCTGCGGTGACGGACAAAAAGCTGTCTATGACAGCGAAAAGCCGATTATTAAAAAACTCCGTAAAGTAAAGGCGCCCCTAAATGCTTAAATTTGAAAATGAAATAAAATTAATAATAAGCGACTTTGACGGAATTTTCACAGACGGCTCGATTTACATAAGCGAAGACGGAAAAACCTCAAAACGCCTGCATTTTATGGATATCATGGCTGTCAGTATGCTTTTAAAAAACGGGTACAAATTTGCGATAGTTTCAGGGGAAAATTCTGCCGCGTCAGAGTATTTAAAGAAAAAATTCGACCTGGAAGATGTTTTTGGCGGAATTAGAATCAAAGCGCCGATAGTGGAGCAGCTTTTGGAAAAATATTCGCTTAAACCGTGTGAAGTAATCTATATCGGGGACGATTTTAACGACATTGGTGCAATGAAATTGGTTTCGAACCGCGTTACTGTTCCGAATGCAAATTTCAAAGTTAAAGAAGTTGAGAATGTACAAATAACATCGGCATTCGGTGGAAATGGTGCATTCAGAGAGGTTTCTGACACTCTCATACATCCTCAAAAATAATTATAATAATAATTACAGCCTTGCTAATTATTCGAAAATTTTGTACAATAAGAACCGATAGGAGAATTCTATATGGTTTTAAATGATGTTTTGGTTATGATTTTGGCCGGCGGAGAGGGAAAAAGATTGTATCCTCTAACCCGCGACCGTGCCAAGCCTGCCGTACCTTTCGGCGGACGTTACAGAATTATCGATTTTGTTATCAATAACTTTGTAAACTCCGGCTTTTACAAAATTAAAATTCTGACGCAATATAAATCAGACTCTTTAAACCGACATATAACGCGCGGATGGGTACTGTCACCGTTTTTGAACCAGTTTGTCGACCTGGTGCCGGCGCAGATGAGAACAGACGGCGCGTGGTACAAGGGTACTGCCGACGCAATCCACCAAAACCTTAACCACATCGACGACGAGGTTGCAAAATACGTGTGCGTATTCGGCGGCGACCATGTTTACAAAATGGATGTTTCACAAATGCTCAAATACCACAAAAAACGCAAAGCTGAGCTTACAATCTCCGCAATCCCCGTGCCTATTGAGCTTGCACACGAATACGGCATAATTGAAGTTGATGAAGATTGGAAATTGACGGGATTTGTGGAAAAACCTACACACAAGCCGAAAACCATTCCGGGACGCGACGATTACTGTCTTGCGTCTATGGGGAATTATATTTTCAACTCAAATGTGCTTAAAAGTCAGCTGATTGAAGATTCTAAGTTTGAGCACTCAAAGCATGATTTCGGGAAAAACATCATACCGAAAATGCTTGAAGAAGGGCATAAGATTCAGGTTTACGACTTTTCAAAGAACGAATTTGGCGGAATGACGAAGTCCGAAGCCGGCTACTGGCGTGATGTCGGTACTGTTGACGCATACTGGCAGGCAAACATGGACTTGCTAAGTTACTTGCCTGAATTAAACCTGTACTCGGAAAAATGGCCGCTCAGAACCTTCAACTATAACTTCCCGCCTGCAAAATTCATCTGGGAAGAAGGCGACAGAGTCGGCACAGCAACAAATTCAATGGTTTCCGAGGGCTGTATCATCTCGGGCGGAAGCATTTCGCGCTGCGTATTGTCTCCAAAAGTCCGTATCAACAGCTTTTCGAACGTTGTTGATTCAATCCTGATGGAAGACGTAACGGTCGGAAGACATTGCGAAATCAGAAAAGCGATTATCGACAAAAACGTTGATATTCCTGCCTACGCGCGTATCGGCATTTGCCGGGAAGAGGACGAAGCCAGAGGATTTTATGTATCGGAAGGCGGCGTAACCGTTGTTCCTAAAGGCGCAAAATTATAGTGCGCAATCAGAAAATTTATAGTAAAATAATTCGGTGGAATTAAAATCGACAGAGGGAAAGCCGAAATGAAAAAGAAAATTATAATAATTGCAGTTATAGCCTTGTTTATGGCGGGTGTATCGGCAGTATTTGCGTTTAACACGACAATGAACAACACAAAAGACATAGTTCCGTCTCAATACCCCGTAGGAATAACTTACCAAGAGGCTGTTAAGAGCGACAAACCGATGATTGCCATTTTTTACGTGGATTGGTGCACATACTGCAAACGTTTCATGCCGAAATTAAAACTAATTAACATGATTTACGGCGAAAAATACAATATAGTTAAAATCAACTTTGACCAGCCTGAAAACAGACGGATGGCAAAAGATTACGGTATTGAAAGCTTTCCGACTATTTACATAATTGACGAAAAATACGACAACCGCGCTCATATTCCGTCAGCATACTACGGTGACCTCGGAAAACTCAGAAAAGAATTCGATAGATATCTGCGAATCCATGCGCTGCTTGAAAAAGCTAAAGGTTAATTTACAATTAGTGCTTGGTATTTCTAAGCAAACAGATCCTGAAACAAGTTCAGGATGACAGAATGTATGTCAAGAATACAGAATCTGCAAGGGCTTTAAAGATTAATAAGCTTTTATTTGACTGTCATCCTGAACTTGTTTCAGGATCTATCCGTCTTACTTAACCTTCAAAAGCGTTAAACACCAATTCAAAGTGGGTAGTCCCATCATTCTTAGATTCTTCGGTCGTTCCTCTCTCAGAATGACGGGGAGGTGGAAGCGAACAGAGGTCGGGAGTGACAGACCTGCATTAACAACTTCAGGATGTCTTAGTCCTTACCCGTCGAGCCGAAACCGCCCGCTCCTCGAAGTGTTTCTGAAACCAGCAGCACAGGAACGATTTCAGGCTGTTCGACTTTCGCGATAACCATTTGTGCAATGCGTTCGTCAGGCTGGATTGTATATGCGTCTTTTGAAATATTTACAACAGCGATTTTCACTTCACCGCGATAGTCTTCGTCAATTGTCCCCGGAGAATTTATCATCGTAATCCCATGCTTTATCGCCATCCCGGAACGAGGGCGAATTTGCGCCTCATAGCCTGCAGGAAGCTCAATTTTTAGCCCGGTCGGAACCAAAATCCGCTCCAAAGACCCGACCGTAATCGGCTCATCAATTGCAGCCCTGATATCCATACCTGCCGAACCCGCTGTCTGATACTGCGGAAGCTCTTTGCAGTGTGCCATTTTTTCTATTTTTAATTCCAGTTTTTCCATAAAAAGATTATAGCAAAAAAATAAATTCAGGTGTTTTCATACAATTAATGCAAATTCATTCAAAAAATACTTTTATATCTGCATATGTCCCTGTTCAGCATAAAAACACTAGTTTTCGGGGTAATATTATTTCGGCGGCTTCTCGTCTATGCGAGCCTGCCCCCGCTGCCAGGGCACATCTATTTGAAAGGACTAATTTTGTAAGATTACCTGAAAATATTCAATACTCTCTGGCAAAAACTATTGATGAAGCAAAGAGTTTTGCTGAAAATATTTTCAAAGTAAAAAGATTTTTGATAAAAGATTTGGCATTTGCAAACTACACAAACAAGGCACTTGAGATGGTTTCTAATTTCCATCGCGGTGAACTCTTTATGCCAAGAGTGCTTTTCCAGACACCCGATTTGTGGACGTTTAAAGGTGCCTATTATGGGAAACGTCGGATTATAGGCTTAAATCACAAAGAAATTCTCAATATAGAACGCCATATCGGCAGGGACTCAAATAATTTTAAATATCCAAATGGAAAATCACTATGGTTTGAATCTCCAAGAAATCGAAATCAATACGATATGGATTTAAGACTATTTAATAATGATGAACTTGATGCTTTTGAAAAATTAGAATTTTATGCTAATCAACTAAGACTTACAAAAATATCAGACAAACTTCTCTCTGAACCACAAGTTCTATTACTAGAGTGTTTTAACAATCCGGTATTAGCAGAATATTTAGCAAAAAACGGTATTACAAAAGATAATTCAGGCTTGATCACAAGAGCCCACATACCCCAAATTATAGGATTGATTTCAGAATGGTGCTTAAGAAATAATCAATCTCTTACCTTCTCTGAACTTGTCGTTCCGAGTCATCCCCTTAATGTCCTGCTTCATGAAATGGGGCATATGCAGCACATATGCGCGGTAGGACGGAAGAAAAAATATCAAAAATTATCTAAATCTGAATCTGAAATTGCTTCAAGAGTAATGCCTTATAAGTGTCTATTTTACAATGCGCATGAATTTATCGCAGACGCTTACGCAGCATTAGCTGGCGGAATAAAGCTGCCTAAAGAAGTGAAAAATCTTTACGTAAAATTTGACGGACCGATTCCAAAACACCTTAAAAGCAATTTTCTGGAAAACTAATTCTCTAATTTGCAAAAATATGCTATAATTCAGTTATGAATTTGACGAAAGAACAGGTAGAGAAAATATTTGAGCTTGCGGGGCTGGAGTGTGAATACTCGGCACTAACTAACAATGATGTCACAAAAGCACTCATAAAAATCCAAGATAAGCTTTCTTGCCTTGCTGACGCATGCGACCTAAACGCAAGCAGCGCAAAGGTATTGATTGTAGACGATTTGGAGCTTTCAACTTATCAGCTTTCGACATTGATGAAGAAAATCGGTGTTTGCCCGATTATTGTTCACTCAAAAGAGGAAGCTGTCAGTGAAATTAAGCGCCAAAATTTCGATTTTATTTTTGTCGACTTATTCTTGCCTGATGAAGCGGACGGGCTTGCTGTTATGGAGTTTGCGCAGAAAAACAGAAGCGAAAAACATAAAGGTTATAAAATTATTGCAATATCAGGTACGGACGACCTAAATCTTGTCACGGACTGCTTTAACGCGGGAGTTGACGAGTTTGTTTCGAAGAGCTCAAAGTGGCATGATAAAGTTTTGAAAATTATCATCGATAAAAACGAAGCTTACACGAGAAAGAATTACATTAGATACGATATTGACGAAAACACAGCTGTATACAACGTAAAGAGCCTTTCCAAAGAAGAGTATAATGAAGAATTGCAGACAAATATAACGACGATTATGCTTGCAGGCGCTAAAAATATCATACTGAATCTAAAAGACATCAAAACCTTTCAAACCGAGCAGGCGGGGCTTTTTACTGAGATATACCGCAAGTGTTCTGAGGCAGACGGTAAATTTATGATTCTTTCTCCGTCCGAACCTGTTAAAAAGGTTTTGGATTTTGCTTATCTTACAGATATTATTACGGTTGTTGAGCACGCGGAAGACGCATTTGCGCTGTTGAATAAATAGCTGCCTCCACTCGTGGCAATCATCTCCGCGAGGACGGAATTGGTGCAGGTACATTAAAATGCGCCCTAATTAACGTTTTTCGTTGGGCACTGTCGGGCAATGCCCGAGCTACTGAGACTTTTTAATCTCCCCGTCATCCTGAACTTGTTTCAGGATCTGTCCAACTCCGCAGAACTGCTATCCTTTCACCCAAAGCTTCACTGCAAAGCAACCTAAAACAATATTTATGCAGAAATTAACACCCATCGCTAATTGGAAAGATGCTGAAACGAGTTCAGCATGACAGTTGGTAGGTAGTGCGTACGAATACAGAGAACTTCAATCCTTAAAATATAATTAATTTTTCCCGTTTTGTGCAAATTTTGTATTATACTTTTAGTGGGGCAGCCTGGCTGTCTCGGGGAAAAGATAGATTGGAGAACACATTATGTGGGAATATTCAGATAAAGTAATGGAACACTACCGCAACCCCAAAAACGTGGGTTCGATAGATAATGCTGACGCTGTTGGCGAAGCGGGTTCGCTGGCTTGCGGTGATATGCTCAAACTCTACTTAAAAGTGGATGAAAACGGGATTATTCAAGACGCCAAATTTCAGACTTTCGGCTGCGGCTCTGCAGTTGCGAGTTCGAGTATTTTGACGGAAATGATTATAGGAAAGCACGTCGACGAGGCAAAAGCGATTACAAATAAACAGATTGCTGACGAACTGGGCGGATTGCCGCCTGAAAAAATGCACTGCTCGGTTATGGGGCACGAGGCTCTCGAGGCTGCGCTTGCAAACTACTACGGCGAAGAAGTCAAACAGTGCCCTGACGAAAAAGTCGTATGCACTTGCTTTTTCACTACAGAAAACGATTTGCGAAAGCAAATTAAAGAAAAAGGGCTGAAAACTGTTGAAGACGTGGTTAACGAAACCAAAGCCGGAGGTGGCTGCGGGCGTTGTCACGGCGCGATTGAGGCACTTTTGAAGGAAGATGCAAAACCCAAAATCGACCTGCCAAATATGACAAAAACTCAGCAAATTTTGAAAATAAATAATGTAATTGAGCGTTTTATCTCGGACGAACTGCGTAAAGACGGCGGGGACATAGAGCTTGTGGATGTTGACGGGTTTAAGGTATATGTAAAGCTGCGCGGGGCTTGCGCAAGTTGCAAAAACTCAATGATGACGCTGAAATACTTCGTGGAAAACACGCTAAAAGACCATATAGCGCCGGAAATTGAAGTTATAGAGGTGTAATTATGGAAAAAGTTGTATATTTAGACAACAACGCGACAACAAAGGTTGATGAGCGCGTTGTGGCAGAGATGACGCCGTATTTTTCCGAACTGTACGGAAACCCTTCTTCAATGCATGATTTTGGCGGAAAAGTCGGCCATAAAATGAAAGAAGCGCGCCAGCGCGTTGCAGATTTTATGGGTGCTTCAAGCCCGAGCGAAATCGTGTTCACGGCGTCAGGCTCAGAATCGGCGAATATGGCGATTCGCGGCGTCTTGGAAGCAAATAAAACAAAAAAACATATTATAACGACAAAAATAGAACACCCATGCGTGTTGAGCCTTTATAAACTGCTGGAAAAACAAAGCTACAGGGTGACTTACCTTTCTGTGGACAATGAAGGGAATCTTGACCTGCAAGAACTTGAAGATGCCGTGAATGAAGAAACAATCGTTGTCAGTATTATGTACGCAAACAACGAAACCGGCATAATTTTACCGGTGGAAAAGGCGGCGGAAATCGTGAAAAAGAAAAATCCGCGCGCAAAAGTATTTGTTGACGCGGTTCAGGCAGCCGGAAAAATCAAATTGGATGTAAAAAACACGCAAATCGACCTTATGGGTATTTCGGGACACAAAATCCACGCGCCGAAGGGTGTTGGAGCATTGTATATCAAAAAAGGAACACTTGTGCTGCCGTTGATTATCGGCGGACATCAAGAGCGCGGAAAACGTGCCGGGACTGAAAATGTGCCATACATGATTGCGCTGGGAAAGGCATGCGAGCTGGCAAGCGAAGCGCTCGATGACGAACTCACCCGCGTAAAAATGCTAAGAGACAAGCTGGAAACGGGCATAATGTCGGCAATTCCGAATGCCAGACTGAACGCAAATGTACAAAATCGAGTACCGAATACTACAAATATCGGGTTTCAGTACATTGAAGGCGAATTAATCTTGCTCCACCTGAGCGACGAAGGTATTTGTGCAAGCTCGGGAAGCGCCTGCACAAGCGGAAGCCTTGAGCCCAGCCACGTCTTAAAAGCCATGGGCATACCTTTCACGGCACTCCATGGCTCAATTCGTTTCAGCCTCAGCCGTTACACGACTGAAGACGAAATAGATTACGTGCTCGAAAAACTCCCGCCTATCATCAGGAAACTGAGCGAACTTTCGCCCTTCCAGAAGGAAATACAAGCACTTTACGGTAAGAAATCATAAACTCGAGCGGCTCAAATTACGAGCCGCTTTTTATTAGAAAAAAATCCAACGTTTATAGGGTTTGAACTACAATAATTTCAGGCATAATTACATTATGGAGAACAATTATCAAAGTTTGATGGAGAATCTCAATAAGAATGGGCTTTTGCAGTCATTTCAAGGGGAAGAACACACTTCGGGAGAAGTGAAAACATTCATCGCGCCTGAATCCGCACCAAGCAACGACTCGGGACAGAACATATTCAGCACGATTCCTTTCGGGCTCAGCGTAAAACCGCCCCAGCACCTCCAAAAGAAAGAAATCCCGGAAGATGTTGAATTTATCAATGACCGCAAGCTTATTGACGGATTGGACACAGATATTTTATGCAACTCTAAATTCAAAAGAATAGACGACAAGACGCTAAAAATGAAAATAAAGATTGCGCGCCTTAAAGCCGAACTTGAAGAGCACAAAAAGGTTGTGGAGAGCAACTTTTTGAAGGCGGACAAGAGCCACTACAAAAAACTCCTCGAAATCCAAGCAAAAATGGAAGAAGAAATTAAGAAATTAGTTGCCGAGTATCAACATCAGCAACTAATATCAATTGTAGTATCACCGTTTGCGAAAGTTTTTTCTTACTTTAAAAATTACGTAGCGCCGAGATAACGGAACATTTCACATTGGGTCAAATCGAGCAAAGCCTTTTGTTTATCCGCTTCCTTGTCTTCTTTAGACTTGAGGTAAGCTTCATTCTTATTCATCAAATGCTTGCCGATTCCCGCCGGTAAATGACACATTTCTGCGCACTCTACCCAGAACTCTTCCAAACAATGTACTTTCTTTAATACTTCTTTAATCATATTTTTTCCTTAGTCAAATACTTCAATGTCCCTGTATAATTGATATCGGCAGGCATGCTAAGGAACTTGAGCGATTGTGAAGAAATATTAACTTGAGTATTCCAGCCTGAAAAGAGATTCTTCTTGAATCGTGAAGTAGCAGGCTTGGTGCTGGTGCATTGTAATGCACCCTACTTTGCTACGTTAGAATGACGATACTGTGTGGTTCATAAGTGATTTGTCATTCTGAACCTGCAGGGTGAAGAATCATTTTAAGAATATTAGTTAATCCCGAAAAAATTTTTAATTTTAGCCCACTTTTTACGCAGAAAATTCCTCAAACGAACCTTAAACGGGCGGACGGAACGCTTGGGATAAGGATACGCGCCCGAGTTGAGAAGCTCTATCGCATTATAGTCATAATCAATTTCGTTGGAATAGTTTTTGAACAGCTCAAGATAGAATTTATACCCCGCAATCGACCTGTGGTAAAGGATGTCGTATGTCGGGTGCAGATTTTTTACCGACAAATCGGTAGAAAAATTATGGGGTTTCGGCCCGTGAAAATGCAGAATAACTGCCTCTTCATCCACGCCCCAGTAAGGTTTATGGTTGTATTTTATATCGAGGGGCGAATTTTTTGAACCGTAAAAAATTTGAAATGCAGACTGGTCGAGAACATCAAGTTTGCACATATTTTGGCGGATAAAAGCCCTGAAATCTTCCTGCGACTCACGCAAAGCGGGTACGTTCATAAACATGACTCCCGTGTTAAAATCCACAAAATCTTTTTTCTCGAATTGTGAACTACAGGAAAAATATTGAGGCGTAGGGCAGGTTTCGAGCGTTATATCCTTTAAAAAAAGAACATCGCAGTCGGTGTAAAGCACAAATTCGTCTTCGGTTTCAATCTCAGGTATATCGCAGCGAAGATAAGCGCCAGCCGGGATTCTTAAGTCTTTTTTCGGGTAGCTTTTCAAAATAGTATCGTAGACGCTGCTTCGATGATAGATAATTTTAACACCATGCTCTTCGAGCCAAGCTGTGAGGGTGTCAGGAGAACCATCGTAGATAAAATGAGGCTCCAGTGTAGTATTCTTGCGCGCAGAAAGAACCGCCGCCTTGATTAACGGAAAAAAATCCACCGACTCACTGTTACTCGCAAAATACCACTTCATACACCGATTGTAGCACGAAAACCTCCTAATCTGTTAAAATCTTGAACGCAAGGCGTTTTCATGGTTAAATTTTAGCAAGATAGTAATGAGAAGAGGTTTTTATGTTAAGAGCAGGTATAGTCGGACTCCCGAATGTAGGTAAATCAACACTTTTTAATGCGCTCACAAGCTCACAGAACGCAGAAAGTGCGAACTACCCGTTCTGCACAATCGAGCCGAATGTCGGGGTCGTAACCGTGCCAGACGAGAGACTTTACGTACTCAAAGAGCTTGTAAAAACCCAAACTGTCGTGCCGACAGCGATTGAATTCGTTGACATCGCCGGACTCGTAAAGGGCGCCAGCAAAGGCGAAGGGCTCGGCAATCAGTTTTTGGCAAACATTCGCGAGGTGGACGCGATTATTCAAGTCGTCCGCTGTTTTGACGATCCGAACACCATCCACGTATCGGGAAAAGTCTCTCCTGTAGACGATATCGAGACTATAAACACAGAACTTGCGCTTGCTGACCTTGCGTCTATTGAAAAACGTATCGCGCGCCTTGTGAAATCCGTCAAATCAGGTGACAAAGCCGCTGTTCTTGAGCATAAAGTTCTGACGAAGCTCTCGGAAGTGCTTTCAGACGGTAAATTTATCCGTCCCGAAGACTATTTTGAAGGCGAAGAACTGATTTTGGCAAGAGGCTTGCAGCTTTTGGCTATCAAACCTATAATTTATGCCGCAAACGTGTCCGAATTCGACCTAAAAGATGGAAACGCTTATGTGGACGAGGTTAAAGAATACGCAAAAACACATAATGCAGAGGTGGTAATCATTTCTGCCCGCATAGAGCAGGAACTCGCAGAACTGGAGGCGGAAGAGGCCGCAGAATACCTCAAAGACCTGGGAATCGAAAATTCAGGCATTGAGCGTATGATTCGCTCTGTGTACAAGCTTTTAAACCTGCGCACCTACATCACGGCGGGCGAAAAAGAGGTTCGCGCATGGACAATTCCGTCAGGCGCAAAGGCTCCACAGGCAGCAGGCGTAATTCACACGGATTTTGAAAAAGGCTTCATCAAAGCCGAAGTTGTTTCCTATAATGACTTCAAGGCTTGCGGCGGCTGGGCTGGCTCAAAAGAAAAGGGGCTAGCAAGACTTGAGGGCAAAGAATACATCGTTCAAGACGGCGACGTAATGCTCTTCAAATTCAACGTATAGTTAACTTTAAGGCTTATACCAATGAAATATATTGAAAATGTACGAAATTTTTGCATAATCGCGCACATCGACCACGGAAAATCCACACTTGCAGATCGTTTGCTCGAACAGACCGGAACAATTGCACAACGTGACATGCAGAACCAAATTATGGACTCTATGGATATCGAGCGCGAGCGCGGTATCACGATTAAGCTAAACGCAGCGCGTATGAACTACAAAGCCAATGACGGCAAGGATTACGTGCTCAACCTGATTGACACGCCGGGGCACGTGTACTTTTATTATGAAGTTTCTCGTTCGCTTGCAGCCTGCGAAGGCGCGCTTCTCATAGTAGACGCAACGCAGGGCGTTGAGGCGCAAACGCTCGCCAATGTTTATCTTGCGGCAGAGCAAGACTTGGAAATTATCCCTGTCATTAACAAAATCGACCTCCCGTCAGCAGATGTTGAGCGTGTTAAGGCTGAAATAGAAGAGATTTTAGGCATTGATGCCAGCGTGGCAATCCCTGTCAGCGCAAAAGAAGGCACCGGAATACCTGAGGTTTTGGAAGCGGTTGTAAACTACATTCCGCCACCTGTCGATACATCCGACAAGCCTTTAAGAGCAATGGTTTTCGACAGTGCATACGACCAATACCTAGGCACACTATGCTTTTTCAAGGTTGTAGACGGTTCAATCAAGCTCGGGGACACAGTAAAATTTATGGCATCGGGCAAAGAGTATGAAGTTGTCGAACTTGGCTACCAAACTCCGCGCAGAGTGCAGGTCAAAGAGTTAAAAACGGGCGATGTAGGCTATCTTGCAGGCTCCATCAAAGAACTGACGAGATTTGTCGGCGACACAATCACAAACAAAAATGCACCGTCAAAAGAACCGCTTGCAGGCTACAAAGAGGCGCTTCCTATGGTGTTTTCGGGGCTTTATCCGGTTGACAACGAAGATTATCAGGATTTAAAAGATGCACTTGAAAAATTAAAGCTTAATGACAGCTCCATTACATTTGAGCCTGAAACGTCATCAGCGCTGGGTTTTGGCTTCCGCTGCGGATTTTTGGGAATGCTACACATGGAAATCGCACAGGAGCGACTTGAACGCGAGTATAATATTTCCCTTGTCACGACTGCACCTTCGGTAGTTTACCGCGTACACAAAACGGACGGAGAAACTGTCGACATCGACAACCCCGCAAACCTTCCTGCACCTCAATACCGCGAGTTTATCGAAGAGCCGTACGTGAGAGTCAACATCATCACGCCAAACGACTACACAGGGACGCTTATGGACTTGTGCCAGTCAAAACGAGGAATTTTCATAAACATGACTTACATTGATAAAATCCGTGTAAATCTTGAGTATGAAATACCTCTGAGCGAAGTAATAACCGACTTTTACGACCAACTAAAATCCCGCACAAAGGGATATGCGTCCATGGACTACGAATTCAAGGATTACAAACGCTCAAAACTAGTCAAACTCGATGTTTTGCTTGCAGGTGAGGTTGTAGATGCGCTGAGTGCAATTGTTCACGAAGATAATTCATTCTACGTCGGACAAAAGCTTACTTCAAAATTAAAAGACATAATTCCTCGCCAGATGTTTGAAGTACCTATTCAAGCGGCTATCGGCGGAAGAATCATCGCCCGCACAAACATAAAAGCAATGAGAAAAAGCGTTTTGGACAAATGCTACGGCGGAGACATCTCGAGAAAACGCAAATTGCTTGACAAGCAGAAAAAAGGTAAAAAGCGTATGAAAGCTGTCGGACGTGTAGAGGTTCCGCAAGAAGCATTCATGGCGGTTTTGAGCCTGAACGAAGAGTGATGTTATTTATAAACAATAAAAACGCCCGACCTGCGGGCGTTTCTTTATAAAATTCTGTTTTATGCGTATTTTGGAGCCGATTTCTTGATTTGGTCGTCTTCGGCCTTTTCGACTTGCTCCAGCTCCGCGGTGGCTGCTTTGACCTGCGTCTCGAGCCGCTTTCGTTCTTGCTCGATTTGGTTTTCTTCGGCTGCAACAGGAGCCATCATTCCTTCCGCCTGCATACTCAGCATCATCTGATACATCGATTGCTGCTGCTGTTGGGCTTGGAAAGATTGGAAAATACTGCCCATGGCGTTGTTGTTTCCGTTTCCGCCGCTAAACATGTTACCCGCCTGCTGCATGAGCATCATTTGATTCATCGGATTATTAAATCCGCTGTTCTGGACGCCAAGCATCATCTGCATTTGTCCGAAGTAGGACTGCATTTTACCCGAAATATCACTCAGGGTTTGCTGTTTTTGAGACAGACACATAATCCTGAAATTCAGGTTGTTGATCCGGTTGGTCAACATTATTTTTCGTGCTGCAAATATCGCGTAGCCCATTGCTCTCCTCGTGTGGTAAATTATCCTCTTACTTAAATAAAAACGAGAAAACCATGCAGATTGCGTTTTTTGACCGTTATGTTAACAAATGTTACAGAAATTTAACGGAAAATTTTGAGTGAGCGCTCCAATATCCCCTTGCAATATGCTATTACAACTCCATAATTTGTAATAGGAATATTTTGTGAAGAAGCTCTGAAAACACGCGATAAGATTTCGCGCTTGTTTGTCATACAGCCGCCGCAATGCACTATAAGATTATATTTTGAGAGGTCTTTCGGGAAATCATGCCCGCTGACATAGTCAAAAGTAAGATTTTTTCCCGTTCTCTCACGAAGCCACTTTGGAATTTTGACCTTAGCGATATCATCTTCAATTTGGTGATGAGTGCAGCTTTCCGCAATCAAAATCCGTGAATTGTAAGGCATAAGCGCAAGCGCATGAACTCCGTTTACGAAAGCATTCAGGTCACCCTTGAATCGGGCAAATAAAATCGAAAACGAAGTAAGCGGAATATGGTCGGGAACTATAGCTGAAACCTCCGGGAAAACCTGCGAATCTGTAATAATCATACGGGGCTGGGTATTGAGACTATTTAATGCACTTTGAAGCTGGCCAACTTTTACCACAATCGCCTTTGCGTCGTGGTCGAGTATATCTCTGATAATCTGTACTTGAGGCAGTATCAGACGCCCTTTTGGCGCTTCCTTGTCAATCGGCGTCACTAAAATAATCGTATCCTCCGGCGAAATCAGGTCACCAATCACGCTCTGATTCGATATAAACTCCTCCGGAAGATTTTTCACAAGCAATTCTTTGATTTGAATGACTGCAGTGCCATCTTTTTCAATAGAAGTTAAAAGCGGTTCTGCACAATGGTCTTTAATTCTTGAAAAATTCCTCTGCGAAATGTATTTTTCATCAATTTTATTAACCACAGAAATCACAGGAATCTTGAGCTCCGAAAGGCGCTCAAAAAGACCCTCTTCAAACTTTCCCCAGCCGCGGTAATCACAGACAATAATCGCAATATCACAGCGAGAAAGTATTTGAAGCGTCTTTTCCGTGCGCTCGGCACCAAGCTCTGACGTATCGTCAATTCCTGCAGTATCAATGAATGTCACGGGCCCGATAGGAAGCATTTCCATAGACTTCTCCACAGGGTCGGTTGTTGTTCCCGCGTGGGGAGAGGTTATAGCGGCATATTGATGAGTGAGAGCATTGATGAGCGTGGATTTTCCAACGTTTGTTTTGCCGAAAATCCCGATATGAAGTCTCATTGCCTTTGGTGTCTGAATCATTAGAATTTATGCCTATTTTAAGTTGTAACTTGCGTCCACGTTAGCATAAATCTTAATTTTGCCCGCTTCGATTGGAGTGGAAGACTCAACTGCAGCGCCGTCAGCTTTTGCTGTCATCATCATTCTGTAAGGGGAGTTTGAAACACTTTGTGTGTTACAAGTGCTTCTCACAGACTTTACACCCGCCAGCGAAGTACCTAATGTTTTTGCAATTGAAGCCGCCTTAAACTGAGTATCTTTAACCGCGTCTTGAACAACGTCAAGGCAGAACTGGTTAGGATTATCAAGGGTCAAATTGAGGCTGTCAACGTTGTTTGCACCTGCAGTGAGCGCTCTGTCAATGACTTTGCCGATATTTTGAATATTTGATGTTTTTACGTAGATTGAATTTGATGCAACATAGCCGTTGAGCGTTCTTTTGTTGTCTTTGCCGTAATAATAATCAGGGCGCACAACAAACGCGGATGTTTTAACAGAATCAGCCGCACCAAGCGAAAGTTCAGGCTTTATTGCGTCTATAACCGCAGTTGCAATCTGCTTATTTTTTTCGGAAGCTGCTTGAGCAGTCTTTTCGGTAACTTCAACGCGAAGTTCAACTTCTGCGCGATTCGGGTCAACTTCTTTCGTCATAGAGCTTGAAACCGTTATATAACCCGGCTCTGCAACCGCAGCTTTTGAAAATCCGAGCATGCCGCCCGCAAGTGCGCACAAAGTAAGCGCTAATGCTATTTTTTTACCTGTCATAACGTCTCCTTATTTTTTTATTTCTTCGCGCTCAGACTCAACCTGAACACTTTTTTCCACTGAATGTGACAACTCGATATTTTCTGCCTTATTAGGACGAAATCGTTCTCCTGCTTCTGTTTTTGAAACAAAAGCTATTTTAAATTTACCGAAAAACGCCGCGTATGAAGCAAGCGCAATTATAACCCACAGCAAAGCGCCATGTTTGAGCTGCATAACAGGCATGTTGGAAACAATTGACGCCAGCGCATTCCAGATATGCATACAACACCAAGCAGGAAATATGACAAATCCCGCAATCGCGCACATTATCAGAAAACCAGCTATCAAAACGCCCGTAAGCCCGTTAATATGAATAACCGTACATTTATTTTTCATCAACCTTCTCCAGCATATCAAAAAATGCCTGTTCATTTAAGATTGTAACACCTAAACTTTCAGCTTTCAAGAGTTTAGAGCCGGGGCTCTCTCCTGCAAGCAGATACGCGGTATTTTTCGAAACAGCGGAGGTGGTTTTTCCGCCATGCTCTTTTATAAGCCGCTCAAACTCCGCTCTGGGCTTGGTCAACGTACCTGTAATCACGAACGCTTTATTTTCAAAAACGTCAGATACTAACGTCTTTTCAACTTTTAAAGGCTCCACCCCGAGACGTTTGAATTTGTCCAAAAGCTCAATATTTTTAGGCTCACTGAACCACTGAGTGACCGTGAGCGCAATTTTGTCCCCAACACCGTCGAGGGAGTCAATTTCATCTTCTGTAGCTGCTTTGAGCTTATCGACCGTGTCAAAACGATTGACCAAAATTTCTGCCGTTTCTTTTCCGACATGCTTTATGTTCAAACCTGTCAAAAACTGTGCCAATGAGGGATTACGACTGTCATTCACTGCTTTTATTATATTAGCGGCAGATTTTTCCTGAATACCTTCAAGTTCAAGTAAATCTTCTTTTGTGAGCGCATACAAGTCCGCAGCGTCTCGAATAAGTCCTGTTTCCAGTAACATTCTAACCAGCGAATTGCCCACACCATCGATATCCATGGCATTTTTAGAAACAAAAAACTGTATTTTTGCCTCAATCTGGGCTTCACAATTTTCACGATTAGCGCAGTACAAATTCACCTCACCATGAGGAGTTACCAGGCGAGATTTACATATAGGACAGCTTTTCGGAGTTTTTATCGGGATTTGAGTGCCGTCGCGCTTGGAAACATCGACAGAAACTACCTTAGGTATTATCTCCGCAGCCTTTTTGACAATCACATAGTCGCCAATCATCACGCCCAGGCGTTTTATCTCATCATAATTATGCAATGACGCACGCTTTACAATGCTTCCACCGAGATGAACGGGCTCTAATATCGCGACAGGAGTGATTGCGCCCGTCTTACCGACACCGTCTTCAATTCTCAGAAGCTTTGTGCACATTTCCTCAGGTGGAAACTTAAACGCAGTAGCCCATTTCGGGGATTTTGCCGTAAATCCGAGCGCATTTTGAATAGATATCTCATTTACTTTTACTACGACTCCGTCAGTGGCATAATTAAGCTCAAAACGCTTTTTATCAAAGGTTTCACAGAATTCTACAACCTCCTCAAGAGATTTGCATAGTTTAGTATTGGGATTTGTGCGAAAACCAAGCTCTTTAAGTTTTTCAAGCGTTCCAAAATGAGTAGGAGGCTGTTGCTTTGCATCATCAAAAATTGCGGCATAAGAAAACATCGAAAGTCCGCGTTTGGCAACAACTTTCGGGTCAAGCTGGCGCAAGGTTCCCGCGGCAGCATTTCGCGGATTAGCGAATTCTTTTTGTGAAGCGGCACGCGCCTCCTCATTCAACGCCTCAAAAGTGCTGAAGGGCATGTAAACTTCGCCGCGGACGTCGAGCGACGCCGTTTTATCAGTCAACTCAATAGGAACAGCTTTTATGGCTTTAATATTCGGCGTAATATTTTCTCCGACAGTGCCATTGCCCCGCGTAGCACCGATTTTGAGATTTCCGGCTTCATAGTTCAGAGAAATAGCCAGACCGTCGATTTTCAGCTCTGCAACAAGCTCTATGTCATCCCGTTCAAACTGTTCACAGATTTTACGGTGCCAAATCCCCAGTTCCTCATACGTATAAGTATTATCCAGACTGTAAAGACGGCTCTTATGGACATGCTCCGTAAACGCTTCGGAAACCACATCCCCGACACGCTGAGTCGGGCTGTTTTCACGGATTAAAGACGGGAATTTTTCTTCCAGCCCCTTCAACTCTGCATACATTTTGTCGTATTCAAAATCTGAAATCTCCGAAACGTCCTGCGTGTAATATAAGTAACTGTATTTATTCAAAAGTGTAATTAATTCATCTATACGATTTTTCGCTGTAATTTCGTCCATAAACTCCCTTTTGCGTGTATAATTTAGCAATATTAAAAAATATTATACATAAAATGAGCCTGATAAAACAAATTCTTAAAATAAAGAGACAAAAATATGCACTTTTTACGACACCTTCGCACAATCAGAAAGTGCCGTATAAGACGCTTTTGGGCAACAAATATTATGCGCATGACTTCTCAGAAATCGATGGGCTGGATAACCTGAACGCGCCCGAGGAATGCATTTTAGAGCTGTGTGAAAAGTTTAGAGATATTTATTATTCAAAAATGTCTCAGCCGCTGACTAACGGCTCTACACAAGGCATTTTGGTGCTTATGCTTGCCGTTTTAGGCACAGGAGAAAAAGCTGTTGTCGCAGAAAACTGCCACAAAGCCGTTCACAGCGGGCTTATTCTCACCGGGGCTTCGCCTGTATGGGTCAAACCTAACTTTGAAAGCGATTTTGGTGTCTACACTTCTGTTTCAGCCGAAAAAATCGAAGAAGCTTTAAAAACGTCGGGCGCAAAATGCGTAATTATTACAACCCCCGCTTACGACGGTGAAATCTCTGACACAGCAAAGATTTCAGCCATATGCAAAGAATACGGAGCAATTTTAATCGTGGACGAGGCGCATGGTGCGTTGTGGAATTTTGACAAAACGCTCGGGACGCCTGCAATCCTTGCAGGTGCTGACGCTTCGGTGCAGTCGCTGCACAAAACTTGCGGAGCCGTCAATCCTGCGGCGATTCTTCATTTGGCACATGATTCAAAAATTCCTCAATCCCGCGTTATGGACGCGCTAAACCTTATTTCAACCACGTCGCCGTCTTATCCTGCGATAATTAATATCGAGGAGACGGTCACGTTTTTAAACTCAAAAAAAGGTCGTAAAACTCTCGACAAAATGGTTTTTGAGGTCACGGAAACGCGAAATAAAATTAAGCAGTTTGAAAATCTCGAACTTTATCAAAACAACTGCGATATCACAAAAATTCTGGTTCGTCCGCTGAAAATTTCCGCAGAAGAAGCGTCAGAGATTTTGTATTCGAAATTCAAGATTGAATGTGAAATCCAGCATGCCCGTGCTCTGACTTTTCTGTGCGGTTTGGGCACGACAAAACAAAAACTTGCAAAACTTCTTAAAGGTTTGAAATACATCGACAAAATCTCTAAAAACCGTGAAAACATTGTGTTTGCAGAAATATTTTTACCCGAAAGAGAGCAGGTTATTTCGCCGCAGTCAGCTTTCAATACTATTTACGAAGAAGTTTTGCCTGAGGAAGCAACGGGCAGAATTTCGGCACAACTTATCACCGCTTATCCGCCGGGAATACCGATTTTGACCTTTGGTGAGATTATAAAAGATGAGCATATCGAATTTTTAAATCCGAATATAAAAATAAGAATTGTAAAATAACTGTTAATCTTTTCCCTTCTTATGATAAAATTTTTATAGATTTGTGTATTGTTAATCATCATGAAGAGAATAATAAATTTTATATTTGTAGCAATTTTGTTTGCGCTGGCGGCCATGAGCACGTTTGCGCTAGATTCGCATTACAAAAATAACCTTTTGAACGTTGAACTTACGCAGCAGCCCGACAATCGCGTAAATGTCCTTCTGACTTTTGAAAAGCCTTACACTGAACAGGTTAAGGTTGTTTACAAGACCGACAATGAATATAATATTCTCCTGCCTGAAACCTACCACTCAGTGACATCCGTCAACTCAATAAACGCCTTAAACGTCCGCAGCGCAGGTGTAAAGCTTGTACCATACTTTAATGAAGGGTCGGGCAACGGGTATACAAAAATTTTGATAAAAACGACGAGACCGGTTATTTTCAATGCGCATTCCTCATATGTAACAACGAAAATCGCGAAGGAAGACCTTCTCGAGCAGCTTGAAAACGACAAACCCGTCAACATCAAGCCTACAACGCTTTCATCAAAGCCTGTCAAGGCTAAACCTCAGGCGAAAAAGCCTGCTGCACCTAAGACTACGGCTAAAAAACCTGCAACGGCAACGGCTTCCAAGAAAACCGTAAAAGCTGCAAAACCAGCCTACAAAAAGCCTGCAACGGTTAAATCTAAGCCTGTAACGCCTAAGCCGCTTAAAAAACCTGCGGTTAAACCTGCTGCGAAACCCGTAAACAAGGCGGATATTAAGCCTCAAGCGGTACAAACACCGCCATTGGCTATCGAGCCGAAACCTATTGCAGGGGCTGAACCAAAGGCTATACCTCAAACGCCTCAACCTGTTGAAGCCCCGGCACCGAAAACAATCCAAGATAAAATTATGGAGGTTGCAGGCTCAAATTACGGTGTGATAGCACTTTTGGCGCTAGGTACATTATTGATTTTAGGCTTGCTGTTAAAATTATTTAACAAAACGACACGTGATTACACAAATCTGTATAATAAGACCGTATCGAACACCGAAAATACGCAAGGAGCGGACATTCCTGACGACATGAAGGGACTGTCATGGCAGGAGAAATACAAAGCTATGAAAAATCGCGAAGAACAGCATGATGCGGAAGAACTCGCAACACAACAGGCAGAATTCACCAACAATATAGACAATATTTATTCTAATGCGGAAGCTCCGCAGGAGCCTGCTTACAGCGTGCCCGTTACCAATATGTTTGCCGAAGTTGAGCCCCCGCAAGAGTTTGCACCTGCATATCAGGAGCCTGAAGCAGCGCAAAACAGCTCTCTTGACCTTGAATCCTTCAGCTCTGTTGAGAATTTCGACGACTTTTCGGATATTTCACCTGAGGTGGACGAAATTACGCCTGTTCCATCTGAGGACTTGTCGCTCGGAATCGACATTAATGAAACTCCGCTTGAATACGCCTCAAATCCAATAAGTACAGAGCCTTCGCTCATAAATCAGTCTAAAATTTCAAAGACAAAAGGGTTCTATCTCATTCGCTATGAAAACGAGACAGCGCTTGTCGGCTATATTAAAGATAAAATTTTCCTTATACAAACATTCCACAACCACGACCAATCAACTGTTCAAACCCGTTTGACCGAGAAAAAACGAGGCGAGGATATCTACCTTGTGCGCTCCGATAACAATTACAAGGCGCTGGTTTCCGTCTCTAAAGACGAAATGAAAACCCTTATAAATTTATAGTATGAAAAAAATTGCATTCTTTGTAAAAACATTTAAGTTCTGTGCAATGTTTGCGGCGATAATGCTTTCCTGCCTTATTTTGAGTGGCTGCGGAGAGCACGGCAAAGCGAACGAACAAAAAACTCTTACATTTGCGACATGGGGTTCTCAGTCTGAAATGAAGCTCGTAACACCGATTATTCGCGATTTTGAGCAGCAGAACAATGTAAAAGTTGAAATTATACATATTCCGCAAAATTATTTCCAAAAACTTCACCTGCTTTTTGCCTCAAATCAGGCGCCGGACGTACTCTTTATAAATAACTATTATCTTCCTGTGTACGCAAAGGCAGGTGTACTTGCAGATATTGAGCCTTTTTTCAAGGAAGAGATTGCAAACCGTATTTTCTTCGAAAACTCGCTTTCGGCATTGAGTTTCAGTAATATTCAGTATGCAATTCCACGAGATGTTTCGAACCTCGTTGTTTATTACAACAAAGATATTTTTGACAAAAACGGAGTCAAATATCCGGACAAAAATTGGACGTACAATGACTTTTCAAAAACCGCAAAAAAGCTTACAAACAAAGAACATTGGGGTGTAGGATTTGAGGAAAATCCGCTATTTTGGCAGTCGATTTTATGGTCTAGCGGCGGAGGGATTTTTGACAAAGATGGGAATTTTATCCTAAATAAAGCTGAAAGCAAAAGTGCGCTTGATAAATATATCGCGCTGAGAACCACCGAAAAATCGGCTCCTACACGTACTCAAAGCGCAAATCGGACTATGGCGCAGATGTTTTTGGACGGCAAAATCGCAATGCAGATTTCGGGGCGCTGGCTCGTGCCGAAATACAGACAAGAAACCGCTTTTAAATGGGATATCGCGCCCATGCCGCGAGGAAATAAAGGCTCAATTTCCGCGTCTGACAGCTCAGGGTGGGCGATTTCCGCAGCTTGCAGCGACAAGGAACTTGCAGCAAAATTCATAAAACATTTATCCTCAAAAAACTCTATAACCGAAATGACTAAAAGCGGGCTGATTACACCTGCACGTAAGGATATCGCATATTCTCAGGTATTTCTTGACGGAAACAACCCAAAAAATGCAAAAGTGTTTACAGATATAAATCAAAATGCCATAAATACACCGACAACAGACCATTACAACCAAAAAATCGAACGTCTGACAAAAATTCTCGAGCCCTACTTCATAGGCACGAAAAAAATTAATCAAGACACAACTTTTGAGTTATAATAGCAGTATTATGAATAAAGAACAAATTACAGAATTACTGGAAAAATGCGAGGAGACTGTGTTTGAACAGTTTCGCAGGATTGATAAAATTAAAGAGACAAATCAAGAAAAAGTTCTGAATGCCTTTCAAAAAAACAAAGTCGGCGCGGAACACTTTTTTACCGTGAGCGGTTACGGGCATGACGATATGGGTAGAGAGACGATTGACAAGGTTTACGCGAATATCTTCCGTGCAGAGCGCGCGATTGTGCGCAATCATTTCGTTTCAGGCACGCATACGCTGGCATGCGCGCTATTTGGCAATCTTCGCCATGGGGAATCGCTGATTTCGGTAGCGGGTGCACCTTATGATACGATGGAAGAGGTTATCGGCACACGCGGTGACAGACGGGCTTCATTAATCGGGCATGGCGTGAGTTACGCTGAGGTTCCGCTCAAAAACGACTATGAGCTTGACTTTGACGCTATTTCAAAAACTATAAAAAGCGACACGAACATGATTTTAATCCAGCGTTCACGCGGATATTCACTTCGAAAGTCTATCACCATCGAGGAAATCAAGGAAACCGTAAAACTTGTTAAAAAAATCAATCCTGACTGCATTTGCTTTGTGGACAACTGCTACGGCGAATTTGTGGAAGAAATAGAACCGACAGACGTCGGCGCAGACCTGATTGCAGGCTCCTTAATCAAAAATCCGGGCGGCGGGATTGTCGAAGCCGGCGGATACATCGCAGGACGGGAATACTTCGTTGAGCAGGCGGCAATGCGTCTCACTGCACCGGGAATCGGCTCTGAGGGCGGGGCAATGCTCAATCAGTCACGCCTCATTTTGCAGGGGATTTTCATGGCACCGTCAATAGTTTCTGAGGCGGTAAAAGGCGCCGTACTTGCAGCTAAGGTGTTTGAAGAGGTCGGATTTATTTCCACGCCTAAGTTTGACGCAAAGCGCACAGATATTATACAAACAATCACGTTTGGCGAAAAGCAGCCACTCATTGATTTTTGCAAGGCGCTGCAATTTAATTCGCCTGTTGAATCTTATCTTACACCAATACCGGATGAGGTTCCGGGGTACGATGACAAGCTGATTATGGCCGGGGGAAGCTTCATCGAGGGTTCTACTATTGAGCTTTCGGCTGACGGACCCGTGAGACCGCCGTATGCTGCGTATATGCAGGGCGGTTTGAATTATGCGCACGTAAAAATTGCGCTAAAAGGAATTTTGAACGAAATATTTAACTCGGAGGTTAAAAATGGCTGTGAGCTTGCTAGATGAGGCTAACAATCTTATAAATGAAAAACAATTCGGTGAAGCTAAAGAGGTTTTAACAAAACTTCTCACTGAAGGGGCTAACACCGAAGCTGAGAAGCTTTTAGGGCTTTGCAATATAAATTTGAATGACCAAAAATCGGCTATCGAAAATTTTATAAAAGTCGTTGCGGCGGAGCCTGAAGACGCGGCTTCATGGTTTTATCTCGGGACGATGTACGACGGAACCAACAATTTTGAAAGGGCGGAACACGCCTATTTAAAGGTGATTGAGCTTCGTGATGAGTACATTGATGCGTATAAGAATCTTGCGATTTTATATTTGAAATTTAGAGCGCCCGAAAAGGCAACGGGCTTTGCAAAAAAAGCGTCAGAGCTTGACCCGCTTGATTATCAGCCGTACTACATGCTCGGGACAATCGCGGTGATGGAAAAGAACTTCAAAGACGCGATTGCCAATTATGAAAAGGCTGTGGGGCTCAACGCAACTAACGTTTCAATGTTCAACAGTCTCGGGAGCGCGTATTTTGCTGAAAACCAGCTAGAAAAAGCAATCACAGCGTTCAATAACGCGCTAATCTTGGACAAAGCTAATGCCGTCACAAACTACAATCTCGGGAATATCGCTCAAATACGAAAAGATTTCGAAGAGGCGTTTAAATTTTTCCGAATCGCTTACAACAGCGAACCGTCGGCGCTTCACCTTACTGCGCTTGCTTATAGCGCACTCAAGGCGGAAAAATTCGAAGATGCGGTCAATTTGTACAAAACTCTGGCGGTTCTGCACCCTGAAAAGCAGAATTTCCAGTACAATCTGGCGTGTGCGTATATTCAACTCAGAAACTACAAAGAGGCGATTTCGCTTTTGAAAAAGCTTGTGATGATGAACCCGAAATCCGCTGCCATGGCGGAAAAGCTGGCTCAAGTATACGTTGAACTCGGAGAGTTTGAAGAAGCGAAAACCGTTTTTGACCTGTTAATCAGCAAGGGCAAGGTTTCAGGCGAAATTTATTACCAATATGCGCTGATTTGCATGCAAACAAACGACAGGGACAAGGCGGAGAAAATTTTCAAAAAAGTTTTGAGCCTCGACCCGAAAAATGCACGTGCGCACAAGGATTTAGGCGTAATTTATCTCTCGCAAAGACTATTTGATTATGCGAAGGATGAATTTGAAACAGCAATGAAACTTGAACCTAAAAACCCGCAAATAGTCTTTGAATTCGCTAATTTCATGTATTCGACGGCTGATTATCTTGGTGCAAAAAAATTATATGAAAAAGCGGTAAAACTCCTTCCTGAAAACGCGCAAGTCTATTTCTACCAAGGATTAAACCTGCTTGCGCTAAATGATTTGAAGGCAGCGAAAAAGGCATTTGAAAATTCCCGCGAATATGACGAAAATGACCTCAGCACGTACCATTTGGCGCGCGCAAACTACTATCTGAAGAATTACGATGAGGCGCTAAAACTTTTGAATGAGCTTGAAATCAAGGATATTGACGCGCAAAACCTTATGGCGCTTAGTTTATACGCTCTTGAAAAATATGACGGGGCGATTGAGATTTACAAGAAAATTCTGGAAAAATTCCATTCTAATATAAATATTATGCTCTCACTTGCTCAATGCTACATCAAAAAAGGCAGCAAGGGCGAGGCTCTTGAGACGATTGAGCGGACGCTTAAGGAATTTCCCGACCACGAAGATGCACTCGAACTCAAAAAAGATGCGGAGGCGCTCTAGATGAGGATTATCGGGGTTGACCCGGGGATGGCGATTGTCGGCTATAGTATTTTGGATGTCGAAAACGATGAACTGACGCTGGTTTCGTCAGGCTCAATACAGACATCCAGCAAAGATAAAGAGCCGAAGCGCCTGCTTGAAATTTACAACGACATGAGAACGATTTTAGAGAAATTTAAACCCGAAATCGCAAGTGTGGAGAAGCTTTTCTTCTTCAAGAACCAAAAAACCGTTATGCCGGTTTCGCAGGCGCGCGGTGTTATCGTAATGGCGCTGGAACAGTCGGGGATTGAGATTAACGAGTATACACCGATTGAAATCAAGCAGTCGCTGACGGGTTACGGGCGGGCGGACAAGGACGAGGTAGCCAAAATGGTGAAATTGTGCTTAAATAATTGTAAAGTTCCGAAACTTGACGACACAGTGGACGCAATTGCGATTGCAATTTGCCACGCGAGGAGTGTCAGGCACGGGATTTAGCCGCTTGATTGCGAAAGGGGAGAAAAATGAACCTGATTTTACTTAAACAAATATCGATTTTGAGCCTTATTTTGGGCGCAGCGCTCGGACTGATTACAATCATTCCTTATATCGGACTGATTTCCTTTCTGGTATGCGTTTTCGCGTCAGGAAGCCTTGTTCTGATTTATATGAAAAATCTGGAACTTGTGGGCGAACTCGATACAAAAATGTGGGCTATTTATGGCTCTATAAGCGGGTTTATCGCCTTTATTGGGTTTTCGGTATCATTTGTTCCGCTCGCAACAATAATCGGGCTAATTGTCAAAACCTCATACTATCTGGGCGTTTCGCTGATGTTTAGAATGGGATTTTTTATAACAATTTTAATGGTGTTTTTCGTGGCACTTATAGCGGCGCTGATGAACGGTTTTGGATCTATGGCGACTTCATACGCAATAAGACTCTACGAGGAGCAGGTCGCACTGCAAAATGAGCAGAACGCGCTTAGTACCGCAGAAAATCAGGAAAAATTTGAAATTTAGAGGTTAGAATGGAATTTGTATCAAAAATCAAGACTATTGAGTGGGTAGACAACGTTTCAAGGATGATTGACCAGACAATATTGCCTTACGAGTTTAAAAAAGTCGACATCGTTACTTGCGACACAATGTTTTCGGCAATCAAGGACATGATTGTGCGCGGCGCGCCGGCTATCGGCATTGCCGGGGCACACGGGGTCTCGCTTGCGGCGATTGAGACCGCTAAAATTACAAGCGACGTGAACGAATTCCTCAAAATATTGAAAGAAAAAGCGGATTACCTCAAATCTGCGCGCCCGACAGCGGTAAATCTCATGTGGGCGGTCGACAAGCAAATGGAAGTCGCAAACTCAACACTTGCAGACGTTTACGGAATTCGCGATGCCATAGTCAAAAACGGCAAAAAAATGGAACTTGAAGATATCGAGATTAACAAGAGAATGGGTGATTTCGGTGCTGAAATAGTGCCAAAAGGCGCCACAATCCTGACACACTGCAACGCCGGTGCACTTGCAACCGTCGGATACGGCACTGCTCTCGGAGTTGTGCGCTCTGCATACGCAAAAGACCCTTCTATCAGAGTTTTTGCGGACGAAACACGCCCGAGACAACAGGGTGCAAGACTCACCACATTTGAACTTACCACGGACGGAATCGACACAACCCTTATCACTGACGGAATGTGCTCCTATTTTATGGAAAAAGGCATGATTGACGTTGTAATCGTAGGCGCGGACAGAATTGCCGCAAACGGTGACGCAGCAAACAAAATCGGCACCTACACCGTCGCAATCGCAGCAAAATACCACAATATACCGTTCTACATCGCGGCGCCTCTCTCCACAATCGATACAGCGATTTCGTCAGGAAAAGATATCATCATCGAAGAGCGCTCACACGACGAAGTCACCCACATAAACGGCGAAACCGTCTGTGCAGAGGGTGTAAACATCATTAACCCCGGCTTTGACGTGACCCCTAACGAACTAATCGCAGGCATAATCACAGAAGTCGGAATCCTACGCCCTGACTACAAAAACAGTATCAAAGAGGCGTTCGAAAAAGACTAGACCTTCATTGTCGAGCTCGGATTAGTAGGAGGCAAATGCAAGTATGCGGAAAGAGCCTCAACTCTTCTCACTGCGCTACGTTTAGGGTTGGTGCCCGAATATACGGCAGTCAAAGCACTTTCATCTCGAGGAGAAAGTACGCCTTTTGCGTTGCGAACAATATATTCTGCTTCGTGCAGTCTGACCGAAGGTGAATTTAAATTAATAGGCATGTGCCCTGAAAGCGTCTTAGGGCTGGTTTTTGCCATTATTAGCAGCCTGTCCGCACCGGGGCAAACGGTCAAGTTATTATTTACCCAGGCAGAATATCTTCTGCCCAGAGCCTTTAGCGGATTAATAATTTTGGATAAAATTTCACTCATAACTTAATCAAAACAAAAAAGAAAAAAAATTGACAAAAAAGCGAAGTACTTTGTTACAATACTTCGCAATTTCACAAATACAGACAGACTCACCTAGCTTGCGTAGCCTGCAAGCAGCCCTTCCCTGTCGACGAGCATTCTGAGCTTTTTAAGCGCTCGAAGCTCGGTTTGGCGAATACATTCTTTTGTGACGCCGTACATTGAGCCGATTTCCTCCAGGGTACGGCGTTTTAGCTCTTCCAACCCGTAACGCATTTTGACAACTTCTGCCTCACGCTCTTTCAAAGTGCTGACTATAAAAACTATGTCGTTTTTCAAAGACTCGAATTCCACATCTTTTGACACGCCGGCGTTTTCGTCTACCAGAACATCAGCCATGGAGACCGCTTTGCCTGTCGAAAGCTCGAATTCACCTTCAATTGAGAGCGACTTATTGTATGCGTTTAGGAAGGCGTCGATTTTATTCGGCTCAATCTTCATTTCACGCGCAACTTCCTCGTTTCTCACGCTGCAATTATATTTTTGCTCCATTTGCGATTTAATTTTGGAGAATTTTGATAAAGTTTCTTGGACATACACAGGAATTTTCATGCAGTACGCTTGCTCGGAAATAGCTTTAAACATTGACTGTTTAATCCACCAGGACGCGTAAGTCGAGAATTTGTAGCCGAGTTTATAGTTAAATTTTTCAGCCGCAATCATAAGCCCCAAATTGCCCTCTTGAATAAGGTCAATCATCGGCAATTTTGCAACGTGGATAACCTTTTTGGCGATTGTTAAAACGAGTTTTAGGTTTGCTTGAACAAGCTCTTGCTTTGCGATTAGGTCGCCCTCAAACGCTCTTTTTGCAACGCATTTTTCTTCATCGGCACTCAAAACACGGACTTTAGAAATCTTTTTTACATAAGCTGAAAACGAATCATCCTCGCAAGGGGGAACAGCGGCGCTTTTTGCGGGATTTGTAAGCGAATTTTTGTTAAGTTTCGTAATTTTAGACATAAACACAACTCCTACTTGATTTTACACACAATTTCGGTCTTAATCAGATACAAACTGACGACTAATGTAACACTACTTTTTTAAAACAACTAACCTCGATAATTTAATATATCACATGATATATACTTTTTCAATACCATTGTAAAGAAATATTTCAAAAAGTCTTTATTTTACGCTTAATATTTACAAAAGTTAATAAAAAAACGGTAATAAGAACAACAATTTTGCAGGATTAACACGGGTTTTGGGATTTTATCAGAATTTTACATTTAAAGCCTAAAAAGACCAAAGTACGGTTAATATTTCTTCATAAAGGTTTATTTATTAACTAATATTAAAAAGTTACACATATGAAATGCTCGGAGTACAATTATGTTAGCCGGCTTTTAGGCTGTGCGCACATCACAGGCGGAAATATGGATTTCAGCTACGAACAACTCATACAATTCACTGGTGCCGTACCTCTGGTAAAAAACAATACAGAAGGTCGTTTCAGCGTCTCAACTGATACCAGAACAATTACAGAAACAAATATTTATTTGCCGCTCAGGGGGGAAACCTTCGACGGAGAGCGTTTTACGACGAAAGCCCTCGATAGCGGGGCAAGGTGCTACTTTACATCTAACCCGGAAAACATAATTGAAGAGGCTGATTTCGGGCTTTTCACCGAAGACACTAAGATTGCTTACTTAAAGCTTGCAAACGCTTACAAAAAGATGGTAAGCCCTACTACAATTGCGATTACAGGCTCTTCGGGAAAAACAACCACAAAAGAAATTTTCAGTGCGGTTTTTTCGGCAAATTGCCGCACACATAAGTCAAAGCTCAATCACAACAATGAAATTGGGCTGTGCCAAACTCTGCTTTCAATGCCTGAAGACACCGAAGTTTTGATTGTGGAGATGGGCATGCGCGGTCTTGGCGAAATCGAGCTGCTTTCAGAATACTCGGAGCCTGATATAGCGGTGATTACGAACATCGGTACAGCGCATATCGGCAGACTCGGAAGCCGTGAAAATATTGCGCGCGCGAAGTGCGAGATTGCGAAACATCTTGCGCCAAAAGGAGTTTTGATAACTTTCGAAGATGAATTTTACGACAAAATTCTGTCGGAACAGAAATATTCAGGCAAACATCAGGTTATAAACCTAAAGGAGCCGCATTACAAATCTATTTGGATGAAAAAGGAAGCCTCGGAGTTTATATACGAGGGCGTGGTTTATAACCTGCCCGCCGGAGGTGAATACAACGTTCATGATACACTTTTGTGCATTCAAGCCGCTATATCCTATGGTCTGACTGACGCGCAGATACAAAACGGGCTTGATACGTACAGACCTATTGAAAAACGCTTTGAAGAAATCGAAGTTAACGGGATAAAAATAATAAACGACAGCTACAACGCAAATCCTGACTCAATGAAAGCTGCAATAACAGCATTTTTGGGACTATATGACGGAGACAAATACCTCGTGCTGGCTGATATGATGGAACTCGGCGAAAATGAGGTTAAGTATCATAAAGAGCTGGGAGCATTCTTGAATAGGTTTGAAAACCTTACTCTTATTACGATAGGGGGGTTAAGCAAAAACATTTCGGACGAATGTTCACATCCATCGCACAATTTTAGTAGTAATATAGAAGCAGCGGAATTTTTGAAGCATGAAGCCAAAAAAAACAGTACAATATTGCTGAAAGGCTCGCGCTCAATGAAGCTGGAAGAAATAATTGAGGAGATGAAAAAATGATTATAACGATAGTGGCATTGCTGGTTGCATTGGTGTTATCACTGCTTCTCGGCGTTGTATATCTGGATTTTCTGAAGAAAAAGCTCTACAATCAGCCTGTGCTTGAAGACGCGCCGGAAAACCACGCAAAAAAGAGCGGAACACCCACAACAGGCGGGGTTGTAATCATACTTTCAATTATAATAGCGTCTCTGATTGCGCTTCCGATGGAGCAGGTAACGACGCCTCAGGCATTTCTGATACTCTTGACGCTGATTTTCTTTACGCTAACGGGGTTTCAGGATGATTTGCAGAAAATAACAAAGAATCAAAACAAGGGACTTTCACCGCGAGGGAAACTCTTTCTGCAAGTGACAATTGCGCTTTTACCAACACTTTACATGTTTATGAACGGACACACTGATATAAATTTTGCCGGCAAAACCTATAATTTAGGCTGGATTTATCCGTTTTTCTCAATATTCGTAATTACCGGAGCATCTAATGCCGTCAACCTGACAGACGGGCTGGACGGGCTTGCCGCTTCAAATTGCGTCATAGCCTTTCTCGGTTGCAGCGCGATTTCGCTCTTTACGGGAAACTCAGATATCGCTATCATCTGTGCAACGGCGGCAGGAGCGTGTTTAGGGTTTATATTCTTCAACAAACACCCGGCTCAAATGTTTATGGGAGATACCGGCTCTTTGGCGCTGGGGGGGCTTCTCGGAACCGTTGCAGTTACCGGAAAATTCGAGCTTTATCTGCTATTTTTGGGACTAATCTTCATCATAGAAACGCTTTCTGTCATGATACAGGTTGCAAGCTTTAAACTGACCGGGAAGCGGGTATTTAAAATGTCGCCTATACACCATCACTTCGAGCTTTCAGGGTGGGGAGAGGTCAAAATAGTAAAAGTGTTTACGCTGGTTACTCTGCTTGCTACAATCGCTGGAGTTGCCCTTTATTTGTACACTTACAGGATTTAGAGGAAGTCAATGAAAAGAAATTGGTACGATATAAAAGTTTTAATATTGGGTTTTTCAAAGAGCGGGATTTCAGCAGCAAAATACCTTGCCTCTAAAGGCGCGGAGTGTTTTATAACAGAAAAAAAACCGGTGAGAGAATCCGACAAACAGCTTGTGGAAGAATTGGCGGAATTGGGTATAAAATCCGAGTTTGAACATCATTCCGATGATTTCATGCAAAACGCCCACCTGGCAGTCACAAGCCCGGGGATTCCGCCTCATTCGGATTTGATAAAAATTCTCAAAGAGCACAATATACCGATCATCAGCGAGGTGGAACTTGCATATTTGGAGACGACTACGCCTTTCGTCGCGATTACCGGAACAAATGGTAAAACGACTACGACATCGTTGACGTCACACATACTCGAAAGCAAGTACGACGCGCCGTTCTGCGGGAACATCGGGGTGCCTCCGACATCACTTTTGGACAAAAAACACGACTATTTAGTGGCAGAACTCAGTTCTTACCAAATCGAGTACAGCCCCAGCCTGAAGGCGCAAATAGCAATGTTTTTGAACTTTACGCCCGACCATATTGACTGGCATGGAGGGATTGAGAACTATTTTGAGGCAAAAGCGAAGCTTTTTAAGTCGCCGCTGGCACCAATTTTCGCTATTTTCAATGCGCCGGACGAAAAAGTATACGAATTTTCAAAAACAACCAACAGCGAAAATTTTTATTTCGGTAAAGAATTTGACCAAAATTGCTGCTACGAAAAGGACGGAGCGATTTTTTTCAAGCGCAAAAAGGAAAACGGGGAAGAAAAAATTATTGACCTGAAAGACATTCCGCTGGTAGGGGAGCACAACTACCAAAACGTTATGGCGGCTGTCATCGCGGCAAAGCTTGTAGGGCTTGAGAATTCCGAAATCAAAGAGGCGATAATGAGCTTTAAAGCCGTTGAACACCGATGTGAATTTGTAAAAAAAGCCGGGAATATTGAATTTTTCAACGATTCGAAAGCGACAAACCCTGAGGCGGCAATCGTTGCGATTCGCTCGTTTGCGGGCAAATCCGTATCACTTATCGCGGGCGGACGCGACAAAATGACCGGGCTTGACGAATTTTGCCGCTCGATTAAAGAGTGTATTTCCGATGTAATTTTAATCGGCGAAGCTGCGGACAGATTCGAAGAAGCCTTGAAGGGCGCGGGATACACCAAAATCCACCGCGCGAACACTTTAGAAAATGCCATTGATAAATCAATAGAATTAAACAACGAAATCTGCCTGTTATCACCTGCCTGCGCAAGTTTCGATATGTTCGACAACTACGAGACAAGAGGAGAAGTTTTCAAAAACTATGTCCAATCCAAGATATAGACGCCCGCAGCCGCGGCATAAACTGCCAAATACAACGATTTTATCCGAGCCTGACAGCACGCTCGCGATTATTATCGCGTTTTTGGTAGTGCTTGGAATTATGGCGATTTTCTCCGCAACAGCGCAGAAATCGATTGAAGAGGGCTCAAATCCTGCGTCATACGTGATTAAACAGACTTTGTGCATGGTAATCGGCATTTTCGGAATGAAATTTTTCACAAAATTCGATTACAAAAAGCTTTCAATGTACGCGCTGAGTTTCTCTTGGCTTGTGGTAGGATTACTTGCGCTGGTTGACTATACGCCTCTCGGGGTGATGGTAAACGGCGCAAAACGCTGGATGATGCTTGGCCCTATTCAGTTTCAGCCGTCTGAACTTGCTAAAATAGCCGTAATACTGCTTTTCGCCAACGCTTTTTACAAGGACGCAGACCTTTTCAACTCGAACAAATTTAAATATTACATCCCTATAATGGCAATGATTTTCCTGATATACGAACAGCCAAACCTTTCTATGATAATACTTTTGGTTGTGACCGGGATAATAATGTACCTGAGCGCGGGCGGGGCGATGAAAATGTTCCTCGGCATATGCGCGTCGGGGATTGCAGCGCTTTCGGTTTTCATCAAACCATACCAGCTTAACCGCGTAAAAATCTGGTTCAATCCCGAATCAGACCCTCTGGGGCAGGGTTACAACGTAATTCAGTCCAAGCTTGCGTTTGCGGCAGGCGGATTCTGGGGCGTGGGGTACGGAAACTCGAAACAGAAGCTGGCGTGGCTTCCTGAGGGACACACCGACTTTATTTTCGCGGTTATCGGCGAAGAGTTCGGTTTTGTGGGCTGTGTGCTGGTGATAGGACTGTTTTTCGGGCTGATTCACCGCGGCCTGATTATTTCGTCTCGCGTCGGTGATATTTACGGAAAGCTTGTAGCGGTGGGGATTACAATTCTCATCGGATTTCAGGCGGGGCTGAATATGAGCGTTGCAAGTTCGTTCTTGCCTGCTACCGGCGTGCCGCTGCCGTTTATAAGCTACGGCGGAACCTCTTTAATCGTGAACATGGCGATGATGGGCATTTTGTTGAACATTTCGCGCAAAAGAATAAGAAGGATTGAAACAGTTGAGCAGCAGTACTAAAAAAACATACTTCATAACCGGCGGCGGAACAGGCGGACACATATATCCGGCGATTTCGATTGCAAAAACGCTCCGTGAAGACCCTGAAACCGAAAGAATTTTTTACATAGGAAATTCGAGAAATCTTGAAGCAAAAATCGCTGCTGAAGAGAGTTTTGAGTTTTTGCACATCGACATCACATCTATGCCGAGAAAACTCAACTTTGATTTCTTAAAATGGGGCTTCAAGCTCGACCGAGCAACATGGAAAGCTCTTTTTTATATTTACAAGTACAAACCAAACGCGGTTTTCGGCACAGGCGGATATGTATCGGCACCTGCGATTATCGCGGCGATACTTTCAAACACGCCCTACATGATACACGACTCAGACGCGCACCCGGGGATTGTTTCGCGATATGTTTCGGGCATGGCAAAGAAAGTTTCGCTGGCGTTTGAGGGGGCAAAAAAATTTATTGAGAATCCGAACTCCGAAGTCTTCGGAAATCCTATAAAATCCGAGTTTTTCAGCATATCTAAAGAGGACGCACGAAAAGAACTTAAACTCGACAAAAAGCCGACACTCCTTGTTATGGGCGGCTCTCAAGGTGCAATGAACATCAACCATACGACTGTAAATTGCATGGAATATTTTGTAAAAGAGCTCAAAATGAACGTGATTCTTCAAACAGGCGCAAAAAACTACGACTCGGCGATTGAGCTTCTGGCTGCTGTTTTTCCTGAGCATGAGAAGGAAGAAGGCGTGATTGTGCGACCATATTTCAGCAACATGGCAATTCCGCTAAAAGCAGCGGATATCGCTGTTTCACGCTCCGGTTCGCTCAGCCTTTCCGAGCTTGCCGCGGTGAAAATCCCGTCGGTGCTTGTGCCATTCCCATACGCAGCGGCAGACCATCAGCGCAAAAACGCACGCTGTTACGAAGAGGCGGGGGCGTCGGTTTATATTGATGATTTCGAACTAAATAAAGACAAGCTGCAAGAGGTCATAACAGACCTGGTCAAATCGCCCGAAAAACTCAAAAAGATGGCAGCAGCGGCTGAAACTTTCAGCAAACCTCACGCGGCGCGTGAAATAACAGAGGCACTTAAACAAATAGCAAAGTAAATGGAAAACCATTACCAAAAAGCAGTTGAACTTCTTACGTCAAAAGAAAAATTCCGAATATCGCTCGGCCTGGAGCGGATTTTGGCTATTTTGGCCTGCTTTGATAACCCGCAGGAAAAAATGAAAATTATACACATCGCGGGGACTAACGGAAAAGGCTCTGTGTCCTCGATTTTGAGCGAAATTTTGAGGGCTGACGGCTCAAAAACAGGACTTTTTACAAGTCCGCATATTACAAAATATAATGAGCGGATAAAAATCAACGGTGAAGAAATTTCGGACGAAAAGTTTCTGAATTTGATTGGGGAAATCAATGAAAAGGCGTTTGCACAGGACATTTACCTGACAGAATTTGAAATTCTGACGGCGGCAGCATACATACACTTTGAACGCGAAGATGTGGAGTTCGCAGTTATGGAAGTGGGGCTGGGAGGTCGTTTTGACGCAACTAATGTTATTAAGTCCCCATTCCTAACGATTATTACCTCGATTTCGATCGACCACACAGAGCGTCTCGGCGATACGATTGAAAAAATCGCGTTTGAGAAGGCCGGTATAATAAAACAGGGCGTGGAATGCGTTGTTGCAGCCACAAATAAGGGGCTGTCCGTCATTCGTGAAATTGCAAAGGAAAAAAAGGCGCCGATTATTCTGGCGCAAAATTCCGTAAAAGTTTTTGACAAAAAGAACACGCACTTTGCGCTTGTTGAGGGCGAAGAGTACGAATTTGCTCTGCGCGGGGATTATCAGGCGGAAAATCTCTCTTTAATCCTGGCGGCAATTTGGATTTTGCGCAGAAAAGGAGTTTTTATAACAGAAGAAGCTTTTGCTGAAGGATTAAAGAATGCGCGTCATGCCGGACGCTTTGAATACTTCAAAAAGTGCAACCTGATTATTGATGGCGCACACAATCCTGATGGGGCAATGGTTTTGCGCGAATCGCTCGAGAAAATGTTCGGAGTAATCCCCTTTACATTTGTTTATGCAGCGCTAAATACAAAAGATTATGATACAATCCTTAAAACACTCGTAAAACCGCAGGACGAGCTGTTTTTATATGATTTTAAGCGAGAAAATGCAGTTTCGACAGAGACGCTGAAATCACATTTTAAAAATGCGGAGCGCCTTAATATTGGTGAATTTAAAAAACTTGTTACGAAGAGGCAAAACGCCTCAAACCCTGTCGTGTTCACAGGTTCACTGTACGCGATAGGTGAGATTTATGAAAAAATTTCAAAATTAGCCGTTTTGGACTAAAAATATAGCCCGACTGTCTAATTTCCCATAAATCGAATTGCCAATATTATTATTATACAAACTTAAATAAAAATTAGAAATTGGAGGCAATATGTTAGAAACTGCATTGGAAGAAACTATGCAAGAGGATAATAAACCTGTTACGGTTATTATCGTTGAGGACTACAAACTCACTCGAGTAGGTCTGAAAGCCGCATTGAACGAATTTGATTACATAAACGTTATCGGCGAGGCGGATGACGGAGTTCAAGGGGTTGACCTTTGCATAAAAATCCGTCCTGACGTTGTCTTGATGGATTTGGGACTGTCGGGCATGAACGGTATCGAAGCAACACAGCGTATTACGGAAGCCGCGCCTACAACATCGGTAATCGTGCTTACATCGCATGACCACGAAGAAGAAGTTATGGCAGCGCTCGGCGCAGGGGCAAAAGGCTATTGCCTCAAAGATATTGACCCTTCAACGCTCGCGGGCGTAATCAAAAACGTTGCAAGAGGTGCTTGCTGGCTCGACCCGGGCGTTGCAAAATGTGCGCTCAACCAGTTTCCGAGACCTAAAGACACATCTCTATACGCTCAAGGTATGTACTCTGACTCCAGAACCCAACTGACAGAGCGCGAACTAGAGGTTCTTCGTCTTCTCGTCGCAGGAAAAAGCAACACCGAAATCGCAGCAGACCTAATCGTCAGCGTTCACACGGCGAAGGCTCATGTGTGCTCGATTTTGCAGAAATTATGCGTCGATGACCGTGTACAAGCAGCGGTTAAGGCAATTAAAGAAAATATTATATAATCTGATTCGCGCGGATTATAAACAAAGTAATTTTCCCGGAAATTCACCAAAATACTCACACTGTGCGCCGTGCACACTCACGGCGCCCCTTATAAAAACAGTAAAACCCGCTTTTACGGCGGGTTTTATTGTTGGTAGTTTTTAATATTTTTGATTATAGGCCAAATTTTGCGCGAACGAAATCTTGCGCTCCGTCAAGCAAACGCTCTAACGCGGAATTCCGCGCCTCGCTGTACACTTCTTTCGAGATGTCTGTCACAATATTACCGCCGTCTTGTTTCTCAATTTCGCGATATGCATATTTTCCGGCTTCCGGTGTTTTTGTGTATGTTTTGAAATTTTGCTCGAATGTCTCTTCGAGAAGCGACTTATCAAGTTTGTTATATGTCTTGCAGTATTGCAACAAATTGCTATTAGGAATGCTCAGTGCAATCCCTCTTGCATTAGACTCACTGACGATACTAGAGAAACGATTCCCATTATTCAATATCATTGAGTAGTGTATGCTGGCTTCCGGCAATGTATCGATAAAGTTTTTTCTAAGACGAATATATCTATTATTAGGAGGAATATGCTCTTCAAGAATCTGACTTCTTATTCTCGTAAATTCAGACGGTGCAATCCATTGCCCTTTTTCACGAATAAGCGCATTGCCCATAGTAGGCACTCTATTGATAGTCGCGGACTCATCTGAAAAATCATGAAGAATAGCAGTGTTATTCGCTCTATCGTAAATAATTTCTTCGCCTGAGCCAGTCCTCACATTTCGATTCAGCGAATAAACCTGAATCCCCGCCTTGTCTCTTATATCAAGGCCCTGGACACTTGGAGTCAACTTACCCGGTTCAAAAGCAAGGCGAGTCGTTCCTACGCTCACTTTGGAACCGTTTTCGAGGTCATAGACATGATCGTATATTTTTCCGTTTTGAATTTCTAACACAGTGCGGCTGCTTCGGAAATTTCTTACAGGCGGTTTAGAATTTGGTTTTGCATCGTCAACGACGGCTTCCGCGTCATCTGCCACCTTGGTGATATCTTCCTCAATTTTGCCTGCGGCGACTTCTGTTTCTTCTGCCACTTTGCCTGCAGTGCCTTTTACTTCCTCTTCAACCTTATTTACGGCAGTTTTTGCCTCTTCGGCGGCTTTTTTGAACCAGCCTCTTTTGTGTCCCACGATACCTACCGCGATACATGCCGCCGCAACAGCCGCCGAAGCCCAGTATTTCGCATTGCTTCGTGCCTCATCAGATTCCGGCAAAGACGTTGTCGCGGGCTCTGTTTCGGCTTGAGCTTTCATTACAGGACGAGCATATAGACTTACATTTGATATACTTGAATTTATTGGGGTAATTGTTGCCATAAATTTCTCCTTTTGCTTGGATTAAAACCCATCAAAAAAAAAAATGTCTTATGTAGTAGGTAAATTGAAACAAAACTTTATACAAAATTGCTTATATCAGGGAACAAGATTCTTCGCTGCGCTCAGAATGACGGCGGAAGGGTGACACTTTTAGATGATTCGACGCCGATAAGATCCTGCCCCTTCGGTTTCACCTCGAGAGACAGGGTCACAGACATCGCCTTCCAGGCTCTGTTGTTCCCTTTGTCAACCAAGTTCAGGATGACAGTTTGTGGGACAAAACGCAAAGTAGGACGGGGCGAAGTTTTGAGTTGGGGATGAATTGCCCTTTGGCGGGTTTATTTATTTCAAAAGGACTGATATAATTAATCCTATGGAAAATAACGCGGAAAAAAATTTGAGCGAAAATGCTAATTTATCGCAAATGCAGACCGATTTTATCTCGACGGTGAGCCACGAGCTGAGAACCCCGCTGACAAGCATTCGCGGGTTCGCCGACACGCTCATTCAATACAAAAATAATCTCAGTGAAGAGCAAAAAATAAAGTTTTTGACGAACATAAAAGAGCAGTCGGACAGGCTCATCAGCCTCGTAGAGAACCTTCTGGCGGCGGCTTCGGCAGATAATAGAGATTCGGCTTCAGACTCGGTTTTTGTATGCAAATCGGTAAATGTGAAGGACGCTGCGCAAAAGACCATTACGCTTTTGAAGCAAAAATATCCGCGAAAAGCTATAAATATAAAAATATCGGATAATCTTCCTGAAATCCTTGCTGACGGGGAAAAATTCGAACAAATTCTTTTGAATTTACTCGAAAACGCCTGCAAGTATTCGTTTGAGAATTCCGACGCCGAAATCAGCGCGATAAACACGGGTAAAGAGGTTGAAATCTCGGTCGCCAACGACGGTTTGACGATTGAGGATGAGGACAAGGCAAAAGTGTTCGAAAAGTTCTCCCGCCTCGACAATCCGATGACGCGATTAACGCAAGGCAGCGGGATTGGGCTGTTTTTAACGAAAAATATCACCGAAAAAATGGGCGGACGAATTCAGCTTGAGAGCAAGGAGGAACATACGGTGTTTACGGTGGTTTTCCCGATTGCGACGGAAGAAAACATCATTCAGTGCAAGTTGAGGTTGAAAAAAGATGCTTAAAACAACAATGCTCATACTCGACAAACGGCTTGAACTCGGGACAAAGTACAAAAAGGCTTGCGAGAAGCTTGTTTCGCGCGTTTTCCTCGAGGACGACCTCAACGGCGCGTTTCAGTCACTTTTAAAGTACGAACACGACTTGATACTGATTTCAGACAGTTTTGCGCGGGATTTCAACGACATAACGCAGAAAATCAAGGTTTTTACGCAAAACTACCGTCCTGCTATCGTCTACATCTCAAAATCCGCGCTAATTGAGGACAAATTGAAGGCGCTTGAAAGCGGCGCGGATGACTATCTGTCTGAGCCGATACCGATTGAGGAACTAAAAGCTAGGATTAAAGCGCATTTCAGACGCATAGTTGAGACTAATGCCGTGCCCAGCACGAATTTGTACAACAACAAGCTGTCGCTCGTCCTGCTGAAGCGGACGTTGAGCGAATCCAAGAATTGGGCGTCTATGCTTGTCACTATTGACAATTTCGCACCTTACAAAGAGGTTTACGGACCTATTGCCGCCGAAAAGCTTGTGCAGACGTATGCCGCGATTGTAAATTCGGCACTATCCGACGAAGATTTCATCGGACAGCTCTCTGACAGCGAGTTTCTGGTAATTACTCAGCCGGAAAAGGCGGAAAAAATCTCCGCATTTTTGGTTTTTGCATTTGACACAGTTGCGGAGAAATTTTACTCCAAAAAAGACGCCTCAAACCGTTTTATAGTCTGCAAAAACGATAATTCGACCGAAGAAAAAATCGGACTTGTACGAACAAAAATTGCAGTGATTTCAAACCAATTTAAGAAATATACAGAGGTAAAAACGCTCCTGAACGACCTTTTGGACACATTAAAGCTTACAAAATCACAGAAAAAATCGAGCTACGCCGTCGACCGCGTGAAATTTCCCGCGAATGAATGCATTGAAAAGAGCGATTACAACAACTTTGTTGCAATCATTGAGCCTGATGAGTCGCTTTGCTTCCTGCTTTCGACCACCGCGCAAATGCAGGGCTACAAGACCGAACAATACGCCTACACAGACGACTTAGAGACAAAGTTCTGCTCAGATCCGCCTGCTGTATTGATTATGGATGTTGGCGACCTGGAAACCCGTGAAGGGCTTGAACTTTGCAAAAAAATCAAGAGCGGAAAGTGTCTTTCTTCGATAAAAATTATTTTGACATCGAATATTCACAACAAAGAGGAAATTCTCAACTCCGGCGCAGACATCTATCTGCCAAAGCCTTACGACCTCTTGACGATTTACAGCTGGGTATCAAAACTTGTAAAAGATTACAATTTTTAAGCAAAATCACGCTAATTTTCGACAAAATTCATCAAAATTTGCTGAAATTTGGTAAAATTTGGTAAAAGCGTCGTGCTTATATTAGAATATAAATGTATAACACAGGAGCATGAAAATGATTGAAACAAATAACGCAGTTGACCTTGTACGCGGCGCTTTCCGCAATATTTACGACTTTCCGAAGCCGGGTGTGGTTTTTAAAGACATCACCACGGTGATTAAAGATAAAGAGGCGTTTAACGCTGTTATAACTTACTTTGCAGACAAATACAAAGACAAAGATATCGACTACATCGCGGGGATGGAATCTCGCGGGTTCATTTTCGGCGCGGCGCTGGCTGACAGGATTGGCTGCGGGTTTGTTGTGATAAGAAAACCCGGAAAACTGCCTTGCAAGACGATTTCAGAAAGCTACGAGCTTGAATACGGCACTGACAGCTTAGAAATCCATGAAGACGCGATTGAAGCGGGCAAAAAAGTTGTCATAATTGACGACCTTCTCGCGACAGGCGGAACGGCGAACGCGGCTTATAATTTGGTCAAAAAACTCGGCGGAGACGTGCAGGGAATGGCGTTTGTGCTTGAGCTTTCCTTCCTGAACGGACGCGAAAAGCTGTCTAAAGACGTAAAAGTGACGTCCATGGTCATAGAATAGTTTATAATATTATTAAATAACAGTAAGGGTAAAACTCGATGGGTGATGAAGATAAACAGTTTGACGCCACGCCCCAGAAGCTGAAAAAAGCACGCGACCAAGGGCAGGTTGTCAAATCCAAGGATTTTTCCATGGCGATTGCGATTCTCGTCATGTGGATTGCGCTGTTTCAGTTTGCACCGTTTATCTGGAAGCAGATTGAGGGGCTTTTCATCGCGCTGTACGAGCAAATTCCGAACCAGCACCTCGACAACATCGGTTACATGTACATTTTATTCAAAACGCTTGTGCCGCTATTCCTGATACTTGCGCCGATATTGATTTTGGCAATGCTGATTGCGGTTGCGGGAGATATCATTCAGGTGGGGCCGTTGTTCACGATGACACCGCTGGAACCCAAGCTGGACAAACTTAACCCGACAAAATATTTTAAGAATCTTGTGAGCATTAAGACACTTTTTGAACTTGTGAAGAACATTGTGAAAGTAATTTTGCTCGGCTTTATCGGCTGGGCGGTTTACAAGGCGCATTTTCCGTCAATTCTCATGCTGGCGTCGATTGACAACAATTTTTCGGTAATCGTGGAGTTTGGAAAGCTGGTACTGGAGTTTATTACGAAAGCGGGGATTGCGTTTTTGATTATCGCTGCGGCGGATTACGGCGTGACGAAATGGAAGTTTTTGCAAGACCAAAAAATGTCTTTCAAGGAAATCAAGGACGAATACAAGAACTCGGAAGGTGACCCGCACGTAAAAGCTGCGCTCAGACAGCGTCGTCAGCAGATGATGCAGCAGGGTATGATGGATGCGGTGCCTGAGGCGGACTTTATCGTCACAAACCCGACGCACATTGCCTGTGCGCTGAAATACGACCAGGATAAAATGGAGTCGCCAAAGCTTATCGCCAAGGGCACAGAGCTTTTCGCCAAGAAAATCATCAACATTGCGCGCGACCATGCCGTACCGGTTATAGAAAATCCTCCGGTTGCCCGAGCCCTTTTTCGATTAGTTGAGGTAAACTCTTATATACCGGCAGAATTATACAAGGCTGTTGCAGAGATTTTGTTATTTGTGTACAATTTGCGTAAAAATCAAAATCCGAGTATTATAGAAGTTAGGGACGACAAAAACAGATAATGGTTACATCGGTGCAATCAAAAATCAAGCAATACATAAGCATAATCGAAAAAGTCTCCAAAGTTGAGCAGCGACGCATCCCGTCTCACATGGTAGAATTCGAAGAGCTTGTAAGCATAGGTATTATTGCAATCCAGGCGCTTGTCAAAAACAAGACCGAGGAGCAGCTTGCAAAATACAACGACTCTTACATCGCGACCGCTGTGCGCTGGGCTATCAGAAACGAGCTGCGCAACCGCTACAAGTGGTACTCCCTCAAACATGCCAAATCAACCGACTCAGAAAACGGCGAAGCGGGTGAAAACGAAGACGGAATGACAGTAACGCCAAATAAGGTTCGTGAGGCTGTTTACGAAACAATTTTGTCAATTGACAGTATTGCTGCGGCAAATTCGGACAACGATTCCCCATTTGACTTCATCAAAGACACGGGCGCGCTTCCGGATGAGAAAGCCGAAATCGGCGAACTCGGTCGCGTTATCAGGGAGGCTATTTCTCAGCTTCCGCCGAAAGACAGAACCGTTGTGGAATACAGATTTTACAGAAACATGCAGGTCAAGGAAATCGCGCAGCAAATCGGGCTGTCATCGTCGCGTGTAACCCGTATCGTGCAGGCGTCTTTGAACGTTGTAAGAGAATATCTCGAAAAACGCGGAATTGATTATCAATAAATATGGTCTTAAAATTATATAGATTCTTCGCTTCGCCCAGAATGACGATTTGAGGGGAAACAGTAGAATTAAATAATAGAACAACGCGGAAAAACAGATAATTGTGTGGGCGTCCAAAATTAAGGATAGGAGACAGGTTTTTATGAAAATTGTTGTTTGCATTAAGCAGGTGGTGGATTCTGACGACATAAAGTGGACGAAAAACAACACTCTCGAGCGTGAAGGCGTTGAAAGCGTCATAAATCCTTGCGACATGCTTGCGCTGGAGACCGCGCTCAAACTCAAAGATAAAAACGACAACGTGCACATTACGGTGCTGTCTATGGGACCTCCGCAGGCAGTTTCGGCGCTCAAAACAGCTATTGCGATGGGCTGCGATGAGGCGTTTCTCGTGAGTGACAAGAAATTCTCGGGCGCGGACACAGTTGCGACATCAAGAACGCTTAGTGCCGCGATTACGCACACCTGCCCCGATTACGACCTGATAGTTTGCGGACAATTTGCCTCGGACGGCGACACGGCGCAAACGGGCCCGAGTATAGCTGAAAAACTCGACACAGAACAGGTCACATACGTGCACGATGTTCGCGAAATTAAATTTGTCAGCCTCGCGGAGCAAGCGGAAGGCTTTGAGCCGCAGCCGTTGAAGGCGGAGGCGATTACGGTAGCCCGAAAGTCTGACGAAGCTGTAGAAGTCATCGAATGTCCGCTTCCTGCTGTGATTTGCGTATGCGAATGCGATTATGAGGCACGCAGAATCTTGATTAACGGCTACATGCGCGCGCAGGATTACACCGTAGAAGCTGTAAATCTTGAGACACTTGGGCTTTCGCCTGATGATGTCGGGATTAAAGGCTCGCCGACCTATGTTTCACGAGCTTTCAGGGCGATTTCTAACAGAAAAAATGAGCTTCTCATGCCGGAAACGACGTCAGAAGCCGTAAACGCACTCAAGGAAGCATTTTCGACAGTAAACGCGGAGGTTGAATAATGACAGAAATTTCAAATATCACGGAAAATAAACCATCAGGCATTCTTGTCTGGGGTGAAACGATGTCAGACGGGGAGTTTGCACCTGTTTCGCTTCAACTTGTCACCAAGGCTTGCGAACTGTCGAAAAACCTCGGAAACTGCTGGGTGACTGTGCTTATGGCCGGTGCAAGCGTCAACATCGAACATGCAAAACAAGAACTCCTCAAATACGGCGCAAACGAGCTTGCGGTAATAGATTTGCCTGAATTGGCGGAGTACAACACGCGAAACTATGCTCAAGCCGTACTGGACTATCTCGATAAATCTCCGAAAGAAGTGTTTTTAATCGGCGCAACCCGTCAAGGACGCGACTTGGCGCCTCAAATTTCCTCGGCGCTATCGACAGGGCTCACTGCCGACAGCACGGGGCTCGAAATCAATCCGGAAGGACGTCTTGCGGCAACCCGACCGACTTTCGGCGGGGAGCTTATGGCAACGATTTTGTGCAAGACCTACCCTCAGATGGCGACCGTGCGTCCAAACGTTTTTGAAGCGGTAAAAGTGCCTATAAACGAGCGGGCAGAGGATATTCCCGTAAATTATCACGCCACAGCGATTGAAAAACCAAGCCTCAAAAAAATCGTCGAAAAACTCGAACTCAGCATAGAAACTGACTCGATTGAAAACGCTAAAATCCTTCTCGGCGGTGGAAAGGGGCTAAAAGACAAGGAAACTTTTGAGAAGCTTTATAAACTTGCTCAAAAACTCGGCGCGCAGGTCGGTGCCTCCAGAAAAGCAGTAGACGCGGGTCTTGTGCCTCATTCTGTGCAAATTGGTCAAACGGGCAAGACAGTTTCGCCCGACTTATACATCGCATTCGGGATTTCAGGCGCAATCCAGCACTGTGTCGGCGTTAACGGCGCCAAAACCATCATCGCTGTCAACAACGACCCTGACGCACCAATCACAAAAACCGCTGACAAGACAATAGTCGCAGACGCGGCAAAAGCAATAGAAGAGTGGCTTTCAGCACTTTAAACTGCGTCGGGATTTATCACTTTGCGGCGGCACGCTTCATAGTACGTTAAAAGTTCCTTCATAAATTCTTTATCGGATTTAATAAGTTCTTTGTATCGATTATAAACCTGCGAATTGCTCATCGCAGAAATTTCTTCGTCAGTAAATTTCACAGGCTTGCCTTTCAAGTCGGCAAGATATTTTTCTACCTGTTTCATCCGGCTTCGTACAAAACTCATCTCACCATTCAGATTGTTCTGTTCTTTTTTCAGATTTAGGTCTACATCACCGGCGGCTTTCTCGGCATCCTTAATTTGGGCTTGGAGTTCACCGATTTTTTTCCGATGAGATGCAATTTCTTCCGCATTGGCAGGCAGTTTTATAAGTTGGTTTTGAAGCTCCTTTTCTTTAGATTTCAGAGCCATTTCTATACTTCTTGCTTCAACTCTATCGCGTTTCAATGCTCTGACTTTTTTTACAAAAGGCTGTGACGATTTCAACTTTTGCCCCATCAGCAGAAGCGTGTCGTTTAATAATTTATAAGGCTTTAAAAATTTCAAAACAACCGCTTGCGCATCAGTGTTGTCAGATTTCAAAACAGCATCTACAACCTTGCACAACACTTTTCTCGCCACATACGAGCCCGACGCGAATTCACGCATAATCGCCTCAGCGGTGGCACGGGAATGTCGCTTCTTTGAACCCAATTCCGACAGCTCGGCAGGTCTAATCTGATGATTAGGCTTAAAATTCGACTGTATTTTTCCGATAGCGGAAACAGCCTTTTTTCTCGACTCTTTGTCCGCTAAAATAAGATTTTTCAATGAAGATTCCAAAAAACCAAAAGAGAAAAACTTGTTATTTAAGGCATAAACACCGCGTGTAAAGAAAGACACGACATTTTGCTCAGGCGGCTCTGTTATTTTTATCGAGGCTGCTGCGGCTTTTGGGTCGACTTTTTTCTTGACTTTAAAAAAGCGGACTACAGCGCTAAAGCCGGCAGAAATGGAACTAAACAGCCCGTCAGACAAACTTCCGCTCATCGTTTTCAGCGGCAAACCCGAAAAGTGAGGTATGCTTTGACGGTTTCCTCTTTTTGCTCTTTGCGGCAGCTGTGTTTTTTGATTTGAAATATGACGTTTAAGATTGCGGCCTGTGCGTGTTATTAGCATGATTCTCCTTAGTATTAAATATGGTGTTTTTATATAATATGCGAAAACATTATAATTTGACAGGCTAAAGGCGAATATTAATAAATTTTAACAAAAAAGTTTTGAAGGTTGGATAGATCCTGACCCTTCGGCTTCGCCTCGAGAGACAGGGGCACAATCTCCACGTCAATAGATCCTGAAATAAATTCAGGATGACAGCTGGGAGACGGAGGCTGCGAAGGACAGGGTCACGCGACTCGTGCCTCGTCGGATCCATTTGTCAAATAAATTCGGAATGACAGAGGGGAGACGTGCGCCGCGTCTTCGGCTTGGAAGGACAGCCTTCAATCTCCACGTCATTCTGACGGAACGCAGTGACGGAAGAATCTGCTGCTTTTCATGCTGGGCGCTTTAGATTCTTACCCTCAAGGGGCTCAGAGTGACGGTGGAGGCTAAAGTCTCAGGATGACAGCCGGAAATCAGGCATAAAAAAACGCCGTGTGTGCGGCGTTCTTTTTATAAATTATAAAATTTTAATTTTTACCTAGTTGGAAGTTTTTCCAAAAATAAATCACCGAGCTGTTTCCAGATTTTATGGGCAGCATTCAATGCTTCTTGTGTTGGTTGACCATCTTCTCCGACCTTATTCATTTTAATGAATAAATCATTCAATTTGTTATTTTTACGCTCTGAGTTTCTCAACCCGGCAGCTTTTTTAATCGTATTGAGCATAGCAAGCTTGGTGTCTGTGATTATTTCAACCAACTTACTTTTTTCAATCTTTTCACCAACAACTTTAACTGTATCTTTTGCTTTTGGCTTTTTGGTCAGAACGCTTGTCAAAAGCGCGCCCAGAGCAGCACCTACAGCCAACAGAGAAACAATCGTAACGCCTGATGAGAGCTTGCTTTCTTTATCACAGCAATCGCTACAATCCTTGCGGCCGAAAGCTACCTGAGGCTTTATCGGCTGTGCGCCGAGCCCTTTATCCATAACATTTGCACGGCTATAGCCTTGCGCTGAAGAATTTATTGCGTTTATTGCTGCCATAATTTACTCCTTTGGGTTGATAGCCCATTTTAACACTTATATTTAAAATTGAAAACATTTTTTTTTGCTAGTTAAGGAAGAAAAGTTAACAAAAATTAACACACCCAAAACTCACTCATATCAACACTTTTCAATCGAGAATTCGAGGTGAGAAATAATTTTACGCAATAACTTTGTAACAATCGTTTTTTAAATATAGTGAAGTTATAGGATAAGTGTGTTCATGGCTGTAATAGGCACCGTTAGAAAAGCAATAAATTATGCGCTGCACGAAAACCCGATTGTGCGGCACAATTCTGAGGCTGCCCGAAAAGCTGCGGAAAAAGCCGCTAAAGAGGCGTTAAACAAGGCGGATGAGCTGATTTTGCAAAACGCTTCAAAAGCAGTTGAGGAAAAAGCACCGTTTTTAAAACGCGCATACGGCAAATTAAAAGGATTTTTCCGTAAAAACAAAGAGGCGGAGGGGTTTGAGAAGAAAACAGAGCACGAATTTCACGGCGCGCCTAAAACTCGCAAAAACCATACAAACCCGATAACAAAAGAATCCAAGGCACCCGTAAAAGCTGAAGAGCACCTCGAGTCGCGTTTGGGCAAGCTAAAAAAACGCACGAAAGAGTTTTTCGAATCAAAGAGCCTGCGCGCACGGACGCAAAACCTCCTCGATGATTTGGCGCGGGGCGGCAGAAAATTCATTTCGGAATATAATTTGGCAAAACTTGCGCCAAAAGTGAAAAATATTGTAAAAAGCCTTCAAGAAAGGGCTCAAAAACTTAAACAAAGCGCTTTTGAGATAATTATCGAGCAAAAGGAGCGCAAAATCGAGTTTGCGAAAAAACTATTCAAAAACTCGGTCAAATTAAGCTTTGAAAGCAACAAGAAAGACCTTGAACAGCTTACGCAAAAGCTGGTTCGGCTTGCCAAGGAAAAATCAAGCGGATGGAAAGACAAGGCGAAAACGCTCGCGGGATATATTAAAGACAAAATGGCGAATCTCTCTGTTGACGCAAAATACGGCGGGATGGACGCGGAATATAATATCGCGCTGAAAGGGACAAAAGAAGCTTTGACAACGGGGTTGCGGCAGGGTTAATTTTGCCTTAGACAGATTGGAGAGTCTTCACTGTGTCTTCAGCCGGTAAGGACAGGAGCCGAGGACTTGGCGCTGTCGGGCAGTGCCCGACCTACGGGGCGCATTCGCACACTATAAACTACTTATGCCACCCACCTTCTGTCATGCTAAACTTGTTTGACAAAGGGAACAACAGAGCCTGAAAGGCGATGTTTGTGACCCTGTCTCTAGGCGAAGCCGAAGGGTCAACATCTTTCTGATTGGGAATGCGGGGTTGTTTTTGGGTTAATAATTAAAAGACTCGACGATAGATAGATCCTGAAACAAGTTCAGGATGACGGATGGGAGAGTCTTCACTGCGCCCTCGGCTTGTAAGGGCAGGGTCACATAACCTCACTCACCCACCGGCTGGCATGCTGAACTTGTTTGAGAAAGGGAACAGGCTCCACGTCATTCTGATTGAGCGCAGCGATTGAAGAATCTGCTGCTTTTCCGTCGGGCGCCTTAAGATTCTTCGGGTCTTACCCTCAGAATGACGGGGAGTAGGGCTCTGAATGACGTGAGAGGCTGTGTCATTGCGAGCGAAGCGACGCAATCCAGGCATGTAAAAAGACTGGATTGCCACGTCGCAGCACGCTGCTCCTCGCAATGACTCCAACAAAACCAAGGGTCTTGGAGGGTTTTATTAAGTTTTGTAACGTAAATTCGTTCGAAAAAGCAATTTTCTGACGCGAAAATTTTTTATTTAAAAGTAAGGTTAGATTAAATTTTTATAGGTAGTTATTAAATATTAAAGGGGTAGGAATTATGACAGGTATTAATTCTTTAGGCGGAAATCCGTATGCTTACGGCAACAACGTCGATTACAACGAAGTAGCAAAACAACTCGGACTGACAGGTCAGCAAGGTATCCAAGGCGCGCAAGGACTATACGCAACTCAGCCGCAGCAAGGTATTCAATCACCGGCATTCAGCGGTCAGCCTCAGTACGATGTATACGAAGGTGGCAAAGCAGGCACAGGCGTAGGCTTGGTACCAATGACACTTGCCGTAGCGGCTGTAGGCGGCGGAGTAATATACGGACTCAAAAAAGGTAAATTTAAACAAGCTTGGGGCGGAATCAAAAAATTCTTCGGCAATCTCGGTAAAGAAGGGGCTAAGGCGGGTAAGTCAGGAAATAATATCTCAAAAGAAGCCTCAGAAGCAGGCAATGCATATAAGAATTTACGCAAAACAATAGATACAAGCACAATGACTCGCGAAAATGCTTATGAAATACTTGGAGGTTCAAAAGATGCTTTAGCAAACCTAACCGATAAAGATCTTATTCGAAAAGCAACCAACAAAGTCTGCAAAGACATCGCACAAGGTGACAACGCGAAAAATATAGCCACTTACGTGAATGGGCTCGAGAAAAAAGGCGTAAAAATTGACGAAGCTACTGTTAAAAATATCCAGTCAACTTTCAAATCAAACAAAGAAATAGCTACGCACTTGAAGGCAATCAAAACCGAAGTTGGCAAAACAGACGCGGGTAAGACGTACACGGCAGCTAAAAATACAGCAAAAGAGGCAAACAAATCGGTTGCAAATGCGGAAAAAGCACTCAAAGACGCAGTGGATCCTACACCAGAACAAACAAAAGCGCTCAATAAGGCACTGGAGGACGCTCAGGCTCACGCAAAAGACGCGCAAGCAGCATTAAAAGATTCAAAAAGCGCTTATGATGAAATCTTAGCGACAACTAAAGAATCTCTTGAAATTACAACTAAAGACGGCAAAGTGATTAAAGGTACAGCTTTAAATGGCAAGCAGCTGGAAGACTTCAAAGCTATAAAAGAACTGCAGGAAACAGCTGCCAGTGAAACAGATAAACAAACCCTAGCAAATTGGATAGAAGCTCTTGCAAAGTCAATTAAATAGATATATCATAAACAAACCAACAAAGCGGCGGAAACGCCGCTTTTGTTTTGGGGATTTTGAAGGGTAGACGGTAAGATCCTAACCCTTCGGCTTCGCCTCGAGAGACAGGGTCACAGACATCGCCTTTCAGGCTCTGTCGTTCCCTTTGTCAAGCAAGTTCAGGATGACGGCTGGGAGACGAAGCCAGCGAAGGACAGGGGCACAATTCACACGGCAATAGATCCTGAAATAAATTCAGGATGACAGAGGGGAGCAGGGCGCTGTGTTTTTGGCTTGTAAGGTCAGCCTTCAATTTCTGTGTCATTCTGAGTGAGTCGGACGCTGTCGGGCACTGCCCGACCTACAGGGCGGTTTTTTCCCCGTCATTCTGACGGAACGCAGTGACGGAAGAATCTTTTTGGTTTTACGTTTGGTGCCTTAAAGATTCTTCGCTCCGCTCAGAATGACGGAGAGAAGGGCTCAGAATGACGCGGGGAAGGACGTATAATGACGGAATGAGGGACAAGCAACCTCGTAAAAACCCTTTGCATTTTCGCAAATATTACGCAATGTAAAAATTTTCCCTTCAACACGTCAAATTGTGATATTTTTGAACATTATATACCTGTTGAATTGTGTTAAAAAGGAGCGATTATAAAAATAACTATAGAATAGAAGGAAAGAAATATGCCATCAATACAACAAATGGTCGCAATTGGAAGAAGTAAACTGCCGCAAGCAGAAACATTGAGCCCCGAACAGGTTGACAAACTGGCTCAAAAATTGGGACTACATAATCTTAAGCCTGCAGACATGCTTCCGATGACGCTTGAAAGAATAGCCGAAAACATGAGAAAAGGCGGGGTGGAAAGAACGCCACGCAAAGATGTATTCTTGAAAGGGTCTGTAACAGACGGGCATGCCGGAGAAGGCGCGTTCATGGAACCGGGTCAAGTAACAGACGGGTCAAACAGCTTCAGCCTTTTTAGAAAGTAGGAAAATATGCCAATGCCGCCGATTTTAACACATAGAATAATAACTGCGCCACAGGCTGCAGAGCGAATTGCCGCAGAGATTGCAAACCGCGCAAAGGCTCAGCAAAAAGTTCAGGAAAAAGCGCACCCGATTCTTGAGCGATACTTTCAGGCTGCAGAAAACGCTGTTTTAGACGGTCTTCCGGTCGGCGAACGCCGAACTCTAAGGGTTTTTGAAACTCCGAATCGCGAAGCCACGGCTCTCGGACGCTTAATAAAACTTGCTGTTTCAAAAAATGAAACCCCAAACACGGAAAAATCGCGTCAAATATTGCAACTGCTTGCAATGAAAAACGATTTGGCAAAAAAATACCTTCCGCCTGCTGAGACGCGAATCTTGGACGTGCTTTACGGGTATCACCCTATCACACAGATGGACGGCATTATCATAACTAAATTGAACCAAAAACTAGCCCAAAATCCGCAGCGTATAAACCGAAATGACGTTGAAGTTGCAGAAGACGTGTATTATACGACAAAAGACGCCTTGGAAAGAATAATGAAGGATTATACGCCTGAGAGAAAGGCAGCACTTCAAAATCGGATAAAAGACATACCGGAAAAAGACAAAACTAACCAGCAGCGCGTCGCAGCGGACATTCTAAAAGAAGTCGAAGCACTCAAAAGAAGAGAAAAAGCGGCGAAAGTGACGTTGGAAGATATCTACAAAGCAAGGTCAGAGCAGTCTTTTACTGATAAGTTCCTCAACTTTTTCTGCTGATTTTTTGACTCTTTGAAACTATTTTACATACACTTTTCCTGCCCGAAAATTGATTGTTGAACTCCGTGCCTTTATGTAGTATCATTTAGGTATAGAAGATATCATGGAGTTTAATAATGTTCGAACGGTTCACGGAAAAAGCAATAAAAGTTATAATGCTGGCTCAGGAAGAGGCTCGCAGGCTCGGTCACAATTTTGTCGGCACAGAGCAGGTTCTTTTGGGTCTAATCGGCGAAGGCACGGGAGTTGCGGCGAAAACGCTCAAGACTATGGGTGTTACGCTAAAAGATGCACGCACGGAAGTTGAAAAAATCATCGGACGCGGCTCAGGTTTTGTTGCGGTTGAAATTCCTTTCACACCTCGTGCTAAAAGAGTTTTAGAACTTTCTTGGGACGAAGCAAGACAGCTCGGACACAACTATATCGGTACGGAACACCTTCTTTTAGGCTTAATCCGGGAAGGTGAAGGCGTTGCAGCACGAGTCTTGGAAAACCTCGGCGTGGACTTGAACAAAGTGAGAAGCTCTGTTGTTAAAATGCTCGGCGAAAGCAAGCCTCAAGCCGCTACTGCGGGTGCTGGCGTGTCTTCGAGCGGGTCTTCAAAGGCTAAAACTCCAAGTCTTGACGAATTCGGTACAGACTTGACTCTAGCCGCTCACGAACAGCGTCTTGACCCTGTTGTCGGCAGAGAAAAAGAAATTGAGCGTGTAATCCAAATTCTTGCTCGACGTACAAAAAACAACCCTGTACTTTTGGGCGAACCGGGCGTCGGAAAAACCGCCGTGGCAGAAGGTTTGGCGCTCAGAATCGCAAACTGCGAAGTTCCGGATATTTTGGACGGGAAAAAAGTCATCCAGCTTGACATGGGGCTTTTGGTCGCAGGAACCAAGTATAGAGGCGAATTTGAAGAACGCTTGAAAAAAATTATGGACGAAATCCGCCAAGCAGGCAACGTTATCCTCGTAATCGACGAAATGCACACCTTAATCGGCGCAGGTGCCGCGGAAGGTGCGATTGACGCCGCAAACATCCTGAAACCCGCTCTTTCAAGAGGCGAAATTCAGGTTATCGGTGCGACAACGATGGACGAGTACAGAAAATACGTTGAAAAAGACCCTGCGCTTGAGCGTCGATTCCAGCCAATTATCATCGACGAACCGTCTATTGACGAGTCTATCGAGATTTTGCGCGGTTTGAAGCCTAAGTACGAAGAACACCACAGATTGCTGATTTCAGACGCGTCAATCATCGCGGCTGTAACGCTTTCGGCTAAATATATCACAGACAGATTTTTGCCTGACAAAGCTATCGATATTATCGACGAAGCGTCCTCAAAAGTCCGCCTGAACGTCTCTTCGCTCCCTCCTGAGGGCAAAGAGCTTGAAAAAGAACTCAAAGCTGTCGTTAAAGAAAAGGAAGATGCAATCAGAAACCAAGAGTTTGAGCATGCGTCAGACTTGCGCGACAAAGAGGCTGATTTGAAAGAGAAAATCCGCGAAATGGTTCAGGAATACCGCGAAGAGCACGACGCAAACAAGCCGACCGTGACTCCTGAGCAGGTTGCAGAGGTTGTCAGCACGATGACCGGCATTCCGACGACCAAAATCACCGAAGGTGAGGGCGAGCGTCTTATGAAACTTGAAGACACGCTTCATGACCGCGTTATCGGTCAAGACCAGGCGGTTGTCGCGATTTCAAAAGCTATCCGCCGTGCCCGTGTCGGCTTGAAATCGCCGAACAGACCTATCGGAAGCTTCATCTTCTCCGGCCCTACGGGTGTCGGTAAAACCGAACTTGCAAAAGCGCTTGCGGAAGCTGTTTTCGGCTCCGAAGACAACATGGTTCGCGTCGATATGTCCGAATTTATGGAAAAACACTCAACATCAAAACTTATCGGCTCGCCTCCGGGCTACGTGGGCTACGATGACGGCGGTCACATGTCAGAAATCATACGTAAAAAGCCTTACAGCGTGGTTCTTTTCGACGAAATCGAAAAAGCGCACCCTGACGTGTTCAACATTATGCTCCAAATCCTTGATGACGGGCGTTTGACAGACGCAAAAGGACGCCATGTAAACTTCAAAAACACTATTATAATTATGACGTCAAACGTCGGTGCAAGCATGATTACGACAACGTCGAAACTCGGCTTCTCAACTGCTGCGGACGAATCAAAAGATAAATACGAACACCTCAAAGATACTGTTATGGAAGAGATGAAAAAGGCGTTCAAACCTGAGTTTCTTAACCGTATCGACGACATTATCGTCTTCGCTCACCTGAGCAAGCCTGAAATTCGTCAAATCGTTGACCTGCTTTTAAAAGACTTGTTCAAACGATTGAAGGAACAAGATTTGACGGTTGAAGTCTCTGACGAAGTCAAAGACGCGCTTGCAGACGAGGGTTACAGTGAAGCTTACGGTGCAAGACCTTTAAGACGTGTAATTCAAAAGAAAATCGAAGACGTACTTGCTGAGGAAATCCTTTCAGGGCAATACAAAGCGGGCGATATTCTCTATTTGAATCTTGATAAAGACAAGAAAATCTGCTTTGACCGTGAAAAATCAAAAGGGCAGACTGAAACAGCAGTATAAAAAGGGGATAAATTCTTCGCTTCGCTCAGAATGACGCGGGGCGCTAAAGTACCCGTTTTTGGCTACCAAGGCGGGCGTTCGTTTTCAGGCTTTTCAGTATTCACAAGTGCAAGTTCGCGTATATTTTCATCCACGTAAATTTCGTATGAGGGCTTGCTCACAAACGGGCTCCACTCGCTTGGGTCAACGTGTTCAAGGTGTTTGTTGTCAAGAAAAGTATAGCGCCGCTTTCCGTAAAAATTGATTTTACGCTCAACTTCGTGATACTCTTTTTCTGTTTTTTCACGCTCAAAAACTGCAACCAGCGTATCACCAATGTTAAATCTGTCCAAAAACTTTGAAACAAGCTGATGGAAACCTATATTTCGTAAAAAACGCCATAAGACTTTATCTTGAACGCAATCATTCACAGTCGCGGAAATCCGCCGCAGATGAAACTTTGAGGGTGTGTTATATTTTGGGAAATTTAAGAAATGAAAAATCTGCTCAAATAAAGTAGAAGGCTCAGTAAGGGTTTCGAGATAGCGGACACGGTATCCGGTCTTTTGGGCAAGCATTTGAAGCGAGTTTTTAGTATAAATCCGATAATGAAACGGTGCATGCCAGCCGAGCCATTTTCTGCCGAAAACCCGTCTATACAGGCTGTCAGCGTTAGGCGTGGTGATAACAAGCTTTCCATAAGGAACGAGCAATTTCGCAAGTTTCTCCAAAAGCTCCTCAGGCTCTGCGCTGTGCTCCAGATAGCCATCCATTGTAATATATTCAAAACTGGCTCGCTTAAATTTCACATGCTCAATCGCTCCGGTACGAACATTTTTCAGCCCGTGCCTTAGCGCAATTTCGCGGGAGTGCGGCGAAATATCGACACCGTAAACTTCGCACCCTCGCATTTTGTGATAAATCAGCGAAGAGCAGTCTCCACAGCCGATATCGAGCACTCTGACGTCAAACGGCACCCAGCGAAAAGCTTTTGAAAAAAGTTTATTTCTGTCCCGTTTTTTATCCTTGATATCGCAGCGCATAGGCGGTATTGGGGGATTATCACTAATTTTACGATTTTTATTAAGGATAACCTTTGTAAAATCTATGAGTTCCGAACAGCTGCGTTCCTCGAGGCAGCTCACAAGCCCGCAGTGCTTGCATTTTACTTGATTTGCCTCCATAAAAAAACCGTAGCGGTCATCAAAATAGCGTCCGATATTTTTGCACCGTTTTTTTTTACAATTCGGGCAAACAGAACCAACGCCAGGTCTTTTTAAAGACTTTACTACTCCCGCAAGATTACTGAAAAACTTTGCAAGTATTGACTTATGCTGCATATTTAAGTCCTTTAAAATGTTTCTCGGGGAAACAAAAACCGCGGATTAAAACTTTCGCTCCGCGCGGGAAATTCTATCTCGAACAGCACTAAACAGCGCTTTCTGCCGACTCCGGATTTTCCGCCTCTGCCTCCCGTGCAATTTTTGCGGCTCTTTCAAAATCCACACTTTTGTATGGTTTTTCCAAATTTCCGCATCGGTAGCCTTTCAGCCCCATTCTGAGCATGATTTCGTAATCTTGCCCCCATAAGTACCGTAAATCGAATCTTTCACGAAGGAACACTTCTCTTTTGAAAAATAATCCCTGGTCACATTCAGAATATTTCCAGAGAACATTTTCTTTTTCATAATCAGCCTTGATGTCAATTTCGTCGGACTCTTGGCTGTAATACTTGGACTGATAACTTAAAAAATCGAGGTTTGCGTTAAGCATTGCTTTGATAAAATCGCAAAAAGCAAACTCATCGTGATAGAAATCGTCATAGTGAATAAAAGTTATGTATTTTCCACATGTAAAATCCTCGGCAGCTTTATTGAGCGCGTAATATATGTCCTTGTAGGGGGATGGGTATACCGAGTCAATCAGCTCAATCTCCTGAAGTTTTCGGAGCATGCCGATTGTGCCGTCATCAGAGCCAAAATCCGCAGCCGAAATCTCTACCTCATCATTAAACCACTGACGACGTATCGAATTTAAACATCTGTTAAAAGCGTCATAATGCGCTTGTTTTTCAAGAAGATTATAAACTCCGATAACTACCGACAACAATGGTCTTTTCTCGGGCAGTTTTTCATTTTTTGTGCTGTACATTATTCTCCGAAATCCGCTTGCCCACACAGGCTAGCTCTGACGACTATATCCATATTACCAATAGAAATTCCAAATGTATATTACCCGAGTGGGTAATATTTGTGCTCAAACAAGTTAACAAATTTTAGTAAGAAATCGCAATTTGGCTTACCGGTGTATTTTTCGGCTTTATCGTGAAAGTTTTGAAACGCCGAACGAAGGGTGCTCGGACAATTTTTCTTCAATCTCATCAAACGTCAAAAATCCGCGCTGGGCACCGAAATGCTCCACAACAGACGCTGCGTTTACTGACGCAAATTTCAAAGCACGCTCAATGTCTCCCGTTTCGGCAAAAACAGCCGTAAAGGTTGAAGCAAAAGCGTCTCCCGCTCCAAGCGTAGACACCACAGAAGCCGGAAATTCACCGCAAAGATAAATAGTCGCGCCGTCATAGGCGTAAACCCCGTTTTTGCCGTCAGTAATAACCACAACCCCTTCCACTGCAACGTTTTTGAGTGCCAGCAAAATAGCAAACACGTCAGGGTGAATTTCGCACGCAGAGAATTTCTCCTGAGCGCCGTCAGGACGCACGTTAAGCGCCGTCAGCATTTTTGCCTCATCAAGATTCATTATCACAATCTCCGCAGTCCCCAGAACCGCAGGGAGGTCTCTCTTCGAGTTTTTTATGCTGGATGTGCCGAGATTTATAGACAAATTGACACCATTCTCCTCAGCAAACGCCGCAATCTCGTCCAGCGCAGCTGTGCTGGCGCCGTTCAGAGGTGCAAGGTAAAGCCATTTTGAGTGTTTTATCGCTGAAAAATCAATCTCATCAGCACGCAAAGACGCATTCGTCCCGCGGTGCGCGAGAACGGTTCTGTCCCCCTGAAAACTCGTCAGAATAACGGAAAAACCCGACTTTTCACTCTCTGAGCGAACTATGTGCTTGGTGTCGACACCGCCCTCTTTGACTTTATGCTGAATCGCCTGCGCCATTGGGTCGCTGCCGATTTTTACGACACACGCGGTTTTAAACCCGAGGTTTGCAAAATTGAGAGCCGTATTCAGCCCGCCGCCGCCCGTTTCGAACGCGAAGTTTTCGACATCGAGCTTTGCGCCATAGGGGAAGGACATGAACTCGCTTTTGTCCTCCGGGGACGCAACCGAAACTATTCTCGCATCCGGTGTTTCGACAAAAACATCCAGCGTCGCGCTGCCAATTGTTATAAAATCGTACATTTTGCCTCCTTCTCGCCATTCGGCGCAAACCGACTACGCACGCGGGTGCGCGGTGTTATAAACTTCTTTCATTCGTTCTGTCGTCACATGGGTATAAATCTGTGTGTTCGAAATCGACGCGTGTCCCAAAAGCTCCTGCACAACACGCAAATCCGCGCCTTTTTCCAGCAGTTTCGTTGCAAAACTGTGGCGAAAAACGTGCGGTGTAACAGCCTTTGGAAGCTCGATTTTGTGCACCACTTCGTTAATCGCAAGCCTGACAGACTGCGTTTGGAGCCTAAACCCTGTATTATTTACGAACAAAGGGTCTTGCGGGGTCGGATTACTCAAATCCTTATCCTTAGACAACATCGGGCGCACAGTTTTCATGTAAGTTTCCAAGATGTCTTTCGCGCGGTGCGACACAAGCACAATCCGCTCCTTCGACCCTTTTCCAAAAACTTTTATCTCGTCATTGTCTAAATTCAGGTGTTCGAAATCCAAATTGGCAAGCTCTGAAACCCGCATGCCTGTTGCGTATAGCAGCTCCAAAATCGCTTTATTCCGAAACCCGGCAGGGGTTGAAATATCGACAGAATTCAAAATTTTCTCGATCTCCGCCTCCGTCAAAAATTTCGGCAGGCTGCGGGTACGCTTTGGTATCCGAAGTGCAGACGCAGGGTTGATATCGACCGCACGCTCGCGATAGAGATAGCGGTAAAACGAGCGAATCGCGGAAATCTTGCGCGCCAGCGTCGTACGAGTGTAGTTAAATTTCTGGATAAACAGCACGTACTCGCGGATTTTGGCGTATGTAACCTTCTCCAGCGCAAAATCGCCGAGCCAAATCAAAAAGCTCGTCACATCACCGTCGTAAGCCAATATAGTGTGCGCCGAAAAGTTACGCTCTACCTCGAGATACGCCAAAAAGTCTTTTAAATGTTGTTTTGAAATTTCGTTCATCAGTTATCCATTATTCTTTCGCTGCAAGGGTTACAGCGTAGAGTAGTATTCTTTTATCATCTTGCAGTCAGTTTCGATGTTCGGGCTTTCGCATACCAGCACGCCTTTCACGCCAAAATTCTTCATCGCCTTCAACAATTCTTTATAATTCATATCGCTCTTATCAAGCTCCAAGTGGTGCTTTTCGCCCTTTTCACCATACGCAATCCCCGCCAGGTGTCCGTGAAAATTCTCAAGCGCATAAGTGCCAATTTCAGTCCCGATTGTGTCCAGAATCGCGGCAAACTCGTCATAGGTGTTGTAAATGCCGTTGTGGCGGGCATGCAGGTGCGAAAAATCAATGCACGGAAGCACGCGTCCAAACTCTTTCAAGTCCTTAGAAAGCCTTACAATCTCGTGCAAATCGCCCCACTGCGTGCCTTTGCCGGTTGTCTCAGGGCGAACCCAAATATCAACACCCAGCTCATCCAGCGCTTCCATAATCTCGCGCGTAGTCGTAAAAACCTGCTTGTAAACGGCTTCAGGGTCTTTTTTCATATAATACGCCGCGTGATACGTCACAGAATATCCGCCAAGTTCCGACGCAACCCTTGCTGTGTCTATGATTCGCTTTTTTGACGCCGCAATTTTTTCCGCCTCCTCAGAGTTTAAATTTATGTAATACGGCCCGTGCGCAGTCACCACAAACCCTTTTGAAACAGCGTCTTGCACCACTTTTATATTTTTCTCGTTAATTTTTACACCGTGAACGAACTCCAGCTCCATTCCATCCAGATTTAATTCGGATAAAATCTCGAATGCGCGCCCGTAACCCGCGCCATTCGTCGCCATCGGCTGTCCCGCAGTCACAAAATTTAGTTTATCGTAAGTTTTTTTCATCAGTCGAATTTATCCCCTTTTTTCACCGCGAATCGGCTGCAAAAGTCGCGCGAATCGCAGATTATGTAATTACTGAGCTGAAGCGTACGAATTTTGACAACCCCGCTTCCTGCCGCCACGTCAATCGTTGAACCTGCAGCGACAACGGTTCCATCAGGCTCTTTTCTGTTTGCCGGCGCCCAATCCGCCGTAAAAATCTTCACAAAACTACCCTTAAACATCGTCGTAGCAATAAGAAACGGGTTCAGAGCGCGTATGAACCGCGCAATTTCCTGCGCGCTTCGCGACCAATCAATTCGCACCTCTGGCGAGTCCGGCAGGATTTTTGGCGAAGTAAAACGTGCGCCCTCCGGCTGTTTCAGGCGCGGCACATCCTCATGAAGCTCATAATACGCCAAAAACTCCTCCAACATTTCCGCCGTCACAAAGTTTAGCTTATTAAAAAGCGTACCCATCGTCTCGTCGTGCGAAACCTCAATTACGCGCTGCATAACGATATCGCCCGTATCAAAAGTTTCGTCCATAAAGTGAAGCGTAACGCCCGTGCGTGTCTCACCGTTCATAATCACGTGAGAATAAGGGTTTGCACCCCTGTATTCAGGCAAAAGTGAGGGGTGAGCATTCAAAAATCCGTCCTTCGCAACAGACAAAAATTCAAGCGGGAAAAGCCTACAATAGCTCGTCACAATTGCGATATCAGCCTTCAACCCCCGCAACGCCGACAAAAATTCGGGCTCATTAAGCGAATTCTCGTAATTTATAACAGCAAAACCCAGTCCTTTAGCGAAATCAACAAAAATCTTGTGCGACGGGTGGTTTTTGGCAGGAGGAACCACGCCGACTATGTTCGCGCCGATTTTTTTCAGCCAAGCAAGCGTAACAAAAGCTGTGTCCGGCATTCCGACAAATAAAATTCTTTTCTTATAACTAAATTCTTTGTCCACAGAAATTCCCCGCTAACATCCCCAAAACCACAGCTACAAGGCACAAAAGCACGCTCGAACCGCCATAAAGCACAGCAAGCCCGTAATGCCCCGCCTCAATGAGGTTTACAATCTCAAGTGAAAACGTCGAAAACGTTGTCAGGCCACCGCAAAACCCCGCCATCAGGAGGTATTTTAACTGAGGATTCAGCTCTAAGCGTCGCATAAAAATCGCAAACAAAAATCCGATAACAAAACACCCGATGAGGTTCGCAATCAGCGTATGGTAAGGAAAAAGGTGCATTCCTGTGCGTTTTGAAGCCAAGGCAATCAAATACCTAAGCACAGAACCCGCGCCGCCGCCTATAAATACCGCCAGTAAACTCATTGCGCCCCGCCTCCTTTTAACTTTTACGCTGTGAATTTATTATAGCGCGTTTTCAGCTTCGGGGGCAATTGTTTTTTCGTCAGAGGCTGCGTCTTGATTTTCTTCAACCGGCTCAGGCTTCTTTGCCTTTTTCGGACGCTTAAAGTAGCTTCGCGCAAACTTCATGTCCTCTTTTGTCGTAATTTTAATATTTGTATACGCACCAACTGAAACGTAAACCTCGTGCCCGTAAGCTTCTACAAGCCCGGCATCGTCAGAAAAGTTTTGTCCCTCAAATTTACGATGAGCGTTCATTATAATATCGTAAACGAAAACCTGAGGCGTCTGAATCGCGCGCAGCGGCGTCCTGTCAATAGTTTCAAGGACTACTTCCTTTTCTCCTACACGCTTTATCGTATCCACAACTTTAACACCCGCTGTAGAAGCTCCTTTTCTTATTGACCAATCAATAGCATTAAAAATCGAATCGTCGTCAATCATCGGACGCGCACCGTCGTGTATTATAACCATTTCAGTATTCGTACGAAGTTCATTCAAAGCGTTATAGACACTCGCCTGGCGAGTTTCACCGCCATCGACAAGCTGAACCTTCATCGGCAGCTCTGCAGACTCAAGGAAAGCACGTGTTTCGGGCGTGACCGTAATAATCACCTGGCTCAGAATATAATGCTTAAACGCCTCCAGCGTATACAAAATAAGTTCTTTTCCATGCACTTTCTGCAAAAGTTTGTTTTTTCCAAACCTTGAAGAAGTGCCCCCGGCTGTGATTATCAGTGCCAAATTCATATTAAGCCTCTCCCTTCATGCTGTAAATTTAATGTAAATCAGACTCTTTATTTTCAGATGCATTGCGTACTTTTGCGATTCTTTCCTCAGCAGAAGTCTGTTTTTCGCCTCTTTTAAAGTGGTTAAAACAATTCATTTCAATCATTTCACCCGTAATTTTGTAAGTCTTTTTGTCGAAAGTCACTGTGCTCACGGGGTAGTACTCGCCTGTTGCAACTCTGCCGATTTTCACAAATTTTTCAGGGTCAAGTTGACTATACAACGATTCGCTTATAGAAACAAGAAGCCCGAAATCCTCTCCACCAAACAAAATAGTCTCATACGGGTCCATTTTGTAGATTTTGCAGGCAGCCATGTAGCCTTTTAGCATAGGTATGGCATTTCCATCGATTTCCATTTCAACATGTGACGCCTTTGACATCTTGTAAATTGCGTCTGCAAGCCCGTCAGAAGTGTCCATTGCAGCTACTCTCCTAGGTATAAACTTTGCCAGTATCTGCGATTCTTCAAAAGCGATTTTCGGCTCCAAATGCGCTTGCACAAACGGTCCGTAGGTATTAGGTCTTGTTCTGAGCTGTTTTAAGCCCAGAGCACTCGCGCCGGCATTTCCGCAATAAACGACCACATCGCCCGGTATAGCGTATTTACGCCCTATGTAGCGGCTATTTATCGCCGTGCCGATTGCACAGACAGAAAGAACTATCTTGTCAGAGCCTGTAATGTCGCCGCCCACTACCTTTACACCATACTTACAGCTTGCAAAATCAATCCCGGCATACAAATCCTGCACAAACCTTTCTGTAGTATTTTCGGGCAAAGAGATTGAAACCAGCACGTACTTTGGTGTTGAGAGAGCAGCACACAAATCTGAAATGTTGACCGTAATAATTTTTTTACCCAGCAGGTACGCAGATGTCAGGTTCATATCGAAATGCACCCCTTCCACCATCGTGTCCTGGGTTACGTACAATTGCTCGTCAACGAGTTTGGCACAATCATCTCCGATGTATTGGCTGTCTGACAGCGTCTTTTCTATTAATTTCAAAAAAATAGCTTCTCGCATAATATTATTTTGTGCTAAATTAGTTATATAGTCAATACACAAATTTTTTTTATTCAAGAATGCAAAAAAACGGAGATATTTAATGAAAAAACGGGCTTTAATCAGTGTACACAACAAAAACGGGGTATCCGATTTTGCCAAAACACTATCGGAAAAATACGGTTACGAAATCGTCTCAACTGGCTCTACAGCCGAATTTCTGAGAAAAAACGGAGTGGATGTTGTAGACGTCAAATGTCTAACAGGCATGGAGGAAATGCTGAATGGGAAGGTGAAAACTCTTCACCCTGCTATATTTGCAGGCATTTTGGCAGACACGGAATCGAAGGCGGAATCGGACGAAATCAAGACCCGTGATATAGCCCCAATCTCAATAGTAGCGGTCAATTTGTACCCATTTGAAGAAGTTGCGGCAAAAACAAATAACGAAACTGAATTAGTGAAAAACATTGATATAGGCGGAGTTTCACTGCTTCGAGCAGCAGCAAAAAACTACAAAAACGCACTTGGAATATCCTCTCCAGCCCAATACAGTGAGGTTTTAGAGGATTTGAAACGCCATAACGGTCTATTTTCAAGGGATTTAGCCCAAAAATATGCAAAAGAAATATTCAACTTAACATTTCTTTACGATAAAGCAATAAGCAGCAAGCTGTCACGCGTCTTATTATCGCCAGAAGCGCTTAATTCAGACACTCATGGGCTCGAGCTTCCTTCAATGGAGTTTGTTCAAGAAAAAAGTCTCAGGTACGGAGAAAATCCTCATCAGCATGCCGCGCTGTACAAAAGCGAAAAAATACTGGATTACGAAGTCCTGCAAGGGAAAGAGCTCTCTTACAACAATATTTTGGACATGACATCGGCTTTAGGCATCGCATCGGAATTTTTTGATGTGGCATGCTGCGCGATTATAAAACATAATACGCCATGCGGAGTTGCGCTCGGAAAAGACTCAAGAGACGCTTATCGCAAGGCTCTTGACTGCGACCCGGTTTCTGCTTTCGGCGGCATTATCACATTCACCCAAAACGTCGAAGAAAAGCTAGCGAAAGAGCTTTCAGACATATTTTTAGAAGTAATAATCGCACCTTCTTTTTCAGAAAAAGCACTTGAAATTTTATCGGCAAAGAAAAATTTGCGAGTTGTGAAATTGAACACGCCGCTCAAAGATTACGGCGAATTTGTGACCCGTGAAATCAAGATAACTCCTTTCGGTACGCTGGTTCAGGACTCTGACCGCAAACAACTTGACCCTGAAACTTTCAAGACTGTTTCCAAGGAAAAACCTTCGGCGGAGATGATTGAGGACATGATTTTTGCATGGAAAGTGGCAAAACACATAAAATCAAACGCAATTGTCATAGCAAAAGACTTTAAAACCCTTGGCATTTGCGGCGGGCAGACCTCGCGCATAGACGCGCTGGAAATTGCAATGGACAGAGCTTGCGACAACTCAAAAGACGCGGTACTGGCGTCAGACGGGTTCTTTCCGGCTGTCGACAACATTCACTCGGCGGCGCAGGGGCGCATTAAGGGTATAATCCAGCCCGGCGGGAGTATTAAAGACAAAGATGTCATCGCACAAGCCGACAAATACGGTATGGTGATGATTTTGACAGGTATGAGACACTTCAAACACTAGGGGAAAAATGACGAACGAAGCATTAAGTAAACTAAATAAAGAAAAAAAAGATACTGACAATAAAGGCGGGGCGATTGCGTTGTCGGTCGGGCACGGTATGACTGACGCATATTCGGGGTTTCTGAACCCGATAATGCCTTTCATTGCAATGAAACTCGGGATTACACTTGCGATTGCGACAACGATTATCAGCATTGCGCAGCTTTGTTCGTCAATAATACAGCCGTTTTTCGGATATCTTTCCGATATGTTGAAGAAACGTTTTTTCATCTTTTGGGGGCTTGTAATAGCGTCCTCACTTTTATCCCTAACCGGGTGCGCATCTACTCCGATTGTTCTGACACTTTGCTTGGCGCTTGGCAGTATGGGCGTTGCATTTTACCACCCTCAAGCCACTGCAATTGTGAAGCAACTTTCCAAAAAAGAGCCGACAAAATACATGAGCATTTTTCTGGCTTGCGGAACGGCTGGATTCTCTGCGGGACCGTTGATTTCATCGTATGTTGTCAAAAATTTCGGACTTCATAACATGGGTTGGCTCATGATTTTCGGTTGGATTTGCGCAATTTTGATGTTAAAGTTCGTTCCGAAAACGAGCGATTCATCATCCTTCAAAGAGTTTACAGAAAAGGCTTTCAACCGTGACGTAATTTTGCATTTTTGGTCTGCGGTTAAAGAATGCTTTTCGAATTCAGACTTCAAAATATTATTTTCAATATCTGTTGCAAAATGCCTTACAGTCAGCTCATACTGCGTATTTTTACCATTTTTGTGGCAGAAAATCGGCTATGAAGTTTCGACAATCGGGACTTTGATATTTGCATTTGTATCAGCAGGGGCGCTGGCAACGATTTCCAGCGGTTTTTTTGAAAGCAAGCTGGGTGCAGTGAGGGTTTACTATCTTTCTATGCTTACAACGTTTCCTTTGACGCTTATATTGGTGTTTACATATGCCTCTCACCCGGTAATTTCATATATTGCGTTGATTTTGACGGGATTTTTTGCGCTCCTCGCAATCCCTATAAATATGGTTATGGCACAAAACACGGTACCACAGCACAGAGGGCTTGCAGCCGGGTTTATAGGCGGATTTTCGTGGGGTCTGGTCGGCGTAATGCTTCCCGTAACAGGATTTGCGGCTGAGCACCTTGGCATTCCCACGTTGCTTTTGTGCGTTTCAATTTTACCGCTCGTTACAGCGATGTTTGTAAAAAGGCTTAAAGTAACGAAATAGAGGGGATAGGGGCAAAAACAGGTGCCTTTATTTGCTTGTAGGCGTGTTTTTTTTGGGGGGGCTGAGGTGCCCGCCGGCTCTTTGTTTTACGTTGACAGTTAGCAGTCCACATACACTCTGTCGGGCATTGCCCGACCTACGGGGCGGTTTTCCCCTGTTATTCTGATTGAGCAGAGCGATTGACAGCTCCCTTTCGACGTTGGATAGATCCTGAAATAAATTCAGGATGACGGCGGGGAGCAGAGTTCAGAGGACTCAGCCAAATTAATTACTCAGGCTTTACGCTGAGCGAAATACGGCGATCGTCCGGGCTAAATTTCTGCACAACAGCGGTAATATTTGATCCCGGTTGCAATTTATTACCCGAAACACTTTCATACTGTGACAAATCAGCATACGGCAGAAGCGCCTCTACGCCGGAAAGGATTTCAACAAATGCGCCAAAAGGCTTTATACGAGTAATTGTACCTTGAACCTCAGCGCCCGGTTTAAGCACTTTTTCAGCTTCAATCCACGGGTCAGACTGCATATTCTTCAAACTCAGGCTGACACGCTGTTTTTCCACGTCAATTGCTATAATTTCAACTTTAATCTTGTCAGAAATTTTCAAAACATCCTGAGGGTGGTCAACCCAGCGCCAAGAAATCTGAGAAAGCGGCAGCAATCCGTCAATTCCGCCGATATCGACAAAAGCGCCGAAATCTGTAATACGAACGACTTCCCCGTTTACAACCTGACCGACTTTCATCGATTTTATAATCTCAACTTTGCCCTCTTCGCTTGCACCGACAGCCGTTCTGTTGGAAAGAACAAAAGTGTTTTGCTGCATATCAAGCGAGAGAATTTTCAACTCCATTTTGTCGCCCATATTGAGGTGATTTTCTTTTATACGCAAATGGCTGGAAGGAACAAAGCCTTTTACCCCGGCAACATCAACGATTACACCTCCGCGCACAACAGATGAAATGGTGCCTTCAATAATTTGATTTTGGGCTTTAATTTCCTCAAGCTCTTTCCAAACGTACGCCTGAGCCACTTTTTTGTGAGAAAGCAAAAATTTACCTTCGTTGTCTTCCTCACGCAAAACCATAAACTCGAATGACTCACCTTTTGGAAGAGCTTCCGCTGCTGGTTTATCACCTAAGCCCGCTTCGCGCTCCGGACATACAGCGGTTGCTTTCGCTCCGATATCAACTATTACGCCCTCATGGTCATATCCGCAGACAGTACCTTTAATGAGGTCACCTTTTTTATATTTATAATCAAATTTTTCTAAAAGCAGTTCAAATTCAGCATTTTCCATTTTTTTCTCAGTTCCTTTTCCGCAATTGGGGTTTCAAATTATTTTATTAAAATAGATTATAACAAATAATTTCCGAAATCACAAAAAGAAAGAATTTTTGTTACGTAAATTCATAAAGTTCGGGAGCGCGCACTCCCCATAATACTGTAAACGCATACAGGCACTGCCGATTAAGCACTTTACGTTCCGCAAAAATCAGACAATCCGAACTACTAAATCTCGGGTTGATTTTGAGAAGGAGATTCAGTTTGCAAACCATCGGCGCCCTCCTGAGTCTCACCAGCGTCGTCCTTACCCCATTTGTAAGACACAGTAAGCATTTCGCCCTCTTGAACCACAAGTTCTTCGCCTTTTGAAGCATAAGTAAGCGGCGTGCTCTCGTAGAGTCTTACACCGACTGACTCGAGGCGGTTTTTGCCGTCAATAGGGTCAACAACTCCTTTTGCAACTGCAATTCCCTGAGATAAAAACGGAATTTTAAACACATGGCTGACCACAGTCGTCCCTGCACTCATCGCCATGCCCGCAAAATCAGTAGGGGTATATTTTTTAATTTTCAAGTCCATATTTTTGTCTGTTACATCAACAGCCTTGTTGTCCTCGGAAGGCACGCTGTATGCAATGAGCCGAGCAGTCAAAAACGCGTCGCGTTGGCCTCGTTGGGCATTTTGCACACCGACAATTTTCGCACGCAAATACGCACCGCCTTCGAGCGAAATATCGTCTAAAACTGTCTCCTGCATTACTTTAAACGTCAGATACTCCTGCTGGCGCTTGACCGTTGAAAGCGGTGTAAGCGTCTGCACGACAAACTTTGCAGTTTTAGCCTCGGCGGATGCGAACGACCCGAAACCAATCAATAATGCCATTAATATCGTAAATTTTTTCATAATTTAAACTCCTATAATGCATGATTTTAGCATTTTGGAGCTTTCATGTCCATAATTTGAATGGGCGGGAAACATCCGTCGAAGAAGCAACCGCCCACAAGGCATTCTGATTGAGCGCAGTGACGGAAGAATCTTTTGCTTTCCACGTTGT
>CAYWSX010000001.1:0-313603 GCA_964461115.1 uncultured Muribaculaceae bacterium | reverse complement strand
GAAATGTTCAAAAAAGCTCTCGAAGGCAAATATGCTATCGGTGCTTACAACGTAAACAACATGGAAATTTTGCAAGCAATTGCTGAAGCTGCTGAAGAAACACGCTCACCAATCATTTTGCAAGTTTCTGCAGGTGCAAGAAAATACGCTAACCAAACTTATTTGATTAAATTGGTTGAAGCTGCTCTTGCTACAACTACAGTTCCTATCGCTTTGCACTTAGACCACGGTGCTGATTTTGAAATCTGTAAAGCATGTATCGACGGCGGATTCTCTTCAGTTATGATTGACGGTTCCAGATTTGATTTGGAAGAAAATATTGCAGTAACTAAAAAAGTTGTTGAATATGCTCACGAAAGAGGAGTTTCAGTTGAGGCTGAGCTTGGTAAATTAGCGGGTATTGAAGATGATGTTAACGTTTCTGCTGCTGATGCAAAATATACTAACCCTGAAGAAGCTGCAAGATTTGTTAAAGAAACAGGCTGCGATTCATTGGCGATTGCTATCGGTACTTCACACGGCGCTTATAAATTTGCCGGCGAAGCTAAACTTGACTTTGATAGACTTGCTGCAATCAAAAAAGCGGTTAACGAAGCTGTAGGATACGATTTCCCAATCGTTCTTCACGGTGCGTCTTCAGTTCCTCAAGATTTGGTTGCTAAATGTAACAAATACGGCGGTCAATTGCCAAACGCTCAAGGTGTTCCTGAAGAAATGCTTAACTTTGCGTCTAAAAACGGTGTAGCGAAAATCAACATCGATACAGACTTGAGATTGGCTATGACTTCAACAATCAGAGAATTCTTTGTTGAAGAACCTGCTAAATTTGACCCTAGAGAATACATGGGGCCGGGCAGAACAGCTGTTAAAGAACTTGTTAAACATAAAATGCAAGTTTTGGGTACAGCAGGTCACGCTGAATAGTTCCAAAAACTATAGACTTAAAAACGGTTTGATTAAGTTCAAGCCGTTTTTTTATTCATCAATTGAATAATCAACATCAATGTTTTCAAAAAGTTGATCCAGGGTAATATTTAGTGCTGAGGCAATTTTAATGAGTGTAGTGTATTTCGGGTCTACAAGACCGTTTTCAACGCGACTCCATGTCGCTGTTGTCAGACCTGTTTTTTCAAATACAAAAGAGTTTAAGGATTTACTTTGTGAAACCCTTAACTCTTTTATTTTCTTACCCAGATTGTTTATAGATTGTCTGTTCGTTTTTTCTGACGAATTTTTTATAAGACGTTGCATATATGTAATGTTACTGGTAAACTTTAATTAAGTCATTACACGCGTGTAACGACAAAAGACTTATTATTAAAATATTTATAATGCTCTGTTTTAATTCACATAAACTGACTTTAACCGATAGACAGAGCGAGTGTTCTTTTTCCATTTAAAATTTCTGTATTATAATATTACTATCAATATTATACTGAAGGAATTTAAGAATGATTGAAATGAAAGTCATGGGTATAGCGCTTGATACAAGAACAGGATCTCCTATTGTCGTGCTGCACGATTTGGATAACAGAAAAGCTCTACCTATTTGGATAGGTTCTGCTGAGGCGAGCGCGATAATAAGAAAAATCGAAAATATCAAAGTTCAACGCCCTATGACGCATGACTTAATCATTCAAGTTATAGAAAAAACAGGCTACAAAATCGATAGAGTAGAGATTAGTGACGTGGACGAGGATACATATTTTGCTTCCATCGTTCTTCTCAATGACGAAGGCGGAGTTGTCGAAATCGATGCGCGCCCTTCTGACGCAATTGCTGTTTCTATACGTGTAGAAGCGCCGATTTATGTTTCCGCATCCGTTCTTGCTTCAGGTGCAATTTCTTCAGACGCAGCCAAGGATGAACAAGAAGCAGAAGAGTTTAAAAGTTTCATTCAAAGTATAAAACCATCAGATTTTGAAAAACTTTTAAAAGACAACGATAAATTTAACCAATAATTATCCCAGAAGTCCGTTGTTATTGAAGTTTAGTGTTCCTGCTTGACCAAAAAGACTATCGAGAACTTCACTATTGTTAGACGCATTAAAATTTATTTGAGGAGTTGCAGCAGAAAACAAGTTTAAATTTTGCTGAAGCTGATTAATGTTTTGTGCTCGTTTTGGTGATGTTGTTTGGGGGGAGTTCTCAATCTTTTTCGCCAAGCCTAACGATGTTAATCCTATTGCTGATGTGTTGTCTGAGAACAAGTTTTTAATGTTAATCATTTTCTAACCTTCCAAAGACTTTGCCTTTTTTAATAATTTGGCAGAGGTCTTGTTTTAGTGTATAATCCTACTAACATCTTAACGATATTTTTAAAGAAATCAACATAAGAAAGGATGATATTATGTCAGAAAAAGTTACAAAAGAAATGGGCATTTTGGATATTGTTCAACAGTACCCTGAAGCTCTGCCGGTGTTTGCAAAATACGGTCTCGGTTGTATCGGATGTGCAGCTGCGAGATTTGAAAACCTTGAAGCAGGTGCAAAAGTTCACGGAGTAGATCCTGACCAAATGGTAAAAGAGATTAATGAACTTTTAGGCTAGAATTTTAATACAATATTTAAGGCAGACATGAAAATGTCTGCTTTTTATTGAAAATTGATTCCTTGAACTTCCTCGAAATTAGTTGTAAAATAAACTCAATAAAGATTTCAAGGAGTTTAAAATGAAAATTTGGATTGAAGACATCAAGGATTACGACGGACAAGAAATTACACTCAAAGCGTGGCTTTACAATAAGCGTTCCAGCGGAAAGCTTCATTTTTTGCAGCTTCGTGATGGAACGGCTGAGATTCAGGCGGTAGTTTTTAAGGGCAATGTGTCTGATGAAGTTTTTGAGCTTGGGGACAAAATTGCGCAGGAATCCACTATAGAGATTGTAGGAACTGTAAAAAAGCATGACCGTTCAAAAATTGGGTATGAAATTGATGTTAAAGATTTAAAATTGATAGGCGAAAGCGTTGACTATCCGATAACTCCGAAAGAGCACGGAAATCACTTTTTGATGGAGCACCGCCATTTATGGCTGCGTTCTTTGCGCCAAAAGGCGATTTTGACCGTTCGTCACAGAATTATTAAGTCAATTCGTGATTTCTTTGATAATAAAAAATTCCATCTTGTTGACGCTCCGATTTTCACACCTAATGCTTGTGAGGGTACAACGAATCTTTTTGAAACAACATATTTTGATGATAAAGCATACCTTACACAAAGCGGGCAGCTATATATGGAGGCTGCCGCTATGGCGCTCGGTAAAGTTTATTGCTTTGGACCTACTTTTAGGGCAGAAAAATCAAAAACTCGCCGCCACCTTACGGAATTTTGGATGGTAGAACCTGAAGTTGCATTTTTTAACCTCCAAGACGACATGGATTTGGCGGAAGAAATGGTTGAGTATATCGTTCAGCAAGTTTTGGAACACAATCGTCCCGAATTGGAGCTTTTAGAGCGAGATATTGCAAAATTGGAAAATATTAAGCGTCCGTTTCCAAGAATTACTTATGATGAAGCAATTGAAATTCTTCACAAAAAAGGGAATGATACTCCGTGGGGAGAAGATTTCGGCGGAGATGAAGAAACGCTTATTTCGGAAGAATTTGACCGTCCTGTAATGATTCACAGGTATCCGCGCGATGTAAAAGCGTTCTACATGAAGCAAGACCCTGAAAATGCCAAGTTGGCTTTATGTGTTGATATGATTGCACCTGAAGGATACGGTGAGATTATTGGCGGCGGGCAACGTGAAGAAAATATTGAGAAATTACGCGAAAAAATGATTGAACATGGGCTTGAGGAAAGTGTTTTTGATTGGTACATGGATTTAAGAAAATTCGGTTCATGCGAACACGCAGGATTTGGTCTGGGCGTTGAGCGTACGGTTTCTTGGCTTTGCGGTTTGCACCATGTACGGGAGACGATACCGTTTCCGCGTCTTATGGACAGAATAAAGCCGTAGCGCACTCAAAAACAAGCGTAGCTTGAATTTTTATATTAATTAATGTTAAAATAACACTTACAACTAGCAAATTGCTAAATTGACAGACTTAAAATGAGTGTATGCCAATTTAGCCGAAGGAACATGACTAACATCAATACAGCAGCTGCAAAGTACCTTGTGCAGCCGACAAACTTAAGAAAATTTGTTACACACCTGAATAAACCCGGTGTGCTTTTGCCTGTAATCCTTTTGGAGGCCACAGTAACGGGTGGGCGTACATATCAGGCTCAAAAAAGAGGCGGATTTACAGAAGCTAGAGAAAGAGCTTGTGAAGAGACTGTTGGTGCTGTTTTTTGGCTTGGCGGGGTTAAGTTTTTTAATTGGCTTGGGGATAAATTCGGACAAAAATTCTTGGGAATAAAAAATCCGGAATTTTCTCTTGCCAAAGACTCGGTGCGCCATCCTTTTGAAAATATGGTTCGTAATCAAAATATTAGTGACTCAGTAAGAAAGAAATTGGTTGCTTTTAAATTTACAAAAGTGGCTACTGCTGTTGTTTTGGCCGGAGGTTTTCTTGGCTTTGTTGTGCCAAAAATAAATCAGAAAGTTACAAAAAAACTTTTAAATCATGACAGCAAGAAAAATGAAAATAAAAACAAAAATATATTCGAAAATCCTTCACTTATGAATGTTAAATATGAAGGTATGGACAATTTTATTAAGAAAAGGTCTGCAAGCCCGTCATTTGGTTTATCAATAGACAAGTTTGCGACTATTACAAATAATTTGGAAAATCACGACATTTATAAGCTTCTTGCAACAGATACAGGTGTATTGGCGGGAAGAACTTACAATGCGCGTAATAAAGATGAAAGAGTGGAGATTTTGTTCCGTGACGGCGCTTCAATATATTTCTATCTTGCGAGCACGAAACACATCATAAACTTCTTGAACAAACATGACGGCTACGGCGGAAAATTATCAAAACTCGATCCGATGACAGCTATGAATGTCCATAATGCTCTTGTGAAGCAGCTTGTTGCGCATAACCAAAAGCCGGATACACCAAATGTTGACCTTGCAGAGATGAAAAAATTTGGTTTAGGCTCAGATATCAAAGCTGTACAAGAAAAAGTTGATAAATTCAATTTCAAAAACGGCAACGTTCTTTCTTTGGAAGAATTTTACGAGCAGGCAAAGTCTTTGGGAATGGATTTCACCTCAAAAGAAGGTCGAGTGATGAGGATGAAAGCTCACAAGCTTGCGAGTTTGCAGCCTGAGGTGGATCGATCATATCTTGGAAAAGAAGGTGTCGGAAAAATTATCACAAAATGGCAGGTATTTGACCTTTTAAATGACAACGCTGTTTCTGATCCTAAGTTTCTTCTTCGAGTAATGAGGGATTCATTTAATGGCGGGCTTACAGATCCATATCAGTACGTTAACGCGGATAGTGTTGAAAAATTAAGGGAAAATATCAATAAATACGTTAACGGATTGATTGAATTTGCAGAAAAAGAAAAAATTAATGAATTGACGCCTGATTTTATGTTGAAATACAACAAACGAAATCTGCTCCGTAACGGTTTGCATATCGGTGCCGGATTGGGAATTTCTGCAATCTTTTTGTCGACGGTTATTCCGAAATTACAGTATTTAATTACGAAAATGCGCACGGGGTCAGACAAATTTCCGGGTGTGGAAAATTCAGAAAAATAAATAGTGCATAAATATTTGTGATAAAATTATTTTAGAAACATTAGATTAGAGGACTGCCACGGGCAGAATTTAATAGAGGTGAGTATGAATTTACTGAAAGCGTTTGCAGAACCTGCGTTTGCAGAACCTATAAAAGACGAAACAGAAATAAAAAGTACGTACAAGCATTACAGATGGCGTATTTTTTATGCATGTTTTATCGGATACATAGTTTTTCACTTTGTTAAAAAGAACCTGGCTGTAGCTATGCCTGATATGGCGCAGGATTTAGGATATACAAATACCGAGTTGGGATTATTGGGCTCTGCTTTGTATTTAACGTACGGCTTTGGTAAGTTTGTTAACGGAATCATTTCAGATACTTCTGATGTAAGAAAATTTATGCCTACCGCACTCTTGCTGTCCGCGATTGCGAACCTTTGTTTTTTGGCAAGTGCAATTTTTATCACACCGGGGCAGGCAACGTTTTTCGGGCTGCCTTCTGCTGCTGTTTTGCTCTGGCTATTGGTGTTCTTCTGGGGTGCTAATGGCTGGTTTCAATCAGGAGGTTTTCCTCCGATTGCAAAATCACTTGCAAATTGGTATTCTAATCCCGAAAGAGGACGTATATGGGCTTTGTGGTCGACTTCTCACCAATTTGGGATTATGGTCAGCGTATTATTGTCAAGCTGGTCGATTCAGCATTTTGGCTGGAAAGGTGCTTTTTTAATCCCTTCTATTTTGTGTGTTATTACCTCTTTTTGGCTCTATAATCGTCTAAGAGATAAGCCTGAGTCTATAGGTCTTCCTAATATTGAAATATATAAAGGTTCTGTGAGTGCAGAATGTGCCGAAGCAGAAGAAGATAACAGAAGTTATTTCCAAGTTTATAAAGAAAGCATTTTGTGTAATAAGATAATGTGGCTTTTGGCTATCTCTTATGTTTTCGTATATGTAATTCGATACGGGACAGAAGATTGGCTTGTTAAATACTTAGTTGAAGACAAGGGTAATTCTCTTGCAATGGCTTCGACAAAATTAAGTGTGCTTGCCGGGTGCGGTATTGCTGGTGTTTTAGCTTCCGGAACTATTTCAGATACAGTATTTAAGGGTAAACGCGCTCCTGTAAATATTATTTATCTTTTAGGGGTTGTAGGAAGTATTTTAGGTCTTGCCCTTACACCGAATACAATGAACTGGCTTGATTTTGTGTTTGCAGGTGCTATCGGCTTTTTTACAGGCGGACCTCAGATGTTAATCGGCGGTTTGTGTGCAATTGAAGCAAGTTCGAAAAAAGTTGCTTCTGCGGCGACAGGATTTACCGGCGTGTTTGGTTATCTTGGTGCAGTTATTTCGTCTATGGGCACAGGATACGTTGTAGATAAAATGGGCTGGAACGGCGCAGTTGGTTTCTGGGTAGCGTCAGCTGTCATTTGTATCGCTATTTGTATAATCCTGCTTAAAAACGAGTATTCTCGTAAGAAATAGAAACAATAAATGTTGTTTCGCTTTCAATATCATTGTTACAGATGATATCTCCGCCATGGGAGTTTGCAATTTGTTTACATATTGCAAGACCTAAGCCTTTGCCTTTGATATTATTTTCTAAGGCTTGTTTGCCTTGTTTCCCTGCTTCAAAAATATATTCTTTTTCCTGACTGTTAATTGACTCGCCTTGATTCCTTACTTCAAACCAGTATTTGTTGTCAGAGATATAGGAAATGACCTCTATATCAGAGTTTTCCCAAGCAAATTTTAAGGCATTGTTTGCCAAATTATAAACAACCTGTCTGAACATTTTCACATCTGCATAAATTTCTGTATCAATATTTTTGTAAGAAATATCAATGTTTTTTTCTTTCATTATAGAATGCATTGTTCGAAACGTATCTTCAAGCGCTTTTTTTGCATTGAACCACGACTTATTTGGCTTTGTGTAATCAATAAAATCACTATCAGTTTCTTTGTATAAGATTTCATCTATCAAATCTATTACATGAGAAGAAGCATATTGAATACTTTGAATGGATTCAAGAGACAACGAGTCTTGCTGTTTAAATTCTTGTGATTGCTGATAAATTGAATTTAACGGGCATTTTATTTCATGTGCGAATTTGCGAATGAGTAGATTGTAACCTTTAGTCGCATCCTTATGCTTGTTAAACTCATAACAGTCGCAAATAGTTTTTGCAATGAGATTAAAACTTACTTCTACCAGGGGATTTTTTAGCTGTATTTCATCTGCACCAATCAGTAAATAAACAGGTGACAAGGTGTCTAATTTTAAAGGCTCAACAATTATACTGAATTCATCAAATGTCTTCATTGTGAGACGTGTTTTTAGTGAGGAAATTAAATCATATTGTTCTTCAAGAAATTCTTTAACCGGATAATCTTTGGTTTGTACTTCGCTGTAATTAAGGTCAAAGTCCAGTTTTGATTCTTCTTGATTAAGTTCAATAATTGCGCAGCACGTTATAGGGAGCATATAACAAGCCCTATATGGCAAATCTCGCAGTAGATACTTAAAATCTGTTGTTATGTCTGCAATTTCAATTAATTTTTGCACACTTTTCCAATTTTCAGTGATACCAGATACTATATTTTCCATCTTTCTTTCCTTTTTAAGCTATTTAAATGAAACATAGCTTTATTCATCTAATATAACACTATTCAAGTCAAAAAGATTTAATATATTTTCCGATTTACTATTTTTACAAAAATTTACACAAGAGTATTAAACTCGAATTTAAATAAGTTTTACGAACTTTCTTTTACCCGCTTGCAATACACCCGGTTGATTCATTGTCATATTAATATCAGAAATTTTCCGGTTTTCAAATTTTACTGCCCCTTGTTGAACAAGGCGTTTTGCTTCACCCTTAGACGCAGTGAAGTTTAGTTTCACAAGTAAGTCCAACAAAGGTTTTTCGCCATTTAGTTCAAAAGACGGAATATCTGACGGAACACCTTTGTTCTGTACTACGTTAATGAATTCGTTTTGCGCAGCTTGTGCTGCCTCTTCGCCATGGTATTCTGCTGTAATTGTGTATGCGAGCTTCATTTTAGTATCACGAGGATTATCTGTTTGAATTTTTTGCTCAATTTCTTTAATTTCTTCTGTTGAAATATCAGTCAATAATAGGAAATAGCGCGCAATTAAATTGTCAGGGATAGACATAAGTTTTCCATACATATCCTTAGGCTCTTCTGTAATTGAAATGCAGTGTTCAGGATATGATTTTGACATTTTAACAATTCCGTCAGTTCCTTCTAAAAGAGGAAGCAACATAGCCATTTGAGATTTTTCTAATCCATATGCAGATTGGATATCGCGCCCGAGAAGTATATTAAACCTTTGGTCTGTTCCGCCAAGTTCAATATCAGAGTCAATTTCAACTGAATCGTAAGCCTGCATAAGCGGGTAGAAAAATTCATGTATTGCAATTGGTTTTGCTTCATCATAGCGTTTTTTGAAGTCGTCGCGAGTCATCATCTGAGCGACTGTAACCTGAGATGCCAGCTTTAAAAGGTCTGTAAGCTGCATTTTATGAAGCCAGTCTGCGTTGTTTAGGATTTCAGCTTTTTCAATATCTACAACTTTGGACATTTGCTCAAAATATGTGTTTGCATTGTATTCCACTTGTTCTTTTGTGAGGCTCGGACGGGTATCAGATTTACCCGATGGGTCGCCTACCATTGCAGTTGCGCCGCCGACGATTAAAATAATTTTGTGTCCGAGTTTTTGAAATTCTCTGAGTTTGCGCATTACAACCGTATGCCCGAGGTGCAAATCTGGGCGCGTAGGATCCATTCCCAGCTTTACTCTGAGCGGCTTGCCTGTTTCTTGTGATTGTTGCAGTTTATGTGCCAGCCCCATTACTCCGTCAGGAAGAATTTCGGTTCCTCTTGCAATAAATTCTGCCTGATTTATGAATTCGGGTTTAATAACAATTTTTTCAGTTGTTTCCATCGATATTTCCTCTAATTTTAGTGTTTGCTATTAATTGTAGTATAAAAAAGAATAAAATCCTAACATTAAAAAAACCGCTCTGAGATTAACTAAGAGCGGTTTTTGTTAAAATATCAGAATTATCTGAGTCTTACTTTTGTGTGAGAACCTTTTCTGAACATTTCAATTTTGTCTTCTCTTGCGAGCCATCCAAGACCCATTTCAGCAAAATTGCTTTCAAGATCAAGATCTTTTCTCATTTTTGATAATGATACTTCACCATTGCTGTTCAAGTATTCCCAGATTTGTCCTGCGGATTGTCCGATAGTTTCCATCATTTTTTCCTCCTGTTTTGTAAGCTTGTTTAATAAAGTTTTTAACATTTTTAAAAATCCTATTGTATAACTGATATCTGTTTATTATATAATACAAAAAGAAAGTTTTGTAAATGGAGTTTTGATATGAATCATCTTTTAAGAGGAAATGCATGGAAATATGGAGATAATGTCGACACCGATGTTATAATCCCGGCAAGGTATTTGAACACATCAAATGCAGATGAATTGGCTTCACATTGTATGGAAGATTTGGATGAAAAGTTCGCTTCAGAGGTCAAAAAAAATGATGTGATTGTTGCAGGTGAAAATTTTGGCTGCGGTTCATCTCGGGAGCATGCCCCAATCGCAATCAAGGCAAGTGGTGTGAGCATTGTAATTGCAAAATCTTTTGCAAGAATTTTCTTCAGAAATGCTATAAATATTGGGTTGCCGATTTTAGAGCACCCTCAATTTTCAGATGAATGCTCAAAAGGGGATGAAATTGAAGTTGATTTAGATGAAGGTTTGCTCCGCAATATCACTACAGGCAAGGAATACCAATGTAGCGCTTACCCTAAAGAAATACAAAATTTAATTTCTCAAGGCGGGCTGATAAATTACACTAAAAATAAATTAGGAGTATAGAAATGGCAGATTCATATAAAATTGCTCTTTTGGGCGGAGATGGAATAGGACCTGAGATTGTTAGAGAGGCTGTAAAAGTTCTTGACGCTGTAAGCCAAAAATATGGAATCGATTTTGAATATAAATCGGCATTAATAGGCGGATGTGCTTACGATAAGTTTCAAACGCCTCTGCCTCAAGAAACAATTGATATCTGTAAGGAGTCTGATGCTGTCCTGCTCGGCGCTGTCGGAGATTGGAAATATGATTCGCTTCCTCCTGCTGTGCGCCCCGAGAAAGCACTCTTGGGTATACGAAAAGAATTGAATCTGTTTGCAAATTTGCGCCCAGCAATAGTGTATGATGAATTGACGGCGTCTTCGCCGTTAAAACCCGAAATAGTTTCAGGTGTAGATATTATGATAGTGCGTGAGTTGACAGGTGACGTTTATTTCGGCACTCCGCGCGGAATTGAAGAAGTTGACGGTGAAAAAGTCGGATACAATAATATGATTTATAAGGAAAGCGAGATTGAGCGTATTGCTCACGTTGCTTTTCAGGCTGCAATGAAGCGCGGTAAAAAACTTTGTTCGGTTGATAAAGCAAATGTGCTTGATGTATCGAGGTTGTGGCGCGAGGTTATGGATCGCATAGGAAAAGAATATCCTGAGGTTGAACTTTCTCATATGTATGTTGATAATGCGGCTATGCAGTTAATCAGGGCGCCTAAGCAGTTTGATGTTATGGTTACGGGCAATATTTTCGGTGATATTTTATCGGATGAAGCTTCCATGCTGGCGGGTTCCTTGGGTATGCTTCCTTCTGCGAGTCTTTCCGACGGTAAAATTGGAATGTATGAGCCTATTCACGGTTCTGCGCCTGATTTGCGCGGGCAGGATGTTGTTAACCCTATCGCTACGATACTTTCTGCTGCAATGATGTTGAAATACAGTTTTGGTTTAAATGATATTTATATCGATATTGAAAATGCAGTAAAATCGGTTCTTCAAAAAGGATACAGAACGAAAGATATATTGAATTCGGATTCTGAAACCCTGGTCGGAACAGCTAAAATGGGTGATTTAATCGTTGCTGAAATAATAGCCTAAATATTGGCATAAAGTATTATCTGAATTGTGAATGTTTTTGTCTCTTAAAAGGGCAATAATATAATTGCAGCCGGCTGTCACCCTAAACACTATATTCAGGGATCTGATTTTCGGTGTTGGAACCGTAGTAGGTTTGGGTTGGATGAAGATAAAGAACAGCGGGCTGCATCTTAATATAACTTAACAACATAAACGCTCTTACTGAGCCAATCATGCCTGAATGTGACCTTAAAAATCATGTTTCGGGCGTTTTTGACGCAATTTTATTTATATATAATTGTTATATATTATATACGCAACAAGAGCGAGTTATGAATAACAAATTTCTTTTAAATAGTTCAAATAATATAAATCAGCTTATGGCAATGCATTCCCAGGGTAGTGCTTCATTAAGCGGACAGGCAAATTTAGCTATTCAGCAGGCGCGATTAACAATGGGTAATAATTTGCCGCTTTCGGGGCAAACAAAAACGGCTGACCAGGCTATAGCTGAATTTCAGCAACTTTCAGGCATGCCGTTGACAGGCAATAGTCAAGCAGGGCGAATTAATTTTCCGGTAGGCGGCGGGCAGCAAATTTTTGGAAATTTTGGCTTTGGCGGCGGGTGTAACGGATACAGCCAAAAAGACATAAATTTCATAAAAGGTGTAAATGTTGCAAGTATGATTTTGCCGGCATTGGGTGGTTTATTGGGCGGACTTTCTGCCGGTTCTGTCGGGCAGTCTCAAGGTATTCAAGGTGTCCAGACCCAAGGAACGAATTTTCTTGAAGGCTCCAATATAAGTAACGAAAACCCTTTGGCAAAACTTTTTGAACAATTTTCAGAACAAGCTAAATTGCCGAATGAAACAGGTAAAATAATTGATGTTGCGGAAGAAGGCATGCCTTTTGTTAATAATGGTGTATCCGGCAGCCTGGATAACGCAATTAGTTTGCTTGAAGAAGACGGTAAAGTTACAGACGCAATTAAGGATCAATATAAATCAGGCAAGCAAATGGAAAGAACGATTGATACGCAGATAGACAAGCTGTCTTCAGATGTTAAATCTTTGTCAAAACAGAAAAAAGAGCTTGCTAAACTCGAAGACGAGTCAACTGAGATGATGAATAAGGAGCTCAATACAGAACAACAGGATAAGCTTCATGAATTTAACAAGGCGGTTTCAACACATGCTGACGCGAAGAATCTGGCTGAAAAATACAAAGCTGATTATGAAATGATGCCGGACAAAATTATGAACGACAAGGGCGAAATGATAGACAACCCGCATAAAGAAGAAGTCAAAAAAGAATGGCAGGAATACGAAAAACAAGCAGAAAAATTCCAAAAAGAAAGAGAAAAACTAAAAAAAGAGATTGAGAGTGATCCTAAGCTTAAAAAATGTGCTCTTAACTTTGAAAAATTACTCGATTTTGCAGGTGAATATGAGATTAAAAAAGCTCGTATAGACAATTACAAGACATATAAAAAGACATTGTCAGAAAAAACCGATAAACTTGGTGAACTGGTTAAATCTGATACAGAATAAAAAACCTCTGATAATTCAGAGGTTTTAATTTTTCTAAACCTATAAAAAGCGCCTCACGTACGCTTTTTGGGTATTATTCTTCGTTTTCGTCGATGTCGATGTCGTCGTCTTTATTTTCTTTAATTTTGTCCACAACCATTTTCGCAATTTCTTTTGCCGCAATATTTTGAATGTGAGCCGATGAATTCTCGAGCATGTTGATTGCCGTTCTTACTGTTTTGTCGATATCATACCAGCGTGCATTTCCGCGCGCTTCCGTGCCTTCTTCAACGGCAGACAGGATGTCGCCGACTGCTTCAAACTCGTTTGATGAAATATTGTGTTCAATGATAATCTTAATTAAATTTAATGCGACTTTGATTTGTGTTTCGTCGTCTGAATTTTCCAAAGTCTTCATTGACTTTGAAAGCAGTGGGTCGCGATCGTACCAGCGTCTGTTATCGTAATATTCTTCTCTCATAAATGCCTCCTTACCCGTGTTTAAAAGTAACACCTTTGCCTGAGCGCGGATATTCCCACTTAATGCATTTTTTTTCGCAAACAATTTTGCAGGCGCCGCATTCGAGGCAGTTTTCATAATTTACTATCAATTTTTTATTTTCGACATCCCATTCATACACTCCTGCCGGGCAAACTGTTGAGCAAATTTTACTTTTACACTCCAGGCATTCCGGCGGGTACGGTGTAAGGTGGGAAACCGTATCACAATTGTACTTTAATTTGTTTAATTTGTCATCTAAATTCATTTTAAAACTCCTATTACGGATTTAAGGATTGTGAAAACGTCTTTCATTAGCTCTCTCAAGCTTCTGTCGGTGAACCATGACTTTATATAAGCTCTGAATTCTTGTTTTTTGGGTTTTCCGTTCACTGATGTGAAAATGTGGAAAAATTCTGCTGCTTTTTTAGGGTAATAACCGAAGAACGAAGAACTCCGAGGTGACATATTATGAATTATGTCCTTATATGTTTTCAGGTCTTTTATTACATAAGAATTTTCAAGTTTTTGCTGATATAAAGATAGGCTGTTTTCGCTGAAATCTTGATTTTCTAGTGCTTCGATTGCTGTTTCTGCAGCAAGCTTCCCGCTTTTTAATGCAAGATTGGTGCCTTCCCAATGAAGATTATTGACGAGCATTGCCGCGTCCCCTGCTATCATTACACCGTTGCCGAAAAGCTTTGGAATTTTATTATATCCGCCTTCGGGAATGAGATGGGCAGAATATTCCAAGAGTTCCCCATCTTTAATAAGCGGGGCTATAATCGGGTGGGCTTTCAATTTTTCCAGTACTTCGTTAGGACTCAGGTTGTGGCGCTTTAAGTCTTCAAGACCGATACCTGCGCCTATCGCAACAGAATCTTTATTTGTGTACATAAAACCAAGCCCAAGTTCTTTATCCATAGGATATCCAACAAGTTCATATATGCAGCCTGATTTTTCTCGGAGGCTGAAACGTTCTTCCAGTAATGTTTTATCCAGCTTGATAACCTCTTTGACAGCAAGAGCAACGTGTTTAGGCTTAATTTCTTTTCGCATATTAAGCTGTTTCGCAAGGAGCGAATTTACACCGTCCGCAAGAATAACAATATCTGCGAAATACTCTTCGTAGTCGGTTTTTATGCCTATAACTTTGCCTTTGTTTACAATCAATTTTTTAACAAGCGTGTTTGGTGCGAAATATGCGCCTGCTTTTTGAGCCTGCTCCACGCACCATCTGTCAAACTTTGCTCTTATAACCGTGCAGCTGTTTTGGATTGTTTCTTTAGACTTGTAGCATATGGTTGTTGCTTCGTCTTTTGTCAAGAGCGCATAGCGATGTTCCGTGTTAAAACGCTCAATAGGCGCTTCATCAAGGAAGTTCGGGAATATTTCGCGTGTCGGCTCAACATAAATAGCCCCGCCAAAAACATTTTTTGCGCCTGCAAATGAGCCGCGCTCAACAATCAAGACTTTTTTGCCTGCGTTTGCAAGTGTTATACCTGCCGCAACTCCTGCCGGACCTGCACCTACGACTATTACATCGATTTTATTTTCTTGCATTTCAAACTCCTAAAAGTTTACAGATAAAACATGATATTGATTACAAAGTCGGTAATTAAGAGTATTATTGTTGCCTTGATTGCCCCTTGAGTGACGGCATTCCCGACATCAACCGCGCCTCCCGTAGTATTGTAACCCTCAGTTGCAGAAACTGTTGTAATTACTATACCAAATATTGAAGCTTTGAGCAAACTGATATAAATATCTTTGGCTTGTAACATCATCCATACGGTGTTTAAATAACGGTTGTAATGCAGTCCGATTGCGCTGTTTGCAATAATCATCCCTGCAATTATTCCGCAAAACTCAGCGATGATAATTACCATCGGGGCGGTAATCGCTGCCGCAAGGATTTTTGGCGCAAAATAATAGCCGACGGGATTTACGTTCATAGTTTTTATCGCGTCAACCTGCTCCGTTACTTTCATATTGGCAATTTCCGCGCAAATAGCTGTTCCTGCGCGGGCGCTTATTGCAAGCGCTGCAAAGCCGGGGGCGATTTCACGAATCAATGCTACTGTTATAAAGCCGCCTACATAATCTTCAGCCCCTGTCAGTAGAAATTGCTTGGAGACCTGGAGTGCAATTACCGCCGCTGCAATCATTACGATTATGAGTGAAATAGGCAGCGAATCGTAGCTGAACGCCGCAGCTTGACGAATAACCTCTTTAAAACGGGTTTGTCTGTCAAAAAGGTATTTCAAACATTGTATAAAATTAAGTATACATTGTCCTAAAAAATTAATCATTTACAGGTGTACACCATTTTTTGTACTTTTCAACTTTGCCTTTTACTACGTCAAAATAAAGTGATTGAATCTTTTTCGAAATTTCTCCGACTTCGCCTGTGCCGATGTTTCTGTTATCGATTTTGGTAATCGGGCTGACTTGTGCCCCTGTTCCGCAGTAGAAAGCTTCATCTGCAATATAGAGCTCTGTTCTGTCGATGTCGCGCTCAATTGTGTCAATACCGAATTCATTTTTAGCTAGTTCCATTACAGTGTTACGGGTAATGCCGACTAAAATATTGTCAGTTGTCTTGGTTGTTATGAGTTTTCCGTTTTCGACCAAAAACATATTCATTGCGGAACCTTCGGTTACGTGGCCGTTTTCGGAAAGAACAATAGCGTCATCGAATCCGGCTCTTTTTGCGTCAGTGACGATAAGAGCTGCGTTAGCATAACTTCCGCCGATTTTTGCGCGTGGAGGGATTGCATTGTCCTCAAGTCTTCTCCAGCTTGAAACACAAACACTCAAGCCTTTTGACAAATCGATATAATCTCCAAGTTCGCAAGTGAAAATCAATACTCCATCCGGATTGTCATACAATCCCGGACCTACCTTTTGAGCTTTTTTGAAAATGGTCGGTCTGATGTATGCATCGGCTTTATAATTATTTTTTTTCAGTAGTTCGACGGTTATGTCACACAATTCCTGCACCGAATACTTCATTTCCATGCACATTATTTTTGCACTTCGTGCTATACGCTCATAGTGCTCTTTCATTCGAAAAACGTACATTTTATCTTCTTCTTTGTTGTAATATGCGCGAATCCCTTCGAAAACGGATGTGCCGTATAAAAACGCGTGAGTTCTGACAGGGATAGACGCGGTTGCAGCATCAATATATTCTCCGTCTAAAAAAACAAATTCTTGTTGTGACATAATTCCCCCTTTTTTTACTGATTTTATAATACTCTAAAACGCGTCCGAAGGGAAGTATATTAAAAAATATGTTCCAATTTAATTCAAATTTAAAAAATGAAGAGACTTTTGATGTTTTTCTGAACGGAAAACTTCTTTTCTCATTGTTGTAAAATATCCGTACATCAAAATCAACGCACCTGATACCCATGCGCAAGGTGTTGCAAAGCATACTCCAAGATAGCCAAAATAATGCCCAAAAATAAATGCTGCCCCAGTCCTCATTACAAGCTCTATTAGCCCCGATAAAAGAGGGATTCCTGCATTCCCCATGCCTTGTAACGTCGTTCTGAAAATAATTAAACTTCCCAGTGCAAAATAGAACATAACAATAATGTCTAAATATGTCTTTGCTTGCTCGATTACTTGAGGATTATGACCTGAAACAAACAAGCTTACAATCTGTTTGCCGAAGAGAACAATGCCTAAACCTCCAATTACACTAACAATCAAAGAGATAAACATGCAGTCTTTGAGACCTGTTCGTATTCGGTTGAGTTTTCCCGCACCGTAATTTTGAGCAGCAAAAGTTGCCATTGTGACCCCAAGCGAAACAATAGTCTGTGCCGCGACCTGTTCTACTTTTGTTGCTGCGGTGTAAGCTGCAACAGTTGTTGAGCCAAAAGAATTTAGTACTATCTGTATTGCAATCATTCCCAAAGAAAGGACAGAGAGTTGAAAACCCATGGGAAACCCAAGTCTTATATGCTGCCATGCGAATTCCCAATCAAATTTCCAATCAGATTTATGCAGTTTCAGGATAGGGAATTTCGTACGAATAAAAATAGCACACATTACAGCCGATATTCCTTGTGAAATAACTGTCGCCCAAGCTGCACCCGCCACACCCATATGAAGTTTTAATATAAAATATAAATCTAAAAAAACATTCAAGGCTGAAGCGATTATCAGAAACAATAATGGCGTTTTGCTATCTCCGAGTGCTCTCATTGTGTTTGAAAACATATTGTAAAAAATAATTGTTCCGATTCCGAGATAGATTATAAAAATGTAACTGTAAGCATTTTGAATAATGTCTTGAGGGGTATTCATTAGCTTTAAAACCGGCATTGTCGTTAGCGTACTTACAGTTGTTAAAAATAAAGTTAAAATTATGCATAATATAATATTTGTTGTAAAAGAGCGTCTTACACCTGTCTCGTCATGTGCCCCGAAGCGCTGCGCCGTGATAATTGTAAACCCTGATGTTATGCCCATTACAAATCCGAGAACCAAAAAGGCTATTGCTCCTGTTGCTCCTACTGCGGCAAGTGACTGCACACCTAAGGTTCGTCCTACAATAAGGGTGTCCGCTAAATTGTACAACTGCTGGAAAATATTTCCGACAAGCAAAGGCAGCGTAAACCACAAAATTAACTTTGTCGGGTTCCCCGTTGTCATGTCTTTTACTGCCATATTGTTTCGCCTTATTTTTGTATGATTTATTATAGTGGTTAAAAAGTAAAATGCAATTCACTATTAAAGTACGCGGTAAAATTAGTTGCAGTATTTGGATAAACATATATAATAATAAAAAGGTTAAAAAAATAAGGATTAAGTTTATGTTTGGAAAAGTTTTAAATTTGTCGGATAAAAAATCAACCAAAATGGCATTATTGTTTTATATAGTGTGTATGGTTGCAGGTATTATGATTTGCGGCATTGGGACTATTATTGTTTCAATTATTATCAAAATATTCGGTGTTTCTGATATACAATCATTAGCAATAAAAATTGGACCGGTGATTGCCGGGCTTTATTCTCTTTGTGTTTCATTGGCAATTCTATCTGCAAAAAATTTATATAAAAATATTTCTGCAATTTTGTGTGTAATTATTGCGGCTTTTGCAAGTTCCAGTTTAGGTCTGCTTATAGGCTTTATACCTGTGGCTGTGCTTACTGCTTTTGAAAAAAATGAACAGTAAAAATATGAAAAAATTATCAGTTATAATTCCTACGCTTCAACGGGATACAGATATACTACAAAAACTTATTTCGACTCTGGATAAAGATGAAAGCGTCGGAGAAATAATTGTAATCGACAATTCGCTTAAAGGACTTGAGACTGATTCCTCTAAGATGAAGCTTATTATTCCCAAAGAAAACTTGTTTGTAAATCCAAGTTGGAACTTAGGTATAGAACATATGAAGTTTGATTATTTTGCGTTATTTAATGATGATGTTCTGATTCCGGAGAATTTTTGTTCAAAGATATTGCCAACTTTATCTGAAAAGAAAGGTATTTTTGGAATGGACGGCAGATATGTTGAAAATATAGATGAAACTGTCCATTTAACAATCGGAACTGATTGTGAACCTATATTTGAAAAGGTTAGTAACTGGGAAATTAATTTTGGTATAATTATGTTTGGACATAAGAACGCTTATTTTGAGATTCCGGAGGAACTTCTTATTTATTGTGGAGACTTATTTTTGGTTGACTTAAATAAACTGAATAAGAGACAGAACTACCTTATAAAAGGGTTAAAAGTTCTTCATGCTCACAGTTTGACATCAGGAATGCCGATTTTTAACAAAATAAAAGATGAAGATGATATGAAATACACGCATTCTATTAAAAAATATCTCAGAAAAGTAAAATTAAGGTTGCCTTGGTATAAGAAATTATTGTATTGCAGTAAATGCTATACTCTGACTGAAAGAATAAGGATGTCTTGTATAATGGGATTCAATATTGTTAGCAGTCGTCCTTTAAAATTCTAATACCCCGAAGTGCCGAAAATGGCACCTCAAGGTAAAAGTCAGTTTTTATTCAATTTTTATATGGACTATCTGCCTGAAAGCATTCCGAACACGTTGCCGAATGTCATATCATAGGCACTTTTTGTGCCGTCCCAAATTTTGCCCATAAAACCTTGCTTTTTACAGCAGCATGGGTCTTGTTTTGCGACAGGGCAAGGTATTATCGGCTGCTCATATTGAACATAGCTTACTCTGTTGCAATTAGGGGCAGGTGCCCAAGTTTGATGAATTTTGCAAGGACAAGCAGCAAATGCTGTGCCTGCAAGCATAATTGATACTGCACCAAGTGCAAATAACTTTTTCATACGTTTCTCCTATAAGTCTGTTTTTTAGGTGGGGGATTTAACTTCCTTTAATATTTTGGCATTTATAAAAAAAAATACATTATCCGTTAGAGCTAGGAAGAAATGTAGTAAAAATAATAATAATTTATTAAATAATACTTTAACCTTTTTAGAACATTCAGGGTAATGATTTTTCCTAATCATAAAAATAAAATATGAAATCAAGAAAATTCATAAGTTCAAAGGTTAGAGGAAAATGATTACCAAAATTAAAGTTTTATCGCTTGCCGTATTGATATGGGCGGCAGCGGGCATGTGTAAGTTTGTTTCTGCGAGAGAGGCTGATTGTGTAACTTGTAAATACCCGGATTATGCAAGTATTTATTTGAAACAAGACAAATACGAGAAGTTTAACAGAAAAATGTTCAATTTTAACCTCGGGTTGAATAAATATGCCGTCCGCCCGGTTCATATAATATGGGCATCAGTTATGCCGAAATACGGAATGGATAGAATTCAAAGTGCAACCACAAATATAGAGTATCCGATAAGACTGGTCAGTTGCCTTGTCCAAAAAGACTTTAAGGCGTCGGGAACAGAGACTGTCAGATTTTTTACAAACACTACGCTCGGTCTGGGTGGAATGTTTGATCCTGCAAAGAAAATTTTTAAAATTGAACCGGTTGATGAGGATATGGAGCAGGCTTTGGCAAAATGCCGAGTAAAGAGCGGCTCTTACCTTGTTATGCCCGTGATTGTGTCGACTTGCCCTCGAGGGTTGGTCGGAAAGCTATTAAACACGGCATGTAATCCTTCGTCTTATGTTGGAAGTCCTATTTTAGCTATGGTTAAAGCGGGTTTGGTCGTAAATAAAACCACTTATATGCAGCCGATAATAAAAATGGTGGAATCTACATATGCAGACCCTTACGATATTGCAAAAAAGTTTTACGGGCTCGAGAGCTACCTTAAACTTGCTAATCTCGACCGCGCAGAAGTGTTACAAGCCAGAATAAAAGAAAATTCAGAGCATTTTGTATCCTCAACTTCCGATAAGGAAGAATCTTATGAAGAAGACGACATAATCGGGGAACAAATTGATACTATTCTTGAGGTTCCTTCCGTAGATGGATTTTACGAGGAAAAAGCGGTGTTGAAGAATGACAAACTTGCTTCGTCTGTAATCGAAGGACGCACGAGTGTTGATAATATTATCCTAAAAGACAAGTTTGCAGACCTATCTAAACTTCAAGCTGATATAAATCTTGAAGGCTACAATCCTCAATCTCCTGTGGTAGACGCATTAAGGACAGGATTCTTCGAGCATCCGGATATCGATAAGTCTGTGTGGTCTGAATTTTCACTTTGGAATCGTTCATTCGGACGTCAAGTTAAAGACACCACGATAAATGTTTTTCCGGGACGTGAAAATTACCGTTTCAGATATATCATGCAAAAAGATAAATCTGCACCCGTTGCAATTATTTATCCTTCTATCGGAGAAGGTTGGATGTCACACCACTCAGTTGTTTTGGCAAAAATATTTTATGAAGAAGGATATTCTGTGGTTATTCAAGGCAGTCATTTTCAGTGGGAGTTTGCAAAAAGTATGCCGGCAGGATACAAGCCAGGGCTGCCATCCGAGGATGCTGATTATTTGCGTCTTGTTTCCGGAAAAATTTTAAACTCGCTTGAACAAAAATATCATTGCAAATTCAAAAATAACGTGCTTATAGGAACGTCTTTCGGCGCGATGACAACTCTTTTTATAGCAGATAAAGAATCAAGAGAAAACACATTGAATATTTCAAAATTTATTTCCGTAAATCCTCCTGTCGATTTGCTTTATGCAATGAGGCAGATGGATGAAAATACTGAAGAATGGGATAAAAATCACGAAGAATTGAAGAAAAAAGTTGCCATCACGGCTGCAAAGATAATTCAAGCATACAATCAAAAAGATTCGCCTGAAAAAACAATTGCTTCTCTTAAATTTACCGATGAAGAGGCAAAACTTATCACAGGATTTATAATGCACCAAAAAATGTCAGATCTGGTTTATGCTATTGAAAACAGTAAAAAATCTGACAAGCAAGGCTTTTATACGAATGTTAATAACATGAATTACAGAAATTACGCTGAAAAATATCTTGTAGGCGGCAATTATAAAACAGTTTCTGAATTGGAATATGACGCTAGCTTGTATTCAATTTCAGATTACTTGAAAAATAATGATAACTACAAAATTTATCACTCCCTAGACGATTATCTTGTAAACTCCAGGCAACTAAAGCAATTGAAAAAATATTCGGGACAAAAAACAATTTTGATGAGTAACGGCTCGCACTTGGGGTATTTGTATCGAAAAGAATTTCAAAACTCTTTGAGAAAAAACATTTCACAAAAATCCGAGAAACAACCGAGAAATGAGTTTCAAGAGGCATCTTCGGGTGGTATATAATTTCATTTCTTACGTGCTGATATAATAATCATCATCGGACGCCGCATTTCGTCTTTCATTTCGTCAATTTTAAGCATGTCTTCAGAGGGGTAAGGCTCTACAATGTTTGTAAGTTCGAATCCGTTTTGAAGAAGCGTATTGAGGTACGTTGTGAGTGTTTTGTGGTATTTCACAACTTCTTCACCTAAGAACATAGCCCTTCTTTCCCCTTCATAGAAATAATTATCAACAGGAAAGTGTGTTATATTTCCGTTTTTGTCTTTAATCCATTGTTGTGAGCCTTCTGCGGTGAAAACAGGGTGCTCTGCAGAAAAAATAAAGACGCCGTCTTTTTTAAGGCAGTGGTTTACTTTTTTGGCTATATCTTCAAAAGATTTTATATAATGAAAAGCAAGCGAACTTAAAACAATGTCAAAGCTTTCATTTGGAAAATTTATATCTTCAATTGGCAGACAAATGTATTCTAAATTTTTATAATTATTTTTTTCTTTAGCTGATTCAAGCATTTTCTCTGAAATGTCAATGCCGACGGCTGATTTTGCGCCATGCTCCATTGCCCACAAGCAATGCCAGCCGTATCCGCAGCCCAGGTCAAGTACGGTTTTATCTTTAAAGTTTGGAAGGAGTTTTTCAAGAGTGCTCCATTCTCCGGCACCTTTTAGACCTTCTTTTGAGCGTGTCATATTACTGTATTTTTCAAAAAACTTTTCATTATCGTACTTGTTCTCTTTCATCTCAAACTCCTATATTTTTTATAATTTACACTATAGCTTTTTTAAAGTCAATTTGCATAGTGGAGGTTGAAACGGGTTTTTGCTTAACCGTTAATTTGTCGATTTTTAGAAAAGAGTATTGAAATCTACCTTTAAGACATTCATTATTTTTGCAATATTTTTAACTGCAGGAAAATGTACGCCTCGTTCAATTCGTCCCACTCCTGCGACGTCAATATCTATAAGTTTTGCCAATTCTTCTTGTGTCAAGTTTCTATGCTTACGAATAGCCTTTAGTTGGCTTCCGAACCTTTCTTTTATGCTTTCAGCAGTGTGTTTCATATTAGTCCATTTCCATACTGTTATAAATTTCATGAGAATGTTAACATATAACTTATTAAATATCAAGCATTTACATGTTTTCAGGAATGTTTTGGTGATGGATATATCCGTGTATCGTTCATTATCATTCACTTGTGCTTGTTTGTCGTAGAGCCTCACCTCAACAAAGCATTGCTTTGTTAGAGCTTCTTATCCAAGTTAGCTTAGAATAATAAAAAAGACTACAATTATGTAGTCTTTTTTATTATTCTGGGGCACTCTGCCGAAAAATCGATTAAGTATCGATTTTGAGAGGGGATTCGAAGAATCCTTTCTCAAACAAAAAGCCCTCAGAGGAGAGCTTTTAATATTCTGGGGCGAAAGGATTCGAACCTCTGAATGCCTGGACCAAAACCAGGTGCCTTACCGCTTGGCGACGCCCCAATGCGTCATATGTGGTTTGTATAACTATATTATTAAGAGCATAGCGTCATGTCAAGTATTTTTATTCTGTATCTTCGGAGAGTGTTAGTGCGGGGATTGATTTTACATCTTTTGCGCCCAATTCTTCCATTCTCTCGATTTGGCGGATGATGTTATCTCTGCTTGTAAGCTTAGTGAGCGCAGCTTTCAGATTTGTATCTATTTTTTGCAAGTCTTGGCAAAGTGCTGCAAATTTGTTAATCATTTTTCCTGCAAGTGTTGCAATCTCTTGCGCGTTCTTGTTTTGGCGGTTCACCATGTGGAATGAGTTTATGATTTTAAGCGTTGCCAAAAGATTGGACGGCGATACAGGCATGATTTTGTTTTTCCACGCAAAATCCCAGAGTTGAGCGTCATCTGCAAAAAGCAGATTGTAGCAGCTTTCAATCGGTATAAACATCAAAACATATTCAGGCGACGAATATTCACTTACGTCAAAATATTCTTTCTTTGAAAGCCCCGATATATGTGTCTTTACTGAATCTTTGAATAATTTTAGAGCGGCTTCTTTTTGAATTTCGTCCTCTGCATTAATAAAATCATCATATGGCGCAAGTGTTGTTTTTGCGTCAACATATATGCAGCGATTTTCCGGCAAAAGCACAACTACATCAGGTTTTTTTGATTCAAAACTCTTTTGCGTAATATATTCTTCGTCTTTGCGGAGCCCCGAAACTTCAAGAATACGTTCCAGTACGAGTTCTCCCCAGCGTCCTTGGGTTTTCGAGTCGCCTTTCAGCGCAGTTGCGAGTTTATTTGTATCTTTTGACAGCCTATTGCTTGTTTCCAATACAAATTTTATGTTTGTATCGAGCTTGGTGAACTGTTCTGCTTCTTTATAAATATTTTCTTCAACTTTTTTTTCAAACTTGGAAATTTGTTCTCTGAAAGGGGTTAACAGTTCAGTAAGGCGCTCTTTGTTTTGTGTCGAAATCTCCTGTGAATTCTCTTTTAGCGCCTTGTTTGCAATATTTTCAAAATAAAGCTGCATTTGAGCCTGCATTTTTTCAAAGGCCTCTTCAGACTGCGACTTAGCTTTTTTCTCGGCAAATTTAAACGCTGCAAAAGTAACCGCAGCGCCGATTATCATGCCCAATATAAAAATTAAAAATTCCATTGATTAGTCCTTATTTTGTTTGTCTGATAGGAAAGCTGCTCCGATAACTCCTGAAAAATCACCAAGTTCAGCTTTTTTGAATTCAATTTTTGCCGCAGGAACAGGTAAAGCCTTAACGTGTGCTTTGATTACTGTCTTATTGTAGAAATAGTCGATTGCGTCAATCAAGCCGCCGCCGAGAATTATAAGCTCAGGGTTTATGAAATTGATTACGCTTGCAACACCTGCAGAAAGATATTCGCTTGCTTCGTCCAGCGCCTGTGTAACGAGCTCGTCGCCTTGTTCCAGTGATTTTCTAATCATACCTGACGAAATAGGTTTTCCGTCTTCGATATAATTGATAATCGCGGAGTTCCAACCTTTTTTCAGCGCGCCTGTAATCCTTTTTTCAATTGCTGAGCGCGAAGCGTATGCCTCAAGGCAGCCCATTGCCCCGCAGCCGCATTGGCGTCCGCCGTAATCGACGATTATGTGCCCGATTTCACCTGCTGTGCCGGATGCTCCGTTATATAGCTCTCCGTTTCGTACAATTCCGGAACCCACTCCTGTGCCGACAAATATGCATACAAGGTTCTTATATCCTCTGCCTGCACCAAATTTCATTTCGCCTAAAGTTGCAATTTCAACATCATTTCCGACAAAAACGGGTATGTTAAACTTGCTTTCGAGTATTTTTTTGAGTTCTATATTAAAGCAATCGAGATTTGGAGCCGCAAGAAGTATTCCGTTTTCGCGGTCAACTTGACCTGCTGCGCCTATGCCGACAGATTCGATTTTGTCATTTGGAACAAGTCCTCTTTCCAAGATTTCCTGAATCGAAGCGGAAATTTTTTCCATAATTTTTTCAGGACCCTTGTCTTTTTTGGTTTTTTTCTTGACAGACATTAAAACTTCGCCGGTTTCTTTGTTTATAAGTGCCGACAAAACCTTTGTGCCGCCTAAATCTATCCCTATCGCATATTTCATACAAAATTCCTTATTAATAACTTCCAAAAAGCTCTTAATATAAATATTACCCTAAAATTCACTTTTTTTTAATCAGTCGGGTAATTTGCTTAAAATTAATTTATATATATGCTAGAATGGACGAGTAATTTGAAAAGGACAATGTCATGAAAAAACGTTTGATATATGTTGCGGCGATAATGGCACTTACAGCAGGTGCATACGGTGTATTTGAAGCAAGTATTGCACAGCAGGCAGCTCCGGTTAAAGAAACTGTAAAACAGCCTTCTAAAGCTGCTGTTTCAGCCCCTCAAACGGTTCTCAGCGTAAAACCGCTTGACGTTGTTGCTAATCCTTCCGAGTACCTCAACAAAAATATTAAAATGAACGCAACTTTTGATAAGTTTTCTACTCTCGGACTTGACTATAAGCCTGCGATGAGAAAATCAGAAGATTACATTTCGTTTCTTATCAGACGCGATGATGTTACAGACCACATTATGCCGCTTTCTGAAATGAAGTTGTTTTTGAAAAGAAAAGTTGCCGAAAAATACATAGATTTAGAAACAGGCGACAAAATTTCGATTGAAGGTAAAGTTTTCTCCACCGCTATGAGCGACCCTTGGGTCGAAGTGACAAAACTTACAGTCATATCATCTAAAAAGCCGATAAAAGCAGACTAGCTTCTTGAAAAATATCTTAATGACTTTATAATGTAATTAACGATATTTGATTAGCGGAGAAGTCTCTAATGGTGAAAAAAGATGCATATTTAACGATACACGGTCATTTCTATCAGCCGCCGCGTGAGAATCCATGGCTTGAGTCTATTGAAAGACAGGATAGCGCTGCGCCTTTTCACGATTGGAATGACAGAATTAATTACGAATGTTATGACCCGAATTCTGTTTCAAAAATTGTTGATGACAGAAATCAAGTCATCGACCTTGTAAATAACTATTCTTATATAAGTTACAATTTTGGTCCTACGCTTATGTCTTGGATGGAGGTTCATGCGCCTTTGACGTATGAGCGAATAATAAAAGCAGATGCAAAAAGTATCGGAGAACACTCCGGGCACGGTAATGCGATTGCACAGGTATATAATCACATGATTATGCCTCTTGCAAATATTGCGGATAAATACACTCAGGTTATATGGGGAATTCGTGATTTTGAATACCGTTTTGGGCGTAAACCTGAAGGTATGTGGCTTGCAGAAACTGCTGTCGATGATGAAACACTTATGGTTCTTGTGAATAACGGGATTAAATACACGATTTTGTCGCCATTCCAGGCTGATAAGTTCCGAGAACTCGCTGAAAAAGACTGGTCAGACGTAAGCTGGGGGAATATTGACCCTGCGCGTCCTTATCGATACTATATAAAATCTGATCCTGAAAAATATATTGATTTGTTCTTTTATGACGGAGCTATTTCAAAATCTGTTGCGTTTGACGAACTTTTGCGTGACGGAAACAAATTTGCGCGCCGACTTCAAGAGGGAAATTCGGAGCACCGAAACTATACACAGCTTGTAAATATAGCGACTGACGGCGAAAGCTACGGTCACCATACAAAATTTGGTGATATGGCACTTGCATATCTAATGCGTGTAAAAGCCGAGCAGAATGGCTTTATAATCACAAATTATGCGGAATTTCTGGAAAAATTCCCGCCGTTGCATGAGGTTGAAATCAAGCAAGCTTCGTCTTGGAGCTGTTTCCATGGCGTGGGCAGATGGAAAGAAGACTGCGGTTGTTCTACAGGCGGACATGGCGGTTGGAATCAAAAATGGCGTAAACCGCTTCGTGTGGCGCTTGATTATTTGAGAGATGAGCTTATAAAACTTAGCGAAGCAGAAGGTGAAAAATACTTTAATGATTTCTGGAAATCTCGAAACAAATATATTGATGTGATTTTGGATAGAGGGGAATTGAGTCTTAATAAGTTTTTCAAAGAAAACTTTAAGCCAAATCTTTCTGATGATGAAAAAGTTAACGCAATGAAGCTTATGGAAATACAGCGTCAGGCTATGCTTATGTATACAAGCTGCGGCTGGTTCTTTGCCGATATTTCGGGTATTGAGACGGTGCAGATTATGAAGTATGCCGCGCGTGCAATCCAGCTTGCAAATGACTTTACTGATACGGATTTTGAGACTAAATTTATAAATATTCTCGAAGATGCGAAAAGCAACGTTCAAGGCTGCGGTTCAGGACGAGATATTTATGAAAAAGAGGTAAGACCTTCAGTTGTTTCGGTTAAGCAGATTGCTTGCCTTTGGGCTGTCGGAAATTTATACTCCGAAGTCGAAAAAGACAGTCAAATATACTGCTATAATGTGAAAAGAATTGCGTCAAAACGTATTGAAAAAGACCAGTCTACAATGATTATCGGGCGTGTTGAGGTTGAATCGAAAATTACTCTTGAGAAAAACGACATGACCTTCGCATTGCTTCAATACGGCGGCGGAGACTTCCATTGCGCGATAAAAGAGTTTGTGAGTATTGCAGAGTTCAACAAAATGCAGCGGGACCTCTCGGATGCATACTTGAATGCCCCATTGACCGAGAGTATTCGTAAGCTTGATGAGTATTTCGGCAAGGAATACTTTACGCTCAAAGATATTTTCATCGAGGAGCGAAGAAATATTCTCCGACAGCTTTTGCAGGATAAATTATCAAGGTTTAAGACAATTTACCACGATTTGTATGCAGAAGGACGCGGTTCTATGAAGCACCTCAAGGAGATGAATATCAGCGTGCCTGTAGAGTTTAAAATTGCCGCGCAGTACGCATTGAGTCAAGAATTCAACGCGTGTGTCGAAGAATGTCGTGATGAAATTGACGAATCAGTAATTCAGAATGCGCTGGATGTTAAAACCGAGGCAGAGGCTATAGATATTGAACTAGATAAGGATGAAGCAAATTCTATTTTCTCTAAAAAAATATTAAAAGAAGTTTTTGGGTTATCGCGGAATCTGGAAGCACACAGGGCAGAATCTGTTCTTGAACTTTTTGAGTATGCAGAGAAGTTAGACCTTAAAATTAATGTAGCGGAAGCGCAAAATATTTATTTCGCTAAAATTTACCATGAATTAGGCGTTATTCTTGAAGCACAGAAAGACAATCAAAGCTTGCGTGAAAATCGTCATTTTGTTTTGCTGCTCTTGCAAATCGGGCAAAAATTGAATGTAAATACTTCTTTCTACCGTGATATTCTGGATAAGTTGTCTCTGCCGTATGTAAAATAGTTTGAAAGAGTCGTAAACGAAATTTTTACGGCTCTTTTTTTCTAATCATCCATTAAGATTATGATAAACCTCGATAATCTGCTAAAATTATAATAGAAAGTTGGTAAAAAATGATTTACGCATACAAAGAAGAGGTTTCATATCCGTATCTAACAAGACCTGTTGAAATTTACACAATGCCATCAGGTCATAAAATTGTTTTGGCTCATAAAGAAGGCGGTTTGGTTAATGTGAGCACCTGGGTTAAAACGGGTTCGATTAACGAAGATGATAAAATCAACGGGATTTCGCATTTTTTAGAGCACCTGATGTTTAAAGGTACCCACAAGCATAAAGCAGGCGAGTTTGACAAAATTCTTGAAGGCTATGGTGCTATTGTTAATGCTGCGACCTGGAAGGATTATACTTTTTACTATGTAACACTTCCAAAAGGCCCTGAAGACAAGTATTTCAACGAGGCAATAGAGCTTCACGCTGATATGATGTTAGACCCGATTTTACCTGAAAATGAGATTGGTGAGCCGTTTAAATTCGGTAAAGAAGAACCGAAACAAAAGCGAGAACGTCTTGTTGTAATCGAAGAAATCAGAATGCGTCAAGATCAGCCGGGTACGAGAGTTTATAATGCGTTAAATCATGCTATGTACACTAATCACCCGTACAGAAGAGATGTAATCGGCACGCCTGAGAGTATTTCATCGGTTCCGCAGTCTGTAATTATGGATTATTACAAAAAATTCTACACTCCGAATAATATGACAACGATTGTAGTTGGCGAGTTTGACCACGAGAAAGTTTTGGATAAACTGGCTAAAGAATTTGATTTTAAAAACAGAGAAAACTGCAAATTGCCTGAGCATGAGACTGACTTGCCTCATTCTGAGCAAAAATTTATTGAAAATAAAGCTAAAATCAACACGGCTTTTGTAATGTTTGGCTATCTCGGTCCTAAAGCAAATGATTTAAAGAATTCGGTTGCGCTTGACATTGTGAATATGGTTTTGGGTGACGGAGCCAGTTCCAGATTGTACCAACGCTTGATTGAAAAAGCGGACGAACAGATTTTCAATCACATAGGAACAGATTTTTATCAATTTAAAGACGGCGGAAACTTCTTTGTTGAAGCAAATTTTGAGCCGGATAAAAAAGAAAAGGCTCTGGAGCTTATGAAACGTGAAATTCAGTTGATTTTGGATGAAAAAATCACGGATACAGAGCTGAAAAAAGCTAAAAAGAAGCTGAAAGTTGCATATGCTTCAACGTCTGAAACAGTTTCGGATATTGCAGATAATATCGGATTTTATATGACGGTGCTTGAAAATATTGCACAGGCAAATGAGTATATTGAAATTGTTGAAAATATTACGGCAGAAGAGGTTCAGGATATTGCAAAAAAATATCTGGACTTGAATAAAGTAACGATTTCAACACTGATACCGGAGTAAAAATGGAAAAACTTGTTTTAAAAAATAATATGAGATTGATATGTAAAAAAGCACCGAACACGCCTCGTGTTGCGGTGACATGCTTTATCGACATTGACCGAAAGGAAAATACTCCCGGTGTATACTCGTTGTTGAATAGGTTGTTTTTGCAAGGTACAAAAACGAGAACTGCAGAGCAATTGGCAGAAACAATCGAGCAAAATGCGCTTGATTTATATTCCGAAATGAAATCAGATTACTGGAAGTTTTCCCTTTTGTGCTTGAAAGAGGACTTAGAGCTTGGTTTTGAACTTATGTCCGATATGATGATGAATTCAACTTTGGAAAATTTCGAAAAAGAGTTAACGAAGATGAAGGGTGAAACAATTGCTTCGCTTGATTCTCCGAGTATGCTTGCAAGAGATAATTTTGTTGAAAACCTCTATCCTGACCACCAATACGGGCATACCGGGACTGTAATTTTACAAAATATCGACAAAATTACAAAATCAGAGGTGCAAAAGGCTTATTCTGAAATATTTTTGCCTGCCGAGAAGGTATTTGCGGTAGTTGGTGATATTGAAAAAGAAGAAGCGAAAGCATTGACTGAAAAATATTTTTCGTGTCTGCAATCTGCGAAAAATCACTCCTCAATGGAATCACCGATTGTGAAGGATACAAAAATCGTAAAAATTGCTAAAAATGACGCACAGCAGGCGCAAATATACCAAGGTTGGATTGTTCCTGACGGCAAGCACGAGGACTCTCCTGCATTATCTGTTTTGAATACAATTTTGGGTTCAAGCGGACTTTCTTCAAGGCTTTTCTTGGAATTGCGCGATAAAAAAGGATTAGCGTATACTGTGCGCAGCATGTACAGCAAAGCCCGTCATTCAGGTGACTTTAGGGTTTATATCGCAACTGAGCCTAAAAATATAAATGTTTCATTGGCAGGGTTTAAGCATGAAATTGACAAACTGAAATGTGAACCTGTGTCTGAAAAAGAGCTTGAAGATGCAAAAAATAATATAATCGGTAAAATTCAATTTATAACCGAAACTAATCAGCAGCAGTCTTCTTCGGTAGCCTTTTACGAGTTCGAAGGGCTGGGATATGATTATTTGCCTGTGTGGGTTGAAAAGCTTAAAGCGGTTAAAATTGAAGATGTTCAGCGTGTTACTCAAAAATATTTTGATGAAAAATATGTTTTGATGGTTTTGGCTCCTCAAAAGTATTTAGACGAGGTATAACGTGAGAAAAGTTCAACCGGGACAAAAAGTAAGAATAGGTATAGAGGCTTCGGGCGGGCAAATTCTGCAGTTTTTTGCTTACATAAAAAAGGTTGAACCTGACAGACTTTTATTAATGTTTTCCGAGTCCAAGGCACAGTTTGCAAAGTTTTTGGAAGAGGGAAGCACAGTTAGGCTTTCAGTTTATACCCCTCTTGGAATTTTACTGTTGAATTCGGTGATTTTAAGTGCTCCTGTTGGTTTTGAGTTTGAAGTTGAATACGAATCTCTCTCCAAAAGAATTCAGCGCAGAAAATACGTTCGTGCACATGCCAATTACAGATTGCTTATCAATCAAATGGGCAAAACAATAACAACGCTCACAGAAGATATAGGCGGGGGCGGTATAAGATTTATTGCTGATACGTATATTCATCAATCAGAAGTTAATGCAAAGCTTTATATCCCTGAAATTGATAGTGGTATTCCTTTTTCCGGGATAGTCGAGAGAAAAGACCGATACAAAGACAATGAATACCTTATACGTTACACAAATATAACGGAAGCGGACAGAAATAAAATTATACAGAAATGTTTGGATATTGAATCTAAAAATATTAGGGAAGATTAAGCAAATTTTGTTTAATTTTTGACCTGTCGCTTTTTTACGATTAAACTTAGTATATGATTAACTCAAAAAACGAAACAGATAAAAATATAGATAATGAAATCACCAGAGTGTACAAGACGAACGGGATACAGCGTGCTATTGAGACATGCCAGTCAGAGCTTTTAAATGACCCGACGAATCCGCAGCTTCATGTGCGTCTTGGGGATTTGTATCTTGAGTGGCATTTGGATATTTCGCAGGCAAAATCTTATATTGATGAGGCGATTACGGAATATCAGCGCGCCTTGGAATCTTATCTTGATTCCCCTGAAATTTATCACAAAATTGGCTGCGCGCTTTATTACAAAAATGAAATTGATAAAGCTATAAACTATTTTGAAATAGCGATAGAAAAAAATCCGAAATATGCGGATGCATATTATATGATTGCAGAGAGCAATACTCGTAAATCAAGGTTCGTAGAGGCTGTTGAATATGCTAAAAAATCTCTTGCCGCTGCTCCGTTTTTTAATGCAAAATCGCACCTTTTGATATACAACCTGGTAAAAGCTACGCACAGAAAATCTTTTTGGACATCTTTAGTATGCACAAGAGAGTTGTTCTTGTTCTTTTTAAACTTGCCATTTGACAAAATTGCGATGAAAAATCTTGCAAAAGCTGTTTCTTATGTGAAATTCGTCCCTATGCTTGTGAAAGGCTTGATTCAAGTTCAGCGTAGAGGGCTTGAGAATGCTATTGATATATACCAAGATGCAATCGACAAGGCGCCGGGATTTATTCTTTTATACTGTCTTTTAGGCGATATATATCGTGCTTTAGGGCGTTATGATGACGCGATTACGGAATATAAAATGGCTATTTGGTTGGACAGTCTGAATTTGTCTGCTTACCGTGCCTTGTGTCTTTGTTATGAAGAAATCGGTGATTATGACAACGCGATAGAAATTTATCAAAAATTGATAAATATACAGCCTGATATTGCTGAATATCACGGGAATATGGCGAATATTTTGTATATGAAAGGTGAGCTTAAAGAGGCTGTTTCACACTATCAAACGGCTATAATGCTTAATCCTAATCCTGCTTGGACGAGTTTGATTGCGCAGACTCTCGGATACGTTTTTCAGGATGTTGAAAAAGATCTTAATGCTTCTGTTGCCGCTTATCAAACGGCTTACGTTTTGACTCCGGATGATATTGAAATTTATATCAATATGGGCAGCGCATACTATGACAAAGGCGACTATGATAACGCTTTGACTGTTTACCGTAAGGCGCTTGAATTGAACCCTACAAACCCTAAAATCCACTGCAATTTGGGATATTTGCATTGGGGTAAGGGCGATATTGATGACGCTATCAAGGAATACGAGCTTTCAATCGAATATGACCACAATTATGACATTGCGTATAACAATCTTGGTGTAATTTACCTTGATGATTTGGGGCATGTGAAAAAAGCGGCGGATATTTTCCAAAAAGCTATTGATTGTAATCCTAATTACGCGCTTGCATACTACAATCTGGCTCGTTCGGTTGCAATTATGGGCGACAAGGTTGAGGCGGCTAAGCTTTATCAATTGGCGATGAACGTAAACAATGTTACGGGCGAAATGGAGCCCCAGGATATCACGGACAGAATTCAGGGATTGTTTGATTAATGAAGCATATTAAAGAAGTTAAGGTATATTATCACGATACAGACTCTTATGGTGTTGTGTGGCATGGGTCTTGCTTGCGATGGTTTGAGGAAGGACGGGTTGAGTTGTGCGAAATGCTCGGACTTCATCTTGATGAAATGCAGAAGCAGGGGATTGTTATGCCTGTTGTGGATTTGCACGCCAGATACAAGGCTTCGGCGTTTATAAACGACAAATTGATTATAGAAACCGCTATTTCGGAAGTTAAATCAATGAGCGTGACTTTTTCACAGATTGTCAAAAATAAAGAGTCGGGAAAAATACATATTACGGCAGAGGTTACGGCGGTTGCAGTCGGTGCGGACGGAAAACTTATAAAGCGCTTTCCTGCTCATATGACGGAAGCTTTCAGAAACGCGATTGAACAGCCTGCGGTGTTATAAAAATTTGCGGATTATGTTCAATAAGCCTTGTCGGACTTTAGTTTTGAGGATAAATATTGGCTGTGAGCCAATTTACCTTTGTTTTGTAATGCTCTATATTAAAGAGGATAACTTATTGGAGTTCGAAATGGAAATGTATAGCACTGAAATAAAGGACAAAATTACAAACCTATCACACGAAAACTATAAACTCAAAAGCCTGTTAAGGATATTAATAAAGTGTCTCCAGGCGCCGGAGAACTTAAAAACATATGATATGGAAATACTGGCGGGTATAATCAATGAAAAACAAATATTGTTAAGCGAAGACTTGAACTGGTTGAATTTAAAGTTTGAAATATAAGAAGCGGCTGTGCCGCTCTTACGCGTCAGCGTCTTGAACAGCGTATTTTTCTTCTTTGGTTACTTTTTTCTTTTTCATCGCAAGAAAAAGAAGAAAGTAACAGAAAATAAATATTTTTATTCAATTTGAAAACAAGCTCCTAGCTGGAAAGATGCTGAAACAAGTTCAGCATGACAGCTTGGTGCTTAGCCTTAGCACGATAGTTTCGCATTCAGGGTAACAGCCGGCTTTAGCGGATTTACAATATACTCCAAAGAAGAAAAAGCACCATTATTTTTCACGTCATCCTGAACTTGTTTCAGGATCTTTCCACTATTGCACCCTTTCTCAGACTTGAAGATAACTGACTTTGTTCTTCTGTCATTCTGAGAGAGTGTAACTACTGAAGAATCTTAAGAACTATAAATTTGACGAATATCAAGATTCTTCAATCGCCCTATGGGCTCAATCAGAATGACGCGGTATTCGTTTTTCGTCATTTTCTTATTTCTTCCCCCCGCACCCCCTCGACTTCGTTTGGCATTTAGTGCTTTCAAGACGCTTACGCGTCAGAGCTGTGCGCAATAAAAAAGCCCCTGCATATGCAGAGGCTTTTTGTTATGAGTTTGTGATTAGCACTGACGTGTAATCAAATCCATTTCTTCAATTGAAGCGTAAACTGCGTGACATCCGCAGTCAACGTGAACAATCTCACCCGTTACACCTGATGAAAGGTCTGAAAGCAGGTACAAGCCTGTTTTACCAACATCTTCAAGGGTTACGTTGCGTTGAAGAGGCGCTTTAACCGCTCCGGCTTTCATCATTTTGTCGAATCCTGAAATTCCTTTTGCTGCAAGTGTTTTTACAGCGCCGGCTGATAAGCAGTTAACTCTGACACCTTGTTTTCCAAGGTCTGTTGCAAGATATCTTGAAGAAGACTCAAGCGCTGCTTTAGCAACACCCATAACGTTGTAGTTTGCAACTACTTTTTCTCCGCCAAGATAAGACAAGGAAAGAACTGAGCCGCCTTCGTTGAACAAAGGTCTTGCGTGACGGCACATTGCGACGAGCGAATATGCGCTAACGCCTAAAGCTAGATTCCAACCGTCTTTTGATGTGTTGATAAACTCACCCATCAAGTCTTCTTTGTTTGCGAAAGCTACAGCGTGAATCATAAAGTCTAATTTGCCGTAAGTTTCTTCATATTTTTTGAAAGTTGCAGCCAAATGCTCTTCGTTTGTAACGTCGCATTCCATAATCATTTTAGAGTTCATAGCTTCTGCGATTGGTGTAACGCGTCCTTTCATAGCTTCGTTTGCGTATGTAAAAGCGATTTCAGCGCCTTGAGCGTGTAACTGTTCAGCGATTGCGTTTGCAATACCGAATTTGTTGCTGACGCCAAATATAATACCTTTTTTACCTTCCATTAACATAATTTTTTACTCCTCATTAATTTGATGAGATTATTCTACTATAAAAATTACACTTTTAAAACTATCCCCGAATTTTGTAATATATTGTACAATATAGAAATGAGATACAATTTTGTAAAATTCGGAACAACGGCAAACACGGTGTTTGATGAGCGCCGAGAAGATTATTTGTTTTTTGAGAGATATAAGGATAATTTCACCGAGATTTTTGATTTTCTGTCAGATACGGGCTCTTGTTATGTTTTGTCGGGTTTTCAGGGTATCGGGAAAAGTAAAATTATTGATGAAGCTCTGTCTTTTATCAATGATGATGTTCTGCTTTTTAAGTATCAAATGCATGAGGCTACCACTCTTGATGATATTTTGTTAAATTTGACGCTTGATTTTCGAGAGTATCATAAAAATAACAAGGCTGTCCTTCCTAAAATCGATACGAAAGATTTTAGGGAAAGAATCCAATATTATGTGAAAAATATAGATAAACCTATGCTTTTGGTGCTTGAATCGTATGAAAATGTTTTGAAATTTGAAGATACAGCGCCTGAAATTAACGATTTTCTCTTACATTTGGCAAGTCTGAGTAAATTTAAAATTATTTTTGTTTCCAGATTTTTTGACAGTTCGATTTTTGAGCAAAGAGGGCTTGAGTATTCTAAAACAATTTTGTCGTCGCTGGATGAGGAATCTATTGGCGAGTATTTACGCAGATATAGAATTTCTGCCCCTCAAGACGCTGTAAATAAGCTTGTTTCTGGTTCGCGCTGCTATTTGATGTATATCGATATGACGATACGAATCTTGCAGACTTTTAATATTTCGCTCGAGGATTTGATGGCGGAGTTTACGCTCAAAAAAACAACTTTTTCAAATTTTCTTATCAATAAATTTATCGGGCTAATCCCGGAACGTTCCAGAGAACTTGTTTATACGCTGGTTATAATCAGAGAGGCTGTTTCGAAAGAATTTTTGAATCTTGTCGGAAAAAATAATGAAAATTCAATAAGTTACCTCAAAAAAATATATGTTTTGAGTGAAGATAAAAATAATGTTTATATTAAAGATTATTTTAAAAAAGAGCTTGAAAAAGAGATAGAGCAGTTTGATACTATAAAAATCCATGCATTTTTGGAGACATTTTATGATAATATGCTCCCGAAAAAGCCTTTTGAGCGTGAATTAATGATTTCTCGGAATACAATGCGCAGAGAAAAAGAATTCCACGGCAAGTTTGTCGAAAACTACCAGCATTCGGGAATGAGAGGTGATTCTAATTTGTCGGGGACAGGTGTCAATATGCCAAGGTCGTCTTCTTTCGTCGAAACGACTGTAGTGAAAGAGCCATCTCCGGAATCTGAAGAAATAAGCTTTGTTCCCGATATAATTCTGCCGCGGCTGGATCCGCATGTCAGTCAGGAATTCAAAATGGTGGATTATCTTGTTCTTGCCGAGAAATATGAGAAGGATTTTGACTATTCGACCGCGATTTTTTACTATCAAAAAGCGCTTGAAAAGAATACCGAAAAAGCTTTTGATAAAAAACGTCCGGACATTCTCGCAAAAACAGCGCGCTGCTATTTGAAAACGAATAATAGAGAAAAAGCGCTCCAATACTTGGATTTGACATATGAGTTATATTTTGAGCAAAAACAGCTTGCTAAAGCAAATGAAATTTTGCTTGAAATTGCGCAAGAACACAAAAACAGTTACAGGCTGCATCTTGCAAAAAGCAGTATTGAAAAAATATTAAATTCTGCTGATGATGTTGAAAATTCGCCGAAAACTCTTGCCGCTGCGTATTCTATACTTGCAGATATTGAGGACTTGTCCTCAAATGTTTCGGAGGCAAAGAATTTATACAAAAATGCTCTGGATAATGCGCTGAAAACAAACGATTTGCCGCTGATTTCCGCAGCTTATTTTAAGTACGGCTTGCTGTTGGATGATACAAATCGCCAATCTGACGCTATCGAGTGTTACAAAAAATGTGTTGAAACATCTTCAGATATTGGCGTCAACGCTTATCTTTCATCTGCATACTCAAATCTTGCGGGAATTTATTATGAACGCGAGGATGTGCAAAAAGCTCTTCATTATTACCACCTGGCTCTTGAGGCGGATAAATCGGCGATGAATAATGAGGGATTGTATTTTGTTTACACAAAACTTGCAAATATATATAGAAACGCAGATAAAGAAACAACATACAAGCTTTTGCTGAATGCACTTCAGGCGGCAAAAAGGCTGAATGACAAAATATACAGTGCGTCGGCTTATTTAGAAATCGGTGATTACTATTACCTCCAAAAAGCATATAAACAGGCTGTAAAGTCTTATTTGAGTGCGAAACACTTCCTTTCCGAGGACAATGATATCGAAAATAAGGCGAAAATAGGTACAAGGCTGAAAGATTTAGAAATTAAACTCGGTAAAGTGGAATACGACTCGGTTGTGAAGGGGTTTAGGTATAATGACGAAAATTAATCTGCTGGAACGGCTTGATTTTGTTCTGACTCCTGAAATGGAAGAGCTTTTTGAAACATATCAAAAACTATTTCTCGAGTACAATTCGCATACAAATTTAATAAGTAAAAATGACGAAAAGGTACTTTTTGAAAAGCATATTTTTGACTCGCTTGCGATAAATAAGTTTAAAAAAATAAATGAATGTAAAACTTTGATGGATATCGGAACGGGCGGCGGGTTTCCTGCTGTGCCGATTGCGCTTGCATTCGACATTGATGTTTTGGGCGTGGATTCGGTCAACAAAAAAATCAATTTTATAAACGGGCTGGCAGAAAAAATGGAATTAAAAAATTTAAAAGCTGTTTGTTCCCGTACCGAAGATTTGCCGAAAAATCACCTGGAAAGCTACGATATTGTTACCTCTCGGGCAGTTGCGCCGTTGAATGTGATTTTGGAATATGCCGTGCCTTATATCAAAGTCGGCGGTTATTTTGCTGCATACAAATCCCAGCTTGTGCAGGAGGAAATGCTCCAAGCGCAGAATGCATTGAAGGTTCTAAATTGTTCAATTGCTGATATTATTGACTACGAGCTTCCGCTCGAGGAAAATTTTGACCGAAAACTTGTTATCATTAAAAAGAATTGCAAGACGCCGCGAGAATTTCCTCGGAAAGCAGGAATAGCAAAGCATAACCCGCTTTAATCAGTCTTCATTAACCCATTTGTTTTTTGTTTTCCATTGCAAAATTGTCAGTACAAAAATTATGACAAATAAAACGTATGCAATGGCGCTTGCCTGGCCGATATTGAAGTATTCGAATGCGTTTTGATACAGCCAATAGACAAGAACGTTTGTGCTGTCGAGCGGTCCTCCGCGCGTCATAAGATAAATCAGGTCAAATACTTGGAATGATGAGATTGTGGTAATTATCATTACAAAAAATATCGTGGGGGACAATTGCGGAACCGTAATGTTTTTAAATGTACGAAAAGCGCCGGCACCATCGATTTTTGCGGCTTCATAGAGGCTCGAGTTTATAGCGGTGAGTCCCGCAAGAAAAATTACCATGTTGTAGCCGATTAGTTTCCAGACCGACACAATTATTATTGCAATCATTGCCCACTGCGTGTCGTAGAGCCAATTTATATGCGTTTTTAAGAGAAAATTTAATAACCCCATATTTGGGTCAAAAATCCATTCCCACACTATCGCCAAAACGACCATAGGCGTGATAAACGGTAAGAAATAAACAGTTTTGAAAAATTCGGCAGCGCGTACTTTTGCATTTAGAATACAGGCGATAAAAAGCGGGATTATAACCCCGAAAACTGTTGTCGCAATTGCAAAAACAATGGTATTGCCTAAAATGAAATAAAATTCTTGAGATTTAAATAAATCTGCATAGTTTTTAAGCCCGACAAATTTTATCGGTGAAAGCAAGTCCCACTCGGCAAAACTCAAATAAAACGAGAAGAAAATAGGCAGGATTATGAAAACCAGCGACCCTAAAAGTGCAGGCAAAAGAAAAAATGTTGCGGAAAGTTTATCATTATTAAGCCATTTTTCTATATTTTTTTTCATAATTTCTCTATTTAAGCTACAATTTATTATAAGTTAAATTAAATAAAATGTTAATATAAAGGGGTAGATATGACGGGAACAATTACGCTCAGCGCATTCGGAAAAAACGACATCCGCGGAATTTACGGAGAAGATATTACTGAGGAAGTTTTTTATTACACTGGCAAAGGCTTTGTAAAGTTTTTGGCTGAAAATACAGGTAAAAAAACCGATGAAATGTGGATTTCTATTGCCTGGGACGCGCGTACTCACTCGCCGTCACTTGTAAAAGCTGTTGAAAAAGGGGTTACCTCAACAGGTGCAAATATTGTTAAATTGGGTCTTGTACCGACTCCAATCGGATATTTCTCCGAAGCAAACGGCATTCCGTCGGAGATTACAAACGGAAACCCTCTCACGGGCAGCATGATTATCACTGCAAGTCACAACCCATCTGAATATAACGGCATGAAGATGACGTACAAAAAGTCTTCCTTGAGCGAAGAAGAAATCAAAGAAGTAAAAAATTACACACAAGAAATAATTGAAAGAGGTGACAACAATTGCCGTTACGGGCTTGTTCGTGAATACGATATTATTCCGCAATATCAGGAATATATGGCAGAACGCTTTCCAAATATCGGCAAAGGTATCAAAGTCGTTGTAGATAGTGCAAATGCCACAGGCGGCGTGGTTGCGCCTAAGTTGTACAGAGACTTGGGGTGTGAGGTTATAGAGCTCTACTCTGAGCCTGACGGAACGTTCCCTAACCATCACCCGAATCCGAGTGACGAAAAAACTTTAACGGATATTAAGGCGAAAGTTCTCGAAACAGGTGCTGATTTTGGTATTGCATTTGACGGCGACTCGGACAGAATAGGCGCAATTGATTCTCAAGGGCGTAGTTTGACGGGCGATAAGCTTCTTTTAATTTATGCGCTTGATGTTATTGAACAATTAAAACCGCATGGCGAAAAACCGATTGTTGTTTCGGAAGTAAAATGCTCACAGGCGCTCTACGACACGATTAACAACTCCGGTGGAGTGGCAATCATGCACAAAACAGGACATGGCTACATAAAAGCCAAGATGAAAGAAACGGGCTCCGTTCTTGCCGGTGAAATGTCGGGTCACACCTTCTTTAAAGACAGATACTACGGCTTTGATGACGCTGTATACGCAGGCTGCCGTTTGATTGAGATTGTGGCAAAACACAAGCAAAAAGATGCAAATTTTAAGCTTGAAAATTTATTGACAGCTTTCGACAAGATTTACACATCGCAGGAAGTTCGCTACAAATGCCCTAACGACAAGAAAAAATCGGTCATGGAATCTTTGAAATCAAAAGTAAACGAAAATCCTGATATGTTCGGTTCGAAAATTGTTGATATAGTAACAATTGACGGTATGAGAGTTATTTTTGAAGATGGCTTCGCGCTCATCAGACAGAGCAACACTGAACCTGTTTTTACACTTAGATTTGAGGCTGCAAACAAAGAACAATGCGAAATTTACCAGAATTCTCTTATAGACGCGCTTGATGTGTGCATGGAAGAGTGTGCGGAATAAAAAGTAAGAAACGGGGCGAGGATGTATAAACAAACCTTTTTACATGATGAACAAATCAAGCTTGGGGCGCGTATGGTGCCGTTTGCGGGTTGGGAAATGCCTGTTTCGTATTCAAATATTATTGAAGAGCACAATTGTGTACGTAATAATGTCGGATTGTTCGATGTTTCGCACATGGGAGAGGTTTTTATTACAGGCTCTGACGCATTGCCGTTTTTGCAGAAGCTTGTTCCTCAAAATCTTGAAAAATTAACTCCGTTAAAGGCTGTATACTGTCAGCTTACGAACAAACAGGGCGGGATTATCGACGACTTGATTATTTACAAACTGGAAGAAAATAAATATTTTCTCATTGTGAATGCTGCGCGGATTGATGATGATTTGAACTGGATGGTGCGTAACAAACTCGGCTTTGATGTGGAGATTGATAATCAGTCGCATAATTACTCGCTGCTTGCTGTTCAGGGACCGAAAGCTCCTGAACTTATGGAGAAAATGGGGCTTAAAAAAGAAAAGCAGCCTGCGTTTTTTACGATTCAGCGGGGCGAACTCAATAATATTAATCTTTGGATTTCAAGAACTGGATATACAGGCGAAGACGGGTTTGAAATTCTCGTCAAAAATGAATTTTCAAATAATATTTGGAACTATCTGATGGAACAAGGCAAAAGTTTTAACATAAAGCCTATCGGGCTCGGTGCACGGGATACGTTGCGCCTTGAGGCAGCACTTCATTTGTACGGAAACGACATGGATACGACGACAACTCCTATTGAGGCGGGGCTTGCTTGGTCTGTCGCTAAAAATAAGGAAGCTGATTACAACGGTAAAGATATAATTATGAAGCAGCTTCAAGACGGGGTGGACAAAAAACTTATCGGGTTTAAAATGTTAAGTAAAGTCCCTGCCAGGCACGATTATGAAGTTTATTACGAAGACAAAATCACGGGCAAAGTCACAAGCGGTGCGCCTTCTCCAACCTTGGGAGAAAATATAGGACTTGCATATGTTCAAACATCTTGTAATATAAATATTGGCACGGTTGTACAAATTATGATAAGAAATAAATTGTATAATGCAGAAGTTGTCAAAAGGCCGTTCGCGGATAAGAAAAACAAAGTATAGTGGAAAAGGAGAAATAAATCTATGACAGCACCTGAAGGAATTTTATGCGCTAAAAGTCATGAATATGTTTTGGAATCTAATTCTGTTTACACTGTGGGTCTTACGGATTACGCAGTTGAGCAGCTGGGAGATATTGTTTTTGTGGAATTGCCGGAAGTTGGTGCAAGTTTTACAAAGGGAGAAGTTTTTTCTACTGTTGAGTCTGTAAAAGCTGCTTCAGAGGTGTATGCGCCTGTTGGTGGCACGGTTATAGAAATTAATGAAAAATTGGTTGAAGCTCCTGAAACCTTGAATGTTTCACCATATGAAGAAGGCTGGCTTATCAAAATGACAAGCGAAACAGCAGCATTGGATTCGGGTGATTTGCTTGAGTATGCGGATTATAAAGAAGAAATTGCGTAATGGATAATTTTTCGGCACATTCAAATAGCGAAAGGGCAGAAATGCTCAAAGATATCGGCGTTAACCGCGTCGAGGAGCTTTTTGTAAATATTCCTGCCGAGGCTCGGGTCGAAGGGCTGAATTTGCCTGATTCGATGAGCGAAATGTCCGTGCAAAAAGAGTTGAAAAGAATTGCTGCAAAAAATAAAACTGATTACCTCTGCTTTTTAGGCGGCGGGGCTTCAAAAAGATTTGTTCCCGCTTGTGTTTCTCAGATTGCTAACAGATTTGAGTTCAATACGGCTTACACTCCGTATCAGCCTGAGATTTCGCAGGGCACATTGCAAATGATTTATGAGTATCAGTCGATGATTTGTAATTTGACAGGGCTTGATGTTGCTAACGCGTCAGTCTATGACGGTGCTTCGGCTTGTGCAGAAGCGCTTTTGATGTCTGTCAGAATCGCAAACAAAAACAAGGTTTTGGTTTCAAATTCTTTAAATCCCGAATACAAAGAGGTTATAAATACGTATATTCACTCTCAGGGCTTGGAAGTTGAGTATTTCAATAATCTTGATATTTTGAAAGATATTTCAGATGAATATGCTGCAGTTTTGGTGCAAAACCCTGATTTTTACGGAGAAATTCAAGATTTAGATGGGGTAAAATCTTTGCTCGAAGGAAAAAAGACTTTGCTGGTAATTTGCGCTGATATTATGTCTCTCGGATTCCTGAAAGCACCTGCCGAATATGGTGCAGACATAGCTGTCGGGGATATTCAGCCGCTCGGAATTCCTTTGAATTTCGGAGGGCCATACGGCGGATTTATAGCTTGCTTAGATAAGCATAAACGGCAATTGGCAGGCAGAATTGTCGGCAGAACAGTTGATTCTGACGGAAATCAGGCATTTACGCTTACGCTGCAAACTCGCGAACAGCATATTCGTCGCGAAAAAGCGACAAGTAACATATGTTCGAACCAAGGGCTTGTTGCTCTTTGCGCTGCGGTTTATTTATCGGTTATGGGCAAGAATGGCTTCAAACAGGCTTCTTATTTGAGCGCAAAAAATGCTCATATGCTGGCAAAAAAACTTGAAGAACAAGGGATTAAGCTTCTTAATAAAGACTTTTTTAACGAATTTGTAATCGAAGTTGAAAACAGTGACGAATTTTTGAAAAAAATGAAAGAAAATGGTATTCTTGCAGGGCTTAAAATTGATGAAAACAAGGTTCTTGTGACAACGACCGAAATGAATACAGACGAAGAAATTGACGAATATATAAGTAAGGTGTAGAAAATGAAAGACGAAAAAATAATTGTAACCCTTCTTGGGGCTGACAGAGTGGGAATTGTTGCGGAGCTTACGGCTGCGCTTGCAAAGTATGAGGTGAATATCGAAGATATCAAGCAGACGATTATGCAGGATTATTTTGTGATGTTTCTACTTGGCGGCATCCAAAACTCAAAATATTCTTTTAAAGAGATAAAAGAGGCAATTGACGAAGTAGGCGCTAAACTCTCGATGGAAGTATGGGTGCAAAAGAAAGATATTTTTGATAAAATGCACTCAATTTAGAAAAGAATAGGAATTAAAAATGACATTATTTCATACAGAATCAATTTTAGAAACAATTAATATGATTAAGCTTTACCACCTCGATATTCGGACGGTAACGCTTGCACTATCTCTGCGCGACTGCTGTGACAGCGATGTTAAGGTTGTCGGTGAAAAAATTTACAATAAAATTGTCAAATATGCCAAGAATTTAAATGCTTATGCTGATGATTTGGAAGCTGAGTACTCAATTCCGATTATTAACCGCAGGATTGCTGTTACACCGATTTCGCTGGTTGGCGAGTCGTGTAAAGAATACGATTACGTATATTTGGCAAAAGTTTTGGACAAGGCAGCTAAAGATGTCGGGGTCAACTTTATCGGCGGTTTTAGTGCGATGGTCGAAAAAGGTTTTACAAGAGGCGACTTGGCTCTTGTTGAAAGCATTCCTGAGGCCTTGAGAGTGACGGAAAGAATTTGTTCTTCAATCAATTTGGCTTCCTCGAAAGCCGGTATAAACATGGACGCAGTTTTAAAAATGGCTGAAATTGTTAAGGAAACAGCGCGTTTGACAGCGGATTCTGACGCAATCGGAGCAGCAAAACTTGTTTGCTTCTGCAATGCTCCGCAGGATAACCCTTTTATGGCGGGTGCATTCCACGGTATCGGCGAGCCTGAATGTGAATTGAATATCGGAGTATCCGGGCCGGGTGTTGTCGCGGCAGCGGTTGCGGCATTGCCGAAAGACGCGGATATGGGTGCGCTTGCAAATAAAATCAAGCAGATTGCATTTAAAATCACTACAACAGGTGAGCTTATCGGACGTGCAATGGCTGAAAGACTTGGTATTCCGTTCGGTGTGATTGATCTTTCGCTTGCGCCTACGCCTACGCCCGGAGACAGTGTAGCCGGGATTTTTCAATCCATGGGGCTTGAGCACGCAGGGGCTCACGGTACGACAGCGGCTCTGGCAATGCTAAATGACGCGGTTAAAAAAGGCGGCATTATGGCAAGTTCCCACGTTGGCGGGCTTAGCGGCGCTTTTATTCCTGTATCTGAAGACGCAGGGATGATCGAAGCGGCGAAAAAAGGCTACTTAACTTTTGACAAGCTTGAGGCAATGACGTCGGTGTGCTCGGTAGGGCTCGATATGATTTGTATTCCGGGTGACACGCCTGCTGACACGATTGCGGGCATGATTGCGGACGAAATGGCTATCGGGATGATTAACAAAAAAACAACTGCGGTTCGCGTAATCCCAGTTCCGAATAAAAAAGTCGGCGATATGGCTGTATACGGCGGACTTCTGGGGGAAGCTCCGATTATGCCGGTAAATAAACTTTCATCGTCAGGCTTTGTAAGACGCGGAGGACGTATTCCTGCGCCGATTCACAGTTTAAATAATTAAAGGAAATAAAAATGATTAAACCATGGACAGAATATTTTTTAGATTTAGCTAAAACCTGCGCGTCGCGCTCAAACTGCATTCGAGCAAATGTCGGTGCGGTCATCGTTGGTCCTGACAAAAAAATCAAAGCGACGGGCTATAACGGTACGCCTACAAAGGTTATATCCTGCTATGAACTTGGCGAATGCTACCGAATAAAAAATAATATTCCGTCAGGCACAAGATATGAAACCTGCCGTTCGATTCATGCTGAACAAAACGCTATAATCCAAGCAGGTCAAGATAGATGCCAAGATGCTACAATGTACATTTATGGTCATGACTTTATTTGCATTTTGTGTAAGCGATTTATTGTGCAGGCTGGAATTAAAGATGTTTATCTCAAAAAAGATGAAAATTCAGCGATTAAGCATGTCCAAGTTTCCGATATACAAAGAGAACTTTCAGAATCTTTCGCTGTTGTGTAATTAAAATCTTACCCACTTGTTTTTGAGGCGTGTTAGTTCGCCGGAATTCCGCATGTGTTCAATTACGTGGTTTACGCTTCTTTTCAAAGGAATACTCTCTTCATCCTGACGAAAAGCTACTGCATAAGGCTCCTGGGTGTATCTTTTGGCTAAAATCCTCATGGAGGGGTCGTCCATTACAATCCCTGCGAGGATTGTATCGTCCGTTGTCATTGCTTCGCCCTGCCCGCGTTTTAGCGCTTGGTAGGCTTCTGTATTCGTTTTAAAACCTTGTATGATTGCATTAGGTGCAAAGTATTTTATGCTGCGTTCGCCGGTTGAGCCTAAAACTACAATAACTTTTTTGTCCTTTAAGTCGGTGAGCCCCATAACCCGTGAGTTTTGAGGTGTCATAAGCGCCTGCCCTGCAACGTAGTAAGGGTTTGAAAAAGAGACGACATTATTTCGCTGCGGTGTGATAGACATTGTCGCAATAATCATATCTACCTTGCCCGAAGTCAGTGTTATGATACGGTTTGAAGGTGTTACTTGCACGAATTCGACTTTGCTCGGGTCGCCGAGTATGCTTTTTGCGATGTGATGTGCGATTTCAATGTCAAAACCGTCTAATACGCCTTGTGAGTTCATAAAACCGAAGGGTTTTGCATCGTATTTTACACCGACAATTATTTTATCGCGCTTGCGTATTTGTTCCATTATGCTTTTTGGTTGTTTTTCAACCCCGCACGAGCAGGTGAAAAGCACCGCGGTAAATATAATTAAAATGGATAATAATTTTTTCATAAACAACTCTCCACTCTTTATTATTGCAAAAAAAGAGTCAATTTGCACATTGTAAATTACTCGGACTTATACATTTTTGGGAAAATCATGAAATTTCCATCTTCCGTACGCCATTGCATCCAGCCTACACGTGTTTCATTACCTAAATCGAGTATTGTTACAAGCATCCAGTTCCCGCGTACTAGGGTGAGTTTCACGAATTTAGGATAAGTATAGCTTGCTACTTTTTGGCTGTCTTTTTCCGGGCCGGACATGAGTTTTTTGTTGGTTTCGGGCATATCCTTGAAAAAATACACTCCATTTTTACGCCCTTTTGACATATAAAAGCCCATCCAAGAGGTGAAACGGTTTGTTGCAGTTGCTTTTACCCAGCCGGTTTTTCCTGTTTTTTGGGAGTAAAATATTTTTACCCAGCCGTCGATTTCGTCATCTACAGCACAATACGCAACGTTGTATGCCGGCACGTATGTTACAAAAATATCGTTTTCGTTCAAATTTCCGAATGATGTAACCCCTTTTGCCCCCCAAGTAATTTGCTCCAGAACTTTTGAATTTTCGTCGGGATTTTCATACACAGCAAATTCTTTTGGTGCATTAAAGGCACCTATTCCCGTGTGTGCAATGCTTGTCATATATCTTGGCATAACGTCGGCAAACGATTGATTCGCCGCGAATACAGCAAAAAATGATAAAAATAATGCAATTGTCAGGATTACCTTTTTCATACTAAATATTATACCCGAATTTCTTATTGTGGGTATCCCTTTTTTATTCTATAATTCAGGAAAACAACAGTACTAATGTGTTTATTTGTAGTAACACGTCACCCTGAACTCGTTTCAGGGGCTATCCCGTTTGATAAGAAAGCTTCTAATTGGATAGATGCTGAAATAATTCAGCATGACAGCAAGTTTGATTTTTAATCAGGAGAATTTTATGAGCAAGCAGGACATCGGGAAAATATTCAGCCAAATTGAAAAATATGAGGAAGAAGAACAATATGATAAGGCAGTAGAAATGCTTTTGAGCCTTGATGAGGCAATGCCTGATAATATTGAAATTATCAAAAATTTGGCTATGAATTATGAGGTTCTCAAAAATAATGAACAAGCGATAGTTTGGTGGGAGAAATACAAGCGTCTTGAGCCGAATGAGCCTATAAGTTATTTTCAGCTTGCAGACTTATACATTAATAAAAACAGGTTTGAATATTATATGAACCGTGCGCAAATAAAAGTTATCGAACAAAAACTCGCTCAAGCGGCAGACGATTACAAAAAGGCGATGAGCAATGCTAATGACGCGGATGAAGCTTCAAAAGCCCGTTTTATGCTCGCTGTGATGTATGAGGCGCTGGGGAAACATACGGATGCTATTCAGGAATACTTGAGAATAATTGACCACGAAGACAATCCGAATATTTATATGCGTCTTGCCGAGCTTTACAGGCTTGAATCTGACTCTGATGCAATCGGGCTCTTAGAGCATGCTATCGGGAAGTTCCCGGAAGAAAACGCATTTAAAGAAATGCTTGCAAAGCTGTATTATAAAACCGGCGAGCTTGAAAAAGCCTTAAAGTATGCTCAAGATGAACTTACGAAAGCAAAAATTTATCTGGAGCAGCAGAAAAATGATGATGCTCTTTCAATTTTAAAAGCGGTTAAGGTAGACAAAGATAATGCTGTCTCCCACCACTCTTTGATGGCGGAATACAATTTTAATCTTAAAAACTACGATGAAGCGCTTAAAAATTTGGCTGAACTCGAAAAAATCAGCCCGAATTACCAGCTTTTGTTCCAAATGAGAGCTATGATATACGAAGAAATGAATCAAGAGTTTTCAGCGCATATGAGCTGGGCAAAATATTATGAGTTGAAAGATCAGACGCAGCTTGCAATCGATGAACTGCTTTTGGCACTGCATGTTGATCCTAAAAATGAACAGGCGGTTATGTATCTGATTAATATTTACAATCGTATAGGCGACGGGCATTCTGTAACAGAGTTCTGTGAGAAATTGTACAATCTTGATCCGACAAACTCTTTTGCGCTTAAAAAACTTGCGGAATTTTACGAGAGCCATGGCGAATATAACATGGCGGTCGATTTTTATGAAAAACTCTATTTAACAAATAAAAGTGACATGAATAATTTGAAAGCATTGGCGAATGCTTATGAGAAAATCCGCGACATGGAAAGCGCAAAAAAAGCTTGGCAAAAATACGTTGAGCGTGCGCCTATCGGCGAAGAAACAGAGAAAATCAAATTGAAATTAAAGGCGCTTGAAGGCGTTGAAACTGTGAGCGCTTCGTCGGACGGATTTTTAGATAAATTGCTCGGATTTTTCTCGAGAAAATAAATTATTGTCGGACGTGCGATTATATGGTACGCTTGGGCTATGATTGAGTTGTTGATTTTATACATTTTAAACGGACGCGAGAAAACCGTGTATGGAATTCGCCGTGAAATAGTCGAGAAATTTGGCGCGGTGACAAAACCATCCCTTGGGACTGTCCACCCTGCTTTAAAGAGGCTCTTGGTTCGCGACGCAGTGAAATTTGAAAAAAAATACTCCGAAGGCGGTAAAAAATCTACATATTATTCAATTACGGATCAAGGTAAAAGTATTTTTAAAGAGTTGTTTTTTGAGCCTGTCTCTGAAAATCCTACTCTTTTTCATGCTCAGCTTTCAGCTAGGCTTTTGACTATATCTCTCCTTGAGGACAGCGATAAAAAAGCGTTTCTTTCAGAATTGGAGCAAAGAACGGAAATCTTTAAAGCGGGGATTGAAAATGCTCTTAAAAACCCGTATGCAAGTTATGACGAATGGCAAAAAGCGGTTATATCGGGCACGTTAGAAAACGTCGAGGCACTTTCGGCTTTGATAGGAAGGTTGAAAACATACTAATGGGTGCTTTGGTTGCGGAAGTTGTTAAAGATTCAATAGCGGAAGAACTTGAAATAGCGGCGGGAGACGAACTTCTTTCGATAGACGGTGTAAAGCCCCGTGATTTAATAGATTATCGCTATATGATGTATGCCGAAGAAATGATTGTCGAAATCAAAAAGAAAAATGGTGAAATTGAAGAAATTGAGCTGGAAAAAGATTTTGACGAGGATTTGGGCTTGATTTTTGAAAGTGCTGTGTTTGATAAAATAAGGCTTTGTGCGAATAACTGCATTTTTTGCTTTGTAAATCAGCAGCCAAAAGGAATGCGGGAAACATTGTATGTAAAAGATGACGATTTTCGCCTTTCTTACCTTCAAGGTACGTATGTTACGCTTACAAACCTTACAAACCCTGACAAAGAGCGCATAAGTCAGTATAAACTTGGTCCGCTTTATGTTTCAGTGCACACAACGAACCCCGAGCTTCGTGAAAAAATGCTGAATAATAAGCAGGCGGGAAAAATTTTGGAGCATCTGCGCTGGCTAAAAGAAAATGACATACCGATTCACGCTCAAATTGTGCTTTGCCCGACATATAACGACGGAGAAGAGCTTGAACGAACGCTTGATGACTTAAAAGAGTTTAAAGAAATACTTTTCTCGATTGCGGTTGTGCCTGTTGGCGTTACACAGTATCGTGATACTGAATTAGTGCGGGTTGACAAGAAAGTTGCGATTGAGACGATAGATTTAATCGGCAAATTTAACAAGGATATGAAAAAGCAGATTGCGTGTGCGTCTGATGAATTTTTTCTCATGGCTGAACGTCAGGTGCCGCCGAGAAAATACTATAATCAATTTGCGCAATTAGAAGACGGAGTTGGTGCTTTGAGGCTCGTTCTGGACGACTTTGAAAAACGACGTAAAAAATTGCCTGCCTCAATTGAATCGCTGAAAAAACTGCATTTGGTTACCAGTGAGGCGGCAGGAACTATATTTAAAGACATAATTGCCGAAATGAATAAGATTGAAAACCTTGATTTCAGACTGGAGATTATAAAAAGTCATTTTTGGGGCAAAGATGTTAATGTGACCGGGCTTGTTATTGGGAAGGATATTTTGGAGCAGTTGAATCCAAAAAAAGATGAAATCGATACGATTATTGTGCCTTCAATTATGCTAAAGCCTATGAGTGAGAGCTTCTTGGACGACATAACAATTTCTGACATCAAAACAACACTCGGGTGTGAGGTGTTGATAGCAAGAGATATATATAGTACAAAAGATATAATTAATTTTGCTTTAAAATAGGCTAGAGCTTAAAACCATCAGGTAAAAGCGCTGTAATGGAAGTAATGTGAATTCCGCCGCCGTTTTTTTCTTTTTCTTCAAGTATTACTTTAATATCTTGTCCGTGCTCGAATTCCCAAAGCCACTGACGGCAAGCACCGCAAGGAGTGCACATTTTAGTGTTCGGGGAATAAACTGCGATGGCTTTAATTCTGCCTTGCTGAGCGTTTGCTATGGCAGAGGCGATAGCGGCTCTTTCCGCGCAAATAGCAAGTCCGTAGCTGGCATTTTCAACGTTTGCACCTTTGTAGACGGTTCCGTCTTCGTACTCTAAAGCTGCACCTACAGCGAATTTTGAGTATGGTGCGTAAGCATTTTTACTTGATTCCTTGGCTATTTCCAATAATTTTTCAAAGTTACCCATATTCGCATTATTATACATATTTTAAATTTTAAAATCATGTGATTAATGGATAAAAAATTCAAAATAAAAGCTATAATTAATTTATATTAGGCAATTTTGGGGAATTATGAAAATTTTCAGTAAAATATTGGGGGTAGTGCTTGTTATTATGTCATTTGCAATGTCTGCATCTGCACAAGCGGAGCTTTCAGCGGTGAAAAGCAATAAGCGTAATGTTGTTGTGATTTCTGACCGCGTGGAACAGGCAAATTTAAAATATCTGGTTTTTCCTGAAGTGAGTGAGATGATAGCGGCAGATGTTATAAATAATTTGAATGTTCAGGGTTTTGTCAGTGCTCCAAGCCTTTCGAGTGTGCGAGAGCGCCTTGGAAAAAGTGATATAGTAAGGCATGCAGATAAGCTTGTTCGTGATTACCGATATACGTACAATTTAGATTTTAACGCTCTGAAAAAAGTTGCTAAGTCCTTAAATGCTGATGATATTTTGATTGTTACAGGAGGGATGGATACTGTCAGCAATTTTTTGAAACCTACTTGGTATTTTTTCCTGAATATTCCGGGTGAAAATATGGTGAAAAGCGAATATAAGCTATATACGCATTTTGCTCTCATTGACGTGCAAAATGAAACAGTTAAATGGCAAAATACATATCATCGTCAGATTACGTCACCTGAATTTGCTCTGGCAAATGCGACCTACGCGCCTGATTACCGCCAGATGAGCAAGATTAAAAAAGGCTCCGAGGTGATTGCACGTGATGCGTCTTATCGTGTAGAATGTATTCTCGCACCTGAGCTTGCAATGACAAAGCAGCCTCCAACACGTCATGAGAGAATGAAATACAAAATAGACAAAATGCAGAATGAACATATTCAAAATGTAAACTTTAAAAATCAGCAAAAAAATGAAAAAGCTCAAGAAAAACACATAAAAACCTCTGAAAAGTCTGTGACTGAGGAAATTAACGCTGTTAATCTGCAGCCAAAACAGGATGAAGTTTCACCAGCTGCGAACAGCGTACAAATCAGTCCTATAAACATTATCATCCCAAAGATGTAGATTTTTGAATATTTATTTCATTTATAATTTGCATATCCGTTATATTATTATATAATGAGTAAAGAAGTTCAGTATCGGAGGCAAAATTGTCCCAAATTCTAAGAATTAAAGGCGGAACAACCCTCAAAGGTGAAGTCGAAATAGGCGGTGCAAAAAACGCCGTATTAAAATTAATGGCAGCGGCTCTTTTGCCAAAGGGTGTTTCTAAAATATATAATGTACCTGAGTTGACCGACGTAAGCATTATGCTTAACGTTATTGAGCAGTTAGGGGTAAAAACAAGTTATGACAGACAGGAAAAGTCTGTAACAATTGATGCCACTGATATTACAAGTGTCACTGCAAAATATGAACTTGTAAGTAAGATGAGAGCATCATTTAATGTTCTGGGTGCGCTTGTCGGACGCTGCCATGAGGCAATCGTTGCACTTCCCGGCGGATGTGCAATCGGCGAACGACGTGTGGATTTTCACATTAAAGGATTAGAAGCGCTTGGTGCTTCGATAAAAATTGAAAATGGTTATGTTCATGCCAAAGCTTCAAAATTAAAAGGTGCAGATATTTACCTTGACATTCCGTCAGTAGGTGCAACCGAAAACCTTATGTTGGCTGCTGTTTTGGCAGAAGGTTCAACAAAAATTCAAAACGCTGCCCAAGAACCTGAAATCATAGACTTGGCTAACTTTTTAAATGCCATAGGTGCTGATATTCAAGGTGCAGGGACATCTGAAATCCTTATCAACGGTGTGAAACAATCAGATTTGCACCCTATCGAATACACAACTATTCCCGATAGGATTGAAGCCGGCACGTATATGGCTGCTGTTGTTTGTACGCGCGGAAAAGGAATTATTCGAAATATTTTCCCTAACCATCTTACATTCTTTACTTCGAAGCTTACAAGAATGGGCGCGAACGTTAAACTTGTTGAACCGACATCAATCGAAGTCAGCAACAGACATCGTTTGAGCGCGATAAATATTGTAACTCAGCCTTATCCGGGCTTTCCTACAGATTTGCAGGCTATTGCAATGGCAATGCTTACTACGGCAGACGGTGTGAGTATTATTACCGAGAGCTTGTACGAAAACAGATTTATGCAGGTTCCTGAGCTTCGCAGGATGGGTGCAGATATTCACCAAGAAAGAAATCACTCACTTGTGCGCGGGGTGAAGAAGCTTACGGGAGCAAACCTGAAAGCAAGCGACCTTAGAGCGGGCGCGTCGCTGGTTGTTTCAGCTTTAATGGCGGATGGTTACAGCGAAATCGAAAATTTATCTCACATTGACAGAGGTTATGAGAATTTTGAGGCTAAATTGCGCAGTTTGGGTGCAGTTGTGGAAAGAGTGAATGTTGCGGATGACTTATATGGAACAAACGCAAAAGGAAGTTTAAATGAGTCAACAATATAAACGTTGGTATGATCATGATCCTGTTCTTCTGACAGTGATTGATTTGCTGCAAAATTATCAGGAAGAATTGAAGGCGCAAGCTGAAGTTTTCTTAACCAAGATTGAAGAAAAGGTTTCAAAAGAGACGATAGATAAATTTTATGAGATGGTTAAACCGGTAAATGGCAACAGATGGTATGATAAAGACCCTGTTATTTCCAAAACGGTTGAACTTTTAAGAGTTGTGCCGCCTGAAATACAGAAATCGGCAGCTGAGAACTTCATTCAGACGCTAAGAGAAGCAGGGATTGAGGTTTCACAATAATTACCAAGAAGGAGCTTGCGCAAAGCTCCTTTTTTGTGTTATCTTTATTAAGATATATTAAGAAGTTTTATATATTATTTTTTCTTGATATTATTGCATTTGAGGTGGTTTTGACCCTTTTGTTTTAAAAATGATATATATTTATAAAAGTTTACTAGCAAAAAAAAAATACTTTGAGTTTTAAAACAAAATGAGACAACACGAACAGATATTAATTAAATTGGAGATATAAAAATGCCAGCAGATTTTAACAAAATTAACAGCATTCCGCAACAAGCGCCACCTGTCGGAGCTCATCCGCAAATGGTTCCTGCACCTGCGGCAGCGCCGTTGGAAGAGAAAGCGCAGCCTGAAATTGCGCCTAAAATCCCTACAGACCAAGCAGCAGTTGCGGGTCAATCACAAATCAAAACAGACAACGTAAAGGGCGATATTGCAACATTTAAGGGCAATCCCGGGCTAATTTCAATGGCAGATACGTTTTTCGATCATGCTTACGCAGACTTGCAAGCTCAAAACGACCCTAATGCTTATGAAAAAGCTTGTTTGATGAGTTCGCAATTTGTAAATGAATGTGTAAAGAAATAGACAGTTAGTTAGGTGCGGCAAATTTTATCCGTGATAAAATAAACTTATGAATTTAAGTACATTTGCCGCACCATTAATTTTAACGCTGTTAGCAGGTATGTCCACCGTGTTGGGCGGTTTTTTGACGTTTTTTGTCAAGCGTGACAACTTAAAGGCTCTTTCTATCGGACTCGGATTTTCTGCCGGCGTTATGATTTATATTAGCTTGACGGAGATTATGCCGTCGTCGACAATAATGCTTGAACAGGCTTTTTCTGTCAAAGCTGCTCATGCAATAACGTTTTTTTCTTTCTTTGTCGGGATAATAGTTGCGGTTTTGATAGATTACTTTATTCCTGACCACATTGAAGGGGACTTGTTTAACAATCAAGAACAATGCACGCATAAACATAAAATCAGACGCGCAGGACTAATAACGGCTATAGCAATAGCAATCCACAATTTCCCTGAGGGGCTCGCAACATTTTTGGTTTCTTCTCAGAATTTAAGTTTGGGTATTCCTGTTGCTATCGCGATAGCAATCCATAATATTCCTGAAGGTATAGCGGTTGCGCTTCCTATTTATCATGCGAGCGGAAAAAAACGTCAGGCAATCTGGTATTCCTTCCTTTCGGGCATTTCTGAGCCTATAGGCGGTCTGCTGGGGCTCGTATGTCTTAAAATGTTCTTGCCTCAATGGTCAGTAGGAGCCATGTTTGCGGCAGTTGCCGGAATTATGGTTTATATTTCGTTTGATACGTTGCTTCCTATGGCGCGTGAGTATGGAGAAAACCACCATGTCATAAGCGGAATAGTGGGCGGGATGTTTGTTATTGGTCTTAGCTTGTTGCTTTTAGGTTAGTAGCTGAAAAATCTGTCAAAGTCGACATCGTCAAAACTGCAAAGAAGTCTGAAAATAGGGTCGTCTTCGTTCATTCTTTGAAATTTGTATTCGTCAAATTTCCAACATTTAGGATTTATACCTTTGACTCGGATGATTTCATTATCAGATAGGATTTTTAGTTTTTTTTTGACTGTTTCAAGCGGAATTTCAACGAGTTTAGCAAGTTCAACGGCGGTTATTCCGTCATCATTGGCATACTTTTCAGGGGTAAGAAACATAAGTTCCATCCCTATCTTTTTAAGTTCTTTGTCTTCTTCTGACGTATCCCAATCAATCATTTTGGCTTTGTTCTCCTGATATTTCTACTATTGTAAATCAAATATTGCTTAATTCCTATCGAGTTCACAGAGGATATTTTTAAGGTAAATATAGTGAAAAAAAAGTTCTTTTGTACTAAAATATTGTAAAGAAATTAAAGAAGGCAGCACTGTGAAACATTCAAAATACTCGGTAATAATTGTAGGAAGCGGCATTGCAGGTTTGTATGCGGCGCTTAAGCTTTCTGATACAATGAATTTGCCTGACGGACTTTTGGTAATCACTAAAGCCAGCCTCTCTGACTGCAATTCTAGCCATGCACAAGGCGGAATAGTTGCGGTACTGCCCGAAAATGCTGCTGATTCCGTTAAAATCCATGTGGAGGATACGCTAAAAGCTGGTGCGGGGTTGTCTGATGAGGGGGTTGTTACTTTTATTTCGGAAAATTCAAATGCCGTTATTAAAGACCTTTTGACTTATGGTGTTGAATTTGATAAAAACGATAAAAATGAATTTAATTTTACGCTTGAAGGTGCGCATAGCGTGAAGCGCATACTGCACGCAGGTGGAGACTCAACAGGTGCAAATATGGAAAAAGCACTTGTCAAAAAAATTATCGAAAATCCTAACATCACTGTTTATGAACAGGCTCTTGCTGTTGAATTAGTGAAAAATCAGGATGGATTGGTAAAAGGACTTATTTGCTATAAACCGGCGGTTGATGAATATGAGGTGGTTTATTCGGCGGCAACTGTTCTCGCAACAGGTGGTTTAGGACGTGTTTATAAATATACAACTAACCCTGAAGTTGCCACAGGCGACGGTATGGCGCTTGCATACAGAGCCGGTGCCGAGATGTCTGATATGGAATTTGTGCAGTTTCACCCGACGGCGCTTAGTCTGCCGAATGATGACAGCAGATTTTTGATTTCAGAAGCAGTTCGCGGTGAAGGTGCGAAACTTGTAAATGCAGACGGTGTACCATTTATGGAGCAATACCATGAACTCAAAGATTTGGCTCCGCGCGATATTGTCACACGCTCTATTTTCTTAGAATTGAAAAAATCAGGCGAGGCGAATGTATACTTAGACGCAACTATTATCGGTAAAGAAAAATTGTTGAAAAGGTTCCCGAATATTCACAAGCTTTGTCTTTCCAAAGGTATAGATATTACAAAAGAGTATATTCCCGTGTCACCTGCATGCCATTACCTTATGGGCGGTATAAAAACAAATATTCAAAATGCAAAAACATCTCTCGACGGGCTTTATTCTATAGGTGAGGTTGCATGCACAGGGCTTCATGGCGCAAACAGGCTCGCGAGCAATTCTTTGCTTGAATGTGTTGTTTCGGCTCATGAATTGGCAAATTATTTATCTTTTGCTAATCTTGAGGTCTCGGATGTTATTGATGATATGATTTTGGAAACTATTCAAAAGTATGAAGATACTGATGAATACTATGAAATTGAACCTCAGATAATTATGGAACGTTTGCAGGATATTATGTGGCGTTTGGTAGGTGTCGAGCGGAACGGACATGATATGATGAGGGCACTTTCAGAGATTGCAAAACATGAGGCAGAATTCAAATATTGCGATAAATGCTCAACTTTTAAAGAGTATGAATTAAGGAACTTGCTCTGTGTTGCTAAAATCATTACAAGTCTTGCGCTTGAGCGGGAGGAATCTCGTGGCGGTCATTTCAGAACGGATTTTCCGTATCCGTCTGAGAGCCCATGGCATAGTACGTTAGTTAGTTCGGAAAAGGAAGACAGGATAAATGACAAAGTTTTTACTTCACGACTTTATAATTGAAGAACACGTTAAATCAGCATTAAAAGAGGATATCGGATTCGGAGATATTTCGACTGATTATCTTGCGGGTGAAAAAGACATCATAAAAGCTGAACTAAATACTCGTCAGGACGGTATTTTATGCGGATTAGATGTTTTGAAATGTGTATTCAGAATCCTTGACCCTGAAATTGAAGTCAAAACTTATTTCAAAGACGGTGATGAAGTTAAAAAAGGTGATAAAATTGCTGATATCAAAGGAAAAGCAAGATTTGTCCTTATCGGCGAACGGACGGCTTTAAATTACATACAGCGCTTGAGTGGTATTGCAACCGAAACCAACAAATACCAAAAAGCAGTCGCACCATATAATGCAAAGATTGTTGACACAAGAAAAACCACACCGAATTTCAGAATGTTTGAAAAATACGCGGTAAAAGTCGGCGGTGGTGCTTTGCACCGGTTCAATTTATGTGATTGCGTTATGCTTAAAGACAATCATATCAAGCTTGCCGGTACAATCGAAAAAGCTGTTGCCAAAGTCAGAGCAAATATTTCGCACGCGCATAAAATTGAAGTGGAGTGTGACACTTTTGAGCAAGTCAAAGAGGCTGTTTCAGCCGGGGCGGATATAATTATGCTTGATAATATGACAATCACTCAAATGAAAGAATGTGTTGATTATATTGCAGGGCGAGCTGTTGTCGAGGCAAGCGGAAATGTAAACCTTTCAACTGTGAACGAAATTGCGTCAATTGGGGTTGATATAATTTCTTCAAGCGCAATAGTTGCCAAAGCAGGAACTTTGGACATTGGGCTTGATATGTAATTACTGTTCGTCGGTTAGAGGCTCAAAGGGGTTGTTGGGTTTCTGCGAGGTTTTTTCTTCGACGTTTTTCATGATATTTTTAGTTTTTTCGATGATTTTATCGAGAAGTTTCTCTTTTGGCTTTTCTTCAAAAGCGTCTTCTGAGATAAATGAATCCTGTTCCTTTGCTTCTGAGAAAACGTCTACTTCTTTGTCTTTCTTCTTTTTGCCTCTTTGGAAATAGCCTGTATTCCCCCCGCCGCCGTTGTTTTTCATCGACTGGGACTCTTGAATCATTGGTCTGTAGCTTGGTCCGTTGAAGTTAAAAGACATACATTTTCCTTTCAATCAAGTAAGATGCAGAACTTGTACTACCAGTATAGCATATTTATTTACATATTTTAATACTCTGTTTTGTTGAGTATTAAAATATGAAATATTTCTGTAACAAATTTGTTGAAAGTTTTACATAATATAGACTAAACAATTTTTTTATAAGATACTTAAAAGACAGTCAGGAAAAGAATATGGGATTTGTTTTATAAATGGGGAAAGCCAAAAAACGAATTTTTAACAAATGCAAATATTTGTATCAAATGTCACTAAGACGTGAAGATGCAATATTTGGAGTTGTTCGTAATTTGAAGTATAATAAATTTAACACCGAAACCAAGGATATGATTACAATGTTTGGTCTTTCTGCTGAAGAATTATCGGAAGCGGGAGCGAGTTACGAAGAATTAAAGGCACTCAGAGGCGTTATCGATTAATTCTTTTTCATGGGTGCTCTACGGGGAGAATGTTTTGAATATTTTTAAATTTTTGACCGTTACAATGTTTTTAACTTCATTATTGTTTTTTCCTGCATTTGCTAATGCCGTCAGTGATAATTATTTAAATTCTGCAAATGCTTATTACCAAAATTATCTTACGACAAAGAATAAAGAGCTTTTGGACAAATCGTACCTAAACTATTATAAAGCATCCGAAGTTGAGCCTTCTTCTTCGAGTTATCTTGGGATGGGGATGGTTTTTATTGAAAAAAAGATGAATGCGCAAGCAAAAAAATACCTATATAAAGCCTACAGTATTGACGAAAACGACGCGACGGCGAATTACTACTTGGCATTGTATTCTTTCAACAATGAAGACTACCTGAAGGCGCTGCATTTTTATAAAAAGGCATACGAAAACGGTCTGTCCGGGAATTATGATGTTAATTTAAAGCTTGGCACAATTTATGAAAAAATCGGAGATATCCGTCGTGCGAGAAAGTATTACAAATCTGCTCTTACACTAAATTCGGCTTCGGTTGAAGCCAAATCCAGATTGGATGCGATAAACGCCATTGAAGCCGGAAAGATTCAAAATTCAACAGGGCTTCCTCAAGCATAATTTTAGTTTATTTTTACGCTGTAAAGCTCGTAGTTGCTGGATTTTCCGTCTAATAGGAATTGGAATTTTCCCAGTACCGTAAACCTCATTTGAGAATGTGAAATAATTTCATAACAGGTTTTAAATAATGATGTTGTGAGAGTGCTGTTGTCGTATTTTAACTGTATAACTTTTTTTAAAAAGTCTAATTTTTCTTTAATGTCAGTCTTGTCTGAAATTGCATCAAATGATAAATCATAAGAAATCGTGAGATTCATTTCACTATATTTTTTTGCAAGTTCTCTTATTGTTTGGGTAATTATTTTTAGACATTCCGGAGTTTTTTCGATTAAACCCGTAATATAAAAACTGTCATTTTCATATTTTGCCTTTTGTATTACGTAAGAGCCTTCAATCGAGCGAAAAAGCTCTGCTACAACTTGAAGTTTTATACCTCTTAAATCATCCTCATCAACATCATTATCGAAAAGATAGCTTTGTATTTGACGAATGTTGAGGTTCACAAGCACAATAAATTTATTGTATCTTCTCATTTCATTGTAATATTCACGCTCAATTTGTTTTTGAGCTTTCAAGTCATCTTCGCGGCGTTTTCTTTCCATTTTTAGCTCAAAAAGCTCTTCACGAGTGACTATATAGTCTCTGGTTATGCGCAAAAGCACTGCAAATATTACAAAAACTATACTGGCGATAACACCGGACAGATCACCTTTATCGACTGAGAGTGTTTTTTGCACATAAAAAAGCCGTACTAAGTCATAAATAGGTTCAAAGAAGAATGAAATTGAAGCCGTAAAGGGGGCTTTAGCAAGGTTACAAAACCAGTAGCACATTGACAAAAAAGCATAAAGAAAACACCCTATCTGTGTCATGTTACACAGATTTTTAAGCTGTTGGTAGGTTGCTCTCATGCTTTTTTCTGTAGCTTTCATTTTTCCAAAACTATATTATCTATTAAACGTGTGGAGCCTATTTTTGCGCAAATTGCAACCAGGGTCCGCCCATTTATTATATCAGTTTTTTCGAAAGTTTCATAATCTATAAAGGTTAAATATTCCAACTCGATATTCTCTGACAGCACCGAAATAGCTGTATCAAAAAGCGCTTGTGAGTTTATGATGCCTTGTTCAAAATATTTTTTTATCGAAAATAATGCTTTGTGCAGCGTCAATGCTTCTTTTTTTTCTTCTGCTGAGAGATACTGGTTTCTTGAGCTTATTGCAAGCCCGTTTTCTTCCCTTACAATCGGACAAGGAACAATTTTTATCGGTATATTTAAATCTTTTACCATTTTTTCAATAATATGGAGCTGCTGAGCATCTTTTTGCCCGAAAAATGCTGAGTCCGGCTGTACTATATTAAAGAGCTTTGTGACAACGGTTGCTACCCCGTCAAAATGCCCTGTTCTTGTTTTTCCGCATAATTTATTTACTAAATCATATGGAGGGCAAACAAGTGTCATAAAATTTTTGTCATATCCTTCTCCGTACATTTCTTCTGCTGATGGAGCAAACACAAGATCACAGCTGCACTCCTTAGCCAATTCCGTATCTTTTTCAAGTGTACGCGGATATTTTGAGAAATCTTCGTTAAGTCCGAACTGTGTTGGGTTCACAAATACGCTCACAATTGTTTTATCGCAAGTTTTCACCGATTTTTCAATCAGACTTGCGTGTCCGATATGAAGCGCACCCATTGTGGGAACCAAGCCGACTGTCAGTCCTTGCTTTTTCCATTCTTTGACCTGTTCTCTTACTTCATTAATTGTGTGTGCGATTATACTCATTTAATTTTTCCTTCTCATTGACGTCGAGCGTAAACATCTCATCGTCAGAAGGGAATGAACCGTTTTCAACGTCATTAATATATTGTTTTACCGCTTTGTCGATTTCAGTATTCAAGTTTGCGTATTTTCGCGCAAACTTCGGTGTGAAATCTGAAAATTTCCCGAGAATATCGTCTATAACAAGTACTTGTCCTGAGGTGTTTTTTCCTGCACCTATTCCGATAGTAGGGATATTAATATTTTTTGTGATAAATTCAGCTGCTTCGGACGGAACCATTTCCATCACAAGCATAAACGCTCCTGCAGCTTCTAATTCTTTAGCTTGATTTAACAAACTGAGAGTATTTTCAACATTTTTGCCTTGGATTTTGTATCCGCCAAGTGCATGCAAAAATTGCGGAGTAAATCCCAGATGTGCTATGACGGGAATCCCGATTTGTGAAAGATGTCTAACAACCGACAAAATATAATCGTTGCAACCTTCAATTTTTACAGCTTTGGCACCTGATTTAATAAGTTCGCCTGCATTTTTTGCAGCGTCTGCGATATCTGTGTGATAACTCATGAATGGCATATCTGCGATTACCATTGCGCGTTTTACACCATTCGCGACCGCACGGGAAAAGATTTTCATCTCGTCGATGCCGATTTGGTGTGTTGTTTCGTATCCCAAAGCCACCATTGCCAGCGAATCACCCACCAGCACGCAGTCAATGCCTGTCTCATCCAAAAATTTTGCTGTAGAATAATCATAACAGGTAAGCATTGTGATTTTCTTACCTGTTTCATAAAACTTTCTTATTGTATTTATTGTTACTTGTTTATTTGCCATTTTATTTATCTGCTTTACGTTTTGATTTTTTGTCACTTTTTCTGTACCAGTAGTATATTGCGCGGGATAATCGATTAGAACTGTGTCTTACGAAGCCTTCTTTGTTGTCTTCAATAAGTTTTCTTGAAACAATACTAACCCCTAGTTTTTTAATGTTGTCTGTGTCGATTTTTACAGGGTAAGAATGAGCCGCGTTATATTTCTCCGCCAAAACAGCAGGAAGCGTGTCGTTAACAAGCATTGCGTCAACGATTTCGTCAGAACCTGCATGTTCCATAATTGCTTTAAGGTGCTCAGATGCTGTGAAATCATCTGTTTCGCCAGGCTGAGTCATAATATTACATATATAGATTTTTTTTGCTTTTGAATTGGCAACTTCTTGTGCAATTTCTTTAATTAGCATGTTTGGTATTACGCTGGTATAAAGACTTCCGGGGCCGAGAATAATTAAATCAGCATCTTTAATTGCAGAAATAACGTCAGGAAGCGGTTTGCAGTTTTCAGGCTCGGTAAATAATCGTTTAATTTTACCTTCAGCCTCAGGAATTGCAGATTCACCTTTTACAATCGTACCGTCTTCCAACTCGGCTACAAGCCTCATATCGTCGAGTGTTGAAGGCAAAACTCGTCCGCGGATTGAGAGTACTTTTGAGGATTCTTTAACTGCATTTACCATATCTCCTGTGATAGAGCAAAGTGCGGTTAAAAATAAGTTTCCAAAGCTGTGTCCGCCGAGTCCTTCACCTGTTTTAAATCTGTATTGGAATAATTTTGTAACCAAATCAGCGTCATCTGCAAGTGCAGCGATACAGTTACGAATATCTCCCGGAGGTAATATTCCCATTTCTTCACGGAGCCTTCCGGAAGAGCCACCGTCATCGCCTACCGTAACGACTGCGGTTATATTGTTTGTAATGTGTTTTATGCCTCTCAAGAGAGTAGAAAGACCTGTTCCGCCGCCAATTGCAACGATTTTAGGTCCGTAGTTCAGTTTTCTTCTTCGGTAAAGGCTGTCAATGAGCGCGTCTTTGTCTCTTGCTTCATGAACGTCCAGAATTGAATAATTTGCATTTTTCCAGCCGAGGAAAAATAACACCCCGCCGAGCAGTACAAACAACCAAGCGAATAATTCGGAAGGTACATTTTGAGCAAAGGTTTTTATCCATTCCATAATAGAAAGCACGGGGCGCATATCCATCAGTATCAGCACGCCTAAGCCGACAAGTAATACTCCTGAAAATATAACTACAAGCCAGCGTTTTACCTGCATTCCCGGGATAAGCCAGGTTGCATCTTTTGGCATTTTTACACTTTTATTGAAAATCTTAAACATTTATATCTCCAACTGTTAAAATTCTATAACCAGCCTGATACTGCGGCTTTTTTGTAGTTTACGGGTACAGGTTTGATAATTTCGTTTGCTCTTTGAATAATTTCAAGAATATTCTCAGAAGTACTTGAAAAGTGAATGCTATCGCATTTCACTTCTGTTAATCTACCTTCTTTATTGCGGATTTCCGAGCTGCGTATGATGTTATTTAACCTATTTGAGGCAAAATCCACATTGCTTACGCTTTTTGAGTCGTAATCAATAGAACCGTCTTCGTTATAGATGCGGTTTAGCTGGATTTCGTGTGCTACTCTGATATCTGCGTCTTCTTTAACTCTGTCAAGCGTTTCTCCTGCGGCTCCATAGTAAATAAGCCATTTATCGAATTTTTTAATTGCATTAGCAATGGCAAGTGAGAAATCATAGTCAAATGCCGCACGTTTATACATCGCACCATGAGGGCGAACATATTCGATTTCGAGGCTGCATGATTTTGCAAGCGCAGCAAGAGCACCAACTTGGTATACAACAATGGCTTCAATTTCTTCTTTCGACAAATCCATATTTTTGAGCCCGAAGCCCTGAATGTCGTCAAAGCCTATATGTGCTCCAACAGCAAGGTTTTTTTCTTTAACTTGCAAGAGTGCTTCTCGGATTGTAAGCGGATCCCCTGCGTGAAAACCGCAAGAAACATTTACAGACGAAGCATAATCAAGAAGGCTGTATTCGCTGTCATTTTTGTATACACCGAAGCTTTGCGCCAAATCGCAGTTAAAATCGATGTGTTTTTCATTCCCATTATTTGCCATATCAAATCACCATTATAAATTTACTCTTTTATTATATCTTATAAACCTGCAAAATAAAGCATTTGTAATAATTTTTTGCTTGTGATGAAATTCTGTAACATTTTTTTAATAAACACGAAAATAGTTGAGAAATTAGGCAATTATTTTTCTTTATTTTCTTATTAGAAAAGTAAACAATATTTTTAGTGGAGTTTTTTTATGAACGTATTAGGTGTTTCAAGTGTCAGTTTTGGAAGTGGGCAAAATAGTATGATAAAAGCAGCAAAAGGTATTGCCGGCGCTGCACAGACTGTAGCAGAAAAAAACTTCGAAATTTTATCTGATGCTAGGTTTCTGAGGAAAATAATAAATCCTAAAGTTGATGATGCTGCCATAGCCGAATTGATTAAAGGAAGAGGCATTGACCCTCAAGCAAATAAGGCCATTGTGGATAAATTAATCGCAATGAGAGAAGGGAATGTTCTTGGAAGCAACATTAAATCATTGCTCTATCCGAAGCCGGATCAGGGCCTTGAACTTAGCGGACATTATTATCCTGTTATTAATTTACGGATGCCGGACCAATTAAGAAAAGGCAGCTTATTACCCTAGATTAGAAACTTTCCGTTTTCATAAATCAAGATATCGTCGGCATATATTTTTCCGCCGTTTTTCATGTTTTTGATTAAATCCCAATGAAGACCTGAAACGTTTTTGCCGCCTGTTTCAGGGTAGGACGCGCCAAGCGCCATGTGTATCGAACCGCCGATTTTTTCGTCGAATAAGATATTGCCGGTAATTTCTTGAACGCGGTCATTTGTACCGATAGCGATTTCGCCTACAAATCTTGCACCTTCGTCTTGATTTATCATAGCAAGGAAGAAGTCTTCGCCCTGCTCGACTTTCGTGCCAATAACTTTACCATCTTTAAGTGTCAAAAGGATTTGGTTAACTTCGTTTCCGCGATAAATAGCCGGGAAATCAAAATAAATCTGCCCGTTTGCACTGTTTTCGACGGGAGATGTAAAAATTTCTCCATCCGGAAAGTTGTTTATTCCGCAGCAGTTTATCCACTTTCTTCCTTCGGTAGAAAAAGTTATATCTGTTTTCTCTCCAACAAAGCGGATTTTAGTTGTCTTGTTAAGATAATCGGCTTTACTTTGCTGTATTTGTTCAATTTCTTTCCATTTTTGAACAGGATCTTCCTCGTCAAGATAACAGGAATTGATAATAAATTGTGTGTAGTCTTCTATGGACATTCTTGCTTCTTGCGCCAAAGCTTGAGTCGGAAAATCGGCAATAACCCAGTTTGCTTCGCCTTTTGCAGAACGATTCATTAAGGTTTCAGACAAAATATGTGTGGCTTTAGAGCGCTTAGCTTGTTTTTCGGGGGCAATACGTGCAAGTTGCTTAACGTTGGTTGGCGCCGAAATCGATATAAAATTTTTAACAGTTTCGTATTCCATTTTTGACATTTCGTCAACAAAATCAAGCTGTTCATCACTTGCGTTTTTGAAAAATGTTTCAGTCAGTCCGTCAATTCCACAGCGGACGATAGGGTTGCCTCCGCGTTTTAATACAGCTTTATAAATTTCTTTAATTAGCGGTGCGGATTGAGAGGAGTCAGTTTTTATAACCGTTAAGTCGTCTTTTTTAACATCAATCGAATATTCGACAAGAACTTTTGCGTATTTTTCCCAAATATTTTCCATTATTCATCTGCTCCAAAAGCATTTTTTCCTGTAGAGCGAAGCATAACACCACGTTTTGAGCTTCTTACAAATTCTACCAGCTTTTTAACATGTTCATCCATAGGGATAGTTTGTTCAATTACCTCACAGGCTTTAGTTGCGGTGTACTCACCTGAGTCGAAAATTTTAAAAGCGTTTTTAAGATTTGTGCGTTCTTCTAAGCTAAATCCTTTGCGTTTCAAGCCGATAGAGTTTATACCATGTACCATTGGAGGTCTTCCGTCGGCTTTGCAGTATGGCGGGATATCTTTTCTTGAGGCAGAGAAGCCGCTTACAATACACATTTCGCCGATTCGGATGTTTTGGTGGAATACGCTCATTCCGCCGATAAATGCTCCTTTACCTACGCGGCAGTGTCCCCCGAGGGTAGCAAGGTTAGCAAGAATAACGTCATCTTCAAGCACGCAGTTATGTGCAACATGTGATGATGTCATGAGCATGCAGCGATTACCGACAATTGTTGCGTCGCCGTCGCCGACTGCCCCTCTGTTAACGGTTGCATATTCTTTGATAACACAGTTTTCGCCGATGATTACTTTTGTCGGTTCGTTTTTGTATCCTAAATCCTGTGGTGCTGTACCTATTGAGGCAAACGGCGAAATAACCGTTCCCGAGCCGACTTCGCAGTGTTCCAGATATACATTCGGCATAAGCTTTACGCTGCTGCCAAGTTTTACGTTTTCACCGATAACAACATGTGCTCCTATTTCGCACCCTTCGCCGATAATTGCATCAGGTGAAATAATTGCTGTATTATGTATCATAAATCCTTCTTTCTATATGATTGAGAATGTCAACTCTGCGGATACTGTCAATTTGCCGTCTACAAATGCTTTTACTTCTGTTTTTACAACAGGTCCTTTTTGTTTTGTTATACGGCTTTCCATATCCAATCTGTCGCCAGGTCTGACAACATTTTTGAATCTTGCACCGTCAATTCCGGCAAATAGCGCCAATTTCCCTCTGTACTGCGGCTGAGTCATCAGGATTCCCGCACTTAGCTGTGCCATTGCCTCAATTTGCAGTACGCCCGGCATAATAGGGTTATTTGGGAAATGCCCGCAGAAAAATTCTTCGTTAATAGTTACATTTTTATAGCCTTTGCAGGATTCGCCCGGGATACATTCTGTGATACGGTCGATAAGCAAAAACGGGTATCTGTGAGGAATCATTTCCATGATTTCCATAATATTGTATGATACAGGTTCAGTCATTTTATTTCTCCTCTAATAATTTATCTTTAATAGTTTTGGCAAAGTTGACATGCACGGCGTGTCCTGCCTCTTTTGCTATGATTTCGGCTTTCCAGTCTAACGGGTTAATTCCTGTCAGATAGAAATCGCCAATAAGGTCTAAAATCTTGTGTTTTGCGGGTTCCATGTCACTTTTTAATTCAGTAGTAAAACCATCTTCTGTTAGCCCTACAGTATTTTCAATACTTACCCCGCGCGCATACCCTGCTTGCTGCAGCATTTCTAAATCTTTGAGATATCCGAATGTTCTGGCTTCAATAATTTCAGTGAAATCATCGCTTGCACTTACCCATCGCTGATTAAGCTGAGGATGATTGAAATTTACGCTGTAAGTAATATTCAGCTTGTCAGAAGGAAGCACAACAAGGTGTGTTTTCCCGTTGGTATAATATGTTGGTTCAGTTATGATAATGGATTTTTTCTCTGCTTGTTCGATTCCTGCTTCTTTAAATAAATTTATCCAGGATTCAGAAGCTCCGTCTAAAATCGGCATTTCCAAATGTGACAAATGCACGTCAATACTGTCTATATGGCATAATGCGCAAGCTGCCATAAAATGCTCTATTAGCATAATTTGCACATTCTGATTTCCGATTACAGTGCAATGCTCAGTCGAAACTACATTTTCAACTATCCCCTCAACGGTTTGCCCGTTAAAATGGAATCTTATTCCTTTTTCTTGCGACGGAACGAGCCTCACTTCGCAATCCGCACCGGTCATAAGAGACACGGATTTTATGACTGTCTCTTTTTTTATGCTTGCCATTTTATTCTTCGTCTCCGCCTAAGCCGTCGAGTAAGTGTTCGTATTTTTTAAACTTGGTAACAAGTTCTTCAGCGGCTTTCATCATTTTTACGTGTTTTACAAATTCTTTCCTCGGAACAGCAGGTGAGCCTAAAACGATTGAACGATCAGGGAAGCTTTTTGTTATTCCGGATTGAGCCATTATTATGCTGTCAGAGCCAATACTGATGTGGTCAGCTATACCTGCTTGACCTGCAATAACAACACGGTCACCGATTACGCAGCTTCCGGCAATACCAACTTGTGATACAATCATGCACGCTTTGCCGACTTTACAGTTATGGCCTATTTGAACAAGGTTGTCGATTTTTGTTGATGCGCCGATTACTGTGTTTTCAATTGTACCTCTGTCAATCGCTGTATTTGCACCGATTTCAACATCATCTTCAATTACAACGGAGCCGATAGAAGGTATTTTATATATTTTTTGTTTTGTATTTGATTCTTTGATTTCGCCTTGCTGTTTAGCTTTTTCGATGTTATCAGGATTTTCCGTAACAAAGCTAAAGCCGTCTGCGCCGATTGAACAGCCTTGTTGTAATATAACTCTGTTACCGATTTTAACTTCATCGCCTATGTGGCAGCCTGCGTGGAACAAGCAGTTTTCGCCGATAATAACGTTTCTGCCTAAATATGTGTTAGGCAAGATTTTTACGCCGTTTCCTATTTCAGAACCCCTCGAAATAACTACGTTTGCGCCGATGGAGACATTTTCACCGATTTTTGCTTCAGGATGCACAACCGCTGTCGGGTGAATTCCTGATTGTGTTTCAGGCGGAATATAAAACAAATGAAGAAGTTTCATCATCGCCAGACGCGGTCTTTCCACTTCTATCGTTGAAATTGTGTCAAAACTTACACCCAAAGGAACTAGTGCTGCCTGCGCTTTTGTAGAGCCGAGGTTTTCAATTTCCTCTTCGCTTAGTGCCAGAGCCAATGTGTTTTCATCTGCCAAAAGCGGCGGTGCAATTTTGTTTATCTGTGAGTTGGTAACTTTAGAAAGTATACCGCCTACGATTTCACTGATTTGTTCTTGTGTGTAAGATTTCATACTAAACATCCTCTTTTAATCAAAATAAATCTAATTTTATAACTAATCCGAATAATAATCAAAATTATTATTAAACTTTACAATAAAACCACCCAGAAATCAAACGGACACAAAAAATGAGCCCTATACAATTTGTAAAGAGCTCATCGTAAATTTTATTTTTCCAAGATTATAATTGGCTTGGTCTGTCAAGTCTCGGATCGATAATACCTTCCCCGAAACGCTGGTTATCAGTCGCCGGATCCATGTATTGATAGAATTTTTTAACCCAGTTAACCATGCGGGTTTTTCCTGTGTCGGGTTCTTTAACTCTTACAGGCTGATAAGGGTCTTTTTTACGCAAATTAATAATTCTTACTGTTTCAGGAGAATATCCGCTGTTTCTTAAATATTCTTCTGAAGTCATATGGTCTGTCGTCATAGCAGAAAATGCTTCCATCCCTGAAATCATAAAGCTTAATACTAATGTTGAAATTATCAGTTTTTTCATAATCTTCCCTTAATAATTGTTTTGTTAATTATACCAATATATTTTTGTTTACCCAAATTATAATATATTGTAACAAATATTGTACCGACTATTTTGCGTATTCTCTTACAATCCGTTCAAACTCTTCAAGAAGTTCATTTTCAGGCACTTTTTTAATAATTTCACCCTTTTTGAAAATGTAACCTTCCCCTATCGCTCCGGCAATGCCGAAATCAGCGTGTTTTGCTTCTCCCGGGCCGTTTACAGGGCAGCCCATTACGGCAAGAGTTAAAGGTTTTTCAAAATCTTTGAATCTTTCCTCAACCTGCTTTGCAAGTCCGATTAAGTCAATTTGAGTTCGTCCGCATGTCGGGCAGGACACAAAGTTTACACCTTTTTCTCTCAATTCTAACGATTTCAAAATCTCGTATCCTGCGCGAATCTCTTCCACAGGGTCTTCTGTGAGCGACACTCTGATTGTGTCACCAATGCCTTCCGCAAGAAGCGTTCCTATTCCTACGCCTGACTTGATTATCCCCGATTTTATCGTTCCTGCCTCAGTTACTCCTAAATGAAGAGGGTATTCGATTTTGTCTGCGATAAGCCTGTATGCTTCGATTGTGGTGAGAACAGAGCTTGATTTCAGAGAAATTTTCATTTGGTCAAAATCGTTATTCTCAAGAATCTTTATATGTCGCATAGCACTTTTAACCATTTTTTCGGCAAGTGAAAGACTTTCATCCTGAGCAATATCTTTTTCCAGCGAACCGGCGTTAATACCTATTCTTATTGGAATATTGTTTGTTTTTGCGAGCGATACAACTTTTTTGACGTTTTCTTCACGTCCGATGTTTCCCGGATTGAGCCTTAGTGAGTCAATTCCGTTTTCTATGCATTGAATTGCAAGACGGTAGTCAAAATGAATGTCTGCAACGAGCGGAATTGTTGTATATTTTTTGATAAGTTTAATTGCGTCTGCCGCATCCTTGTTTAAAACTGCAAGGCGCGCAATTTCACAGCCTGCGTCCGCAAGAGCCTTAATTTGGCTTACGGTGGCTTCAACATCACGAGTGTCGGTGTTACACATTGATTGAACACTTACAGGTGCTCCGCCTCCGATTTTTATGTTTCCGATTTGGATTTGTTTTGATTTTCTTCTTTTTATCATAATATTAGAGTAGCATAAAATTATTTTGCAAAGGAGCTTTTATGAAAATCGCGGTTATTTCTGATATCCATGGCAATATGCAGGCGCTGGAGAGCGTTTTGGAAGATATTAAATTTCAAGGTTGTGAAAAAATATACTGTCTTGGTGATTTAGTAATGGCGGGGGCTGAGCCTCAAAAAGCAGTAGAGTTTTTTATGAAAGCGGCTCAAAATCCTGATTTTGTAATTATTCAGGGGAACACTGACCAATATTTGGGTGCAGACTCCGAAGCCGTCTACGAGAACATCAAAAAGGCCAATGAAATAATGGCTGAGGCGTATAAGGCAGATTTGAACATTTTAACATATGAAGAAAAATCCTTTTTAAGAAATTTGCCGCCTCAAAAAGAGATAATTATTGGGGCATTGAAAATTCTGTTGGTTCACGGTTCGCCAAGAGCTAATAACGAGAATATTTTCCCCTCAATGCCGATTGAAAAAATTGAAGAAATGATAAAGGAAACAGACGCCGATATAATTTTTTGCGGGCATACCCACCAGCCTTGCGGATATCAGACAAATACGCGTCAGACAGTAGTTAATGACGGAAGTGTCGGGCGACCTTTAAACGATGTTCCAAAAGCTTGTTACGTCGTACTTGAAATTACAAATGCTGATGAAAAAGAGTATAATATTTCACACCGTTTGATTGATTATGATAATGAAACGGCCGCTGAAATACTGAAAAGTCGCGATTTCAAAGGCGCAGACAAGTTAGCCGCTATGTTAATCAGCGCCGGAGAACGATATCCGTCATAGTTTTTTACAAACTATTGTATTAAATACGATTTATTGTTAATATCAGGCATGACAATATAGGAGATTATGTTTATGAAAAAATTTAAGTTTTTGGCTGCTGTGTTAGCTATGTTTGCTGTTGTTGGAAATGCGAACGCTGCAGATACGCAAGGCGCAACAGCTATAGGTGTTGCAAATTATAAAAAAATCGAGTCTGAGTATGCATTTGCTAAACAAACTTACAAACAGCTTGATGATAAAATTTTAGAGCTTCAACAGTTCGTAATTGACAAAGATAAAGAATTTAAAGCCATAGATTCTCCAATCCAAAAGAAAAATTTTGAAGAAAAAACTCAAAAAGAATACAAGGCTAAAGAAGATGCAATTTTGAAATTAAAATTGCAAAAACAAGACCAAATTTATGAAAATATTCTTAATGCGACAAAAGCTGTTTCAAAACAAAAAAATATGGATATGGTTGTAGATTACAGAGTTATTTTTGTGGGCGGCACTGATATTTCTGATGATGTTATCAAATATTTAAATAACACACCTACTCCTAAAAAATAATAGATTTAAACTATACAAAATGCCGTAAAGTTATTCTTTGCGGCATTTTTTCTTTCCCGTCATGCTGAACTTGTTTCAGCATCTATCAATTGGAGAAATATCTTTTTAAGCTTTACAGGCTATAAAGATGCTGAAACAAGTTCAGCATGACGGTCGGGTGATGTGTGGGGGATTTGTGAAAAATGTTAACAAAACTCATGTTCTTTCTAACTTTGAGGCAATTTTTATTCTTATATTGTTTTTATATAAATAAGAGAGAAGAATTAGAGAGTATAGAAATCCATGAGCGTAACAGGCGTTGCATCCAATCTATTTGTAAAAACTGAATGGGAAACTAAGGATATATCGGGTAAAAAGTCCGATAATATTACTGTACCTGTTGGCGGAGATACTCCTAAAGTTGCAAATATAGACACTCTTGAAAAATCTTCTTCTATATTAGAAGATGAAACTATTATCGAATGGCGAGAGCAAACTAAAAAAAGACCCGCGGCAGAAGAAACTTTGAAGAAAATGGATGCCGATACAAGTATTTCTAAAGAAGAAAAATACGAAAAATTAAAAGAAACTGAAAAACAATATATTGAAGAAGATACAGTCTTTTTAAAAGATAAATTTGCAAAAAATCCTGAACTTCGTGTCAAAATGCAGGAAAATTTTGACAAACTTTCAGCGCGTGAACAAAAGGCTTTATTAAACGAAGCTTATACAAGAGAAAATAAAGACGGTGAAGTAAAAAAACTTTCAAAAGAGGAAGTTGACAGATTTATGAAAGGTTTATCTTCCGAAAAAACTACTGATGAAGTGAAAACTCTTGTTATCGCTGCATTGCGTAATGACAAGCGTGTTCCTCAAGAATATGTAAATAAAATGGAAGAAAAATTAAATATTAAAGAAGAGCAAATTGCTAACAGACTTCCGTCTATGAAACGTGCTGAGGCTGCGGCGGTTGTTGACAATATTATGTCTGATGAAAAGGCTACTCCTAAGGCGCACAAAATTGTTGCCGAAAAACTGCACCAATGCAACAAAGATGTGCACGCTTATGGCGTAAAGTGTTTTACAAACTCTAAGCACATCGGTGGTAAGGAAAACGCGGAAGCAAGAGAAACTTTCATTAAAACTTTGCCTAAATTTGAAGCGGATGTTCAAAACTCTGCTGTAAAATACATTAAACAGTTCGAAAGTTTTAACACGCAAAAAGATATGCAAGCTTTGAAGTCAGTAATGCCTGAACTTAAACTCACGGATGAGGTTCGCAAAATGGCAGAAGATTACATTTCTTCTATAAAAGAAACAAACTCTTCTAAAAATCCTTTTGAAGATACAAATACCGGAAGAGTACAAACAGAAGCTCAAAATAAAACATTAGGGGCGGCTTCAATCGTAAAAAGCGTCGCTCAAAACCCTAAACCTGCAACAATTCTTGCATTTACTGCGATGATGGCGGCTGGAATCATTAAGCCGGAAATGGTTATTTCTGCAGGTTATACAAATGTATTATCCTCTTATTTTTCAAACTTTTCAAGAGATGTACAAGAAAGTATCTTTGACAAACTTTCACTTGAAGAAAGAGTTGCTATGTATGAAGCAGGCAAGTTGCCTAAAACTTTTGAAGGCAAATTAATGAATGAAATAAAAGGCAGCCGCAGCATGAATGTGTCGATGGCTCGAAATATTGCATATGTTGCCGGTAAAGAAGATTTAAAAGAACTTCAAAATAAATATTCTGCAACTGTTAATAATATTTTTACAGAAAAACTCGAGAGAAACGCTGCGTGGGCTTAATTCTTCTTTACCATTTCGCGTAATTTCTTAAGCTGGTCTCGAATTTGTGCGGCGCGTTCAAAATCGAGAAGTTTAGCGGATTTATGCATGTCTTTTTCGAGTTGGTCGATTAATTTCGGGATATCTTTGACGTTCATATCGTTTTCTATAAGCTCTTCCGCGATAATGTCTTCAAGATTACGATAGCTTGCGACTAGCTGAAGAAGATTATTTTCAACAGGTTTTTTGATTGTTTGCGGAATAATTCCGTATTTTTTGTTGAATGCAGATTGGATTTCACGCCTGCGTTTTGTCTCATCAATGGCAGCTTTCATGGAATCTGTGATTTTGTCTGCGTACATAATGACTTTTCCGCAAGAATTACGCGCAGCACGTCCGATAGTCTGAATTAAGCTTGTTTCGGAGCGCAAGAATCCTTCTTTGTCTGCATCCATAATTGCGACAAGCGATACTTCAGGAATATCGAGACCTTCTCTAAGAAGGTTTACACCCACAAGAACGTCAAATTCGCCCAATCGAAGATCTCTAAGGATTTCTACCCGTTCGAGAGATTGGATTTCGCTGTGAAGATATCGCACACGGATTCCCATATTTGTGAAATAGTCCGTGAGGTCTTCTGCCATCCGCTTTGTGAGGGTTGTGATGAGCACACGCTGGTTTTTCTCAGCACGTAAATTTATTTCTTTAATAAGGTCGTCCACCTGGTATTCAATCGGGCGAACATCAATTTCAGGGTCTAAAAGTCCTGTCGGGCGGATTATCTGCTCAATCTGCTGTTGTGATGTTTCACGTTCAAATTGCGCGGGCGTTGCCGAAACATATATTTTTTGATTCACGTTCTCAAAAAATTCCTCGTATTTTAGCGGGCGGTTGTCCTTAGCACAAGGCAGGCGAAAACCGTATTCTACAAGAGTTTCTTTGCGGGCACGGTCGCCGTTGTACATGCCTTTTAGCTGGGGCAGTGTAACGTGAGACTCGTCTATGACGACTAAAAAGTCTTTTTTAAAATAATCTAAAAGCGTCGCAGGCGGAGAGCCTATCGGGCGGCGTTCAATTATGCGCGAATAATTCTCAATTCCCGAGCAGTAGCCCATTTCTTTAATCATCTCTATGTCATATCTGACACGTTGTTCCAGCCTTTGTGCTTCAACTATTTTTCCTTGATTATTCAGTTCTGCGAGGCGCGTTTGAAGCTCCTGGCGTATCATTGCGATAGTTTCTTCTTGGTTTTCATCGTTACTGATGTAGTGAACAGCAGGGTAGATTATAATTGTTTTCGGGACTTCTAATACTTCGCCTGTAATAGGGTCAATCTTGGTAATTTTTTCCACTTCGTCGCCGAAAAAGTTTACGCGAGTAATAATGCGCTCATAACTCGGCATAATTTCGACAATATCGCCTCGAGCGCGGAAAGTACCGTATTTTAATTCAACATCGTTGCGCTGATACTGACCGGAAACGAGTTTTCTCAAGAAATCATCTCTGTCGATTTCATCGCCGACGCTGAGCGAGGATGTTCCTTTAAAGTAGTTTTCCGGCACTCCGAGACCGTAAATACAGCTTACAGAGGCGATGACGATTACATCGTTACGCTCAAACATGCAGCGGGTTGCGTTATGTCGCAGGCGATCGATTTCTTCATTGATTGTCGCTTCTTTTTCGATGAAAGTGTCTGTCCGCGGAATGTATGCTTCGGGCTGGTAGTAGTCGTAGTAGCTTATGAAATATTCAACAGCATTTTCAGGGAAAAGTTCGCGAAATTCGTTGTAAAGCTGTGCAGCAAGAGTCTTGTTGTGGGCAATAACCAAAGTAGGTTTTTGTACCCGCTCAATTACATTTGCGATTGTGAAGGTTTTTCCCGAGCCCGTAATCCCTTTTAAAACCTGAGAATCATAACCCTTGCTTATTCCGTCAACGAGAGTGTTTACCGCCTCAGGCTGGTCTCCTGCAAGAGTGTATTTTGAATGAATTTTGAACTTTTTATCCATGTTTGTATTCTAACACGTTTAAAGATTTTAGATATCGTATATTTGTTTACAATTCTTAATCGGAACTTTGTTATTTTTAAAGAAAATTTATGAATTGCCGATATTCGTGATGTATCAAAACTTAGGAGAATGTCATATGAGCGAAGTGAATGGTTTTGGAAGTTCCACCTCTGAAATGTTAAAGAATAGATATCTTAATTCTTGTTTGCCTAAAGACGCAGAAGAATTTCGCAACATGACTGTTGAAAAACAACAGAAAGTTTTGAATATATTTAAACAAGGAATGGAAGAATCAAGCAGTTCTGAAAATAAAAATATTTCATCTTCGCTTTCAGGTGGAGCCAATTCGGCAAACTCTGAAAATTCAGGTCTGGCAATAGATAGAACGGGGGGGGGCAAAATACTTCTTCTGAAAGTAATAAAAGCGGCATAAATAATGAAACTGTTCAAAATAATGTCCCTGAGACTCGTGTAGAGTACGATTATGTGACCGTAAAACACGGAGACACGATTGAGAAGATTGCAAAAAGACACAATATGACCCCCGAAGAATTGATGGAAGCAAACCCTGAAATTTATGACGGTGAGCAGGGGCGGAAAATTTGGAATTCTCATAATAAAAAAGAGCATAAAAAAATTGCATGTAAAAATCACGTCGATACAATTTTGTACGATGATCGCGACAGGTTAAAAATCCCAAGAACTGTTCAGATTGAAAGCACTCCTCCGGAAACACCTAAGAATGATGTACCACCTGAAAATAACGACCCGCCAAATATTTCCACGGGAACGAATGACGGTGTCAGTTCTACACCTACAACCGGAGCGGCAACGCCGGCAGCAGGCACGCCTGAAGCTGCTCCGCCTGAGCCGCAGCTTCTGCCGGAACATGAGTTGCCGGTTGCAATAGAAGATAATGAGCCGGTTTCTGCCGAAGTGCAAAAAAGAAGAGAATTTTGGGCGGGTCGTGTCAGAGTTGGTCAATTTAAAACGGCTGAAGCATGTCAGGCTGCAATAGACAAATATATGAGTGGTGAATTAGGCGACCCTTCCATTTATAAAATAGTAATTGATAACATAAATGAAAGAATGTCTAAAGAATTTTCAGTAGAAAAGCTTGATAGTGTTCGCAATAAGGGAAATCGTGAAAAAGCCTATCACGCACGTAAGGTCAATGAATTGGCCTGTATGGTCTTGCATAATTCAAAGACAGAAGCAGGTGATACTTTTTCTAACGAGCTTAGAAATAATAATGGAGTCGCAGAAGCCGCCGCGGATAAATTCGGAAGTTGGTTCGGTTCAGATAATACCCGTGAAAAAGTTTTAGACGATTTAGTCAAAGAAGGTGAAGATATTCTCTCTCTTAAAAAGACAGCACAAACCGCCACAGAAAAAGATTTTGCTGCTGCCTTTCGTCGTACAACTGGCCGTGAGTATGATTCTAAACTTGCCGAACAATTTGCGGAAGAAGATAAGAAATACCATTCAGTGTTGAGTTGTAAAAGTACTATAGAGCAGAGTGAACAGTTGGAAAAATTGACTTACAGCACGGAAAATCTTGAAAGACTTGAAAACGCTGTGACGGAAGGTAAAAAAGAAACTCTTTTTGCTGTTGAAGGATACGGTAACCGGTCTTCTGAAGATAGATTTCAGTATCTTCAAAGTCTTATTAGTGAGAAAAAAAATGAAACAAAAGAATTATATTCACAAATCTTGGATGGTAAAGATTTTGATACATTCAAAGCGGAATATCAAACGGAACAAGAAAAATTCTTTATGATGGTGGGTGCCGATAAAATAAAAGAGCGTGTTTATAAATATTGCGAAAGTCAGGAAATTGGTGCCGAATATGTTAAAGTGGGCGCAAAAATATTGGGAACGATTGGGCTTTCATTGGTTACAGGTGGTGTAGCTGGAATAATGGTGGGTACCGGACTCATAAGTCTTGGAGTTGATGCCGGCAATGAATATAGCAAAAAAGGTCATGTTACTGATGAAGAATGGAAAGAATTCGGACAAACCGCTCTTGTTGATGCGGCTACAGCAGGTGTAGCAGGTAAGGCCGCTAAATTGATTTCAATATCACAAATGGGTAAAGTTGCTAAATATGCAACGTTTGCGGCAACAGATGCAGCTATTGGTACAGGCAATGACTATTTAAAAACAGGACAGGTGACTGCTGAAGGTGTGGCAGTTGGGTTGGCATTTGGAGCTATAGGCGGCGCTTCGGCACTTCGAGGTCGAAAAGTAAGGCCGACTTCGCATGCAGAGTCGTCAACTCCCGGATTGCCGGAGTTGCCGGTTGTGGCAAAACAACCTCCCGGCGGAAATATCGAGATTAGTCCTTCTAAAGTTTCCCCAAATGAGCCGATGAATGCAGCACAGCAAAGGCAAATAGGTCAAAACGTGAAATCGCCAAAGGGAGATGCTTCAGTGAAGCCGAAACCGGCAGAAAAAGCTATGCAAGAGCCGTTCAAATCCAATCAGCAGTCTGAGGCGCCAAGCAAACCTCGTATCAGTATGGAGGATGCTGCAAAATTGCGTAAGCAATACAGTGATTTTGTAAAAAATGATATGTACAACTTAGACGCAAATCAATTGAAAAAGAAAATAGTAGAAATTCGCAAATTAAATGAATCTTTAAGACTGCTTGACAACAAGGAGTTGGATACTTTTATGAAGGATTGTCAACTTACTTCATTGACGCAGGAATCGATTCAAAAGGCTCGTCAAACTTTTTCAAACAATAGAGATATACTGAAAAAACTTGATACACTAGAAGAGCATTGGATACATAATGAGCTTGCGGAACCTTTGAAAGAGATTTCTGCTCGTTTCTCTCACTTACGTAAATCAGCCGGGGTTGCAAATGAGATGAATAATTTGTCTCAAACCATAAACAATAATATAAGAAATATGAAAGAAGGGGAATTCTTTACCTTCAAAGCAGGTAATACAAACGTTAATTGTGCCAAAATTGGCGGAAAACTCAAAGTTTCCACTTCTGATATTAAAGGTTTTCAAATACAAAATATGGACAATGGAACGCCACATTTTATCAAAGGTGGTGTTGATGCAATTCTTAGAAAAAATGCTCGTTATAAAGTGACTTTTTCGAATGGTAAATCTATCGAAATTAATACACCTATGTAAAATCAATTATAAAAATATTCATAATTTTCAAATTTTTGTTCTATAATAATTTCATTAAGAGATATTAGGGAGTGAAAATTTTGAGTTTTAGTGAAATTATTAAAAAAACAGCAATTGAACAACGCGAATTGCTTTTGAATAAAGAAGTTTCATCGGTTGAGCTTGTAAATGCGCATTTTGAGCAAATTGACGCTGTTGATGAAAAAATCGGTGCATTTAACAGCTTGACTAAAGAAGAAGCTTTGAAAACAGCGGCAGAAGTCGACACAAAAATTAAAAACGGTGAAAAACTGGCACCTTTGGCGGGTATTCCGCTGGCATTAAAAGACAATATGAACATGATTGGGTCTTATACAACCGCGTCCAGCAAGATTTTAGAGAATTTTGTATCGCCGTATGATGCTACAGTTACAAGAAAACTTAAAGAAAATTTTGTTCCGATTGTCGGTAAGGCAAATATGGACGAATTCGCTATGGGAAGCTCAAACGAGAACTCGGCAACGAAAGTTGTCCGCAACCCATGGGATTTGAACAAAGTTCCGGGTGGTTCATCAGGCGGGTCGGCAGCAGCAGTTGCGGCTTGTGAGGTTCCTCTTTCATTAGGGTCTGATACGGGCGGAAGTATTCGTCTCCCTGCCAGTTTTTGCGGGATTGTCGGTGTAAAACCCACTTATGGTAGAGTTTCAAGATACGGATTGATAGCATTTGCATCTTCACTTGACCAAATCGGCCCGTTTTCAAGATGTGTTGAGGACAGCGCACTTGTTTTGGAGGCAATTTCAGGACATGACGAAAAAGATTCAACGTCCTTAAATATTGAGGTTCCGAAATTCTCAGAACTCATGAAAAAAGACGTTAAAGGTATGAAAATAGGTGTCATTACAGAGCTTATGTCTGAAGGGGTTTCTGATGACGTGAAAAATGCTATTTCTGTTGCAATTGAGACTTATAAGAGCTTGGGCGCTGAAATTGTTGAAGTTTCGCTCCCATTGCTTAAATATTCAATCGGTGTTTACTATATCATCGCAACAGCGGAAGCAAGTTCAAATTTGGCACGTTTTGACGGTGTGAAATATGGACACAGGACAAAAGAAGCAAAAAATCTAATTGATATGTACTGCAAAACAAGAGCGGAAGGCTTCGGTGACGAAGTAAAACGCCGTATAATGCTTGGAACTTATGCTTTGAGTTCGGGTTATTATGATGCTTATTATAAAAAGGCTCAGCAGGTTCGCCGTTTGATTAAAAACGATTTTGACAAAGTTTTTGCTCAAGCAGATGTGCTTTTGTGCCCGACTTGCCCTTATACAGCGTTTGAAATCGGTTCAAAAGTTCAGGATCCGCTTTCTATGTATCTCACTGATATCGGTACGATTACAGCGAACCTTGGCGGTATCCCGGGCATGAGTATTCCTTGCGGATTTGATAAAGACGGAATGCCAATCGGTGTTGAGCTTCTGGCTCCTGCATTAAAAGAAGAAGTAATGTTCCAAGCGGCATATAACTTTGAGCAGGCGACGGATTTTAACAAGAAAATTGCAAATATATAAATAAAAAACAGACAAAAACGGGAATCAATCCCGTTTTTTATTTTAAATTAGAGGTTTCTAACCTTTTTGCAAGTTGTTGGCAACCTTGTATTATTTTATTCGGCGAGGCAAATTTAAAATGTTTTGCTACTGTTTTTCGGTCATTATATAGGTGTTGAAAAAGAGGATTTTGAAGCATTCTTTGAACCTTTAATGTTGTATGCGCACTGCCAACTTCATACATAATGCCAAGCTCTACAGGCATTTTTCTTGAGCCGATTTCTGCGATTTGAGCACAAAATGACAGCCAATCTTTTTGGTTATTGAAATACAGACGTCTAAACGTATTAAGGTGTTTGTTTTGTATAAATTTCATTCCGAACGCTTGATTATGATGATTGTGGTCGGTTTGTTTAACTGTGTTAATTTTCATTCTCATATTCCTTCTCAATCACATTTATTATAAATATGAGCAAGCTAAAATTTGACACTTTCTAAACTTTTGTAAATAATACCTGCTTGCAGGCATAAATAAATATATGCTATAATCCAATAATGAAGAAAATTTCGGCTTTGTTGCTTATTGTATTTTTTGCTGTATCTTTAAGAGCATTTTCTGCCGATACATCAAATTATAATCTTGAGGCTGTTCGTCTTTATAATATGGGGCTGGAGCAGTATCGTGTCGGTGCGTATTCTTCTGCAATCGAATATTTTAAAGAAGCTACGGGGCTGCAGCCGAATTTTTATGATGCATATTATAATCTTGCAGTAACATACGACTACACAGGTAACGAGAGTGCTGCAATCAGTGTCTTGGAGAACCTTTTAAAGCAGGTGCCCGAAGATTTTGCCGCTAATTATAAGCTCGGACAGATTTATTACAAAAAAGGTAATGCACTAAAGGCTTCTGAGCTTATGAGGAAAATTCCCCCGACGGCTCAGGAATATCCGAAAGCACAGCAGTTTTTGACTCGAATTGAGACGGAAAATAAAGCTAAGTCTGAATACGGAGGAGGAAGTGCTCAGATTGCGGCAAAAGTTGTGCCTGTATCAAAAAATATAACCGGTATAAATGCACCGACCGGCATTGCGACAGACGCACTCGGTAATATGTATGTGGCCAGTTACAGCGACAATGCAATCTTTAAAGTTCGTGAAAACAATATTCACCAGCTTTACGCAAAAAGCCAAATGATTGACGGACCTATCGGCATTGCCATAGATAAAAACGGAAATATGTACGTCGCAAACTACAACAAAAATAACATTTTGAAAATTGACAGATACGGTTCTGTGAGTGTGTTTATAGCCTATTCAAATAAGCCGTATTATCTGTTTATCAAAGAAAATATTTTATACATAAGCGAGCAGGGCTCAAATACGGTTATAGTGAGACAATTGTAATCAAGTTTGCAAATGAAACAGTGTTTTGCTATTATAATTTTCATAAATATAGTGAGGTGTGTATGGGAAGTAATCGTGTAACGCAAAGAGCAGAAAGGGCTTTCGGGGGGGGGGGCAACCGCTAAACAGAAAAGTGAAAAATTATTCACTTTTTCGAAAATAATTGGCAATTTTACGTCTGACAGTAAGTTACAAGCGTTTACTTTATCCGAAACACTGATAACGCTGTTAATAATAGCAATAATAACAACAATTTGTATGGGGGTTCTCAATCTCAAAAACATTAAACAGCGTGATCTTCTGGCGCGTTTTGATATTTCATTCACCAAGCTTGACAATATCGCTCAAATGGCAATGTTCTCAAGTCAAAAATTCGGGAATTGGAAATCCGATCAGCTTGCCCTCTCAAATTTGACTTGCAAGACAGAAGCCGGCGAGGAAGAATCTAATAAGTCTCTCTGCCTAAAAAAAGCTTTGATGTCAGTTTCAAATATTCCTAAAGACTGCGAAGAGTCAATCGCAGAATGCGTAAAAGAATATCCAAAACTTTCTAACCAACTTAAGGATATTTTCCCTTCCCTAAAACCTGAAGAAATGACAGCATTTACAATGCCCGGAGGAGTTCAAGTTCTTAATTCTTATCTCGACTCATCCTGCCAGATGGATGTTCCCATCAGCAAGGCCAAAAACGGGGATATAGAATACGTGAAAGCTTGCGGCTTCTTGCTTGCAGATGTCAACGGAAATACAAAACCCAACAACCTTCTAATCTCAAGAAAAGAACCCGTAGATCGATTCTTGATAGCCTTAACCTCCAAAGGCCTTGTTAAATCGAACCTCCTCAGCGAACTCGCCGGCTGCCCCGAAGGTTCTCACTACGACAGTTCAAATAAAACTTGCGAACCTGCTTTTACCTGCCCGATTGACATGGATCGTATGAGAGAAATAGAATCTGCAAACTCCCCCGATTTGATAACAAAACAATTTCCATTAGGCGTGGAACATCCTGACTGTTATGAAATAATCTGTAAATATAAAGGCAGTTTTAACAACGAAACTAAACAATGTCCTCAAAAATGTGCCGCAGAGGATGAAACCAGAAACGGCGGACTATGGGTTTATGAAGGAGGACAGCTTTCTAATGTGCAGTCAAAAACTTGCTGTATTCCGATATCAAATCAGGCTGATATGGCTTCTGTCGGCACCAATGCCGTTAGTCGTTCAAAAGATTATTGCTTAATCTCAGATATTTATATGGATAAGTCCGGTGTTAATTCAAATCCTACAACAGGTTGGAAACCCATTGGCAACTATGGCGGAAGTGAATTTAAAGGTAATTTTTACGGTAATGGACATGTAATAAAAAATCTTTATATTAATAACTCAGTAAATACTTATTCAGGGCTGTTTGGCGCTATTAACAGCAGCGGGAAAGTGGTGGAGAATTTGGGTTTTGAAAATCCTAATATTAATATTAATTCCAATATTGGCGGAAACTTTATAGGCTCATTAAGCGGTGCAATTTACCAAACAAAAGTTCGAAATGTATATTTAAACTTAGGTTCAATCAATGTTTCAAATGTATCTGATTCAGCAATGGAGTCATATGCGGGAGGTTTAGCCGGATCTACTGACAATTTTAGTAATTGCTACAATGGAACAACCGTTCGCGGAAATGGATATGCGGCAATTGGCGGAATTACTTCAGGTTCAGGGGTAGAAGTTTCAAATTGCTATAATTTCGGTGATATAGTTATAGATGATAAAAAAGGGAATGCAGGCGGAATTGCATATAGAGTTTATGAGAGTGCAAAGTGGCTATATAATAGCGGCAAAATTGATGTGGCAAGTTTGAGTGCAAGAACTTCGCAAATAGGAGGAATTGCTGCAGTTGCTAAATTTTTATCTAATTCTTATAATATTGGAGAAATAGGTAGTGTGAACGCTGCTTCTGCCTCCGGAGTTGCTGTATCAAATACAAGTAATGGGATGTTGACAACATTATACAACTCAGGAACAGTAATAAACGGTTCTTCAGGTGGTACAGGAGGATCCGGTATTGGCAGCTCAATAGGCGGAATTACAGTTTCTAATGTATACAATTCTGCATTAATAACAAATTCCGGATCTGTTGGCGGGAACTTTCAAAGCGGTATTATTTATATGTTATTTGATAGTTTTTCCAAACAAAGTTTGCTGCAATATTCCTATAATACCGGTTTCGTTAGTAATAATGCAGCACTTGTTAATACTTTAAAAAATTCAATTGTTCAAAATAATTTTTATCTTAGAAATGGCGGCGAAGTTCTGGTGCTGCAGGTAATGAGCGGTTCTGTGAACAATAATGGAGGAGGTGGTGAATCATACTTAAAACAGGCAAGCATTTATCCTTCAAGTTGGGATAGAGCGATTTGGAAAATTGCAAATGGTTTTTATCCAACTCACCAAGCAGCAATAATGCCTCCGCAGCCTCATAGAGATTGCAGGCGTGATCAGAATGCTCACGGCGGTTGTTTTGATGTTTTAAACACTCAAAATGCTTGGGATTTTAATTATGTTTGGGCTTGGAAAACTCCTTCGGGAGGTGAATCAATAGCTGACCCTGTATTCAGATGGCAATGTATGCCATATAAAATAAATGGTTTTGACTGCTGTCGCCCGTCATATGCAAATAGTGAACCCAAATTAGATATTTGCCCTGCCCTGACAGGCTCATTTACTAACCGAGTATATTATTAAATTCGCTTACACTGGACGTATTTTATATTTGTAATATAATAAACCTAACAGTAGATAATGTAAGGAATTTATAATGAAAACTGAAGTGAAAAAATTGGGCGCAAACGTTGTAGAAGTTGACATTCAGATAGATGAAAAAAAAGCAATTGAAGAATATGATAAAGCCATCAGAAGATTGGCTCAAAGAGTAAATATTGCAGGTTTCAGAAAAGGAAAAGCTCCTAAAAATATCGTTGAAAAATATGTAGGTGTTGAATCTATTCAAAGAGATGCGCTTGAAGCTATGCTGCCTAAAGTTTTTACTGATGTTATTACTGAACAAAAATTTGAACTGATTGCTGAGCCTACCTTGATGTCATATGACTTTGCGGCAGGCAAACCGCTTAAGTTGAAAGCTAAATTTGAATTGAGACCGGAAGTTAAAATCAGCTCATATAAAGGTTTGAGCGTCAAGGCTGATGAATATAAAACTGAAGAAGGCGCTTTAGAAAAAGAACTCGACAGACTTTCTGAAAAGTTCGCGGAACTGACAAAAGTTGAAGGCAGAAGCACAACTGACAAAGATATCGTTATGATTGATTTTGAAGGTTCTGCAAATGGTGAACTTATCAAAGGCGGAGCTGCAAAAAATTATATGTTAGACCTTGGAAACTCTACTTTTATTCCCGGCTTTGCAGAGCAGCTGATAGGTAAAGAGGCAGGAAATGAATTTGTAATCAATGTTAAATTCCCTGAAGAATACCACGATGAAAAACTTAAAGGCGCTGACGCAGAGTTCAAAATTACAATCAATGAAATCAAAGAAAAGAAAATGCCGGAAATGAACGATGAATTGGCTAAAAAAGTAGGCAGTTTTGATACTTTGGCGGCTTTAAAAGAAGATATTCAAAAATACCTTGACGGCACAGTGAAAGCTGAAAGCGAAAAACGTGCTTATGAGGCTATTTTTAACAAAATCCTTGAAAATACAGAAGTAGAAATTCATGATGAAATGGTTGAAAGAGAAGCTGATGCGATTATCGAAGATATGAAAATAAGAGCACAGCAGCGCGGGCAAAATATTGATGAAGCCATCGCAAAAGAAGGCATTGACAATGTAAAAGCTGAAATGGCCAAAGAAGCTTTATCAAGAATTAAAAACTCGCTTATTATTTCAAAAATTGCTAAAGATGAGAATATTCAAGTTACAGCAGAGGATTTGGAAGAAAAGTTGGGTGAAGTTGCTCAAATGTATGGCGTAGATAAAGCTACTATGTTGAAAGAAATGTATAAAAATGTTAATCTTGTACAATCACTTACTCAGCAAATCATAAGTGAAAAGGTCAGCAAATTTATTCTTGACAACAACACAGTGAAATTTAAATAAAAGTAAGTTAAAATATTATAGAGGAAAGGACACAAATATGAGTTTTGTACCGGTAGTAGTAGAACAATCATCCAGAGGCGAACGCTCTTTCGACATCTTTTCAAGATTGTTGAGAGAAAGAATTATTTTCCTCGGAACTCCTGTTGACGATATGGTTGCGAACCTTATTGTAGCGCAATTACTTTTGTTAGACAGTGAGAACCCGGAAAAAGATATTATGTTGTATATTAACAGCCCGGGCGGTTCTGTAACTGCTGGCCTTGCTATATTTGATACGATGCAGCATATCAGAGCGGATGTTTCTACAATCTGTCTGGGACAGGCGGCATCTATGGGCGCATTTTTGCTTGCTGCGGGTACTCCGGGCAAAAGATTGGCTCTTCCTCACTCAAGAGTCCTTATCCACCAGCCTTTAGGCGGTGCTCAAGGGCAGGCTACCGATATTGAAATTCAGGCGGCTGAAATTGTGAGAATTAAGAAAACATTGAACGAAATCCTTGCTAAAAACACAGGTCAGTCTCTCAAGAAAATCGAAAAAGATACAGACAGAGACTACATCATGACCCCTGAAGAAGCTCTTGCTTACGGTATGATTGATAAAGTTGTTTCACAAGGAACGAAATAATCAGGAGATAATTAATGGCAAACGTAGACGAAAGTCGTTTAAAATGTTCATTTTGCGGTAAAACTCAAGACCAGGTTAAAAAATTAATTGCGGGTCCTGAAGTTTATATCTGTGACGAGTGTGTTGAGCTCTGTAATGAAATTCTTGATGAAGAATTTTTCGAGCAAAAAGATAAACCTGCAGAGCAGAAGGAAGAAGAGTCTATCCAAGACATTCCTAAGCCGCAGGAAATAAAATCTTATCTTGATGAGCATATTGTCGGTCAAGATGACGCTAAGCGTGTACTGTCAGTTGCTGTTTATAACCATTACAAAAGAATTGCGCACAATAAAAACGAAAGCGACAAATCAGGAATAGAAATTCAAAAAAGTAATATTTTGCTTGTAGGGCCGACGGGCTCAGGTAAAACTTTGCTTGCTCAAACTCTTGCAAAAATGCTGGATGTTCCTTTTGCTGTTGCCGATGCAACCACTTTGACCGAAGCGGGATATGTGGGTGACGACGTTGAAAATATTCTCTTGAGATTATATCAAAGTGCTGATTTCGATGCGCAAAAAGCAGAACGCGGTATTATTTATGTTGATGAAATCGACAAAATTGCACGAAAATCCGAAAACACATCTATAACAAGAGATGTCTCGGGTGAAGGTGTTCAGCAGGCTCTTCTGAAAATGATTGAAGGCACAGTTGCGAATGTTCCTCCTCAGGGCGGAAGGAAGCACCCTCATCAGGAATTTATTCAAATTGATACAAAAAATATCCTGTTTATTGTGGGCGGTGCGTTCGTAGGACTTGATAAAATCGTTGAAAGACGTGCTGACCAGGGTTCGTCTGTCGGGTTTGGCGCTAAAGGCTCTGCAACTGTTGCTGAAAAAGAAGTGGAAGCGGCTAAAATGCTTAAAAAATTGCAGCCTGAAGATTTGCTTAAATTTGGTTTGATTCCTGAGTTTATCGGTCGTATTCCGATTTATGCCGTGCTTGATTCTCTTGATGAGTCTACTTTAAAAATGATTTTGACTGAGCCGAAAAATGCTATTATTAAACAGTATCAGTGCTTACTTAAAATGGATGGTGTAGATCTGAAATTTGAGCCTGAGGCTATTGATTACATTTCTAAAGAAGCAATTAAGCGAAAAACAGGCGCTCGTGCACTTCGTTCTATTGTGGAAGAAACTATGCTCGATATTATGTATGACGTTCCGAGCAAGCCTGAGATTACAGAATTTGTTGTAACGGCGGATATGGTTAAAAAGCATGAAAATGGTGCTGAATTAATCCAGCTGCCGCAAAAAAAGGTTGAGCAGGCTCCTGCAGCCGAGGCAAAAGAGGATATCGCCTAAAATATGAAAAAAGTTTTTTTTACGAAAATGCAAGGATTGGGTAACGACTTTATAATCCTTGATTGGGAAGAATTTCAGGAAATTAAAATGCCTGTTGAAGAACTTGCCGTAAAAATGTGTAAAAGAAACTTTGGAGTTGGCGCAGACGGGTTGATAGTTGTTGTTCCCGAGTCGGATAAGGCTGATTTAGGTTGGTTATTCTACAATTCGGACGGCTCGGTTGCGCAAATGTGCGGAAACGGCATGCGCTGTTTTGCAAAATATGTTTTGAATAAGGGGTATACCGATAAACATGAGTTTTCGGTAGAAACTCGTGCCGGGGTGATTATTCCGCGGATAAATGAAGACGGAACCGTTACTGTTAATATGTCCAAGCCGATTTTAGAGCCTGAAAAAATTCCTTTCAAAGGGGATAGCAATTTGAATTTTCCTATCGAAGTGTGGGCAAAAAAATTCGAGCTTAATACAGTGAGCATGGGCAATCCCCATTGCGTAATTTTCACGGACGAGGATATATTTACGTTGGCAAAAGATTATGGGCCTGATATTGAAGTTCATGAGCTTTTTCCTGAAAAAACTAATGTAGAGTTTATAAAAATTAAATCTCGAAATGAAATTAATCTCTCTGTATGGGAACGCGGCTGTGGTATCACAATGGCTTGCGGAACAGGTGCATGTGCGGCGGTTGTCGCAGGGATTTTAAACGGCCTTATAGATAATAAGGTTAAAGTAAATCTTCCGGGCGGTGCCTTAACCATTGAATGGGCAGGCTCAAAGGAGAATCCCGATTTCGATGTTTATATGACCGGTGCTGCTGATTTTTCATTCGAAGGTATATTTTTTAATAGTTAATTATTAACTATTGTTAACTTTTTTTGTTCACAATCCTCAAATGGGCAATTTTGATGTGAACAATTTTTTTATTATAGTACGAGGATTTATATTTTATTTAGGGAGAAAATTATGACAGTATCTGCAATTCCAGGAAAAGCATATGTGGATAAAACAAATCATGTTAAGAGTAATAAAACTGATGATAAAACAAAAGTCGATAGTAACAAAATTTCAATTCCCATTGGTAAGGAAGTTCCTAAAGCCGAGCCAAAAGAAATTAAGCTGCCTGAATTGACCACTGAGGAAATAAAAGGCATGTCGGATGTCGAATTAGCAAATGCAACGAAAATGCAGAAATCTGTGACCGAAATAGCTGAATCTAAAGAAAAAAACTATATCGAATCAGTAAAAAAGGATTTCGCTGAGCGTTTCGATGGCAACTACGACGCTAAGGTTAAAAAAATATGGAACGGTCAATATGCTATTGAACTGACAAAGAAAAAAGACGGAGAAGCTTCTACTGCGCAAGACGTCGCTTCAAAATTAGGAACGACCTCGACAAACATTATAAGTTATAATGATAAAGTACGCCAAGATTCTCTTAATGAAGGTGTAAGGTTTGAAAAATACGATGGAGTACTAAATAAATTCGAGCTTCCGTTTAATGAAATGAAAAAACCGGGCAATGCTGATACTAATACATTTAAGCAGCTTGATAAGACCGCAGGTAACGAACGTTATAAGTTATCAAAATTAAATGGTGAGCAAAATTGCAGGGATATTCAAAAAGCATCCAAAGAAAAACAAGCGAGAATTGCCCAGCAAAAAGCAGACTATGAAGCAAGTCCGTGGTACAGCAAGTTATGGGGATTTGTAACCAGATAAAAAGAGGCTTTCGCCTCTTTTTTATTATGCTTTTGCTTCCATTTTCTTGTCGTATTTTGCTTGAATGCTATCTTTTATTTTAATGGTCAGCATTGCGCCGATTGAGGCTGAAAGAGCCATTATAGGATATGTTAATTGTGCCAATTTCGTGCCTTTTGCAGCTTTTGCATATAATTCAGGGGTCAGAACTTTTTTCGCAAGCTTGAGTCCTTTCGCTGTCGCCATAAATTCTTCGGCTAGAACCACACCAAACAGACCTGCAGTTATTTTCCCGATGTTATTCCGTGTAAAGTTTGTAAATTTGTCCCATGCGCTTAGTTTTTTATTGTCAGTTTCCTTTTTATTTTTAGTGAATAATGAAACAAATAAAAGCGGTGTTGCCAGAATCGGCAGCTTTCTGCATTTTTGAAGAGCACTTCCGATGAAGCTAGTATTTTTATTTAGCGCATGTCCAATTTCGTGAAAAGTAAGAACGACGGATTTGTCAGATGTGAGTACTTTGTTAGATTTGAGTAACGTAAATGCATTTTTACCGGCTTGAGTCATTGTGAGCAAGACATATGCCACTCTTGTACGAAAGAACTTTGGCAAGATTTTAAGTTCTTTTTCGAAATCAGGTGTTAGGCGTTTTATGTCTTCTGCATTGTTAGCAAACTCAATTACGACTCCTTTATTTTTTAGGTTTGTCGCTGCAAAAACACTCTCTACTCCTTTTTTTGCATTTGTTAATTCCAACTCGTCAAATTTTGAGATTTTTTGAAACTTCTTGACAATAAGTCCGTTCGGCGCTTTTATTAAACCTGCCGCAATAGTTCCGACGAGCCAGCCTTTAAATTTTCCTACACTTTTTGTGTCGTTTTGATTATACTCTGGTTGGTTGGTTGGTTGGTTGGTTGGTTGGTTGGTTGGTTGGTTGCCGGGAGTCTGCCTACATTCATGCTGCGTTCCTTCTAATTTTATTATTTATATACATAAAGCTTGTAAATTTATAATCTTGATACAAATTTTACAATTATTAAGAAAATATTACAAATTTAATAATATTTTGAAATTAGCGATTGACGCGGGATTTTGTTTGATATAGATTAGACTATACACTGGCGAATGCTGGTTAAGACTATGAAAACAAACAAAAAGGTAAAACTGAAATGAGTACAACAAGACAAAGAATCAGAGTTTGCTTAAAGGCATATGATCATAAGCTTATCGATGTATCAGCAGAAAAAATCGTAGAAACTGCGAAAAGAACTGATGCAAAAGTAGCGGGTCCTATCCCTTTGCCGACTAAAAGACGTGTATACTGCGTACTTCGCTCACCACACGTTGACAAAAAGTCGAGAGAACATTTTGAGATGAGAATCCACAAAAGAATCATCGATATTTATGATCCGACACAACAAACAACAGAAGAACTTAGCAGAATGGATTTGCCGGCTGGCGTTGATATCGAAGTTAAGTTATAATCCCTTCAGCTTCGGCTGAAAAAACATTAATATACCATGAAAATTGAATATTAATGTGATCTACGAGGGGGCTGCATAAACTAGGCGGCTTTTGATAAACCAAGAACGCGCTAAGCAGCAATGGTACCCCGAGTAAGACCGCAGAATCCAAGGCTAAGCCCGGAAGCTCCGCAGGAGCGAAGGTGACAGCTGAAGAGGACGCAAACGTAGCGCTCACAAGATGAAAGGTAGAAAAGTGACCAAAAGAGATTCTAGATTAGGTGTAATCGGAAAAAAACTTGGTATGACTCAAGTTTTTGACGAGCAAGGGCTTGCAATCCCTGTAACGGTTATCAAAGTTGACCCTTTGACAATTACACAGGTAAAAACCGTTGAAACTGACGGTTACAATGCAATCCAAGTTGGTGTTGGTGCGGCTAAAGAAAAACACCTTACAAAAGCACAAATCGGGCACCTTCAAAAAAACAAATTAGATAATTTCAGAGTATTGCAAGAATTCAGACTTGACAATGCAGCTGATTATCAGGTTGGACAATCAATTGATTTATCAGCTCTTGATGACATCGAAAAAGTCGATGTTACGGGCAAGTCAATCGGTAAAGGTTTCCAAGGTACCGTTAAAAGATGGAACTTCTCCCGCGGACCAATGGGACACGGTTCTAAAAACCACAGAGCACCAGGTTCAATCGGTGCGGGTACAACTCCTGGTAGAGTTATTAAAGGCAAAAAAATGGCCGGTAATATGGGTAACGAAAGAGTTACTGTCACTAAATTAAAAGTTGTTAAAGTTGACAAAGAAAACAATCTTCTTTTAATTAAAGGTGCGGTTCCCGGTTGTGAAGGCAGATTAGTAACAGTAAAACCATCAAGAGTTAAATGGAACTCTTAGTAGAAATATTGAGGAAACAGAAAATGTCAAAAGAAATATCATTACTAAGTACAAACGGCAAAAGTTTAGGGCAAATCGCACTTGACGAAAATGTTTTTTGCGTTGAGCCTAACATTCACGTTATGCACTTAGCATTAAGAAGACAATTGAATAACGCCAGACAAGGTTCTGCTTGTGCTAAAACAAGATCAGAAGTTGCCGGCGGCGGAAGAAAACCTTGGAAACAAAAAGGTACAGGCCGTGCAAGAGCAGGCTCATTGAGATCCCCTCTTTTTGCAGGCGGCGGTGTTATCTTTGGACCAAAACCAAGAGATTACAGCTTTGCAATGCCTCAAAAAGCAAGAAGACTTGCTTTGAAATCAGCATTGTCAGCTAGATTAAACCAAACTGTAGTAGTTAAAGATTTCTCTGAAATTAAAGAGCCAAAAACAAAGTTGATGGTTGATGCTTTAAAATCATTGAAATTGGAAGGTAAAATTCTTATCGTTGCAGATACAAAAGCTGCTGAGAACCAATATCTTGAACTTGCAGCAAGAAATATCCCAAGCGTAAAAATTATTATCCCTTCAAACTTGAACGTAAAAGATTTATTGGAAGCTAACAGCCTATTGATTACTGAAGCTGCAATAAATGAGATAACTGAAAGGTTGTTAAAATAATGAGCAAAACAAAAACAAACAAGGAAAAATTATTCGACATCCTCAAAAGACCTATCGTTACTGAAAAGTCTATGGGTGCGACAAGTTTAAACCAGTACACTTTTGAAGTCTCTAAAGACGCAACTAAAATCGAAATTGCACAAGCTGTTGAAGCGGCTTTTGCAGGTAGAAAAGTTACAAAAGTAAGAACTGTGTATATGCCTTCTCACTCAAAGAGAGTCGGCTACAGCGTAGGAAGAACTCAATCAAGCAAAAAAGCAATCGTTACGATTGAGGGCGAACCAATTGAAGAACTGATAGGAGCATAAGTAAAATGGGTATCCGTACAATAAATCCTACTTCTCCGGGACAAAGAGGAATGTCAAAAAGTGATTTTGCAGACATTACAACAGATAAGCCTGAAAAATCATTATTGAGACCACTCAGAAGAAAAGCGGGAAGAAATAACCATGGTAGAATTACATGCCGTCACAGAGGGGGCGGAGCTAAAAAAGCTTATCGTGTAATCGACTTTAAACGTAATAAATTTGGCGTACCTGCAACAGTAAAAACTATTGAGTACGATCCGAACAGAAACGTAAGAATTTCACTTGTAGTATATGCTGACGGTGAAAAAAGATACATATTAACTCCTCACGGATTGAACGTGGGTGAAGTTATTGTGTCAGGTACTGATGTTGAAATCAAAACCGGCAACGCAATGCCTTTGGATATGATTCCTCTCGGTACAATTATCCACAATATTGAAATGACCCCTGGTAAAGGCGCGCAAATCGTTCGTTCAGCAGGTGGTTCTGCTCAATTAATGGCTAAAGAAGGCAACTACGTAACAATCAAACTTCCTAGCTCAGAAATGAGAATGATTAGAAAAGAATGTTTGGCTACAATCGGTGCTCTCGGTAACTCTGAATTCAAAAACATGAAAATCGGTAAAGCCGGAAGAAAAAGATACCTCGGTATCAAGCCGACTGTCAGAGGTGTTACGATGAACCCTTGCGATCACCCTCACGGTGGTGGCGAAGGTAAAACAGGTCCTGGTGGACACCCTAAAACACCTTGGGGTAAACCGGCTCTTGGACGTAAGACTCGTAACAAAAACAAACAGTCTAACAAACTAATCGTAAGAAGAAGAAAAAAGTAAACAACTAAAAGGAGATAATTAATGGCTCGTTCATTAAAAAAAGGACCTTATGTACATCAGTCTCTTCAGTGTAAAATTGAAAAAATGAACACTGCGGGAGAAAAGAAAGTAATAAAAACTTGGTCCAGAGCATCTATGATAGTACCTGATATGCTGGGTCATACAATAGCTGTTCATAACGGTAAAACACACGTTCCTGTGTATGTAACTGAACAAATGGTAGGTCACAAACTCGGTGAATTTGCTCCTACAAGATTGTACAGAGGGCACGCAGGGCAGGACAAAACTGCAAAACGTAAATAAGCATAAGTTTAAGATAAGAGGGTAACCTCTAAGAAAAAGGAAAAGGACAATGCAAGAAGCAAAGGCTAAACAAACAAATATAAAAATGCCGGCACGTAAACTAAGACGTGTGATTAACGAAGTGCGCGGCAAATCAGTTGATGAAGCTGTAAGAATGTTACGTTTTATGCCATATTTCGCAGCAAGAGTAGTTGAACAGAACTTGAAAGCCGCAGTTGCTAACGCTTCCGAAAAATTCGGCGCGTCATCAAACAGCTTGAAAGTTGCAGAAATTTTTGCTGATGAGAGCGTAACGCTTAAAAGAGCAAGACCAAGAGCTCAAGGTAGAATGTACTCAAGAATGAAGCGTACATCCCACCTGACAATTGTAGTAGCAAGTAATACTAAATAGGAGAACATAAAGTGGGACAAAAGACTCACCCGAAAGGATTCAGAGTAGGAATAATCCAACCTTGGGAAAGCACCTGGTTTGCTAAGAAAGATTATCCTGAATTCGTTGCAGAAGATGCAAAATTAAGAAAATTCATCAAGAAAAAACTATATGCAGCTGGTGTTGCGAGAATTCTTATTGCAAGAAAAGCTCAAAACGTTACTGTAACAGTTGTAACAGCTAAACCCGGCATTGTTGTAGGACGTGGCGGACAAGGTATTGAAGATCTTAGATCTGATGTTCAAAAACTTATCAACAAGCAAGTTACTATTGATGTTGTAGAAGTTGCAAGAATAGATGCAGAAGCGCAATTAGTTGCGGAAAACATCGCTCAGCAGCTTGAAAAACGTATCGCTTTCAGAAGAGCTATGAAACAAGCAATGCAAAGAACAATGCGTTCAGGCGTACAAGGTATCAAAGTTATGGTATCAGGACGTTTGGGTGGTGCTGAAATTGCTCGTTCCGAGTGGGCTAAAGAAGGAAGAATTCCTCTTCAAACTCTCAGAGCTGACGTAGATTACGGTACAACTGAAGCAGATACAATGATGGGCAAAATCGGCGTAAAAGTATGGGTATTCAAAGGAAATTTGATGCCTGGCGAACAAGCTGACAGAAACATCAAATCAAGAAAACCGGGCTCAAACAATTCCGATAAAGCTGCTGAAGGCAGACGCGGTAAAAGAAGACCGAGAACAGATAAAGTAGAAGAATAATTAGGAGCGAAAAACAATCATGTTAATGCCCAAAAAGACAAAATATCGTAAAAAAATGAAGGGAAGAATGACAGGCTCTGAAACCAGAGGTACCGAATTAGAATTTGGTAGCTATGGCCTGCAATCGACTGAACCGGCTTGGATTACCAGCCGCCAAATCGAAGCAGCAAGACGTGCCATGACCCGTCAAATTAAAAGAGGCGGTAATGTTTGGATTAAAATTTTCCCGGACAAGCCGATAACAGCTAAACCTGCTGAAACTCGTATGGGTAAAGGTAAAGGAAGCCCAGAGTATTGGGTAGCTGTAGTAAAACCAGGAAGAGTCTTGTTTGAATTGGAATATTCTGAACGAGCTATTGCGATTGAAGCTTTAGAGCTTGCAGCGCAAAAACTTCCTATTAAAGTCAGAATCATTGAGAAATAGGTGACATTATGAAGATACAAGAAATCAGAGAAATGTCAGTAGAAGAACTAGGCAATAAAGTTGTAGAACTCAAGCAGGAATTATTTAACCTGAGATTGCAAAAAACAATGCATAAACTTGAAAATACAGCGAAAATTGGCGAAGTAAAAAAATCTATTGCACAGATTAAAACAGTAATTACAGAAAAAAGCAATTAAGGGGTAAAAAATGCCTAAAAAAGTAAAACAAGGAATAGTGGTAAGTTCTAAAATGGACAAAACAGCTGTTGTGAAAGTTTCAGAATTCTCTCCACACCCGAAATATAAGAAAATTATAGAAACAACTAAAAACTACAAAGCGCATGATGCTCAAAATACTTGCCAAGAAGGCGACGTTGTGACTATCATCGAATCTAAGCCGATTTCCGGTGACAAACGCTGGGTTGTTGGTGAAGTAGTTGAAAAAGCGAAATAGTTTATTTCGTAAAGCCAATATGACAGAGAGAGGCAAATGCCCTCCTGTCCACTATTGAAAGACACAAATGGCTGTATGAAAAATCAGCCGAGAAAAGGAAAAAGAAAATGATACAACAAGAGTCTAGATTAGTAGTAGCAGACAATACAGGCGCAAAAGAACTGTTATGTATCCGAGTTATGGGCGGTTCTAACAGAAAATTCGCAGGTGTTGGTGATGTTATTGTAGCTACTGTAAAAACAGCTACACCTAATATGCCTGTTAAAAAATCTGAAGTTGTAAAAGCTGTAGTTGTAAGAACTGTAGCTGATATCAAAAGAGCCGACGGTTCTGTAATCAGATTTGACGAAAACGCGGCAGTTATTATAAATAAAGACGGCAACCCGCGCGGTACGCGTGTGTTCGGTCCGGTTGCCCGTGAGTTGAGAGATAAAAACTATATGAAGATTATCTCTTTGGCTCCAGAGGTAATTTAGGAGATAAGGACAATGATGAAAAGAGCTGAAAAATCAAAAATCAATAATGAACTTCACGTAAAAAAAGGTGACAGAGTTATTGTCATTTCCGGTAAAGATAAAGGAAAAATCGGAAGTGTTAGTCAGGTTTCTACAAAAGACGCTAAAGTCGTTGTAGAGGGCGTAAACATGATAACAAAAGCAGTGAAAGCTAACCCAATGGCCGGCGTTCAAGGCGGTTTGATGAAATTCGAAGCACCTATGAACTGCTCAAAAGTTATGTTGTATTGCCCAAGCTGCGAAAAAGCTACAAGAATTAAATATGATGTAGTTAAAGACAAAAAAGTCCGCGTTTGCAAAAAGTGCGGCGAACAACTCGATGTATAATTAATGTATGGGCACGTTAACCTGTTAAAGGATAGGTTGAACTTGCATTCTACTTAAGAAAAGGAAAAGAAAATGACAACGACAAAAAACTTGAAAGAAAGATACCAAACGGAAATCGTAAAAGCGTTAATCGACAAATTTGGTTATAAAAACAAACACCAAGTACCTAAATTAAACAAAATTGTTATCAACATGGGTGCTGGTGAATGCACGCATAACTCTAAGCTTGCAGAAATAATTGTAACTCAATTATCTAAAATTGCAGGTCAAAAAGTTGTTGTAACAAAAGCAAAAAAATCAATCGCGACTTTTAAATTAAGAGAAGGTATGCCGGTTGGTGCGATGGTTACACTTCGCGGTGACAGAATGTATGATTTCTTGCAAAAATTGAACTGCGTAGTATTACCAAGAATTCGTGACTTCAGAGGTATTTCTTCTAAAGCATTTGACGGCAGAGGAAACTACACTATGGGTCTTAAAGAACAATCATTGTTCCCTGAGATTTCATATGATGAAGTTGATATAGTTCAAGGTATGAACATCTCTATTATTACAACAGCAAACACTGACGAAGAAGGAAGAGCTCTTCTTACTGAACTTGGTGTTCCGTTTAAAAAGTAGTAAATAATCAAAACAAAAAATAAAGGAGAAAATCGTGGCTAAAAAAGCGATGATAAACAAAGAACAAAGAAGATTGGAACTTGCTTTAAAGGGTAAATACCCAAGAGTAAGATTGCATAACCGTTGTTCAATCTGCGGAAGACCACACGGCTTCAACAGAGATTTCGGTCTTTGCAGAATTCACTTGAGAGAAATGGCTCACAGAGGCTTGCTCCCTGGTGTAACTAAAGCTAGTTGGTAAGATTTTTATTAATAATTTAATAAATTATCTAACTATACTGCTTGATTATTCATGTAAGTAGTTAGCGGGACGAGTTTTAAAAGCAATGTCGAATCAAATTCGATGAAATACCTTTTAAAACTTTGCGCCGAAAAAAGAAAAGGAAAAAGAAATGAACACAGATCCAATAGCAGATATGCTGACAAGAATCAGAAACGCAAATATGGTTTCACACTCAGAAGTTGAAATGCCTTCTTCTAAATTAAAAGTTGAACTTGCAAAACTTTTAAAATCAGAAGGTCTTATCACTAATTATGAAGTAAAAGATTCAGGAAAATTTAAAGTATTAAATATTGCTTTGAAGTATGATGCAACAAGCAAACCGGTTATTACAAACTTAAAAAGAGTTTCAAAACCGGGTTTGAGAACATACTGCAAATCTAAAAACCTTCCTAAAGTATTGGGCGGTTTAGGTATTGCTATCGTGTCAACAAGCAAAGGTTTGCTTACTGACAGAAAAGCAAGAAAAGAAAACATCGGCGGCGAAGTTCTCTGCTACGTTTGGTAGTACTCGAAGCTGATATAAAGTAGAAACTAATTAAATTGGAGATAAAAAAATGTCACGTATAGGTAAATTACCTGTAGCTATTCCGGACGGAGTAAAGGTAACGATTGAAGGTCAAAAAATCACAGCAGTTGGACCTTTGGGAACAGAATCGTTAGAATTGCGTCCTGAAATGGCGATAGCTCAGGAAGAAAATTCAATTGTAATCACAAGAAATAGTGATGATAGAAAAGCAAGAGCTTTGCATGGCTTGTCAAGAACACTTGTAAGCAATGCTATCAACGGCGTAAAAACCGGCTTTGTTAAAAAACTTGAAATCAATGGTGTAGGTTACCGTGCAGCTATGCAAGGGAATGATTTGAGCTTGCAGCTTGGATTCTCACACCCTGTCGTAGTGGTAGCGCCTGAAGGTATTAAAATAGAAGTAGAGGCTAACACAAAAATCAAAGTTACAGGTGCTAACAAACAAACTGTCGGCGATGTGGCTGCTGAAATCAGAGGCAAGCGTCCACCTGAAGTATACAAAGGTAAAGGCGTTAAATACGAAGGCGAATTCATCAGAAGAAAAGCCGGTAAAGCTGGTAAGAAGTAAGCGATGGCGACGTAAAAGTTTCATATTGAAACTTCACAGGAGCCAAGATATAGTGTAATAATAACAAGCCCAAATAGTCTTAACGCTAAATGCGCAAAAGATTGGGTGAAAGGAAAGAAAAATGATTAAATCAACTAACAGAAAAGACCAAACAAGAAAAAGACACCAAAGAATCAGAGTAAAATTAGCCGGTACAACTGAATGCCCTAGATTGGCTGTTTACAGAAGTACTAAGCATATTTATGCTCAAGTAATTGATGACGTTAAAGGCGTTACAGTTGCTTCTGCTTCTTCTAACGACAAAGATTTGAAAGCAAAACTTGCTCATGGCGGAAACATCGAATCAGCAAAAGCTGTAGGTGAAGCTGTTGCAAAAAAAGCTATGAAAGCCGGAGTTAAAGAAGTGGTATTTGATAGAGGCGGATTTGTTTATCACGGACGTGTTGCAGCTCTTGCTGACGCAGCTCGTGAAGTAGGTTTGGACTTCTAATTAATTACCCGGAATATACAAAAAACAAAACCGCTTAGAAACAAGCGGTTTTTGTTTTTAAAATATTATTTTTAGTCATTTTAGTTTGTTTTGACTATAATGAATATATGAATTAGATTACGAGGCGGGAAATGAAACAAGAATTAGAAAACATTTTAAATAGTGCGCTTGCTGAAATATCAATAGCGAAGACATCTGAAGATATTGAAAATATAAAGCTTAACTATTTAAGCAGAAAAGGTACATTAAATTCTATCAAAAAAAATCTGAAAGATTTGTCGGTTGATGATAAAAGAATCATTGGTGCTTTTGCAAATGAAGTTGCTCAAACGCTTGAGGTAAACCTTTCTGAAAAGTCATCAGAGATTTACCGCTCGGAACTTGCTGAAAAACTTGAAAAGGAGCGCATTGATGTAACGCTTCCGGGTTTGTCATCTCAAATTGGTAAAATCCATCCTATTACATCAACCGTTAATGAAATTGTAGAAATTTTCCAAGGACTTGGTTTTAGCCTTGTGCACAATGAAAACAGTCCTGAGGTAGAAACAGAGTATATCAACTTTGATATGCTTAACTTCCCTCCTGACCACCCTGCAAAGGATATGCAGGATACATTTTACTCAGAAGTTGCGTCAAATGTAATTTTAAGAAGCCAAACTTCAACTTCTCAGATTAGAGAGATGTTGAACTCTAAACCGCCTATAAGAGTTATTTCACCGGGTCGCGTATACCGTTGTGAATCTGTTTCTGCAAGAAAAAATAATCTTTTCCACCAAATTGAAGGTTTGCTTGTTGATACAAACATTACTTTCGGTGATTTGAAAGGTGTTTTGAACGAATTTATTAGAATATACTTTGGCGAAACCCGCCCGACAAGGTTCAGAAGTAGTTTCTTTCCGTTTACGGAGCCGTCAGCAGAAGTGGATGTACAATGTATCATGTGCAAAGGAGAAGGCTGTCGCGTGTGTGGAGGCACCGGCTGGCTTGAGATTCTTGGCTCGGGAATGGTGCATGTTAATGTTTTGAAAAATGTCGGTATTGATTCTGAAGTATATAGCGGATTTGCATTCGGTATGGGGGTTGAAAGGCTCGCTATGTTGAAGTATGCGATAGATGATATCAGACTTTTCTTCAATAACGATGTAAGATTTTTAAAACAGTTCTAGTATGTTAGCAAAAAGAATTATTCCATGTTTAGACATAAAAAATGGTGAAACGGTTAAGGGTGTTAACTTTGAGGGGCTCCGTTATGCAGGGGATCCTGTTGAACTTGCTAAAAAATATTCTGATGAAGGCGCGGATGAGCTTGTTTTCCTTGATATCACCGCAACAAACGAAAAACGCAAGACGCTTGTCGATTTGGTAGAAAAAGTTGCAAAACAGGTTTTTATCCCTTTTACAGTTGGTGGAGGAATCAATTCTACCGAGGACATGAAGGCTGTATTGAAGGCAGGAGCGGATAAAGTTGCGATTAACTCTGCTGCGGTAAAAAATCCTATGCTGATAAAAGAGGCTTCCGATTATTTTGGCTCTCAGTGTGTCGTGGTTGCTGTTGATGCTAAAAAGATTGACGGTGAGTATTATGTGTTCATAAATGCCGGGAAGAAGAACACTGATATAAAGCTTCAGGACTGGGTTGAGCTTATTGAAGAGCTGGGGGGCGGAGAAATCCTTTTGACGTCTATGGATACGGACGGCGTTCAGAATGGTTTTGACATTGATATGCTGAAATTGGTTGTGAATGCTGTTAACATTCCGGTAATAGCCTCAGGAGGCGCAGGACCTTGTGTCAAGCATTTTGAGGATGTTTTTAAGCTTGCAGATGCTGACGCGGCGCTTGCTGCATCAATTTTCCATTTTAATACTCTACCGGTTCCTGTTTTAAAGGAAAAGCTTCAACAAACCGGTGTTGTTATCCGTTAGTTTTTGTTTGCCCAGCATACGCATTGTGAGCAGATTTCGGTCTCAAGGTATGATTTCCTTGAAAAAGCTGAAAAGGTGCTCCCTGTTCTGGCGCGATAGTCGTTAACAAGCATAGGGCAGTTGTAAATTCCTTTGAGAGTAAGAATTCTCGAGTTTTTACACCATAGTTTTTCTTCAGTGCTTTTACTCACTTCGCCCATTTCTACGCTTTTTGTTTTATCAAAGAATGGAAGAATTTCCAGCCAAACGTCTTGAAAATCTACATTATGCCGCTCCAGAATGCTTTTCATTGAGTCGATTATGATTTCTGCATCTTCATTATAGTAATTTGTATATTTGATGGTTGGAGTGAACGTGTATTTGATAAGACTCTGAAGCGCTCCGACGGCTTTTCGGAAAGAGCCTCTTCCTCGAAGATCGTCGTTTCTGCGTTCGTCATGGCAATCTATACTTATGTTGAAGAATAGCTCATTATCGCCTTCATCTTCAACTTTTTTTAGAAATCTTGCTTTTTTATCATTAATATTTATTCCGTTAGTGCAAATTGTAACCGGTTTATGCTTCAAACATGTGCGCAAAATTGTATTGAAATCAGGGTGCAAAAGAGGCTCTCCGCCTGTCAGGTAAATCATTTTAACATCAAGTGTTCGGATGTCTTCGAGAGCTTGTTTGATTGTTTCAATAGGTATGAAATCCTTAATTTTTTTGTAAGGATCAAAGCTTATATAGCAATGCTTACATTTTAAATTGCAATTTTGGTTTGTAAGCTCGATATAAAAATTGTCCAAGCTTGTAAGCTCCACTTTGGGAGCAGTTAATATAGTCGTACCCATTTCTTTCTCCTGTTGTCTACTCTTTAATTCTACTGAATGAAATAATTTTTGATATTAGACAACAGTATATTTATAATAGCTCTATCGGTTTCTGATATATATCCCGACACGGCTATTTACAAAAGGATTTTAGGTGTTCTATTATATCTTTACGGTGTTTCCGTTCTTAATTTTATTTAAAAGTTTTTTAGAAGTATCATATTCTTTAGAAAGAGTTACAACAAAATCGATTGCCTCAACATCTCTTGCAATAGCTTCTTTCAGTGAAATAATCTCGCCTAAAGAAAGATTTGAAATATCTTTTTGCTGCAATGTTTTAAAAATCCTTTTAAAATTTTCCTGGTCGCTAAAATTAAAACCCGGAAGTTCGAGTTTAAAGCTGTACCATTTGTGGAATTGGTGAATCATATAATAGATATCAACCTTAAGCGGTCTTAAAACAAACATTTCCGTGCTTTTGAAACAAATTACCACTTTTTTGTATGCTGCAAAATTTACGAATAAATTTAATAAAAGAGCCTTTATTCCATTCATTGGGCTCAAAAATCCCTCTTCTTCGCCAATAAGTTTGAGGAAAAAGTCTGCATGTTTCAGTCGGAACACGTCTGTTCCTTCATCTTTGACAAAATTCAGTAATTTTTCCGGGTTATCAAGCTTGTTTTTGATAATTTCTTTAACTTTTTTATCCAGTTCTATTTTTGCTTTTTCGGTTTCAACGTTTAAGATAAGTTCATTTTCACCATGAAAAGAATGTGTGCTTTTACCATTTTTATAATGACTTGGAATTTTTGTCAGCTTTTTTTTATGCATTTTGGTTTGAATAGCCAAAATAAATTGTAAAAAATTATAGATAAAATTTTGCATAGTAACCCCTAAATAGCTTTATACATATATAAAAACAATTTCGGGGAAATAATTGCCTATTTTATGGGGTAATCATCTTTCATCTGCCAACCGTCACACATTAAAAGTGCGGCACAAGCATATCCTTGTCTGGCGCAGCCTTCATATGAATTTATTCCGTTTAAAAGCTCATTATGGTTGCATTTAGAATAACTTAAAGGATTATAATGCCAAGTATAAGGCTCAAAGACTACATTTGAGTTTTTAATTGAAACAAAGAAGAACAAGTCATATCCTGCTTTATTTGGCGCTTTCATTCCGTTTATGTCGACACCGATTAAATAGTAGTTTAATTCCGGGTTGGACGCATATCCACTATTATGGAGCATAACCGTTGTCCCGTCATCAAGAACGAAACTATAATATGGGGTGTAATAATATGGCACTACTGCGTTAGTGCCGCTGTTTTGAGTATAGGTATTCGCACGGCAGCCTTGTTGTGTTCCGCAATTTTTCGCGACCTTTAAGTAGGGTAGCAAATATCGTTCTGCCCATTCGGCGTCTGTTATTTTTGTTGAATAGTCCCAATCTGAAAAACTTCCATTGTCCGCTTGGGATGCGCTTAATGAATTATAAAGAGCTGAATAGGCTTTTTTTACTTTTACCGGGATTTCGGCACGTTCCTTTTTGGCAATTAAATTTGGTATTGTTAAAACGGCAATAACACCTATTATTGTCAACGTAATTAATATTTCTGCAAGAGTAAATGCAATATGGTGGAAAAGCTTATTATTACTGGTCATTTCCGGGGGGGGGCGCTCTGTAAAAGATTGAATTTCTTTTTCATTATTTTTATCTCCACAATATCGATTATTAGTAAACGATAACATGAAAATCATATTATTGCAGCAAAAAACGGCATTTAGCCGTTTTTCTTATTGGAAATTTGGTTTTATGATTTTTTTGTTGGATATTTGTAATCCAAAACACTTGTAAAGTCTGTGCCTGCACTGTCATCACCGTAGAAGGTGCTCATATTCTTTGCTTGGAAAGATTGGTACCTGTTTTCCATATCGTGTCGGTCTGCTTCTGATGAGTAGGCCGTAATTTCTGCACTGGTGACTTTTCCGTCGTGATTTTTATCAATTTCGCTGAAATATGTTAGAACGGTGTTCATCATATCAGCAGGAATCGCACCGGTAGAACCCAACTGGCAAATTTCGTCATAAGTTAGACCTGATTTTGAAATTGAATTCATTAAATTACTTAAATCCGAAGAGTTTATTTCGCCATCACCGTCTTTGTCTATAGAACTGAAATTTGTGGTCAAATACTGCATGAAGGCAGAGTTTAAATTGTTGGTATTTACCTTTTCCGAGTCAGGGTTTAGGATTTGTTCCAGCGTTAAACCGCCTGTTGTACTGCCTTTTGCTAATTGAACAAAAGTATTGTTTAGTCCTGCCATTGCACTTGCAAAAATTCCGCTTCCGTTTAATGTCATGATAATAGCTCCATTATAATCTTCCTTACTTACAGTTTAAGGAAGTTTTTGAAAAAGTAAACCATTTATTTAACCGAAATTTAGAAAGACTAACTGTTATTCTGAGGCTTTATCCGAAGAATCTTTAAAAACCGCCGTTTAAGGCGGTTTTAGTATTTTATATTTTAAAACTTAAATGTTTTTGGTTCTTCGTCAGGAACAAATGTAGAACCCGTTTCTGAGCCATTTTGATAAGAGATTTTTCTACGGTTTACTTTGATAGAGTTTAACTCTGATAAATCTTTATGCACGCTTATTTTTTTGATAGCTTTTTTTGATTCGTTTCTTTTCGGTAAATACGCGACATTTGTGAATGGGCTTGTATTTTTTGCATCAGGTTGTTGCTTGTAATGGATTGTAGTTTCACGCTCATTACATTTACCTGTTCTCATGAGCTGTTCGTATTTTTCAAGCGCGCCGCCCGGAGCATCCCAGCTGAAATCTAATTGCATAGCAGTTTTTTGCATTTTTATCATGTATTTTGGTTTTTCAAAGTATGTATGCAATGCATTTTCCAATGCATCTTTATATCCCATTTCATTAGAGTTTGGCAGGAACGCTTTTTTCGGATCTTTGTATATCGGCACCCCGCTATCAAAGAATATCGAGGACAAGAATCCTGTCTTGTATGGCGTAATGGTGGAAACAAGGCCGCCTGTTGCTGTTGCGATAGGCAATACACCTTTAGGCATAACTTCCATTTGAACTAGTCCGCAAGGTTCAAAGTTTGACGGAATCATGAAGAAATCAGAACCCAATGCCAGCAAGTTTGTGTTACAGAATCCTTTGAAAAGAATAAATCTGTTTGCAAATTCAGGGTTGATATCCCGAAGCTCCCGTTTCATTGCTTCAAGCTCTTTATAACAATACATATCAGTCACAGTACCGCCTGCGATTATAACAGGGATATCCCAGTTTTTGAATTTTCTGTCTGCAAACGGTTTTTGCTGGTCTTCGGTATATTCTCTTGCCAGCTGCAAATAAGCTGTTTTAAATATGTTATGCATTCCTTTTTGTTCTGCAACCCGCCCAACAAAAGTCATCACAGGAACTTTATTTATATCTTTTATGTTTGATAAGTCAGTGTCTTTTGGCTTATAAATCATATACTTTCTGTCAGGTGCAACATCAAGACTATGCCAATCAGCTTGTTCTGATTCTCTTTCTCTTTCAAGTATTTTGCCCAAAATTCTGAAAATTTCTTTTTTGTTTTCAGGTTTTACTTTTGTTAAAGTAGCTGATGTATATGGTTTTAGTTTTACATCTTTTAAATCGAGATCTTTAACATCATTTTCTACTGTATTTTTTAAAACAGATTTAATGTGAGCTTCAGTCGGTTCTGCGTTAGATTTTGAGTAGCCGTTTGTGATTGGAGCGAATGTATTGTGGAAATTGCGGGCTCTCAAGAGGTTTTTCATACCATATGAAAGGTGTTTTGCTTCAAGAATTTCATCCCCATAATGCTCTGAAACGGGAACCACTCTATCAGCAAGAGAAAGCCCCATCATTGCTTGGTTTACATCAGCATCTTTTCCGCTAAATAGCGCGTTTTTTTCGCCGTTTGGTGAATCAGGCCACGTAAAGGAGTTTTCTGCTATGTTTTTAGCATATTCTCCAAACATTGTTCCTAAAACTTTAGGTCTCAAATCTGTACCGTAATCGTTATAAACCCTTCCCTGGTGCTCAAGGTTGTGGATAATGTAAAGAGTCGGAATCTCATTAAAATAGTCGAAAGTTTCCTTTTTAATTTGTTTGTGGTCGGCTTCACAAGGGGCAAGATATTTCATCATAGGTGCTAGTGAGCCTACGTGCCAATCGTTCATTATGACTATGTTTGGTGCTTTTTCTGTGAATTTTTCGGGCTTTTCTTTGATGTTTTTCATGTATTCATATACGCATTTAGAGAAGAATGCAAATCGGACTGCCTCACCAAAGCCTTTTGTGTTTTGGACATAGCAACCTGCGCAGTTTGCGTTTTTAGGGCTGTTTGACGGGTCTATATTGAAAACTTTTTTCTGATCAAACATTATATATTTTGAGCCATCAAGAGTTCCGACGTAAACATCTACCGGTACTTTTTTTACTTCCCCGCCATTTTTCCATTCGTCAAAAATGGGGACTTTAATCGTAGCGGTCTTTGTTACAGGCATTTCCTTGTTTTTGTATTTGTAAATGAGTTGTCCGTCCTGCTCAAATAATTTATTTGTGCCGTCTTCGGATTCATTTAAGTACATTGGTGTCACAATTGTCATTTTGTTGTCGGGTGAATCTTTATATTTTTTGTTGAAGCTGTTAGGCAGATCTACCGCAACTTGAGCCAAGCCGCCGACAGACATAAAGTTTTGTGTTTCGGCAGATACCATCCAAGCATTAATATTTTCTGTTTTTGGCCAAGGATAGCTGTCTTTCATCATGACGGGCTCGCCGTTTGATGCTTCAAAAACTCTTTCTGCATGCGGCGTATGGACTTTATACCCTATTCTTTTTTGTGATTCTACACAAATATATTCTTTTAAATTATCGGGAATCCAGGTTCCATCTTTTGGAACACCTACTTTTACCCAGCTATCATATCCTTTAGGCTGCAATGTTTCAACCCCGCTCCCAAAAGAGATTGTTCGCAGGTTAACAGCATTGTTTTTGCCCATCATACCCAAAAAGACTTCGAGGGCATTGCTATTTGTAATAGCACATTGATTCAGCTTATTTTTTACTGCCTGATTTTGTTTATAGTTGTAGTTGATACTATCTGTTGAATTAATTTGTGAAATCGAAACCATAGTTTCTCCTTGCTTTTCTGTATTAGTTTTAATGTATCTCAATTCCTAAAGTTGCCAAAATGAGAACAGTAAGTTCACTTTTTTTACAAATTTTAACAAAAAATTATCTAAAAAGAGTTGAGAATAATGCTGAATATTCAGCCCCTCTTACCCGTCCGAACTTTTTATATTTTTTTGCGCAACTGAAATAAATGGCTAGTTTAGTTCTGGTAATTGTAACATAAAGAAGACGCAAATTCTCTTCCAGGATATTTTTTTTAATTTCAATTGCCGATTTTGCCTTGTAAGTGGGATTAAGTGACTTTAGTTCTTCGTAAAAAGCAGAGTAGTCCCCAATCTTTATTGATTTTATATCTGTGCCGAGTGATTTTTCTGTAAATTCAGGCACAAAAACAAAATCAAATTCATCCCCCTTGGCCTTATGCATTGTCATAACTTGGACTTTTCCGCCCAGTAGCGTAGAAAGAGTGTTGTCGTTTTCGCTAAAAAGCTTTAAGCCGCTTATTGTAGGGCGTTTTGCCAGTTGTTCGAGTTTGGTTGTGATTTCTTTTTTTGTTCTTGAAGAAGATGTTATTCGTCTTATAATTTCTGCAATAATGAACAGGTTTGACCGGTCAATTTCATTTTGTGAATAGTATTCCCCGATTTTGAGAGATAAATATTCATATGATTTATGAGACTCCGAAAGCCAAAAATTCAACTCCCAATGAAGCTGTATAAGCTTTTCATCAGATATAAACCCTGTATCAATTGTAATAAATGGAACTTTTAGCTCGGTCAAAAAGAGATTATCCTCTTTTATGGAAAACAATTTTTTGTAAACGTCGAGCGCAAGATAGTTGTCCCACGGTTCGTTGCAGAATTTTAAAATACTCAAAATTGTATTAAAAACAGAGTTTTGTTCTAAGCAGTCTGTGCGCGATAATGTTGCGATACCATTTTCTTTAAGTAAGGCAGAATAGGCGTTTACTTGGAAGTTGTTTCGAACAAGAATTGCCGCGGTTGCGGTTGGTTCTGCTCTGAAAATATCTTTTATTTTAGAAATAAGTGCATTTTTTTCTTCCTCTTCTGAGTCAAAAATCTTCGCATTTACCGGGTTTCCACTTTGAGGGTTTCGACCTTCAACTTCGCGCATTTTGATTTTATAGAAGGCTTCAGTGCTGTCAGGATGAGTCTCTGAAAGGTCAACAAGATTGTTCGCCAGCTCAAAAATCCCACGGGCGCAGCGTTGAGAATGATTCATTTCAACAGAGGTATTTTCTGAAATGAATTTTTTAAAGCCTTTTAAGTCTGCATTCGTAAACGTTGTTGTAATCGCTTGATTTAAGTCTCCGCAGCGGACTATATTGCCCGATTTTCCTGACAAAAGAGATATAAGTTCTTGCTGAATTGCAGATGAGTCTTGCGCTTCATCTTCTATTACACAGCCGCATAAATTTTGATAATGTGTAAGAATTTCAGCATTATTTTTGAGTAATTTTACGGACAAAATCAGCATATCGTCATAGTCAATAAGATTATGCTCGGATAGCTTTTGATTGTATCTCGTGTAAAACGCCAGAAACTCTTTTGCCTCTTTTGTTTTTGGTGTTTGTTCGAATTTTGTGTATTTTGCTATAGATACGCCTTTTTCAAATTTCTCATACTCGTCATATTTTAGCTGAAGCTCGCTTATTGTTTCCTGCATTAGCTTTTGGCGTTGAAGGTCATCGCAAATATCAAAATTTTCGGCTAATCCTATTTTAGAATAGTTCCCGTTTTCTTTTATAATTCTTAGCGCGAGACCATGAATGGTCGTTATATTCGGCAAAACCTCAAGGTCAGGGTAAGCGTTTAGGATTCGTTCTTTTATATTTTTTGCAGCCGCTTCCATATACGTAAGTACGAAAATCGATTCGGGTGGAGTGTTTTCAGTAAGCAGCTTTGCTATTAACGCTTGCAATACAGTTGTTTTACCTGCCCCCGGAACAGCTGATATAGCTAGTTTCCCGCCTTCATAAGCAAGTATGGCTTTTTGGTCGCCTCGCGGTGTGAATTTAAAGACATCTTTTTTATCGATAGTCTCAGGTGCCTTTTTGAAAAATTCTGAGATACCCAAGTTATTTTCCTGTCCGAGAGAATTGTAACTCGATGAATATGCAAAAATCCCCGATTTTGCCAGCAGTTTTAGTTTTCTCAGCACTCGTTCGGTTTTTGTTTTTATACATTGAATGGAGTCTTCATAGGTGAATTCGTTTTTTTTCCAAGCACGCGCAAAAACCCACGCATTGTATATTGTGCCGGTATCTTGTTTGAGCCAGTCATCGGATGATGTATCCAGCCAAAACTGAAAATTCGTTTTAAGGTCAAAATCAATAATTTTTTGCGGCGTACCTATCACTATTGCATTTCGCGTCAATTTAAAAGAGTCGATATCATTTTCTGCAATAATCGAGTTTTCCAGCTGTGTGATAATTTTTTCTTTTATATTTTCTCCATACAAAGTACGTTCCAAATCGCGCACTTGCTTGTTCAAAAATGAAAAATTTTCGATTTCTTCGTTGGAAAAGTTCCCTGAAATGAAATCGTCGCAGATTATATCAAGCTGGCGTGTCAAAGCTTGTGAGGCACCTGTTTTGGAGTTTAATTTCAAAAACTTTTCATATTTTTTATTGAAAAATTCGTTTTTAAAATCATACTTCATAAACCCATCCGATTGCGCAAATTTTTTGAGTATAGGGCAAGAATATTTTGCGGGTATTTTCAAAAGCGATGTGAGAATATTACCTATATCATCAATACTTACGTCAAGCCCGTTAATCAATCTTAGAACGCTCAAAGAGCTTTTTATAATATTAATTTCCGCCAGTTTTTCACTTCCCGAGATAAACTGAGTAGGAATTTGCAGCCGGGAAAACTCACTCTCTAAAATAAATTTGAGCTGATTGTCAAAAACGGGTGTAATTATGCTGATTTCCTCGGGTGACGTCCCGTTCTTTACGGCTTTTTCTATTTTATCGACAACTGCTTGAATCATCTCGAGACGTTTTGAAAAATTCTTGGTCTCAAATTTTGTTTTTATTTCGTATTCACTTGCAAGTATGATATTTTTCTCACCTTCTGAAATTTTTACAGAATTCACATCTGCGCAGAGGTAACCCATCCGAGAAGAGCCTTTCAAGTCTGTCCCGATATAAAAATTCTCAAGCTGATTTTTTTTGTTCTTAAAAAAGTCAGTACAGGCAGGCGTTTGCTCGTCATAGTCGTCAATAAAAATAAATTTTATTTCTGAAAGCACATCCGTATTTTCATATAAATATTTGAAAAGTGACTGTTGTCGAATATAGTCAAAAGCCCGCAGTTCAATGGTTTTTGATTTGAAAATATCAAGTGCTTTTTTTGCCTCTTCCGCAAAAGACTCTCCCAGGATTGCACTTTTTTCTTCCACATCTTTGTCTGAGAGATTGTTGCTCACAATCAGCGAATGGCGTCTTAAAAGCTGGTGGGCAAGGTTTATTTTTGAGTTGTAATCTTTAAACCCGACTTGTTTTGCCGCTTCAAGCAAAATATTCTGCGAAACTTCCAGCCCGCAAAGAGTGGGCGCGTCTTGCGGTGAGCCTGTTTGAATGTGTTTTTCAATTTCCTGCCAGTTGTTAAGAACGGTGTTGTAGCAAAGCCCGAGGAAGGTTTGGACGTTGGCATTTTGTCCTGTTTTTGCTTGAATTTCTTTTAAAATTTTATGTTTTTTGTAGGCGTTGAGTGTCAAAAACAAGATTTTTTTAGGCGTGGCGCCATTTTGAACAAGCTTAATATACTCCTCAACAAGAAGTTCCGAACGATTTGAATTTGCACTCCCAACGATAATCATAAGTAAATTTTAGCAGAAAAGGTTAAATGTTTAAATCATCATGAAGAGATATTATTTTGTTTTTTACCGAGTTTAACCTTTCTGTTAAAATTTCTGCAAGAGCAATCTTGTCTGAGAAAGCTATGTCCTCATCAAATTGCAAAAAGTGGGTTAGTACTTTGCACAAACTATGATTTTCACTTATTTCATTCGTAATTTCAATTATTTTGGAATTGATATTTATTTCTTTAGGTGGAAAATTCATATATTTAAGTTGAGACTTTTTCATAATAACCCCATTATCAGCGTGGCTGATTGCGATGTTTCTCAGTATAACTGATAATTAAAAAATGGACAAGCAGTTTATATCAGATGTAGCAAAAAATATAAAGAAATATAGAGAAATGAAAAAGCTTTCTCAAATGGCACTTGCTGCAGAAGCAAATATTGCGGTAGCAACTGTGGGAATGATTGAAACTGCAAAAAATGATATTACGTTGTCGAAAATAAATGCTATAGCCAAAGCTCTTGATATTCCGGCTTATAAATTGTTAGTTTTTAATAAGTGACAGAAAAATAACAATCCGACTGTCATCCTGAACTTGTTTCAGGATCTTTTTAGCTTAGGGTACAGTTTCAAGTTAAATAATATCATTATTTTTATTTTGATAAAAGTTTTCATATTGGATAGATCCTGACCCTTCGGCTTAGCCTTGAGAGACAGGGTCACACGACTCGTATCTCGTCGGTTCCCTTTGTCAAACAAGTTCAGGATGACAGCTTTTCAATTATAGTTTCAGATGATACTGCCGGCCCCACGGTGCTGGCGTCTTAAATAGAGAAGGAAATAATTCTCCAACCGTCATTCTGAACCGAGCAAAGCGAGTGTGAAGAATCTTGGTGCACTTTTGTATGCCATAAGATTCTTCGCTTTGCTCAGAATGACTGAGCGATGGATTTAACAAAGAGTAAATCCCTACTTCGACTCCGGTGTGGATTTTTGCTTAACAGTTTACCGCCCCATTGATTTCACCCCATGCGTGTATTAGTATAAAATTATATTAAAACAAGGAGTATGCTGTGATTAATGAACAATATTTTCCGCAGGAAATCGAGCCGAAATGGCAAAAAATCTGGGATGAACAAAATATAGACAAAACTTATGATGAGACTGATAAGCCAAAATACTATGCGCTTTCAATGTTTCCGTATCCGTCCGGCAGATTGCACATGGGGCATGTGAGAAACTACACAATTACAGATGTTATTGCTCGTTTCAAAAGAATGAACGGCTTTAACGTTCTTCACCCAATGGGGTGGGATAGTTTCGGTCTTCCTGCTGAAAACGCGGCGATGCAAAAAGGTGCAAACCCCGCTGTTTGGACTGATGAAAATATTGAGTATATGAAAAAACAGCTTAAAATGCTCGGCTTGACTTATGATTGGGACAGAGAAGTTGCAACCTGCAAGCCTGACTACTATAAATGGACGCAGTGGCTGTTTTTGCAGCTTTTTAAAAAAGGTTTGGCATACAAAAAAGAAGCAGCGGTTAACTGGTGCGAAAAATGTGCAACTGTTCTTGCAAATGAGCAGGTAATCGACGGTAAATGCTGGAGATGTGACGAAGTTGTTGAGAAAAAATTCCTCTCTCAGTGGTTTTTGAAAATTACAGACTATGCAGAGCAGCTTCTTCAAGACATCGATAAGCTTGATGGCTGGGGCGACAACGTAAAAACTATGCAGCGTAACTGGATTGGTAAATCAACAGGTGCGATTTTGCGTTTCAAGGTGAAAGAAATCGAAGGACTTGAAATCCCTGTATACACAACGCGTCCCGACACGGTTCATGGTATCACCTATCTTGTTGTGGCGCCTGAATATAATGATATTGATAAGCTCACAACTTCTGAAAATAAGGAAAAAGTTGAAGCATATCGTGCCAATGCGCGTAAAATGACTGAAATCGAACGTCTTGCTTCTGACCGTGTAAAAACAGGCGTTCCGCTTGGAACTCACGGTATAAACCCTTTTACGGGCGAAGAATTCCCGCTTTGGACAGCGGATTATGCCTTGGTTGAATACGGTACCGGCGCGGTAATGGCTGTTCCTGCCCACGATGAGCGCGATTACGATTTTGCAAAGGTTTATAATCTTCCTTTAAAAGTTGTTATTGAAGACCCTGAAAATCCTTCTGATTGTAGTTCTTCTGCTTTTGTCGAGGACGGTGTTTTAGTCAATTCAAACCAATTTACGGGCATGAAAAACCGCGAGGCGATAAAAGCGATTACGCAATTCGCGACAGACAGCGGTTTTGGTGAATTTAAAACGCAATACAGACTCAGAGACTGGCTTATTTCACGTCAAAGATACTGGGGTGCGCCTATTCCGGTTGTGTATTGCGAAAAATGTGGCGTTCAGGCTGTTCCTGACGAGCAATTGCCTGTAAAACTTCCTGAAGATGTAGATTTTAAAGTTGTGGGAAAATCTCCAATTCTGACCTCAAAAACATTCTTGGAAACTACCTGCCCTTGCTGCGGTGGCAAAGCAACGCGCGAAACAGACACGATGGACACGTTTATGTGCTCAAGCTGGTACTATTTAAGATATGCTGACGCAAGAAACGCAGAAAAACCTTTCGCTAAAGAATTGGCGGATAAATGGCTTCCTGTAGACCAATATGTCGGCGGTATCGAGCACGCAATCTTGCACTTGCTCTATTCTCGCTTCTTTACAAAAGCCTTGAAAGACATGGGGCTCGTAAGTTTCGATGAACCGTTTAAAAACCTCCTTACGCAAGGCATGGTTCTAAAAGACGGTTCTAAAATGTCAAAATCAAAAGGCAATACGGTTGACCCTGATGAAATTTTTGAAAACTACGGGGCGGATACGGCGCGATTGTTTATTCTTTCTGATTCACCTCCTGCGCGTGACTTTGATTGGTCAGATGCGGGCGTTGAGGGCTGCTATAAGTTCTTAAACCGAGTATGGCGTTTGGTTTCAGGTAATCAGGCAAATATCGTGCTTGATTATAAACTTCCTGATGTAAAATTGCTAGCAAAAGAAAATAACGATCTTGTGCGTTCGACTCACATATTTATAAAGGGTGTTACGCAGGATATTTCGCACGAATTTCAGTTTAATACCGTAATTTCAAAATACAGAGAATTTGTTAACACTTTGTATGAATATGCCGGTAAAAAATCTGAGTTTAGTGACGAAGACAGGCAGGTTTTCAGCTTTGCGATTGTAACCCTGTTGAAATTAATGTCGCCTGTAACGGTGCACATGTCAGACCAGCTTTTGAGCGATTTGGGTGCGCAAACTTCTGTCCATAAAATGGAATGGCCTTCATATGAGGAAGCTTTGGCAAAAAACTCTTCAATTACGCTAATTGTGCAGATAAACGGCAAATTGAAAGACAAAATTGAGGCGGATTCTGAATCTTCTAAAGAAGAGCTTGAAAAAATCGCTATGGCGAGTGAAAAAGTTCAGGAATTCATTGCTGACAAGCAAGTTGTCAAAGTGATTGTTGTTCCCGGCAAACTCGTTAATATCGTTGCGAAATAGGAATATACTTTAATAACAAAAGCAGGGGAAACCCTGCTTTTGTTATTGTATTAATATTTTGTCTGAAATTTAACAAAATTAGCAATTGAGCGGTCGTAAGTTTTTTCGCCTTCGGTGGGGAAGAAACAGCCCGGAATTTGACCGGCTTCGCGGTGATGAGTCACGCAATCACAGCAAAACCCCTTTCTTCCGCAAGGGTAGCTGCAAGTGCAGTTTTTTAAGTTTTCTTCTTTTTTGCATTCCATAATTTCACCTTAGTATAAGTAGTTTTTAATGTTAGCGTTTTCGTTCATAACTGGTTTGATTTTGCCGTTTGAAGAGGTTAAAATCGTTGTAACACCCGGGCCGTGGCCTGAAATTATACAGTCGGAGTGCACTATTACGCCGATTGAAACAGCGCCTTCTTTGTAAATTCTGCCGTAGCTGTTGTCGGCGTCAATGATTGCAACAATATCACCAAAACGAAGTGTGCCAAGGTTATATTCAGCTTTCACTTTCTCATCGAAAAGCTGAATGTCATAGTCGCCGCGGTTAACGTTGTCGCGCCCGATACCGGAACCCATAATCTTTGCAGGCACAATATGAGTTACAGGGACTTCAAGTGTGTCATCGTTAAATTGTGGGTTGAGTTTTTTCAAAAGTATAGGGTCGATGTTGAAAATTTTGATTTCTTCGTTGTCTGTAAATTCAAGTCCGGAGCCAAAAGCTTTGACCTGAATCTTGTCGCCGATTACCATTTTTTCCATAACTTCACGCGAGAAATCCACAAGAACGTGTTCGCAGCCGCCATGTGTGCCTGTTACCCGTCCGATTTCGCCTTTTGCGTCTCCTGAGACAACAACAGCTTCGTTCCCGATGCAGGAGAATGTATTTAGCGCTCCGTTTGCAGTTTCGTTACTGTTTTTGATTGTTACGGCCGGCTCTACGTGGTCGGCTTGCAGACCGCAGACATAATCACCGATTCGCACGTTATAAGTAATACCGCCTGTTCCGGGGAATACTTTTAACGAGCCGTCAAAGCTTACTCGATAGGGATTCCCGACTTGCGGAGAGTGGATTTCTCCGATAACAGACTGCATAACTAGTTTATCTTCATTTAAATTCAAATTTGACATAAAAAACTCCTTTTTTGCCATTATAGGGCATTTTTTTGAAAAATAAAAGGACTGATTCTACATTAGTATCTTCAGTCCCTTTATTAGGCGGCACCCAGATTCGAACTGGGGGTAAAAGCTTTGCAGGCTTCTGCCTTACCACTTGGCCATGCCGCCGCATTTGTTATATTCAATCTTATTGTACACATAGTTAAGTGTCAAGCTAAACAGTGCGACAATCTTTCACTTTGACAGGTTTACTTTACAAAATACCCTTTGAAGATGGTATTTTGTCTGTATTTTGCTTATCAATAGAAACAGCTTTTCTGAAAGCGCGCGCATAGGCTTTAAACACGGCTTCTATTATGTGGTGTGTATCTGTGCCGTAAATCATTTTTATGTGGATTGTAGAGCCGCTCGCTTGGGCTAGACTCGAGAAAAAGTGTGAAAGCAAGACAGTTTCAAAATCCGAAGTGCGCTCATCTTTCAGTTCAACGTCAACTCGGGAAAAAGGCCGCCCTGAGATATCGGTTACGGCTAAAACAAGCGCTTCGTCCATTGGTAGATGCATTTCGCCGTATCGCTGAATACCTTTTTTATCGGCAAGCGCCTCTTTTATCGCTGCACCGAGCGTAAGCGCGACATCTTCCACAACGTGGTGGTTGTCTTTATCGTGTGATTCGACTCTTATCGCCAAATCGCAGTTTGAATGCAGTGCGAATTGCTCGAGCATGTGGTCGAAAAATTTAATTCCGGTTGAAATATCATATTTTCCGCTTCCGTCAAGATTTATTTTGACGTCAATGCTTGTTTCGTTTGTGCGGCGTGAGTTTTCAGCGTTTCTCATTTTAATTTTCTAACCTCTTTTACTATTCCGTTTACGTTATTCAGCACTTTAAAAGCACCGTTTGAAATTAATTTGCTTGTTAAAAACATACTCTTGTCTTGCGGGGGGAGTACTCCAAAGCCCACCGCAGAAGCGTTTTTGGCGCATATCATGTCGTCAGTTGTGTCTCCAAGATAAATGATTTTTGAATTTGGAATTGTTTCGTTCAAAATTTCCAATCCCAGAGTATCAGGTTTTTGCCGGTCTGCAGGCAAGTCGTCCATTGTGATTACAGACTTAAAATAATTGTAAATTTCGTATTTTTTTAGTGTAAATTCTGCCTCAAGTTTCGGGCGTCCTGTAAAAACCGCCAAGTTGCATTTTTTCGCAAGTTTTTTTAAGTTTTTAGGTTTGATTAAAAGATTTTCTTTGTTGATAAGGCCGTTTCCGTCTGCCCAATACAGTTCTTGAAATTTATCAATGATTTTTTGCTTATCAATATTAATTTCATGCGATTTTAAGAGATATTCGGTCAAATCCCAGTCGTTATTAAGCCCGCCTTGGTTTTTGGCGGCTTGAATTTCGCCTGATGAAATATCAAACCCTGCAAAGTATTCGAAAGTCTTTTGTATCGCAATTCTGTATGAAAGTCTCGTGTCAATAAGAACCCCGTCCATATCAAATACAACAAGAGGCTTAGGTTCCAGGATTTTAATCAGTTTCTTGACATTTTTGTATGAGGGAATCGTAATACGGTAGAACCCTTCGAGTAATGGGTTTGAAGTTAGGTCTTTTATTTTAATTTTGTGTTCGAGCAGATAATTTTTTATAAATTCTCCGCGTTTTCCAAAATTCACACACAAGAAGTTCGTGTCAGACTTGTAAACTCTTACACCAAATTCAGTCAGAGCGTTTTTCAACAGCTTTTTGCCTTTGTAAATCTCACGGCGCACTTTTCTGAAATTTTGGAAGTCTTTAACAGCTTCAACGCCGGCCAATACAGCCAGGCAGTTTACGTTATAAGGGTTTGCGACTTTTTTGATGTTGTCGATATTTTCCTTCGCACTCAAAATATACCCGAGCCTGAGCCCCGCCATTCCGTGGTCTTTTGAGAAAGAACGAAGGACAAAAACGTTGTCGTTGGTTTTAATTAAATCCGAGTAAGTTGAAATCGCGTAATTGGCATAGGTTTCGTCAATCAGCACAACTTTGTTACGACTTTTTTCAAGAATTCTTTCCATATATTCTTTCGGTAAAAGCTCTCCTGTCGGATTGTTAGGTGTGGTAACGATTACAACCCTTATTGCGTCTGTAATTTTTTCCAAAAAGCTTTCAATCGGGAATTTCCACTTTTCTTCATACGGAACTTCAATAAAATCTCCGCAGCAAGCGCAGGCGTGAATTTTAGGCATTGAGAATGCCGGTTTCACGTTTAAAACTTTTTCACCGGGATTAAGATACGTCAAAAAAGGCAAGAAAATAGCCTCATCCGCCCCGTTTGTAAGCCAGATATTTGTATTTTCCACCTTATGGAAGTCTGAAAGCAGGTCAACCAATTCCCCGTAGTATGGATAGTTGGCCAGCGTTTCCTTTTTGACTTTTCGCAGCGCTTTCAAGACTTTTTTAGAACAGCCGATTTCATTCTCGTTTGCGTCCAGCCTTAAATACCCCTTTTCCTCAAAAAGCGGAACGGGATAGTAATCCATGTTTTCGATGTGCGGTCTTGGTGTAAGCATAGTTAGATTATACACCAAATTCGCCGAATTTTAGAATTTTAATTTGCCTTCTTCATAAAGCGCAATCATATCGGTGTAGCCCCCGACATGTTCACCGTTTATAACGATTTGAGGCACGGTAACGTCTCCTTTGATGTTGAACTTTTTACCTAATTCGGGTCTCATTTCGTCTTCGTTAGCAGTGATGTCGTGGTCGATAAAATTAACGTTGTGTTCTTTTAAAAATGCAAGCGCCTTTTTGCAGTATGGGCAATAATCTACGGTATATAATTCAGCTTTCATTGCGTTCTCCTTTTGTCTCTTTTTCGGTGACTTTTAAGAGTTTAGCACTAAATTAAACTAAATATATCAGCTATTAGATTAATTTATAATAAAACAACCGCGTTATGCGGCTGTTTTGTAAGTTTTGTATTGCTGAAGAATCTCTTCTTACGCAAGTGCTGCAAATGGTTTTGGTTCACTTGGTGTCCGCATAATTGAGGCAGGTGATACAGCCCCTTCATCTTGTCGTAAAGGTTCAGCGGCTATGGTTGCATTATTATCAGCCTTTTTCTTTTCTTTACTATCTTTTAACGCGAGGACTGATATGGCGCCTACCGCCAAACCTGCTGCTGCGATTGCAATTTTGCCCCATTTTGAGCCTTTGGCATCCTTGATAATATCACCTGCGTTTTCAGTTGCATTGTCCTTTGATTTATTCATTGCTTTTTTGACGCTATCGGGGATTTTAAAGAAAGTTTTTTCTCGTTTTGAAATATCAGTTTTGCAATCTATGTGTATGTCTTTGTACATTTGTAAAGAATGTCTTCCGTCCGGATGCAGGCTTCCGTTTTGATCCCATGCTGTACGCATATTTTTTTGATTTATATAAAGGTGTTCAAGTAAGCTTTTGTCTGCCTGCGCTCTGTGCAATAACGCATTGTTAAGTTCTTTTGCAATAAGGTCATCTGCAGCCTCTTGTACCAGTTTGAGGAACTTATCGGAGTTTTCTACGTTTTCTTTTGCTACTGCTGCAATTTTTTCGGATTTCACGCCTCTAAGTGTCAAAATGCGTTTTTCTTCTTCTATAAGTTCATTATATTTGGTTTTGTAGAATGGAGACTCTTTTTCAAGTTCGTCAAAACTCATATAAAATTCATTTAAAGTTTTATATGCTCGGGCGATACCCTTTTCTGTATCAACACGAGGATCAGGGTTTTTCTGTGCCATACCTTGTGTGTTAGCTACAACCGGTGTACAGAAATATTTTGGTGCCTCTAAGTCAGTTAATTCGCAAGGTGCAAATCTCGATGGCAGGATTGCGGCATCTCCGGCGCTCGACAAGGCTGTGCCGGGGGCAAATCCGTCCATAAATACCAAGCGGCCTTTGAAAACATCATCAGAAAGCATAGCATTTAATTTTCCGAGAATACTCTTTTTATCAGCGCCGCCGTCAAGTAATTCTCCACCTAAAACAAGAACTGAGTTTTTGCCCTCTTCTGTTCGTCCAAATTGGTTAAATGAGTCTAGTACTGTGTCGAGACCTTTTTGGAAATCTCCGCGTCCCCAGCTCACTAATAAATCTACTTTTTCGCCGTTGCGTATTTTAGAGCTCCATGACTGGTCGATGGTGCCAATTAATGATACTTTTCTACCAGAGAGACCTGTTAAAACTTCACTTTGATTGTATTTTCCGCTTAAACGATTAAATAAATTAAGTTTGTTTTCATTTTTTACAGCGCTCATTTCATCAAAACTCATCTCAGGAGAGAATATTTTGAATTCTTGGATCATTTCCTTGGTGCCGTCTGCATGTGTAATTTCAAACGGTGCAGCATATCCTTTTAGTCCCACAGGCTTGTATGCTGTTAAATTAGGGTCATTGAGCGGGTTAAGTATACCGTTTACCTTTCTATCGTCGTTGTACAGACCTTTCCATACCTCATGAATATGAGGTGCCACCCTTGGATTGGTAGCCAAAGATTTAGCATATCCTTCCGAAACGGTTGTAAATGCGCCTAAGGAGCCTTCTGCTCTCATTCTTAGTGCCAACATAGTCGGGCTTGGTTTTCCGCTGGCGTCAATGACATCCGGATGTAAAAACCCTTTAAAATAGTCCTCAGTTGAATTATTTTTAAATGCATCGAAAAAGCTCTGATCTTGTTCAATCGCACTAATGTGTGTTTTATTCAAGCCAAGGTTTACAGCCATGTTTTGTGCTGAAGTTTCTCCGCAATATCCCGGCCCTAAATTGTGTCCTACATATGTTACTTTTAATGACTTTATTGTGTTGTCGTGTTGTGCCATTTCTCGCATGTAATATGGGAAATAGGCGGTTTGTGAATCGCTGCATACTACATGGGTATAATTTAACTTCGATTGTGGCAATAATGTTGCCATAGCCTTATTGCTTTTTGCTTCGGGGGTTCCGTTCCAGCCATTATTAGTAATTGGGCTTGATGAATTATAAGCATATTGCTGTCCGAGCGGAGATTGATAAGGTTTAGGCATTTTTGCTGTTTCGTCGCAATAAACCATGTAGTCATTAGTCCCTTTGACTTTATACATAGCGATATTGTCGCTGTCATTTTGTCCCCATTGCATAGTTGATTTTGCTACTTCTTCAAGCTCGAAGTATTTTCCTTCTTCGATAATTTGCTGTATAGATTTTTTTGTTAAATCTTCATTTGTAAAAATCGGTGTACCATTTTTCAGTGTATGTATTTTGACATTCCCTGTTGGCTTGCCTGTGTCTGAATTAAATTCTACAGCCCCGTTGTAATAGGGCATTATTCTGTCACCGAGTTCTTTGTAATCATTTAATACTGTTGCGACCCCTCCTATTTTAAAATAAGGAGGCATTTCAGCCGCAATAAATGCTACTTTGTTGCCTTCGCCTAATGATAGCTTTTTTGCACCGTTAACGAGACCGGTTGTGTCGGCTGCATTAATATTCGGTGCTGGTAAATTCCCAAAAGAAACGCTATTTGCTGTGTTTCGAGATACAAACGAGAAACTATCGTTTGTAATTTGAGCATTAATAAAATTTTGTCTTGACGAATAATTGTTTAAGTTTAGCTTGTGTAAATTTGTACTACAAATTACGGGGGTAGTCGAAAACTGTACTTTCATTAAACCTTGTCTCCCTACATATTAAATTTTTGTGTGACCATTTAGTAAACATTAACCTAACATAAAGTTATACTTTTTGCAACCTTCATATGTCGATTTTTTCTGTTTTACTTAATCTTACTTAATATTTTGGTAATACTCATTCTCTCTTCTTCCGGAATGTCAAGCTTTACGTACTCTTCAAGGTATTCTTTTGCGTCTTCTTTGTCACCTCTTGCGAGGAAAAGCACTCCGAGGTTTTTATATGAATGTGCAAATTCAGAATCAAGCGAAATCGCTTTCAGGTGGTTCGAAATGGCCTTGTCAACTTCGTTATTTGCCTCGTAAGCTATTGCTACGTTGTAATATATGAGTGGGTTGTCATCAACAAATTCCAGTACGCGTTCATAATTTGAGATCGCCATATCCCAAACGCCGAGTTCAAAATAAACTCTTCCTAAATCCCAATATGCGTCATAATTCTTAGGCGACATTTCCAAAACCGCGTCCAACTGGTCAATAGCGATATCGTACCTTGAATCGTCAATGTAAACCCTTGCCAGGTAGTGCTTTAAGGCAACGTCATCGGGAATTTTGTAGACACCGTTTTGCAATATTTCAATAGCTTTGAGAATTTCATGCTGTCTTAAATATAAATCAGTCAAATTCAGATAAATTTGTACAAGTTTGTCGTCAATATTTAAAGCTTCCAGAAGATACTTTTCTGCGTTTGCTCCGTCGTCAAGATATAGCGCGCAAAGCCCCATATTGTTTAAAATATTAGGGTTTTTATTTTCTTCTGTGATTTCGTCTGAAAATAAGTCTAAAGCTTCCTGATAATTTCCCTTTTTAAACGCTTCAAGCGCATTTTCGATATTGCTCATATTTCCTCGTACAGCTTTTGTATTTACGTAATTTTATAATACAATAAAAACAAAGATTGATAATAAAAGAGGTTAAATTATGTCGGGGCACTCAAAATGGTCCACTATTAAACGAAAAAAAGCAAAAATCGACTCTGCAAGAGCGGCGGAATTTCAAAAATTTTCAAGAGAATTGATGGTTTCGGCAAGAATGGGCGGATCTGATCCGGCGGCTAACTTCAGACTGAAAACCGCTATTGATAGGGCTAAGGCAGCGGGACTTCCTGCAGATAATATTAAGCGTGCAATTGAAAAGGGCTCTGGTGCTTCGAATCAGGAAAATTACGAAGAATTGACATACGAAGGCTATGGTGCAGGCGGAGTTGCTATATTTGTGGAAGCTATGACCGACAACAGGAATCGTACTGCGGGTGACATCAGAAGCTACTTTACAAAATTTGGCGGCAATCTCGGCGAAACAGGCTGCGTGGGTTGGATGTTCAAGCCTGTCGGAATTATAACTTTTGACACCTCTGTTGATTATGAGTCTTTGTTTGAGGCTGCTGTAAATTATGGTGCAGACGACATACAAGAAGACGAAGACGAATACAGAGTAATAACATCTGTTGAGAATTTTCAGGCGGTGGTCGAGGGACTCGAATCAGGCGGTTTTAATTCTGCCAATGCTGAGCTTACAAGGCTTCCTGAAAATGATATGGAAATCACAGATGAAGCTGTGGCAACGAAAATCATGCGCCTTCTCGAAAAACTTGAAGAGCACGATGATGTACAAAATGTTTATTCTAACGTAGATATTTCAGACGAATTAGCAGAAAAAATCGGATAGCCCGGCTTAGTTTGTAAACTTTGTAAACAATCACAAAATTGGCGCAATTTTTAAGTGAAACATGTTTTTTAATATATGGAAGTGTTATACAGAATTAGTGGTGGACATTTAATATATGGGAAACGGTGTAAGTAGTACATTATTTATGTTTAGAGGCTTGGATAAAGTCGAAAACGGAGAATTGCCGAGATTCGCGCCTACTATTGGGCAGGGGGTCAACACGGCTAAAGCCGTTGCAGGTGCTGAAATTATTGGCTCAAAAGCGGCCTGCGGAGCCTTGCATATGTTGGAGGAAGCTTCAAAAAAACAAAGTATTTGGGGGAAAACAGCAAAAGGTGCGCTTTGGGCGTCAAATCATGTTAATCCTTTGATAGGCGTTTGTGCGGGAGTAAAGATTTTAACTTCTGACGACAAAGAAAAAGCAGTTTGCACTGAAATCCCCGGATTTGCAGGAATGTTGGCGGCCGAAAGCCAGCTTAAAAAGTTTCAGAAAACTAAAACATCGAAAAATATGTTAGCCAAAATATCCAAAGCGGGTGGAAAACATGGAAAAATGCTGGGGGCTGTTGTCGAAGGCGGATTATTTGCAGCTGCTTCAATTGGTGGTTATTTGGCGTCTGCAAAGGTTGGTGAATATCTGATAGAAGGCGAACGGGCACTAAGAGCTCGTAAAAGTCTCGAGGGTTTGGCTTAATCTTTCGGCATAATTTCTATTTCAAAAAATCTGTCCCAAGGGAACTTAAAATCCACTTGATTTGGAGTGTATCCGATTTTTTCTGAAATTATTTCAAGGTAAGGTTTCATTAAAATGCTTACTTGTTCGATGTTTGGTGACGCGGAGGTCTGCTTGTGTCTTTCGCGGCAGTTTGCCTGATATGCCCAATCATCTGCAAAACGAATGTATTGCTGGCGTTTAAACTTGTTATAGTTAACGTCTGAGGATAGATATTTAATTATACCTGCACATAGCGCGCTGCCGAGAGTGTTTGCTGAGGTATTCCAGCCGGCGTATCCAAGGAATTTTTCAGAATCGATTTTATTTTCAAAAAGCGCAGGAATAAATCCGTTGTCTGAGCCGTTAGCAAATGCAACATCTCCAATAATAAAAGGTTTTTCGGGTATTTGAAATTTTCCTGTAAATGGCTCTGTGCTTACGCCCATTACAAGCTCGCCTTGTTCTTTTTTAAAATTGTTTATATATAAAATTATGTCGGCATTTTCTTTGTCTGCTATTTCTGCGCCGCAAAGTTCGATTTGACCTTTTACCGAGTTATAAATAGAAATATCTTCATATTTTGAAATTAAATTGGTTTCCTGAGGGCGAGTGAATTGAGTGTGAATTTTTGTTTTTTGATTTTTAAATTCTGAGAATGCACGGGCAAGCAAGCTTAAAGGAATTTCATCCGCACCGGTTTTTATGAGTGCTTGGGCTTTGTTTTGACTTATTATCTTTTCCAGTTCTTCAGCTTCTGCTACGTTTGCACCGAATTCAGCGCAGTCATCTTTTGAAAATACAAGATATTCAAAAACACCTTTTTCTTGCCATTCTAAATAAAGTCTGTTGATTTCAAAGTTGCGTTTTCGAGTTGCAAAATAATCGTCTAAAATTTCTGACGGTATTATTTGGCTTATGCACGAAAACTTCGCGTTGGAGTCGTATGACTTCATTTTTTGAGCTTTATGAATGTTGAACGAATAATCAAAAATCTTTTTTCCCCAGACATTCCAATATTCTTTTTCCTCTTCGTTTATATTATTATTGGAAATCCTCATTATGCTGGAAAAAGCGTATGTTTTTACGCCCTTTTCTACAATAATTGCTTTTAATTCTGAAAGTCTTTGTTCGATTTGTTCATATGCTTCATTAGTTCTTCTTGAGGAAACAAGACCGCCATATGCAATTGTATCCAGTGCTAAAATTAATATATCAGCGTCATCAATACTTTTTAGCCAACTTAAAATTTTGTCTGTCTGAGCGGGCTCAATTAGTCCACCCATATATTCTCGCGGCGGAAGCATAAATTCAATTTCCGAAGAAAAATCAGCTATATCCTTCGGAAGGCAATAGCATACCGGTCTATTATCTATAGGTATCACTGCAATTTTTATCATAGATTTATTTTACGCCTATTTATGAAATTTAACAATCTTGATTTACATTGATTTCGTGATATTAAAAGTATATAAGTTATGTTTTCTGAAAAGAACCATAAACAATGTAAATTTTTGTTACACATGACTTAGGATTATAGCAAAGATTAATATTCACATTGGTTTAAAAAAATATAAAAGTTTCGTGAAGGTGAGGTCAAGATGATTCCTGCTGTTGGACCACAGCAATATAAACAGCCCGATAAGGGGTTTTATAAGGATCCGAAAGTTATGAAACAGCTTGAGGAGTCTCATGACCATGTTATTTCGGCAAATCCAGTTACTCAGTCAAAAATTTTGGCTGATAAGTTTCAAAATGCCCTTACAATCTATCCTGCAAAGGGTTTGACCGGAAGCAAAAACTCGAATTTTTATGAGTTTTTAACGATGGGTATGGTGCCGTACACTATTGGCAGTTTAATGCTTATGGCGGTCTTTAACGGTGCTACTAAATATTTCGAGCCTAGTCAGCAGAAGAGCGCAAAGAGTATCGGACATAAAATGGCGCTTGGTGTTTTATTCTATGGAATTTTAAAATTTGCCTCAAAGAAACTTATAGAATGGCCTGTGTATCTCAAAACAGGAGTGGACTTGAGCATGCCATACAAAACTACAAAGGCTCAGCTTCCTGAAAGCAAAAATGACAATTCAAACAGAAAAGTTTTTGAATACCACAAAGTATTTGAAAGTGTAGATTTTCCTCGTTGGGATTTACTTTATTACTTGGAAGACGGAAAACCGAGAAATGCATACTATGACAGAGTAGGCAGAAGAATGGGACTTGGGGAAGATCTTGTCGATTCGGATCAGGAAGTAAAACCTGAATTGAGAAAAATGGTTATTAGAGCGAGAACCGCGTCTACAATCTCATCTTATCTTTGGGCCGGATTAGGTGTAGGCTTGGCTGTTCAAGATTCTTGGGGGCAGTTATTTGAGCATCATAACGGTAAATTAAAAGTCTTCAATAAAAACTTTATGACTCGATTAAAAGAGACATTCAAAGAAAGCTTTAAATCAATGTGGCATGGCGGCAAGAATTCGACAAAAGCCACTTCAATAGCCGGAAAGGCGATGATAATCGCGGCAATAGCATCTTCTGTTTTGGGTGCTGTGAATTCAATGTTTGATTTCTATAAAAAGAAATCTACAATCAAAGCAGCAAAAATTAATTATGACAAAGACTACACGGTGAGCTAATGGATTTATTAACAGCAGCATTGCAAAAACCAAATAATATTCAGGCTTCTCAAAAAAGAGAGGCTATCGAAGCTCGTCCTATCAGTACACAAAGTTTGATAAGACCCACAAGACCTTCAAAGTCGCATTTGGCAAAAGATCCGTTTTATATGGCTCCGGTGAACGGTGTTTTGGACATTAGAGAAAATGCAATTAATATCAAAAAAGGTTTGATGGGCAAAGGAAATGACCATGATTTGGGCAAAATAAATGATTTTGCGATGAAAGCCGGCGCTCTCGGTTTAGCTGCTTATCTTTTCACTAAAGCAAGAACTCCTATGAGCAAGACTATGGAGTTTGTAGGTTTTGGTTCTTTCTTTGCATCTATGGCATTATGGCCTAAATTATTTATTGAAACTCCGTTAAAAGCAATGTATGGTATCAATATTCACCAAAAATATGTGGATAATGAAGGACGCAAAAAAATGTTCTTCCAAGATCCTCAATATGTGCCTTGGGATTTATATACAGACAAGCAGCTTGATAAATTGGGCAATAGACTTGGTGTGCCGAAAAATATACACAATCGAAACGAAGTAATTAAAGATAAAGCACATAAAATAGCGTTGCAAGGTAATACTTTATGGATGTTAACTGCGGGTTTTGCTACTCCTCTTATGAGTGCTTTGATATGTAACCAAGCTGAAAAATATATCCAGCCTGTGCTGGATAAAGCAAGAATTAACAATAAAATTAAGCAATTGGATTCGGTCGAACATATTGTAACGACAAAAAATGCGAAGTATAACGCTGAACCTCTGATTAAAGCGCTGACTTTTAATGCTTCGGACACATTCAGTGAAAGGCGCATTCAAGGAATAGTAAACATGATAGCCAAAGATAATACTACTATGGCTTCTGAAACAGTTGAAAAGCAGGTTTGGGCATTCTTCAAAGAAATTGATTCTGACGAGGTATTTAAGAAAAGTCTTGTCGACAAATTCTTTAAAGCGTTTGACGAATTAAAAAAACAACCTGGAAATGCAGACGCAACCCTGTATGGTCTTACCAAAGAAAAAGCTCTGGATTTATTGAAAAACAAACCAGCAGATGATTTCATGGCATTAGTGAATTCATATTTGCGCGCTAATGCTCCAAAAATCAACTTGAATAATTCAATTGACTATACGCACCTAACTAAACTGAGTGAAGTGACAGAGGATTTGTCCCAAATCGTAGATAATTTACTGGAAGAAAAGAGCACTCCTCCGAAATTATATGAACTTGTAGAAGGCGGCGTTGATAATATTAAAAAACTTGCGAAATCATTCTTTGGGTATGTAAATCACAAAGAAGTAATTAAAGAAACAGAAAATATGCTTGTTGCAGACACAGCTGCAACACTTAAAGCTAATAGCTGGCTTGATTCTTCAAGAATATTCTGCCGTAATTTGAATTTGTCAGCAAAAGAGACCGAAACTGTTAAAAGTGGTGGAGAGGGTGCAATTGAAGTTATTATCAAGAAATTAGACGGAATAGCGCTTAACCATTCAAAATATCAGAAAGCTCTTAAGTCTCTTGTGGATTCAGTAGAATCTTATGATAAAATTCTTCTCCCGGCTCATGATGAGACAGGTAATGTCCAAGGGATACAATCTGCGTTAGAAAAACAATATAACAAGCTCTTTGACAAATATGCAAAAGAATTTTCTGCTACGGATAAAAATGGAAACCATATTTTTGGGGAAATTTTAGAATATTTGATTGGAGCACCGGAAGAAGCTCAAGGCTCGCAAAGGGCATTTATTCTCAAAAACCTTAGAACGCGTATTGATAGTATGAGAATGAATTTGTACCATATGATTCATACTATGGATGTATTCAAGCGTTTAAACAGCAAGGAATTTGAAGCGGTGTTTAATGAATATTGTAAAAATAACGGTATAAGATACTCTGAGAGCGAATACAAGAAATTTGCTGCGTTTGTTAAAAAACAAATAATTTCTACTACCGCCGCAAATCATACTGTAAAGTTTGATCTGCATAACCCTGAACAGCCTTTATATAAACGTTTTATGGACTTTGTTTATAAAGAACCGCTTGATGAGGCCACTGAAAAAGTTATAAAAGGAAGAAAATTTGGTGGTGCTTCTATGGACGGTTACATGAGTAAATATCTGCATAATGCATATTGGTTCTTGGGTGATGCTGAATTCCCGCATGAGTTTCACTTGAAGGTCGAAGTAGATAAAGCTATGCTTCTTCAGATGAAGAAGACTGACCCTGTTTATCGTTCTAAATTGTCAGGTCCAAGAATCGACCAAATGATAAAAGAAGTTTCATCACAAGTATACAACTCGTCAAAATGGCTAAAAATGTTTGGTGGTATGTCAATCCTGCTGGCAGGTATTACTCTTCTGGCCGAAACAAACTTCGGTAAAGTAAGCACCAAAGAAGTAAGACGTAAGAAAGGGCAAAATTAATATGACAAATTTGATTTCTCAAATAAAAATTTCGAATATTGATACAAGAGCTCTTGCATATAAGACTGCATTTGAGGCAGAAAAGCCTGAAAATACCCGCCCTCAAATTAAAGAACTTACAAGTCTTCCGACTTCAAATATTCTTGCTCAATTTGTAAAAGCTCCTGAAAAGCTTGCAGCTGTTGGCGCAGTCAAAGATTCACAGCCATTTGAGTGGAAAAATGATTTAAGAAGTCTTATTCAAGATAATAAAGCCGTTATTTGGGCTATGATTCCTCGTACTTTTAACGCTAAAGATATTGACCGCAATGGTTTGGTTCAAGATGATGAAGACAAAGGTACGTTTCTCAATTCAATAGGTCGGTTAGACAGTGTTGCGGCACTTGGTGTAAATACTCTTCATGTTCTTCCGATTCATGAGCCGGGTAAGCTTCACGCGATGGGGATTTCAGGTTCTTTGTATTCACCAAAAGATATGCTTGAAATAGACCCTGAGCTTAGAGACCCGAATGATCCTCGCGATGTAAAAGAGCAATTCAAGGAATTTATTAAAGAGTGTCATAAGCGTGGAATCCGTGTTATGCTTGACCTTCCGAGCTGCGGTTCTTATGACATGTTCTTGAAGCAGCCTGAAGTTATGGCTTTTGAAAGAAATGGGCATGCAAAAACACCGCAAGGCTGGAATGATATTAGAATGATGGAGCCTTGGGCTGATGAATCCAAGCGTACTTTAAACCCATATGTGTTGGACTTGCATAAAAAGTTTGTTGATATGTGTATAGAGCTCGGAGTGGACGGTATAAGAGCTGACGTTGCTCGTGCTAAACCTACAGAGTTCTGGGACATCATAATTCCTTATTCTCACTCACGCGACCCTCAATTTGCTTGGCTTGCGGAGACATATACTTTCGAAGATGCTTCTCCTCAGTTGAATATGCCGTTTGACAGGCCGGAAGATAGCTTGCGTGCAGGTTTTGATACATATTATGGACAATACCACATCTTCAATGAATGGAATACCGCGAAAGAATTTACAGATTATGTAAAACAGAATCTGATAATGTCCCACAGAAAAGATATGCCTGCCAAAAAATCGTTAATCGGTTCTTTTGCGACTCACGATGATATTTCACCTATGTTCCATGGCGGGGTTGCATTTTGTAATCTTACAACAGGTCTTCAGGCTTCATTGCCGATGTTGAACCCGTATTTTGTAGACGGTTTCCAATCGGGCGATGAGTACTTATACAAATATGAGAACTGTATTCCTCACGGCGCTAAAGATACACAAAGAAAACTGGACGTGCATAGAGGAAAGCTAGATATATTCAATCATTCAAGAAAACCTGGCGGTGACCATCCTGAAATCGGTGAATTTATGAAGTCAGCGTTTAAAATGAGAAAAGAATACGAAGATGTAATGACAAAAGGCTCGTTTATTCCACTTAATGTCAAAGAAAATGCAGACGACCAAATTATTACATTTGCAAGGCACTTAAATGGTAAAACCCTTCTGGTTATTGCTAACAGAAATGTAAATAAACGTCAAAAAGGTGCGGTTATTGTTCCGGGACTTCCTAAAGGAACAGAATTGAAAAATTTAGTTGACAATTATGGCGAAAAGAGCTATTTTCAAGTAAAAGATGACGGTAAGGTTGCAGTTGACATGGGTCCTGCAAGATTCCAAATCTTTGAAGTAAACACTCCTAATATAGAAAAATCAGGTCTTCAGGTATTTAAACAGAAATTGTAGGTTTCAAATGCAAGTTTGTAAAGTTCTGTCTTTCGGGCAAAATTTAACAAGTATTTGTACTTCAATGTCGGGTAACAAGAAAGTATCTTTCAGCGAGTATAAGCCTCCTGCGGAAGATAAAAGTTCTCGATTTGAGGAACAGAAAGAAGCGGCAAAAAATATGATGAAGATATCTTGGGTCTGTGCCGTCACTGCTGTAATTTTCTGGTTTGCGGCAAAAAGATAAAAAGAAAAAGAGGTCTGATAGTTCAGCCCTCTTTTAGTTAATAGTCTTATTGGTTATTTTACTGTCCTAAGTAAACCAAACTTTTCATAACTTGGTTTGCTGTGTCAAACACACGGCTGTTTGCTTCGATGGAACGCTGCGCAATAATCATATCTGAAAATTGTTTTGTTAAGTCAACGTTAGAAGCTTCAAACCCGCCGCTCTTAATTGAACCAAACAGGTTAGAATCTGCAACACCATACATAGCAAAGCCATTATTAACGCCTATTCCATACAGGTTGTTACCTTGTTGGGTCAAACCGTCCGGGTTCATAAAGTGAGCAAGCTGGAGCTGTAAGTTTCCGGTGGTAGCAACATCAGAGCTCACTGCTACTTCGTTGCCTCTTAATGTAATACCGGCTTTTGTAGTGTATTTGAACTGTAGCTGATTGCTGCCTTCAACTTGTTCTACCGTTAATTTGTCACCGTTTGAGTAAGTTACTTCAACTGTGCCGTTTTCGTAGAAGGTTTGAGAGGAAGCTTTTAAGTCTTCTTGGCTATTTACACTTGCCGAAATATCTGCTTTGTAGTCCAAAACTTTAGAGGTGAATTTTCCGTTTTCAGGAGTTGCTGTAGAAAGCTGTGTTTCACTCAAGAAATTTGAAGTACCGTTAACAAATTTTGCGGATTGTACATCGTTTGTCCCACCTGTCATTGTCGAAACTTGGAATGTGCCATCTTTAACTTCAATTTTGTAATCATCTGCTTTGAATCCTGCTGCATCCATTGCGTTTTTCATCATTTGAGATACTTCATTCAGGTTTTTTTCATTTGTAATTTCAAAGTTTACAGTTTTAGTTTTCTCGGTACCGTCCAGAGGATCTTTGTATGTTATTTCCATTCCGTAGGTGCCTTTTGTAATGCCTTGAACACCGTTCAAGTCAGTAAGGTTTTTTGATCCCATGTTTTGGTTAGGAGTTACTTCCGAGTGAATCATTTGAGGGATTTTTATAGGCACCTTGGATGCTGCGTTTCCGAAGATTGAATCTGTACCCATAACTTTGTATCCGTTTGGCATTACGAGATAGCCTTGCGTATCAACATTAAAGTTACCTGCTTTTGTGTAGAGCATTTCGTTAGATGGCGAAAGGACGGTAAAGAAACCGTTACCTTGAATCATCATATCTGTCGAAATACCTGTTGATTGAAACGTACCTGTTGTGAATTTTTGTGCAATTGATGCAACTTGAGAGCCGTAACCGATTTCTTTAGGGTTAACGCCGCCGTTTGATAGGCTTGAAGGTGCACCTGCAGATAAAGTGCTGTAAAATACGTCTGAAAATCTCACAGACGCTTCTTTGAAAGCTACTGTGTTCATGTTTGCGATGTTGTTAGATACAACGTTGATTGCAGTTTGCGAGTTTGCCATCCCGCTCGCAGATGTGTACATTGCTTGTGACATTTAATTCCTCCCATGTCTATTTATTATTTTAATTTTTGATTTATCTAGCTTGGTAATTGGTCGGGTTTTTCTTCTTTGTCTTCGGTTCCTTCACCTTCACCTGTTGAAGGCGGTTTTATAGGTTGGTCGGCAATCCCCATAACAAGTCCCAGAGGATATTCTTTGCCATTAACGACAATTTGTGCTGCTCCACCCGTGAAGGTTACGGATTCAACCTTTCCTTCTATGGTTTTTGTTGTGTCTTCAGGGTTTAGAAGCTGTACATTTTTGCCGATAAGTGTACAGGCTTGAACTACCTGGTTGTTCGTGTTTAAAGATGAATTCAGCTTCTGAAGTTCGCTAACCTGTGTGAATTGTGCTTGTTGCGACAAAAATTCAGTATTGCCGACAGGTTTAAGCGGATCTTGATACTTAAGCTGCTCCATCATAAGCATAAGAAATGCATCTTGCCCCATCTCTTGTGAAGCCCCATTTTTTTTAAGTTGGTCGCCTTTCATCATGTTGGTCCAACTTTGCATGTTGTTTACCTGATCTTGAATGTTTGTAGACATTTTTATTTCCTCTTATTCCCAAGTTATAAATTTTTTAAATTCTGATATTTACTTCGCCGTTATGTGTGTTTTGGCTTATTTTTACTGTGTTGTCAGGTTCTTCCTGCTCTAAACCTCCTGTTGAAAATGCTGTAAACTCGCTTTGATTTGAGTTTTTAGAATTTTCTTGCTGTTGCTGGTGTGAATGTTGTGAGGCCTCTCTGTTAAATTGTTCCTCATCAAATCCGAAGTTTGTGTTTTGAGCCGATGCTGCTTGTTCCACTTTGACGGAGATGTTGTTAACGTTAACGCCTTGAGACGCTATTGTGTTTTTCAAGCTTTCGATACTTTTGTCCAGCATTTCTTTGATTTGAGGGGTTTCTGCAATCATTTTTGCAGTAACACCTTCTCTTGTGTTCATAATTTCAATAGTTACCTTGCCAAGATTTTCAGGTTTCAAAATAATACTTACTTTGCTTGTCTGATCTTCTTGCGGTATCGTAACTTTTGTATGAATTTGATTTAATATATCTGCGCTGTTAATGGTTTTTGGCTGCGCCAGGGTCATTGATTGAGTCACAGTTTTGTCCGGTGTCAGTTGAATTTGCGGGTCGATATTTGAAACATCGGGCAATGTGAAATTAGCTAATGTTGAACTTTCTGCATTTGTAGTCGAAGATATTCCGCTAATCGTCATTTTTATGATATCTTCTTGTGCGTTACCTTTTTGGTTTCCGAATCCTGAGTTGTTAAACTGGGACATATCAGGAGTTTTTTCAACGGATTTTACAGTTACATCTAAATTGTCTAGGGTTTCTTGTGATATTTTTGAAGTGGATGTTTGAGTTTCGGATGTTTTATCCAAGCCTAAGATATCATCAATTGCGCTGTCTGCAGCTTGCTCGAATTTCACCAAATTATCTGTGTCTTCCGGCAAAATATCTGCTGAAATGGTGTTTTCTTCTGTTTGTTCCGTGCTTATACTTTGATTGTTCTCAGATTCTTTTTCGGCAAGCTTTTTTTCTAACTCGCTCAAGTGCTCGCCGGTAACAGTCATTATTTTATCAGTGCCGTATATGGTTTTTGTTTTAGGCAGCGCTGTGTCCGCAAGTGATTCACTTGGGTTTTTAGTGTCTTGCGTAGCGGCGGACTCTGCCGGCTTGATTGTGTTTTCAACGGTACCTGATTCTGAGTCGGAATTCTCGGTGTTTGCAGTGGAAAGGTTTTGAGTTGTTTCTGTCATTAATAAATTATTAAGTGTATTTAACGCCAAATTCAATTCAGCACTGCTTTCGAGAGTTTGCTCCGCGTCATCTGTGTTTGTGTTTTCAGTGGTATTATTTTCAGATTGAGTATTGTCGGTTAAACTGCTGTCTTTTTCCGTTGTTTCAGTATTTGAAATAGTCTCAGCGGTCTTTTCTGTCGCCTGTGTGTTTTTTTCAGGTGCAATTTGCTTTTCAGCAGATTCTTTTTGCTGCGTTTGCGATTGTGCAGTCTTTTGAGTATCATTTTGTGAATACTTTTTATTAATATCGTCAAGCAGATTTGAAAAAGCTTTATCCGCTTTTTCAATAGTATTTTGAACAGCTTTTGTCGTATTGACTGCATTTTTAGAAGCTGATTGTACTGTTGGTATTATGTTTTTTAGTAATTCTGCTGTCATGTTTATCCTTAATTTATTCTTGAGTATCTGCTGATTGCAATTTCGTCGAGTTCTCGTCTTTCGTATGCCAGAAACTCTTTGTAAAACTTTTCTTGTTCTTTTTCTTTAAGATTTTCAAGAACTTTCTTTTCTTTTATCGCTTCATTTACTTCCTGCTGCTTGGCTTTCATAAAGGTTTCGACATTTTTAATTCGCTCTTTTTGTTGAGCGATTTTGATACCGAGATTGCCCCAGTAGCCTCGCGAGTTTTGCATTTCAAACAGACTTATCGGTGTATCAATTGAATTGATGGTGATAATAGATGATTGTAAGGTGTTTCGCTCTTGTATGAGCTGTTTTTCGATCTCAACTTCTTTGTTTAGTACAGAAACTATCTGAGCAAGCTCTTGTAGCTTTTGCTCAACTTTCTTTTCCTTGATATCAAGCACAGTCTGCAGTCTGAACTTGTATTTCTTCAATTTTCCTCACCTTAAAAGTCTATTTTAGATACCGGTATCATACACCATGCCAAAATTTCCCGACTCATACAAAATATGTATATTTTTAGATGAATTTTATCTTTTTTAGTGTATAATTTGAATATGTTTTTAGATAAATCAAGAATTAAAATACTTTCAGGAAAAGGCGGAAACGGAATGGTTGCCTGGAGACGCGAAAAATACGTCGATATGGGCGGGCCTGCAGGCGGCGACGGCGGGCGCGGCGGTGATGTTTATTTAATTGCGGTTGCCGATATTTCAACTCTTCTTGACTTTCAATACCAGTCTATTTTTAAAGCAGATAACGGCGAAAACGGACGAGGAAAATCTCAGCATGGGCGCTGCGGGAAAGATTTGTACATAAATGTTCCGCTCGGAACGATTGTTAAAGATACCTCCAGCGGTAAAATTATTGCCGACCTTACCGAGGAGGGACAAACGGCATTAGTGGCAAAAGGTGGGCGCGGCGGACGCGGAAATGCCCGCTTTGCTACTTCTCAAAAACGCTCTCCTCAATTTTGTGAGCCGGGCGAATCAGGTATTGAGCGAAATTTGGATTTAGAATTGAAACTCATCGCGGATGTCGGGCTTCTTGGTATGCCTAATGCCGGTAAATCTACCTTGATAAGTGTTATAAGTTCCGCAAAGCCTAAAATTGCAGATTATCCTTTTACTACTCTGGTACCTAATCTTGGTGTTGTGAAAAAGCATAGCGGTGACAGCTATGTTGTTGCGGACATCCCGGGATTGATTGAAGGCGCTTCGGAAGGTACAGGGCTAGGGCATGAATTTTTACGTCACGTAGAAAGATGCAGGTTTTTACTCCATATTGTAGATTTGTCTGCTGAAAATCCAATTGACAACTATAAAAAAATAAACGAAGAGCTTAAAAAACATGATACGAGACTTTCTGAGGTTTATCAGATTGTTGTTCTTAATAAAATTGATGTTATTCCGGATGAAGACAGAGAAAGTTTTTATAACAAGTTCAAAGAACTTGCGTCAGATGTTTATATGATTTCGGCGGTAGCACGACAGGGTGTTGTAGAGCTTTTGTCCATTATGGCGCAAAAAGTCGAAGAAATTCCAAAGCCTGAAATTGTTGTTGAAGTACATGAAGACGACGCCGCTTATGATAATGATGATAGTTCTTTCTGCGTCTATAAGCTTGACAAAAAAAGCTATGTTGTTGAAGGTGGTAAGCTTTTCCGTTTGGCCAACGTAACTGATTCAAGAAATTATGAACAAATTTTCAGATTCCAAAATATTATGAAATCGATGGGTGTTTTTGAAGCACTGGAACAGGCCGGTATAAAAGACGGTGATAGCGTTAAAATAGGACACATAGAATTCGACTATTTCAGCTAGTTACTGTTTTTCTATATCGACTAAATCTTTTAATGACATGTCAAATGCAATAGCGATGCGAACAAGCGTAGTAAAACTGATTTTCTGCTTGCCGGTTTCGAACTTGTTAATAAATTCTCTTGAGCGATCCACTTTTTCGGCAAGATATTCTTGCGTCCATTCTCTGGATTCTCTAAGAGCCTTCACACGCGTACGTATTTGACTGATGTAATCTTCTTCAATGCCTTTCATATTAGAAAGTATAATTCTAATATTCAAAAATTGCAGTGAATAATACTTCTCTAATGCAAAATATTTACAGAAATCAATTACATCTTTTGAAAAATCATAACATATTCATGCTTGAAAATGTAGAAACCACCGTACAGTGCGCGGTATCTCCATAGATTTGCCTGCTTACCTTTTGCTTTTTCATTTCCTTCGATATTCTTAACAATAATGGATTTTAATAGGAATCCCATTTGCTGCATTTTTTGCATACAGCCGAATCCGAGAGGAATAAGTTCACCGTTTGCGTATTTGTCGCCTATGATAAGCGCAGCATGCCTGCCTTTTTCCAGCGCATCGTAGCCGTTTTTCGCAACTTTTTCAAATAAATCGTAAAAATCTTCGGTGGACGAACAATTTGATAAATCTTCTTTTTTATCCGAGAACTTAATAATATCATCATATGGCGGGTGAAGAACCAGGAATTGTGCTTTATCGCGACCCATGACATCAAGTCTTGCTTGAATTTTGTCACCTATTTCAGTTGAGGCACTGTCTCCGCAAATTATATTTACGTCAGTAACAAGTTCTTTTGCTTTAAATTTCTCACTAACGTAATCTACTAATTCTTGCTTGAGTTCTACACCGATACATCTGCGCTGCATATTTACAGCCTCGATTCCTGAGGTTCCTGAGCCGAAGAACAAATCAAGCACGATATCATTCTTTTTGGTAAATCTTTCGTATAATTGTTGAGCAAGTTGCGGAATGTAGTTTCCGTGGTAATCATAGCTGTGCCCGTTGGTTTTTTCTCGCGATTTGAACTCCCAAAGCGTATCCGTCAAAATATGAGGATATTCTTTCCAGTTTCTAAGGTTAATATCATTATAAGGCTTTGTTAAAACCTCTTCCTGTTTGACAATTCTTAAATCAGCCTGCTGCTGTTTGAGTTTCTTCTTTGCTAAAGCCACATTTCCCCCAAGCTTTTAATTATAAAACTATATGGTGAGTATATCGAATTCGGGATTTAATTTGACCATTAGTATGGAGGATTTTCGTGTTATAATTCTCATATGAATGAACTAATCAAAAAAGCGCAAAGAATAGTCTTTAAATTCGGCACAAACGTGTTGAGGAACGATAGCGGCGAGATTTCGCTCTCTCATATTTATTCGTTTATTGAGGATATTTCAAAACTGGCAAATCAGGGTAGAGAAATTTTAATTGTGACCTCAGGAGCCGTTGGTTTAGGTGCAAAAAAATTGGGGGTTAACAGCTCGGACAGTATGGCTGTAAAGCAGGCTTGTGCAGCTTGCGGGCAGAGTCAGCTTATGGCGATGTATGCTCACGGCTTTGAAACATATAATATCGAAGTTGCACAAATTCTTTTGACTGAAGAAGATTTTGCGAACAGAAAAAAATATTTGAGTCTTAATAACACTCTAAACGTGCTTCTGGAGCATAAAGTCGTGCCTGTAATCAACCAAAATGATACGGTTTCAACTGAAGAGCTTGAACAGTATCACGAAGAATTGCAGATTTGTTTCTCTGATAATGATAAACTTGCGGCTCTTGTTGCAAGCAGGCTGGATGCTGATTTGCTGGTTATTTTGTCTGACGTAAACGGGCTTTATGATGATAATCCTAAAGAAAACCCTAATGCGCAGATTATTCCTGTCGTTGAAAAACTTGACGATGAGCTTAGACAATATGCGCAAAATGCTTCTTCGGGGGGGCGCGGCGGAATGAAAACAAAGCTTGAAGCGGCAAATGTAGTTACACGTTCGGGTGGTAGTGCAATTATAGCAAATGGTAAAATTCCTCAGATTATATCTAAAATCTTTGACGGAACGGAGGCAGGGACGGTGTTTTTGCCGACAGAAAGTCTTCCCGGGAAAAAACGCTGGATTGCATATGCAACGAATGTCCTTGGGCAGATTGTCGTTAATGATGGTGCAAAAAAAGCTATAATCGACAAGGAATCGAGTCTTTTACCTGTTGGAGTTGTTGATGTTAGAAATGACTTCGTAAAAGGGGATGTTGTTTCGATTATGGATGCAGATGGTGTTGAATTTGCCCGCGGAGTTGTAAATTATAATTTTAAAGACGCAAAAAAAATTGCAGGCGTGCATTCTGATGAGATTCTTAAAACGCTTGGTTACAAAAACTATGACGCGCTTATAAGCCGCGATAATATTGTACTTTTATAATTAAAGGCAAAAATTATGGATAATTTATTAAATATTGCAAAAAACGCCAAAAAAGCTTCCTATGAGTTAGCTTCGCTTTCAACTGAAGTGAAAAATAAAGCTTTGACGCTGATTGCTGACAGATTAGATGAAAATAAAAATAAAATTTTCGAGGCGAATAAAAAAGATCTCTATGATGCTGTAAAGCTGCTTGAAAGCGGTGAAATTACAAATGCAACATACGGTCGTCTGAAATTAGATGAAAATAAGCTTCGAGATATGATTTCAGGCATTCGAGACGTGAAAAACCTTTCTGACCCTGTGAATCAAAAACTATGGGCTATGAAGCTCGATGAGGGGCTTGATTTATACAAAGTCAGCTGTCCAATTGGCGTTATCGGCGTTATTTTTGAGGCTCGTCCCGATGTTATTGCCCAGATTTCTTCACTTGCGATTAAATCAGGAAATGTTGTTATTTTAAAAGGCGGAAAGGAATCTGTTAATACAAATAGTGTTATTGCTGACATCATAAATGCGTCTTTGGCGGAAATTGACGGTTTTCCTCAGAATGTAATTAACCAGATTTTTTCGCGTGAAGATGTAGCTCAAATGCTGACAATGGAAGGGCTTATTGATCTTATTATTCCTCGAGGCGGGAACTCTCTTGTGAAATTTATCAAAGAAAATACCAAAATTCCTGTATTGGGTCATGCAGACGGTATTTGCCATATATATGCAGACAAATCCGCTGATTTTAAAAAGGCTTTCGAGATAATTGTTGATGCAAAAACTCAATATCCTACGGCTTGTAATGCGGTAGAAACGATTCTGGTGCACAAAGGCATTGCAGGTGATTTTTTGCCTGACCTTGTAAAAATATTGCGCGAAAATAATGTGAAAGTTAAAGGCTGTGAAGACTGTTTGAAAATCGTCGCAGATATTGAACTTGCGTTGGAAGAAGATTGGAAAACGGAGTATTCTGACTTGATTTTGGCCGCAAAAATTGTTGAAAACGAACTCGAAGCTGTAAAACACATAAACGAATACGGCTCAGGACATACGGACTGTATTATTACAGAGGATAGCCAAGCTGCGGAAGTGTTTATGGATTTGATTGATAGTGCAGGAGTATATTGCAACGCTTCTACTCGCTTTGCAGACGGTTTCAGATACGGTTTTGGTGCAGAGGTTGGTATTTCGACTAACAAGACGCATGCGCGCGGGCCTGTCGGGCTTGAGGGGCTTACAATATATAAATATAAGCTTTATGGTAACGGACAGACTGTTTCAGAGTATGCTAAAGGTGAAAAGTCGTTTATTCATTCTCGAATTTTGTAAAATATTTTATGTTAATTAATATATATGCATGATTAAATATTTCGGTATATAATTTAGAATATAAAAGTTGGAATACAAGGAGATATCGTAATGCTTCCGATTATAACTGAAGACCACGCATCACTTGCGTTTGCGGAAATTTTTCAAGACGTCCATGCTTGGAGAAAAAAAATGATTCACTATATTAAGGATGAAAATCCTGAAATTAATTCTGCAATTATAGAAGCTGCCAACAATACAGATCTTGATCCTAAAGCGGTTGCGCTGGGCTCTTACATGACTTACGTTCTGCTTGAAATGGCTGCTCGCGAAGAAGACGCAGGGATAGATTTTAAGGAATAATTTTTACCTTTAGATTTTGCAGAGGTTCCTGACGGATTAATTTTTTTTGGTTTTCCGTTGTATTTTTTACTGCCGAAATCCAGCCTGTCTTGATATTAACAAACAGAAAAAAAGATGCTTTGCTCTCTATTACTCTTTGGGTTTTGTCAATTATCAACTCTCCATTGTCGGACATTTCAAAAACGGTACAGGATAGAGGGTTTGTGACGTTACTGTCAATATAAAAATCCTGCCCCAGATTAGAAATCTTGGAGGTGTCCTTGATTACGGGAGTACCTTTTGGCGTAGTAACCCAATTGTAAAGTGCTGTGATTATATTATCAATTTTTGGATTATCGTTTTTCATTTTTTATCATTTCGACAAATTTTTCAACAATTTCAGTGCTCCATTTTTTACCTGCTTCATTTTTGATTGTAGCAAGTGCTTCGGTCTCGGTGAGCGCATTGCGCCAGCTTCGAGGCTGTAGGAGCGCGGAGTATGCATCTATTAGAAGTACAATTTGTGAGCTTACAGGAATCGCCTCCCCCTTCATTTGGCTCGGGTAGCCTGTTCCATCCCAGTTTTCGTGGTGGTGCTCAATTATTGGGATAACTTCGGAGACGGACGATATCGGTTTCAAGATATTTTTTGCCGCAATCACAGGGTGTTTGTGGATTTGTTCTTTCTCATCCGTGTTGAGCGGGTTAGGGTTTTTGAATATCTCGTCAGGTATCATAGTGTTGCCTATGTCATACAAAAGCATGGCAATCTTGAGGTTATCTTGCTCTTCTTTATTTAAATTAAGCCCTTTGGCAAGTTTTACGGCAAGAGAGACTTTTAATTTTGTGAGACCTTCAATATGCACAGGGTCGTATGTTTGCGCAAGCATATCGGTGATAGAATACAAAATTTCTTTGATTGTTGCACCCGATGTTGTGACTCTGTCCAATTTGCTTCGGATTTCTTCGGATAATTTTTTCGAAACAGGAATTCTTTTCTTTGATAAAATATCCAGGAATGCGTCTATAGCAATTTGCTGCCAGCTTTCTTTATCCTGCTCTTTCGCAAGGACAATTCTGTTTCTGCCATTGATTTTTGCTCTATACATAGCCTGGTCAGCCATTTCGAGTAGTTCATCCAAACTTTTTGTATGCTCGATGTAGGTGGAAACACCTATACTTGCAGTAATTTTGCCGACTTTTTCAATCGGTTCTGCTTCAATTGCTGCACGGATACGCTCAGCAGCTATCATCCCGCCATGAGAATCAATACCGGGGAGCATAACGTTAAATTCCTCCCCGCCGATGCGTGCCGGAATATCGATTGAACGGGCATTACGTTTTAAAATTTTTCCGATTGCTTTAATGGCAATATCCCCGTAATTATGCCCGTATGTATCATTTATTTGTTTCAAATGGTCTAAATCTATTGAAACCAAAGTAAAAGGCTGGTTTAAACGCTCAGAACGCTCGGCCTCCCGCTGCATACAGTCTTCAAAATATCGTCGGTTGTACAAATCCGTGAGGGGGTCTGTAATCGCTTGTTTTTTTACTTTTTCGAACAAATCCGCAATAGTTACGGCAAGTTCCATTTGATGTGCGAAGAGTTTCAAGAAACTCAGTTCGTCGTCCAGAACCTCTTTTCGCGGAGAAAACACAAGCATGCACCCGAATTCATTACCTTCAGGTTTTAACGGCAAAATGATGAGTGTCTTACTTTTGCTTTGTTCTAAAATGGGATTTAGCCTTTCTTCATTAATTACAGGCAGCATTTTTTTTATAAACCCCGAAATATCTGTAGTTGCAAGAACTTCTTTGTTTCTCAGCGCTTTTGCCATGAAATTATCAGGTTCGTATTTTAATTTTACAGCCTCAACTTCTGTGCCGAAGTAGTTTTTCATTGCGTCAAAAAATTCACATTTTGTGTAGGATGTTGTAAGAAAATAGGTTTGACCGCCTTTTTCAACTTTTTCTATAATCGCACCAAAAAGGTAGCCGAATTCTCCGTGCAGGCTTTCTACGATGGAGTCAAGGGCATTAGAAAGCGGAGTAGACGAGTTCATCATGTCCCAAATATGCTGCAATGTCAGCAATGTTTTGTTTGCCTGATTTAATTGCTCGGTACGTTCAACGATTTCCTTTTCCAGAACTATATTTCGCTCATATATTTCCTGTAAATCTTTTCTGTTTTCAGATATGTTATCTTCAAATTCGTTGATTTGTCTGACGTAACTTCTAAACTTGTCGAAAATTTTCATTTAATTCCAAAGACCCTTTGTAATACGACATTTCATTATACAACTAATTTATTGATAATGAAATACTTTATCAATAATTTTTATAATTTCGTAATAATCAATGCTTTTTTTGCAAAATTCAAAATTACGTGACTTGCATTTCTTTTTATGACAAGGATAACACTTAATTTCAGGTGAAAAAGAAAAAGCATTTTCGCCGAATGGAGCCGTACGATTTTTAGATGTTGCCGTGAAAATCGAAATTACATAAGGCTTTTGAGTTGCCCAAGCAATTTGCGCTGAACCGGAATCAGGCGAGATTACCATATCTGAACGTCGAAAGACTTCCGCAAGCTCAGATAAATTGGTTTTTCCTGTCAGATTGATTACATTTCCGCTGTTTGAAAGCTCTAAAATTTCAGTGACAAGATTTTTATCTTCCTCAGTGCCTGTTACAATTATATTTGCTTTCTCTTGATATTCGTTAATTATGCTTGCCCAGCCTGAATTGTCCCAATATTTTGTCTGCCAGGTAGTCGCAGGTGCTATGGTAATAGTTTTTTTCATCTTTTTTAGATTTTTAAGCAACGAGTCTGCTTTTTTTGTTGTTTCTTCACTTGGCTCGGGAAGCTCAAATTTTATTTCAGGTGCTTCGCAGCCTAAGCATTCCGCAATTTCCAGGTTTCTGTTAACCACGTGGTAATCTTTATCGAAGAGCTTGTGCTTTGATTTGATTACTTCGTTTGCAAAAATACCTGAAAATTCACGTCCGCCGCTAAGTGTAATTTTTCTTTTTGCACCACAAAAAGCCAGAATCAGTCCGCTTTTCAATAACTGCTGAGTATCAATAGCTATATCGTAGCGATTTTTTTGAAGTTTACCCATAAGGCGGTTAAACTCCGCATAATTGTGAAAAGAACATCCGCGTTTTTTCCATTCTTTTTTCGGAACGACAAAAACTTCGTTAATCAGAGGATTATTTTCTACGAATTGTGCAGCCTTATCTTCGACAATCCAGTCAATTTTTGCATTCGGATATTTTTGTCGAAGCGCATATGCAAGCGGCAGTGTATGTATGGTATCTCCGATTGCGGAGAGTCTGATTATCAAAATCCGTAATTTCTTCACTAGAAAATTTTAGCATTCCAAAAAATATAATGCAATTTTTATTTTTAAATCTTTTAGAGTAGTGCTTTTTTGAGAGTCATAGTGTATTATGTGTAGGTAATTTGTTAAAATTTGTGTTTAAGGCGTTATTAATGAGTGAAAATGAAAATAAGAAAAGACTTAAGCAGACTATGGCGATTTTAAAAATCAAAATAGAAAAGTTGAAGCCGCATATTGATGAGTCTGAGAGGCTTAACAGTATGTACAACAAAATGCTTATTGAAAAAGCAATCTTAAAAAATGAGATTGATAAAACATCTCCTACTTTCTTTCAAAAGTTCACAAAAATGTTTCGCCCGCGCAATAAAAAATTGATTTCGGATTACTTTCACTCTTAATAGCTTTTTATTTATAATAAAGTAGGCTATTATAACAACATCACGGAATTAAGGAAAAGTTTTATGTGGAAATATTTTGGTGAGTCGTATATCGTAACGATTATTGGTTTTATTATCGCGTATTTGTGGGCAGAGCACATCCATCCGGGAGCCGGGCTTGCAAGCTTGTTTATAGTGTTTGTTTTGTGCGTTCTTGAGGTTAGTTTGTCTTTTGATAATGCAGTCATAAACGCTATGAAGCTTGAGCATATGTCGGACAAGTGGCGCCACAGGTTTTTAACTTGGGGTATTTTGATAGCAGTCTTCGGTATGAGATTTTTGTTCCCTGTGTTGATTGTGTCGATTTTTGCGAAGCTTTCAATGCTTGATGTGACAAAAATGGCCTTAAATGATGTTGATAAATATGCTCACTACCTGCATTTGACACACGCTCCTATTGTTGCATTCGGCGGCGCGTTTTTGATGATGTTATTTTTGCATTATTTCTTCAACCCGAACAAAGATGTCCATTGGATAAAATTTTTGGAAGAAAAACTTTCAATTGCAGGGCATATCAGCGGTGTTGAGACAATTTTAACTTTAATTATGCTTTATGCTGTTCAAACTCATGTAGCGCCCGAAGCTCGTCTTCATGTAGTGTTGTCAGGTATGAGCGGCATTATTTTATACCTCTTGGTTGACGGTATTAGTAAGTTTCTCGAGAAAAAAGAAGCGGAAAGGACGGCAAAACTTGTGGGCGACGCAGCACGCACAGGCGGTCTTGTGGCATTTCTTTATCTTGAGCTGATTGATGCTTCATTCTCGCTGGACGGGGTTCTTGGTGCGTTTGCTTTGAGTAAAGATATTGTCATAATTTCGATAGGGCTTGCGATTGGTGCGGTTTTTGTTCGCTCGCTTACAATTATGCTTGTAGAAAAAGGCACCCTGAAACAGTTTCTCTACCTTGAGCACGGCGCGCACTGGGCAATAGGTGCACTTGCGGCAATAATGTTTTTCTCTACATTCCATGAAGTTCCTGAGGTTATTACAGGTGCATTGGGGCTGTTTTTCATAATTGCAGCGCTTGTTTCCTCAATTATGCACAATAGAAAAACTCTGGTTTAAAAAAGTGGCAGACTGGTTTTCAGATTTTTTAAAAACGCAGAATGACGGTGGAGAAACTATAAAAAACTTTTCGTCTCAGACTGAAATGCCTGCACCTTCTGTAAAGCTAAATAATTTTATCCCAGACAGACCTGCACCGCCCGCAGAGCCTGCCGGTAATATAAACGAAGCGCTTGTAAAAATTATTCGTGCGCAAAGGCAGATTTGGGCTAAGGAAAAAGGCTATCCGCTTTATTGTATTTTTTCCAATGACACAATTGACGCAATTGCACAGTATTTCCCTATCAATTTGGAAGATTTGGGTAAAATTCGAGGTATGGGAAAGACAAAAATTTCTCAGTACGGAGAGGCGCTAATTAAGATAGTCGCTGATTTTGCAGCAAAAAATGGAGATATTACACCTCTGGCAATTCCGACTTTAGTAAAATCAAAAAAAGCTTCTAAATCAAATAAAAAAGAACTCATGAGCATTGAGGCAGAAAAGGAACTAGAGCTTGAAATTGAAGATGATTCGACTCTTAAATACATAAAAAAGCTTATAAAAGACGGCGAAAATGTTTTTGTTACGGGTTCTGCGGGGACAGGAAAAAGTTTTATTTTAAACCGCTTGAAAAAAGAATTTGGCTTTGAAGTAACAAGTACAACTGGTATGGCAGCCGTAAACGTTGGCGGGCAGACCATTCACGCATGGAGCGGTGCTGGAATTTGTAATCTTCCCTTAGATTTTGCAATACAAAACATATTGAAAAAATCCAATCTTGTTAAGCGTATTCGGAATACAAAAATTTTGGCAATTGATGAGATTTCAATGCTTGACGCAGCCTCTTTTGACTACATAAATAATATTTTGAAGTCAGTAAGAGCTTCAAATTTGCCGTTTGGCGGGCTTCAGGTTGTCTTCTTCGGAGATTTTTTCCAGCTTCCTCCTGTTGATAAAACAAGCGGATTTTGTTTTGAGTCTATGGCATGGAAAGAGCTAAATCTGAAAAATGTCCTGTTGCGTAAAATTTATCGTCAGGAAGATAGCAGCTTTGCCGAGATTTTGAATGATATTAGACAAAATAATTTTAAAGATTCGGATTTTAAAGTGTTTTATTCAAGAAATAATGCTCAAATACCCGATAAGAAGGAGATTTTGCACATATTTGCAACAAACAGTGATGCAGATGCTTATAATGAGAAAAAATTTAATGAATTAGATGAAAAAACAGAAGAACTCCTTGCCTCAGATGTTTTGATGAAAAATGAAGAAGCTGATAAAATTGTCACAACTACGGCTGAGATTGATGGATTAAATGAGCGATATAAGACCACTTGGAGCTCTCTTGACAAATACTGCCGCGCGCCTCAGAAACTCGAATTGAAAAAAGGCTGCCGTGTTATGTTATTGAAAAATATTGATTTCGATGCGGGGCTGATAAACGGTTCTTGCGGTGTCGTGGAAGGTTTTGACGACGGTATAATTAACGTGAAATTCGATAATGGTGAGTTTAAATCAATTAAGCAGTTTGAATTTGATTATATGAAAGACGGAAAAATTGCAGCAAGGCGGGTTCAATACCCATTCAGGCTGGCATATGGAATAACGATTCATAAATCGCAAGGTATGACACTTGAGGAGGTTTTTATTGATTTTTCCCGGATTTTCGAATATGGACAAGCCTATGTTGCGTTGAGCAGGGTGAAATCTCTTGGCGGACTTTACCTGAAAAGTTTTTCGCCGCAAAAGATTATGGCAAACCCTAAAATTGTGGAATTTTATAAACAACTTGAAGCAGAATGCGCAGACCCTTTATTTACGTTAAAATAGACGTATGAAAGTTACATTGCGAAATATTTTTTTGGTGTTTTTTAAGGTTGGAGCCTTGCTTTTAGGCGGAGGTTATGTAATTTTGCCCATGCTTCAATCTGAAGTTGTCGAAAAACGCCACTGGATTTCAAAGGAAGATTTGGTCGATTATTATGCTCTGAGTCAGTGCATTCCCGGGATTATTGCGACAAATACTGCAATTTTTGTCGGCTACAAGCTGAAAGGCAAATATGGCGCTATTACGGCTGCTTTTGCAATGTGTTTACCTCCGTTTGCTGCAATAGTTTGTCTTGCGGCGTTTTTGAGCAAATTAACGCATATTTCTCTCGTCAATAGCGTATTTTGGGGCGTAGGAATCAGCATAATTTTATTGATTTTGATGACTGTTCAAGAGATTTGGGAAAAAAGTATTGTCGACAAATTCACATTTCTACTTTTTGTTTCTATTTTTGTATTAGCTGTGATTTTTCACGTTTCCCCCGGAATTTTAATTATCATCGGGGCTTTTTCCGGGCTGGTTTATAAAATTATCCGACGGAGGTTTGAATAATGCTTTATATTTACCTCTTTTTGGAATTTTTTAAGGTCGGAATGCTTTCTGTCGGTGGAGGGTATGCGACGCTGCCATTTTTGTATCACATTTCGGCGCAGTATCACTGGTATTCGGCGAAAGAACTTGTGGATATGCTTGCGATATCCAGCATAACCCCAGGGCCTGTCGGGATAAATGTTGCAACCTTTGCCGGTTTTAAATCGGGCGGCTTGATAGGGTCTTTAATCGCTACAACAGCCCTTGTCCTGCCTTCTTATCTTATGGTTGTTGCTGTTTCAAAACTTTTAAACAAATTCAGCGAAAATTTTTACGTTCAAGCTGTTTTATACTCGATAAAACCGGCGGGCTGCGCATTGATTACCGCTGTTGCCGTGAGTTTGTTCAAAACATATATTATAAGAGACATTGCTCACATTTCGCAATTTAATTTTGCACAAATAACAAATTACATTGATTTGAAAGCCTTGGTTTTGCTTTGCGGGTTGATAATTTATGCTTTGAAGACTAAAAAAGATCCCCTGATGTTCCTCGGTCTTGGGGCAATGTTCGGGATTATACTACATTTGCATTTTTAATTTTGCGCAAAAAAAAACCGACTGAAGTCGGTTAAGTTTACCACATATTAGAGAGAGGAATTAGAGAGAAATTTGAAATTTTTTTTGTTTCCTCTATTCTTCATGTACCCGCTTTTTCGAATTTATAACATCATGTGAATAATTTGTTTACATATCTTCATAATGAGAATTTCAATCCTTATGATACGAGGCTTTTGACTAAAGTTTATTTTTCATGATAATGAAGGTATCTGAAGGAGCTTTTTATGAAATTAGAAATCACGCAAAATAAAGAAATTTTTGAAAAAATATACAAAGATATGAAAACCCAGTTTCCGCCGGAAGAATTGAAAAGTTTCGATAAGTTATATTCAAACTTGGCGTCAGAAAATTACAATCTGGCGGTAATATATGATGAGGGAGAGATTGCAGGCTATGTTTTGTATTTTGCAGATGATTTTCTTTGGGTTGATTATCTTGCGATAGTAAAAAAGCACCATTCTAAAGGCTTTGGCTCAAAAATTCTTACAGAGCTTTTTTCTGAGTATAAAGATTTGAAGGGTTGTTATTTTGAAGTTGAAAAGGTCAGCGAGGAGGTAAACACGGTCAAAAGAATGCGTTTTTACGAGCGTCTCGGGTGTCAAAATTCGAATATGAAATATTATTTCCCGAATGATGTTAAGGAGCTTGAAATGGAGCTGTTATTTATGCCCTTCAACGAATTATGTCCTGAAAAAACAGAAATTATGACTGATATGAAAAAAGTTTTTGATTTTCTTCATAAAGACGTAAAAACTCTCAAAAAAACATTCGAAAAAATCGTACTAAGTAATAATTAGAAATTTTCATTAATATTTGTAAATTTTTTACGAAATATGATAAATATTTTTATTGAGGTGCGTTGTACAATTATAATTGCAGAATATAAAAAGGAAAAAGCATGTCTTTATTTGTAAATCCTATTGATTATACTCCAACTATTGGCAAGGTGCGTGAAAACGGACGACAAGAAATTTCATTTGTTGATACAAATCAAACTAAAAGAACAATCGACTCTACAAAAGAACGAATCGATGAATATATAAAAGTTAGAAATGATAATGGTAAAAAGCTATCAATCGCGGGTGTAATCGGCGGCTTGGTTAGCGGATTTGGTGCAATAGGCGCGATGCTGGCTCTTGGCGGAAAGAAAAACCCTGCTAAGAAATTCGGTGTATTTGGTGTTTTCGCGGTAGCCTGCTATTCTATTTTTGGTGTGGGTGTTGCACAATTACTTGCACTTCCGTCCTTGAAGAAGCGCTTAGATGTTACTATTAAAAACCTTGAAGTTCCTGAGAATAAAAATGAAAAAACTGTAGCAGAAGAAATTGAAACTCCAAAAGCGGAAGTGAAGAAAGAAAAAGAAACAGCGGCTGCGGATATAAAAGAAGTAAACGAAATAAAAAAAGAACTTGAAGAAGTAAAAGAAGCGGTTAAACAGGAATCGAAGATTGACGCTGCCTCTGAACAAGCCGAAGAAGTAAAGCCTGAAATTGAAGAAAAAGATCCAGAAGGCAAATAGGTTTTAATAAATTAAAAAATATTCCAAAAGAGATAAATGAATTTTCATTTATCTCTTTTAGTTAAACAGCTATTTATTAGCCCAATTTTTGTCCGACTTATGAATTGTTCTTTTTCAGGGCTTCGTTTAAATTGTACGTTGGCATATTACGCGAGGAAAAAATATGAATATTCAGGAAATTTTGCAGAATATAAACAAGTTTTACAATACTAACGTGACGAAGGACGTCGATTTCAGAATCAAACAATTAAAAATTCTGAAAAGTGCTATTAAAAAATACGAACCTCAGATTTATAAAGCTTTAAAGGATGATTTGAGAAAACCTGATTTTGAAATCGTGACAACAGAAATAGGGATTGTAATGCAGGAATTGGATTACGCAATAAGACATGTCAAAAGATGGGCGGCTCCGACAAGAGTTTCACAGCCTTTTTTTATCCCGAAATCTAAAGGACGTATAATGAAAGACCCGTATGGTGTTGTTCTTATCATCGGGCCGTTCAATTATCCGTTTCAGCTGCTTCTGGCGCCTCTAATCGGTGCGATTGCAGCAGGTAATTGTGCTGTTGTAAAACCTACAAAAAATACACCTGCAACTGCAAAAGTTATTCATAAAATGTTAGAAGAAACATTCAGACCGGATTACATAAAACCTCTTGAGGCTTCTGAGTATCCGAGTTCGGAACTTGTGAGTGCCGAGTTCGATTATATCTTTTTTACAGGAAGTACCGAAATCGGCAAAGAGGTTGCTGTAGCTGCGTCCAAAAACTTGGTGCCTTTTACACTTGAGTTAGGTGGAAAAAGCCCTACAATAGTCGATAAAACAGCGAATCTTGAAATCGCTGCAAAGCGTATTGCCTGGGGTAAATTTTTGAATTCCGGACAAACCTGTATAGCGCCTGATTATATTTTTGTGGAGGAAGAAATTAAAGATAAGCTGATTGAAGAGCTTCAGAAAGCAATCAGACTGTTTTTTGGTACTGTTGTTCAAGAGAGCCCGGATTTTGGCAGAATAATTAATACAAAAGAGTTTCATCGCCTTAAAAATATCGTGGAACGAGAAATGCCAAATATTATCACAGGCGGACAGACGGATGAATGCGGTTTGTACATCGAACCTACACTTGTTAATGCTACAGATGCCAGCCCAACTATGCAGGAAGAGGTTTTTGGTCCAATTTTGCCGATTCTCACATACAAAAATATAGATGATGTTATTGATTTTATCCGGAAAAGGTCAAAACCGCTTGGTTTGTACGTGTTCTCGGAAGACGAGGAACTTGTACAGCTTGTTTTGACAAGTCTTTCCTTTGGTGGAGGATGTGTTAATGATACAATAAATCATCTTTTAAGTTCTAAAATGCCATTTGGCGGTGTCGGTTTGTCAGGAATAGGTCAATATCACGGTAAATATACGTTTGACACTTTTACGCACGAAAAAAGCATTCTTTATAGGGACGGTAATATCGAACCCGGACTTATATTCCCGCCTTATAATGAAAAAGTTACTAATATGGTAAAAAGATTATTCAAATAGCATGACAATAAAAAGCTCCGAATAATGGAGCTTTTTTTCTGAAAAGTGCTCTCTGGCGAAGCGTTTAAGGTTTGATTGACAAACAAATATAAGGGGACTAAGATAATGCAATCATGAAAAGGAGAACGGAATATGAGCACTATCGCGGTGCATGTTGCATTATTTTTAATAATCTTGACTGTAATTGCAGTCATACTGGGAGAATATATCGGGCATGTTTATAAGGGCGAAAAGACTTTTATGTCTTTTGTCTTAAGACCGATTGAAAAATTTCTATATAAATCATTTGGAGTTGATGAAAATGAAGAAATGACTGCAAAAACCTATATTATGTCGATTTTGATATTTAGTCTGATAGGTTTTGCGGTTCTTTTTGCTTTGCTTTTGGTGCAGCATATACTTCCGTTGAATCCTCAAAAAATGGCTTCTGTAAGATGGGATACAGCTTTAAATACAGCGATTTCATTTGTGACAAATACTAACTGGCAATCATATAGCGGTGAAAAAACTTTAAGTTATTTGAGCCAGATGTTTGGGTTGTCTTTGCAGAATTTCTTGTCTGCTGCCGTCGGTCTTGCAGTATTTGCAGCATTTTTGAGAGGTTTTTCAAGGAAAACTTCTGAAACGATAGGCAATTTTTGGGTAGATTTTACGCGTTCGATTATTTATATTTTACTGCCGCTGGCTGTTATTTATTCGCTGGTATTTGTTTCGCAGGGGGTTATTCAGAATTTTAACGAATATATTAATGTAAAAACATTGGCAGGATATGAGCAGGTTATCCCGCAGGGTCCTGTGGCGTCTCAAGAGGCGATAAAAATGTTGGGGACGAATGGCGGCGGATTTTTTGCTTCAAATTCTTCTCACCCGTTCGAAAATCCTAATCCTATGACAGATTATATGGAAATCCTCGGATTTTTGATGATTGCAGCATCTTTACCGTTTGCTGCGGGCTCTTTGCTTGAAAAGCGCAAGATTGGTGTTACTATTTATGCCGCAATGTTTATTTTGTATGTCCTCGGACTTTGTGCGGCTTTATATGCAGAGTACCAGGGAAATCCCGTTCTTTCGCAGGCAGGAATTCTGAACGGTGTTAACTTAGAAGGGAAGGAAATGCGCTTTGGCGTGTTAAATTCTATTGTATTTGCTCAGTCAACAACTGTAATCTCCTGCGGTGCCGTAAATGCTATGCATGATAGCCTTCTGCCCTTAACCGGGCTTGTCCTGATGTTTAACATGATGATAGGTGAGGTTATATTCGGTGGAGTCGGAGTCGGATTTGTCGGGATGATATTATACGCGATTTTGACTATGTTTTTAGTCGGATTGATGATTGGACGCACCCCTGAGATTTTTGGTAAAAAGCTTGAACCGTTTGAAATGCAAATGGTAATGATTGCGCTTCTTTCACCTTTAATATATCAGCTTATAATGGGGGCGGTTGCCACGCACGTAGGTGTTTCAAGCCTTAATAATGCAGGACCGCATGGGCTTTCGGAAATAATCTATGCTTTTGCCTCAGGTGCGGGGAACAATGGTTCCGCTTTTGCCGGATTGAATGCTAATACGCCTTTTTATAATATTTCAATCGGGATTGCAATGATTGTTTGTCGATTGGCGATAATTGTCCCGCCGCTGTTGATTGCAGGCTCCTGCGCAAAGAAAAGATTTGTTCCGACAGAGGCTCAGTTTCCGGTGGCAAGCCCGCTGTTTGTAATGTTATTAATCGGGGTTGTTTTTGTTGTCGGAGCTTTGACATTCTTTCCGGTGTGGGTTTTGGGACCTATCTTGGAAGCAGTATTTTTAAAATCAATGATTTTGTTCTAAATGAAAAAGGAAAAATAAATGGGAAACAGTATATTTCAGCCTAAAATAATAATAGACGCCGTAAAAGGTTCGTTTTTGAAATTAAATCCTAAAACGATGATTGCTAACCCTGTAATGTTTATTGTGGAACTTGGAGCGGTTTTTACGGCATATGTTACTGTCGTGGACTTGATTAAAGGACTGCCGTTTGCTTTCAATTTGCAAATTTCGCTCTGGTTATGGTTCACAGTGCTTTTTGCAAATTTCGCCCAATCTCTTGCAGAAGGCAAGGGCAAAGCGCAGGCTGATACGCTTAAAAAGTCGCGTAGTGAAGCTTTTGCGAATGTTATTGATGAGAATGGTAATATAACAAGTATTCCTGCCCTTTCTTTAAAAAAAGGTGATATGGTAAGTGCAAAAGACAATGAAATCATACCTTGTGACGGTGAGATTGTTAAAGGTGTTGCGCTGGTAGACGAATCTGCAATTACGGGCGAATCAGCACCGGTTGTGCGCGAAGGCGGCGGAGACAGAAGCGGTGTAACAGGCGGTACAAAGGTGCTTTCCGGAGACTTGAAAATCAGAATTACGGCGAATCCCGGTGAAACATTCCTTGACCAAATGATAAAAATGGTTGAAGGTGCAAAAAGACAAAAAACTCCTAATGAAATAGCGCTGGAGATACTGCTTATTGGTCTTACAGTCTTGTTTTTGGTTGTTGTTTTTACTTTAAAATATTTTGCAATTTATTCAGGTGCTCATATTGGAGCGCCGATATTGATAGCGCTTCTTGTCTGCCTTGTTCCGACCACAATAGGCGGACTTCTTCCTGCAATTGGTATCAGTGGAATGGACAGACTGCTTTCTCACAATGTCATTGCACTCAGCGGGCGGGCAGTAGAGGCATCGGGTGACGTAAATGTTGTCCTTTTGGACAAGACGGGTACTATTACACTCGGGAATCGCCTTGCTACAGAATTTATTCCTGCTAGCGGAGTCGAGCTGAACGACCTTGCGAAAGCTGCGATGATTTCTTCGCTGGCCGATGATACGCCAGAGGGTAGAAGTGTTGTTATTTTGGCGAAAGAGACTCTTCATGTGCGCGGAAAAGACATTACCAAGCCGGACGGAGCGGTGTTTATTGAATTTAGTGCAGAAACTCGTATGAGCGGCATTGATGTCGGAGAAGTGAAAATTCGAAAAGGCGCTGTTGATGCAATTGAAAATCTTGTTAAATCGCAGGGCGTTGAGTTTCCGTCTGATGTTCGAACTACCGTAGAAACGGTTGCTTCTCAGGGTGCAACCCCGTTAGTAGTTGCCAGAGGTTCGCAGACTTTGGGAGTGATAAGGCTGAAAGACGTTTTAAAAGACGGTATAAAAGAGCGTTTGCACCAGCTTCATATGATGGGCATAAAATCGGTTATGATTACGGGGGACAACCCCATGACTGCAGCTGCAATTGCTGCGGAGGCGGGCGTAAGCGATTTCCTCGCTGAGGCAAAACCTCAAACAAAATTGGATAAAATAAAAGAATTCCAAAATAACGGCTATATGGTTGCTATGATTGGAGACGGAACAAATGATGCGCCTGCACTTGCGCAAGCAGACGTTGCAGTTGCAATGAATGCCGGAACACAGGCTGCGCGTGAAGCTTCAAACATGATTGATCTTGATTCCAGCCCTACAAAACTGCTTGATATTGTCGAAATCGGTAAACAAATCCTGATTACTCGCGGTTCGTTGACAACATTCAGTGTTGCGAACGATGTTGCGAAGTATTTTGCGATTATTCCGGCTCTGTTCTTGGCTCAGTATCCGCAGTTGGGAATGTTGAACATTATGCACCTTCAAAGCCCTCAAAGCGCGATTCTTTCTGCGGTTATTTTTAATGCTTTGATAATTCCAATGCTGATTCCGCTTTCCTTGCGGGGTGTTCAATATAAGCAGACTACAGCGGAAGCTATGCTTACAAAAAATATTTTTATATACGGTTTTGGCGGTCTGGTGCTGCCGTTTGCCGGAATAAAATTGATTGATATTGTTATAAATTGCCTACATCTGGTATAGACAGGGAAAAATTATGAAAAAAATACTCATTACATCAATAAAAGTTTTTGCGGGATTTGCAGTTATTTTAGGACTGGTATATCCTCTTTCTGTCACTGCAGTTGCGCAGTTGGCAATGAAAAATAAAGCGAACGGAAGTCTTGTTTATAAGAACAACGTGGTCGTTGGATCTTATCTTATCGGGCAAAAATTTGATGACCCGAAATATTTCCATTCAAGACCTTCTCATAACGACTATGACGCGCAAAACTCCGGCGGAAGCAACTTGGCGCCGACGAGCAAAAAACTTGCTGAAATAGTTAAAAAGCGGGTTGAAAATGTCCAAAAAGAGAATGAATTGATAACAAATGTTAAGATACCTGCTGATATGGTTTTAAGCTCTGGGAGCGGATTAGACCCTCACATTAGTATTGAAAATGCAAATATCCAGTCAAAAAGGGTTGCAAAAATTCGCCACTTGGCGCAAAATGATGTCAAAATTGCAATTGATAAAAGTATTGATTACAATTTTATCGGCATTTGGGGCACAGACGCAGTAAATGTGTTAAAATTAAATACAGAATTAGACAGAATGTCAGGTAAATAGAATGATAAGCTCAATAGATAATAAAAAAGGCATATATAAAAATTTATACAAAGAAATAGGTGTTCAAAAGGTAAATAGCGCGAAGTTTGTTCGCAAAAACGAATCATTTACCGCAGTAAGAGTTCCGAAGGGTATTTACACTAACCTTTACCGTGAAATCGGTTCGAAAGGAAAGAAAAGTATTTGGCACCAATATCCTTTCAAACTTTTTGTGTATTCTAACGACTTCGGAGAGGCATTAAGACCTGTTCTTGGCAGTTTGGTTGCTAAGGCTTCCTGGATTATTTCTCTCCTGTATGCTTTTATGTCGATTAACCATAAAAAAACAAATGCAGTCTCTGATGAACATGCTAAGGCGGAAAAAAGAAAAGAAATTAAGTTTCAGTTTTTGGCAAGTTTCTTGCTTCCTTTCATATTGATAAAATCAACGCGTAAAGGTGCTGAAATGCTTCTGGATAGGATTCCGCAGGCGCAAAAAAACAATCTGAAAAAATATTTTACGCAAAATGAGAGATTAAACAAATTTATATCAAAATTCGAGCATAAGAATATCAGTGGGCATCGCAATCTGTTTCTGGCTGGTGTCGGCGTAGCTGCAATCGTTGCAGGAGCTAAACCTATTGATAACTTGGTAAGAAAAGCCTTTATTAAAGAAGGTAAAAAGGAAATTTGCGCTTAATGAATCAGGATGGACGTCCAAATCCTGAAGAACTTTTGAAAAGAATTACAGCCGAGGAGGATGAGGCTAATTCTTTAATTGAACGTACTTCGGGACGATTGAAGATTTTTCTCGGTTTTTGTGCCGGGGTCGGTAAAACATACACAATGCTCGAAGAAACGCGCATTTCAGTAAAATCAGGTACGGACGCTGTCGTAGGTATTGTTGAAACGCATGGCAGAAAAGAGACGCAAGCCCTTTTGGACGGACTGACAATCATTCCGCGAAAGAAAACACTTTATAATGGTTTGGAACTTGAAGAAATGGATATTGATGCCATTCTTGAGAGAAAGCCGAGTCTTGTTATTGTAGATGAGCTTGCGCATACAAATGTCATAGGCTCTCGTCACAACAAGCGATATCAGGATGTTGAAGAGCTCTTAAAGGCAGGGATAGATGTTTATTCAACGTTAAATATTCAGCACGTTGAGAGTTTAATCGATATTGTTCAGCAAATTTCATTTGTCACTATTCATGAGACTGTTCCTGACAGCATTTTGGAACTTGCTGATGAGATTGAGCTTGTGGATTTGACTCCTGAAAAGCTTTTAGAGCGTTTGAATGAAGGCAAAATTTATATTCCGGATAAAGCAAAAGTTGCAACTCAAAAGTTTTTCAGAAAAGGAAACCTCCTTGCATTAAGAGAATTGGCGCTTCGCTACACTGCTAAACGGGTTGATGAGGACATGATTTCCTATAAAAACAGGAATGCAATCATTACGCCTTGGCCTGTTGATTCAAAAATAATTGTAGGTTTCAGTGCCAGTCCGACATCAGAGCGTCTGCTGAGAATTACGCATAGAATGGCGTCAGAAATGAATGCAAAATGGTATGCTGTATACGTCGAATCTCCTCAACAGGTCGAAGTAAGTGCAAAAGCGGCGGCGCAGCTGGAAAAGAATATTAAACTTGCAGAAGAACTTGGGGCAACGGTTGCGGCATTAAGCGGTAACGGAATTGCAGACACAATTATTCATTTTGCCAAAGAAAAAAATGTAAACTTTATTGTGGCAGGGCTTTCACATCGTTCAAGATTTGAGGAGTTTTTCAAGGGGTCTGTATTAAATGAACTTACAAGAAAAAGTGGACATATAAACGTCTTGATTGTCGGCGCCAATCCTGAACAGCTTCGTGCTCCATTGCCTAAGGCACCAACTGCTGCAAAACTGTCTCCAAAAGGGTATTTCATAAGCTTGCTGAGCGTATTCGCTATAATCCTCTTTGCTATATTAACGAGAGACTCAATGGAGCCTCTAAATGCAGGTATGATGCTTATTTTGCCTGTTGTTGTGTGTAGTATCTTTTTTGGAACGCGCGTAGGGCTTTTCACTGCGCTTTTGTCCGTTTGTGCTCTCGATTTCTTTATGATACCTCCTTATTATACTTTTAGAGTTACGGACATCCGCTATTTCCCTAGCTTTTTAGTCTTTATAATCATTTCAGTTATAATAAGTTTTCTGGCAAAAGGTATTCGCTGGCAGACGGAAGGTTCCCGTCATCGTGAAAGGTTTTTAGCGTCTTTGAATTCTTTCACGCGTGAAATTATGCTTGCGCCTGATATTTTGAAAACTGCTGCTTCACATATAACGGAAGCTTTTCGCTGTGAACTTGTTATTTTGCTTCCAAATGAGAACAAACACCTTGTGATTGCAGAAAAAGAAGGCGAAGCAAAGTTTGATAACAAAGAACTCGGTGTTGCGCAATGGGTTTACAAAAACGGATCTCCTGCGGGTAAAAATACAGCTACTCTTGCTTCTTCGCGTTGGTATTTTTTGCCTTTAAAAGTTGAAAATAATACTTTTGGCGTTCTTGGTATTTTTATGCCATCCGAAAAAGGATTGTCTTCGGAACAATATAGATTGCTTGAATCTTTTGCGAATATTATGGCTATATATTTAAAACGCAACTAGTTTATTTTAGGTTTTGTTATGATCAGATTGAAATAATTTCCAAAATAAGATTTTTATGCTAAAATTTAAGTCGGGATATTATGAAAAAGGTCGTTTCTTCAAAAGATGCTATAGGTATGATAAAAGAAGGCTCATCGGTTATGGTTGGCGGCTTTTTAAGCTGCGGTGTACCTGACAATTTGATTGATGAACTCGTGAAACAAAATATCCAAAATTTGACCATGATAGCTAATGATACATCATTTCCCGATGCGGATAAGGGCAAATTGATTGTCAATAAGCAGATAAAAAAGCTTATCACTACGCATATAGGTACAAATCCCGAAACAGGTCGCCAAATGCATTCAGGTGAAATTGATGTTGAACTTGTTCCTATGGGCACGTTTATTGAGCGTGTAAGGGCCAAAGGATCAGGATTAGGCGGCATTTTGACTCCTACGGGAGTGGGCACTATTGTTGAAGAAAGCAAGCAAACGCTCGAAATTGACGGGAAGATATTTATATTAGACAAGCCTATTGGTGCTGATTTTGCGCTTATTTACGGTACTAAAATAGATAAATTTGGTAACATCGCATATTACGGAACAACAAGAAACTGTAATACGGTCATGGCAATGGCTGCAGGAACGGTAATTGCGCAAGCTGATGAACTTGTGGATTGTCTCGACCCGAATGATGTTATAGTTCCCGGGGTTTTTGTCGATTATATTGTTTTGCGCGAGGATGGTTAGATGGAATCAGTAGTTCAAGAATTATCTAAAGAAAAAATTCGTGAAATTATAGCAAAAAGAGCGGCGAGGGAGTTTAAAGAAGGCGATGTTGCGGCTCTGGGTATCGGATTGCCTACGGCTGTTGCTGATTATGTGCCTGAACATATGCAGGTGATTTTTCAGTCTGAAAATGGCTTGCTTGGTTTAGGAAAAAGTCAAAAGGCAGATCGTGTTGATAAGAGAGTTATAAACGCAGGTGGCGGATATGTCGAAGCTAAAGAAGGCGCAAGTTTTTTTGATTCTCAAATGGCTCTTACGATGATGAGAGGCGGACATATTGACCAAACCGTCCTGGGCGCTTTGCAGGTTGATGAAGCAGGCAGTATCGCAAGTTGGATGGTTCCGGGCAAGATGGTTCCGGGAATGGGCGGCTCTATGGATTTGGTTGTTGGAGCTAAGAGAGTTATTGTTGCTATGGAGCATATGTCCAAAGGGGAAGTTAAAATTCTGAAGAAATGCACGCTTCCGTTAACGGCATATGGTGAGGTCGATTTGATTATTACGGAGAGATGTGTCCTTGAGGTGACGAAAAGCGGACTTCTTTTAACTGATATCAACCCGATGTTCACGGTAGATGACATAAAATCTTCCGTAACCGCAGATTTTACAGTAAGCCCTGATTTGAAATATATGGAAATTTAGCCTTTAAATTTTGGCAGAGAGGGATATATGGATACTGATTTCAAAAAGCATTTGAGTGAAATTAAATTCGAATGCAGATTAAAAAAAATGATAAAAAAGCTCAAAAATAAAAAAGTAATAATTTATGGAGCTGGTTCGCTGTTTCAATATATTACTGAAAATTATGATTTATCGTCGCTTAATATTATCGGTGTTTCGGATATGAAATTTCAAAATGAGGATGAGGGTGCTGAGTTTTTAGGATATAAAATTATTCCAAAAGAAAAAATGCCTGAATATAGCCCTGATTGTGTTCTTATTGCGACTTTAAACTATATAGGCTTATTGGAATACTTTCAATGCTATATGTTTAAAGGGGTAAAAACTAAAGTTGCGCCTCTTGCTCAAAAATCATTATTTACCCTATTAAAAGAAATCTGGAGTGAATAGCTGTGTATATTCCTTATGAAAAAATAGGAGAATCTGCAGCACTTTTTTTGCCTGTTGGTGTGCGTGAGTCTGTTCGCAGCTTTTTTCATAACCTTAAAGTTGAGCAAAATTGCAGATATATTGCGCCGAATAAGCAAAAAATGCTGGAAAAACTCAGAAAAAAAGTAAAATCTGAGAAAATAAGAGTGGCATATTTATGCTTTTCAAAACAAAAATGGAAATGTGAAAGTTTATACAAATTGATGCTGGAAGATGAAAATTTTCATCCGTTTATTTTGGTATCAAAGGACTCTACTTCTCCAAAAAAGATGGCAGGTTCAGGATGCAGTTCATCTGCTGATGTTCGGGATGTGTATAAGTTTTTTACAGATAAACAAATGGAAACATACTATGCATATGATTGCGAAAATGAAATACATCTGCCTTTGAATACTTTTGAGCCGGATATTATTTTTTATCAAGAACCATGGTACGTAGAGACTTCACAGGGGCCGGTTGTAACTTCTGCTTTTGCACTGTCAGCTTATGTTCCGTACTTTGTTGCAAATGTAGCTTCAATTGTGGAGTATGACTTACGTTTTCATCTTTATATTCAAAAGCATTACATTTTAAATGAGCTTGTACAAAAATTTTATTCCGAGCGAATGAGAAATAAAGGTGAAAACCTTATCGTTACGGGACATACAGCGCTAGATTATTTCTATCTGGGGAAAGACAAGGGGCAAGAAAAAAAATATGTAATTTATGCTCCGCATTGGTCCATAAATTACGAAAGAGAAAATTATGCGACTTTTGAATGGAATGGGGCTCATATTCTTGAATTTGCAAAGGCGCACCCGGAATTGAACTGGATATTTAAACCTCATCCCAGTTTGAAAGAAAGACTCCGGCTTCAAAATATTATGACGCGAGAAGAAATTCAGTCATATTGGGATGATTGGGAGAAAATCGGATTGAAATATGAGAGCGGAGATTATTTAGATTTGTTCGCTCAATCTTATGCTATGATTACAGACTGCGGCTCGTTTTTGACAGAATTTTTCTTGACGGAGCAGCCTGTAATTCATTTGATTTCCGAGAAAGCTTTTGGTTACAATCCGTCTGCTGAAGCTGTTGTAAAAAATTATTATAAAGCGCATAATATAGATGAGTTGGATAAATTGTTTGAGGAAATTTTAATTCAAAAGACGGACTCAATGAAACAGCAAAGAGTCAATGCAATATCAGATTTGGGATTTAACGGTGTCTATGCAGCTCAAAACATATTAGATGATTTGAAGACGGAGCTTAAAATTCGATGAAAACGATAATCACATACGGCACATATGATTTGCTTCATACCGGACATATAAATATTTTAAAGCGCGCAAAGGCACTGGGGGATTATCTGATTGTCGGTTTGTCGACAGATGAATTTAATAAGCTGAAAAACAAAAAGTCTTACTACAATTATGAACAGCGAAAATATATTTTGGAAGCCATAAAGTATGTGGATTTGGTCATTCCCGAAGAAAGCTGGGAGCAAAAAATATCAGATATCAAAAAATATAATGCAAATGTTTTTGTTATGGGCGATGATTGGAAAGGCAAGTTTGATGAGCTTTCATGTCATTGTGAGGTTGTGATTTTGCCGAGAACTCCTGATATTTCGACAACAGGTTTGAAAAATTTCTTGGAAAATGAGGATTATATTTTGGAAGGAACTGACAGATGAAAAATCCCAAAGTATCAGTTGTTGTACCTGTTTATAATGTTGAAAAGTATCTGGAAGAGTGTTTAGACAGCCTGATTAATCAAACATTGAGCGAAATAGAAATAATTTGTATAGATGACGGTTCGACAGACCGCTGCCCCGAAATTTTGAAAAATTATGCCGATAAAGATGACCGAATTAAAATCATCACAAAGCAAAACGAAGGTCAGGGGATTGCTCGAAATATAGGTGTGAAGTCTGCTGTCGGAGAGTATCTCATATTCGTTGACAGTGATGATTGGCTCGAGCTAAACGCGCTGGAACTTTTGTATAATAAAATTAAAAATGATAACGCAGATATAATATTTTTTAATGTTTATAATTATTACGAGGAGAGCGGGGCTAAAGATAAATATTATTATGTGTCTCCGTATTTTCAAAAATATAAGGACAACCCTTTTGAAATACTTGATGCGAAAGATATTATTTTTCAGACAAATACACTTCCGTTCAAAATGTATAAGGCAGAAACTTGGATGAACCATGACGTGGAATTTTCATCACATCGGTTTTTGGAAGATGCGTTGCCATATTTTAAATTTCTTACGAATGCCAAAACAGCCACAGTTTTAACGAATTATATTTATAATTACAGAAGACATGAGAAAAGTGCCAGGAGTAACGCTTTTAAATATACAAGAGATGTTTTTGATGTTTTCTATGAATGTGAAAAAATTGTGTTTGATTCTCCAAATGGGATTCATTTTGCAGATTCTTTCTTGGAAAACAGATTTTCATCTGTAAAATATTGGTTTGAAAAAGCCAATAAGGATAATAAAGTTGAATACTATCCCCAAATGAGAAAATTTTGTATACATGTTTTATCGCAGTATCAAGCTGTTTGTAGTAATGGCAGCATACGCGAACACTACACCCACAGAGCTAAAAGGGCTAAATCCTATATGCTTTTTGATGTGCATAGTAAACTTATCAAAACATTATGCATACTAAGAGCAAAATTTATATAAAAACAGATGGAGAAGAATAAAATGTTAAAAGAATTTGTAAGTAAAATAAAATCAAATAGCAAAATAGCCATTTATGGGGCAGGTTTGAGCGGTGTAGGATTAAAAAAATATATTGAAGAAAATCGTCAGGATATTGAGATTCTTTTTTATGTCGATTCATTTAAAACCGGTGAAGAAGACGGGCTTAAAATTGTAAATCTCGGGGAGTTAGAGCAGTACAAAAATTCGATAGATTTACTTATTGTTGCGACAACAAGAGATTTTTATGAACTTGAGGTGCTTTTTGAGTATCTTGAAATTCCGTATTTGGGGATTTCAAGGGAAATAGAGCAATATTATAGAACCAGAGAGTATGAATCTAAACAAAAACAAGCTTTAAATGTTTTTAAAAATGAAGAAGATAGAAAATTATATCAATTGGTATGGGATTGGCGAAATGCTAAAAATCGTGATGAACTTTTGGGCTATGTTCGTGAAAATCATGGGCTCATTCGGTATGGTCAACCGGGAAATTATAATAAACATTATCTTGAATACATAAATAAAAACGCAATAAAAACTATTTTCGACGCAGGTGTTTGCAATGGTGCTCAGTTTTTTGCTTTTAAAAAACATTTTCCAAATCTTGAGCACATATATGGCTTTGAGCCAATGTATGAAGAATTTAAGAAGGTACATTATGACCAATTTATACAAAAAATGCCCGAGGTTGAAATTGTACCTCTGGCTCTTTGGAGTGCAACCGAAAAACTCTCATTTATAGAAAAAAGTAGTTGGCAATCCGCGTCTCATGTCAAAGGGGTTGCCGATTATAAGGTGTCTTTTGCTGATGATAATGTTGTGACAATTCAGGCAACATCAATAGATGATTTTAAAAAAGCAAATAATATAGAAAAGGTTGATTTTATAAAAATGGATATTGAAGGGTCGGAACCGAATGCCCTAAAAGGCGCTATAAATACTATTAATTCAGATCGTCCGCAGTTGGCTGTCTCTATATATCATGGACTTGGCGACTTTGTAAATATACCGTTATACCTTAATGAAGTCCTAACCGATTATACACTTCGTCTCGGACATTATAGCTGTAGTCATCTTGAAACAGTGCTTTATGCAATACCGAATGAATTAATGTAAATTATCAGAAACAACTGGCGAAATATCTTTTGTTTTGGATTATAATAAATAAGAACCAGTTGTGAAGCGTATGCCGCTTATAAGAGTAGTGAAGGAGTAATGAATGACAATTCCCATATTTATATCCACGGATAAAAATTATGTAATTCCTGCGATAACGCTTATTGCATCTGTTGCGGACAATACAAAAGAAAATTGCAGTTTTTTTGTGTTGAACAGTGATTTAGGTGCCGATGAGCAAAATTATTTTCAAAAATGTTTAAAGGGTTTTAAAAATTTATCGATTGAATTTATAAGCATTGATTTTTCATTGTTTTCTAAATATCCAATTAATCGCCATTTTACACATGCATGCTATTATCGATTTCTTATTCCTGATTTAAAGCCCGAAATTGACAAGGCAATATATCTTGATGTAGATATGGTTGTTGATTTTGATATAAAAGAACTTTTTGATATCGACATGGACGGAAAACCAATTGCGGCTGCACACGAAAAATGCATGCAATATATGACATATCATATGGAGCACTGCATGTACTTGGGATTGGACAGCAAAAATTATTTTAATTCGGGGGTTTTGCTATATAATTTAAAATACTTTAGAGAAAACAATATAGTTGAAAGATTATTTGAATGCTTGGAGAGAGAAAAAGAGGATATTAAGTGTCCGGATCAAGATATACTGAATTTAATATTTTGTGATAATTATAAGAAACTAGATTATAAATACAACTACAATCCGTGTTTGAAGGATTTATTAAAGAGATACGCTGACCCTGATTATGCCGAATATGATAATATAAAAATATATCATTTTGCAGGGGCGGCAAAACCCTGGAACGCAGGTATCTTAAATCGTGAAATCTGGTTTAAATATGCAGATAAAGTTATTCCTAAGACTTGTTTAGAGAAATTTTCTTTGAAAAAAAACAAACAAAAAATCCTTTCAATTACGAATGAATATACCGACAATGCTAAAAGCAAAAATCTATATGTCCTTGGTTTTAAAATACCTCTTTATAAAAGAGAAAAAACGGATAAATACACATCTAAGTATATTTTGGGGTATTGTTATTCAAAAAAACAAAATTCTGACGATATAAAATTAATAATGACAATTGTTTGTAAAAATGAAGAAAATATCATCGAACAACATATACGATTCCATAAAGAAATGGGTGTGGATGGCTTTATCGTCCTTAACCACAATTCTACAGATAATACAACAGCTATACTTGATAAGTTAAAAGACGAAGGTATTGTTCTTGAAATAATAAACAAAACGGAACCTAAGCATCAACATAGTGTTTGGGTTGAAGAAATGATCAAACTTGCTAAAGATAAATATGGTGCTACGTGGGTGATAAACTCGGATGCGGATGAATTCTATTTTTCAAAAAGCTTAGATCTGAAAGAAAGTATTAGAAAATCAGGCGATGTTAATGCATTAATGATATACTCGAAATTTCTTTATCCTGATGATCGCAAAGATTTTCTCTCATCCCCGTATTTTATAACAAGACCTTTTCATGAATTTGAAATAAACTTGTTAAATATAGATGAGACAAGCCATTGGCTTTCGTGTTGCAATTTTTCATGTTCGAAAGTTATACATAAAATAGATGGATTTGTAAAAATATCAGACGGAAATCACGATGTGGAGATGAAATGCAAAAAAATGATTGTTCCTTCAGATATATCCTATTACCACTATCATATTAAAAATTATGATGAGTATGAGAATAAGACAAAGCGTTGGGTTGATGCTCTTGAGTTTACGCCTAAAGAAATGAATTTACATTTGAAAAGAAGCTTAAAATTATATAATCAAGGTAAATTAAGAGATGATTATGAAAACAAATACGGGGAAAAAAGAAGAAAAGCTCTAATTTCACAAGGTGTTGTTTCCATAGATTTATCTGTTTATAACTTTTTAAAATTGAAAGGAATTATTTAATGAAAGGTATTATCGAAATTTATGATGATAAAGCACATAGAGTTGTGAAGATATTTGGCTTAAAATTAAAATTCAAAATAAAAGATAATATTGCATGCGATTTTGAAAAAGAATTTATCAGAACAAATTTTAAAAATATAATAAGTAATAATCTTGTTGCGGATTACAAAAAATTCGTTGAGGATTTTAGTCATGATGATAAGAAAAAAATCAATATGATATTGTCGGCAATAGTTAAATTGGTAAATAATGTAGACATAGATAAATCAAATTATGTAGAAGAAGACGCACATATTGAACCAATAATTGAATTTTCTCCGGAATGCTATTTAGGATACAACAAGTACTATTTGCCGATTAGTTATTTTGATGACAGTGTTTTTTACTATGAGCATGGTATAGATTCTGTGCGAAATTTTGAAAAAATCAGACAAGGTAATATCATTGATGCTGGGGCGTATGTGGGTGACTCGGCAATTGTATTGTCTAAATATACAGACAACAATATTCATTCTTTTGAACCAATGCAAAGAGAGTTTGATTTGTTACAAAAAACTATAAAAATGAATGAATATAAAAATATTATTCCAATACACAAAGGACTTGGTGATAAGTGTGAACAAGTAAGTGTTAGCATTCAAGATTCAGTGGACAAAGAAACAATTGATTTGATTACCCTTGATGAATATGTAGAAAAAAACAATATAAATGTCAGTTTAATCAAAACTGATGTCGAGGGTGCCGAGCAGCCGCTTTTAAGAGGCGCTGAAAGAACAATCAAGCGCGACAAGCCGGTTTTACTTATTAGTATTTATCACAATACTGAGGATTTCTTTGAGATTAAGGAAATGATAAAAAGCTGGAATCTTGGCTATACTTTCAAAATCGCAAAAAACGAGTCAAGAATTTTGATAGATACTATGTTGGTGTGTGAGGTTTTATAAGATGAAGTCATTATTGCAAAAAATATTTTCGGTAAAAAAACAAGGTTTTCGTACTGTGGTCACTATTTTGGGGCTAAAAATAAAGCTCCAACTAAACGTGAGACAGCTCAACTATGTAGAAGTTGATATTGTTGATCATTGCAATCTGAATTGCCGGGCTTGTTCTCATTTTTGCCCTTTAACGCCTGAGCATTTTATGGATGTAGAGGAATTTAAAAAAGATTTAGAAGCTCTGGTTGAAAAATTCCCCAAAATCAAACAATTTAGGTTACTTGGAGGTGAACCTTTGCTTCATCCTGATTTAATCAAATTTATGAAATACACTAGAGCGCTTTTACCTTTTTCTGATATCCGTATAGTGTCTAACGGTATTTTGGTATCAAAAATGTCTGATGAATTTTTTGAGAGTGTAAAAAAATATGGTATAATAATTGATTTGTCAAAATACCCAGTGGCGGGTGAGAAATTCTCTAAAGCCTTAGATAAAATAGGAGAAAAAGATGCAGGGCTAGGATTTATACATTTGGCAGGAAAATTTTGGTTATCACTTGTATCCGATGGCTCGTCTGATATGAGACAGGTTTTTACAGAGTGTACGCATAAAAATTGTACATCGTTAAGAAACGGTAAATTATATGTTTGCCCGACAGGAGAATTTATCGGAAGATATAACAAGTATTTCAATGTAAATATTCCGGAAGAATCTGGAATTAGTGTGTATGGCAATAGTACTGAAGAGATAGAAAAATATCTTAACACTCCTTTTGAAACCTGCAAATATTGCTTACCAGCTAAGAGTTTTAAATTTGTCGACTGGCAAGTTTCTAAAAAAGATAAAGATGAATGGTTTGCTGACAAAGTATAATAAAAAGAATGAATTTAATGCTATTTAAAAATAATAAATTTGATTTAATTGTACCAATTGGACGAGATTGCGCTTGTCCTTCGTATTTAACAAAATTCAATTTGCGACGCAGCTCCTATCCCTTTGATTGGCTTACTATAGCCCCATTTAATGTAAGAATAGAGTTGTTGCTTAATGACTTCAATAATTTCATACTAAAAGAAAACCTCGAGTTTGTAGCTAAAAACCCAAACGAGGTTAATGACTCACACTGTGATTATTATAGAGATTTTAAAACGGATTTTTTGTTTCTACATGATTTTCCCATAGGTAAAAGTCTGGATGAGTCTTATCCGATGATAAAAGAAAAATATGATAGACGAATAGCTCGGCTATATAAACATATTGGTATGCACAAAAGAATATTATTTGTTTACTGGGGACGATTGGATGTTGTGGAAAATGAGGACTTGAAAGTATATAAGCGCCAAATCGATGAAAAGTTTCCTAACAAAGATATTTCTTTTTTGATTCTGGAAAATAAATCTGACGAGGTTAACTTTGTTGAAGAGCATATACAAAAAGATATTATTAAAGTTAAATATGACCTCGTTTCTTATGAAAAAAATTTTCCTGAAAAAGAATGGGCTGGTAATGTTAAATTAAATGACAAACTTTTCTCTAAATTAACTTTAAATATATCGATGAAGGAAAAAATAAATAAACTCATATTTAACGTGTTCATTAAATATCCATCTTTTCTCATCCCGAACAAGCAGAAACGAAAATTATTCAGAGAAAAGCTTAACAAACATTTGATTTTGTCTCGCGATTAAAACTCTATTATTGATAGTTTTATGAATTCGTATAAAAAATCAAGATGGATTTTGTCTGCCAATCCGGTATTTTAGCTTGAAAATATGAAAAGCCGGTTGAAGTTGCTGTAGCTATTTTATTTTAAAACGCATTTCATTTGTGAGATGATTAAAGCAAGATTGAAAATGAGCAATAAAGCAATGGGGGTTTATTTCCGAGGCAAAAAGCCAATATCGTTTAACACATGGTTTGATTATTTTGTGTAAGTTATAAACAAAAAATTAAAAAAATTAGTTTAAATAATGTAATTTTACAATCAATTTGTGTCTTTATCTTTCAAAGAATCATAAAATATTTGGTGAATTTCATCTACATCCAAATAATCAATATTTGTAACCGCCGCATATCTTCTCATGTATTTTATACAAGCACGAAAATGGCCTGAAAGATTAGCTACAGAAATATTTTCTTCAAGATATTGTTTTAATCCTAATAAAATTCCCATAATAACTTTTTTATTACCGCAAAAAGATGCATCCAGTAGGTCACCACATATTTGTTGCCCTGTAAAAAGAATTTTAGTCAGATGATATCTATCAGAATTATTTTCATCATATGTTAAATATCCGGCCCACCATAATCTTGATATGGCATTATATCTTATTAATTCTTTTTTTCCGGGAACAAAAAATCTATTTCTAATTGTTTTTATTATATCATCTTTTTTATCTTCATCATCCGGAGATTTAATCCACCTGGATGTTACATAATCTTTATATGGCTCATGAGCCATATAGGCCCATAAAGTCTTCGTTGTAGCCTGCAATGGTGACAAAAACTTAAATTCGTCAAATATAAGCCTTGTATTTACCAAATCTTGTTGACTCTTTTGTTCATTAGTAAGAATAACATCCTTGGAATATTCTAAACTTGGCAGATGTGCAGTAAGTCCCGATGATTTAAAATATGCCTCACTATGGAAAAAATCTTCAATCCACTTACTTTTTTCGTAAGAAGTATAGTGAAAAATATTTTGCGGTACTTCCCGAAACAATTCGTCATAAACTAATTCTTCAAAATATTTTAGATTCATCTAATCAATTCCTCCTGATTCTATTTCGCCGTCAAAAGAGTTGTCTATAGTTTCTTTAAAACTTATCAACGCACTTTTGATAATATCGCCCAATAACATATTTGCTATCTCTGTAGCCGGTAATTGTAAGTCGACTTGCTTGTATTTTATTTTCTTTAAGATAGCTCTATACCAACGTTTATCGGAGTATTCGAAATATTCTTCTTTAGAATTTAATTCTATACCTTGAATATAACCTATTGCTTCCACGAGAACAGGTAAAACAATTACGGCTGCAAGATATTTTTTTAATTCATGATTTTTATTTCTTAGTTCATCATAAATATCACGCACCTGAAAACTTAAATTTATTCCTATTTTTCCGTTTTCTTGCAAAAAATCGGGTTTAAGAGCTACATCTATGTTCTGTCTTGATATTTCGAATACTGATGCAACGGGTCCTTCCAATTCAGTGGCATCAAGCTCTATTGTATAGCCAATATCTTGTGCCAAAATATCACCTTTTCTTATTTCAAAAAAAGCGTTACCAAAAAGATTTTTGTTAAATTCATCTGATGTAAATTGCTCAATTACTGTCTTTGCTATAATTACTGCTGATATTTCCAGCTTATCAGCAACTTTGTTTTTATCGATTTCGATTGTTAATTTATCCGAGTCTTTGTTGAACAAAAAAATATTTCGGTAAGATGCTTTTGAACTTTCTACCTTTATAACAATTTCTGCCTTATTTTGAGCTAAGAGTGTTTGCAGGGTTTTAGATAAAAGTTTATATTCCGCCTCAATCAATAAATTATCATTTAAAATTTTCTGATTATTTAAAAATAATTCAAAAGATGAATTTATATAGTCATCACTATTGCTATATAATAAAGGGTGCGGGAACTCATTTTTTGTTCTTTTCATCTTTTAAACTCCTCAGTTAGCTCCATATTTATTAACATTTTTTCCTTGTTCTTAAACGTTACAAAAATCTCTTGTAATACATTGGGCTCGATACTTATGGGACCGATTTTTGAATTATTTCCCTTAAATTTTTGTCTTTGTATGCAATATTGGATTACATTTAGTTTTTCTTTTCTATTATCTTCACCTATAACTGAAAAATCAATATATAAATTATCGCAATGTGCTTCAGGGTAAATATTTATTTGATACAGGCCAAGTTTATAATTTTTAGGGAAAATTCTTTGAAACTTCAATTTTGGTTCTGAAATAATGCTTTTGATACCTTCATTTTCCTTGACTCCCTCGTCTTTTTGCGATTCATCTTCTTTAACTAAATTTGGTATTTTAGGTGTTGGATACGGCTTAGGGTTTTTCCCCTCATTCCTTACCTCGGCTTCTTCCTGATTTTCATCAATAATACCAAAATCTTTTGCTGCAGTATTTATAATTGTGTCGACTTTAGTCTCTTTCTTTTTGGGCACATCAAATATTTTTTGTATAGGACAAAGCTTATCATCACCGGATTTTTTAGTACTTAAATCGTCTATTTCATCAGGCAGGTATTCTCCCAATTCCGAATCTATTGTATCTTCTGTAATTATTTTATAATTTTCATTAATTAAACTTCTAACTTTTTCGTTAATTATTTTTATTACCTGTTGAGCTTCTTTTCTTTTTTCCTTGTCATCTTCTATCCTTTTATAATCCCATTGATTGTGTTTTGGCGGTTCTGTTTTACGTAGTAATTCATCCAACCTTTGTCCTCTTACTACAACAATAGCGTTAAAGTTTTGCATCATACGACAACTGTCTGTTCCTACCAACATTCCGGAAGATCTGAATTTTGCAATCTTACGTTTATAATCTTTATCTGATTTAAGATAAATGCTTAAATCCTCTTCATCAAGTATTGTTTCTCTTCTTTCTCCTCCGTCAGGTTCCGCTATGGTGTCGAAAAATTGAGCGGTCAAAATAGATTCTTTGTTTGATAATCTGTATTTATCTATATAATTTTTAATATTATCGGCATCTATCCTTGAATCTTCAATTTCTATAATAAGTTTATTTTCATAGATAGCAAGGAAAAAATTCCTTAGTACTGCTTGCTCAAGTTTTTCATACCATTTTTTATCAGATATTAAATTGTCACAGCCCATAATAATCAAATCGGTTCCATATTCAACCCTTTTAAATTGATCTCGGAAAGTACAGGGTACTTCTGGAATAATAGGCTTATAAGTATTTTCACATCTATAATGACCTATACTTTGTGTAGGCTTTTCCGATTTATTAAACAAAGTTGCAGCTCTGGCAACACCCTCAAATGCTTCTTTGTCATCTTTTGCGTAAGTATTATAAAAAACAATGCTTAAGTCAGAACACGCAAACGGTGCATTTTTACCAATACCATAAGAACCACCGGCATTGTCGCCTTTTGCAGAAACACCGTCCGCATTAACTAATGCCCGCCACACAGAGCTTTCATGACACATTGCTTCTGAGCCGGTAAGTCCCATGGTATTGTAATCACTTGCTACAAGTACATTAATTTCGTCATTATCAAGAACACTAAAAACTCTTTCGATAAAAACTTTTACTTTTTTGTCTTCTTTACTTTGCCAAAATTTTTTACACCCCTCAATGTATTCAAGATACTCACTGAAAAGAGGAAAAGAATTTTTCTTAAAAGTTTTTAACCTAAATTTTACTACAACCGGAGCATTTGAGGTTTTATCTTTTGCATCCAGGGAGTTCTGACAAATTTCTCTTGCCAAATTATCAATTAGTTCTGTCCCCTTAAAGGTCTCTATACCACTATTTGTATAACCCTGCTCTTGACCGCCGTTTAATTCGGGGAAATCCCATTTTACCTGAGTCATCTTTATTTACTCCTTAGTTATAATTTAAATTTTTGCTCTTTTGTGTTTACTTCAGAAAATTTGATTTTAGCGGTTTTTATTTCCTTCTCGATGACACTGAATATTTTTTTTACATCTTCATCGGTATATTCATAATTTCCCAAATTGGAACAATTACTAAGTAGTTTTACCATGTCCAAAATTTTGTTTGTTCTTGCCCCTGCAATTCTTATAAATCGTTCTCGCTTTGTTTCTGACATTAACACCTCAAAGTATACTGTTTTTTCATTATTAGCATGCAAGAATTTTTTACATTTGTCAATAGCAATCAAAATTATATTTAATATATTTTAATATATGAGATTTGTTTACTATATTTTTAAAATGTAGTGCTATTCTGCGTTATTGTAAAATATTTGTTGCCTAATCACTTACAGATATTCATTTTTTAGTTTTTTTAATATATAATTTTATTAACAATGTGGTATAATATTGGGAATTTTATTTTGACTGAGAAGAAAAATATAAAAGTGTTCGATTTCTTTTCCGGTTGCGGAGGAACAAGTGAAGGCTTGAAACAGGCCGGCATGGATATTGTTTTGGCTTTAGATACCGATATTGATGCACTGAAAACATTTGAAAAAAATATAAAACCCGAAAAAACGATAAACAAAGATATTCGTGAAGTTGAGGTTTCAGAAGTAAAAGATTTTACAGATAAGTATAAAAATGAAAATTTTGTATTGTTCTCTGGTTGCGCCCCTTGCCAACCTTTTTCAACACAAAATAAAAAGCGTTTCAGCTCTGATGACAAAAGGCTGAATTTGTTAAGTGAATTTTTAAGGTTTGTTGATGAATGTGAACCGGATTTTATCTTATGCGAAAATGTTCCGGGATTGCAAAAAATTGATTCAGACGGACCGTTACCTAATTTTATAAACGCACTAAGAAGAAAAGGCTATTACGTTCCAGAACCTAAAATTGTCCATTCTCAGAAATATGGTGTTCCTCAACGTAGGAAGCGTCTTGTTTTGATTGCGAGTAAACATGGTGAAATTGCATACCCGGAAGAAACACACGGTCCAAAGGCTATTAATCCCTATAAGACGGTTCGTGATGCAATAGGTAAATTGCCGGGGATAGCTGCAGGTGAAGAATATTGTGACAAAAACACATATCCTAATCATCGTTCGGCGTCGTTACAAGAAATCAATTTACGCAGATTGGAATGTATAAAAGAGGGACAAGGGAGGAAAGACTGGCCCGAAGAGTTAAAACTTGAATGTCATAAAAAACATAATGGCCATGCCGACGTATATGGTCGTTTAGAGTGGGACAGTCCGTCAGTGACGCTTACGACAAAATGCACAAATATATCTAACGGTAGGTTTGGACATCCTGTTCAAAACAGAGCCTTGAGTGTGAGAGAAGCAGCATGTTTGCAAACATTTCCTATGGATTTTATTTTTTATGGCTCCAGCTTGACTTCTTTGGCAAAACAAGTGGGAAATGCCGTACCGGTAAAGTTGGCAAAAACTTTCGGTAATGTATTTATTGAACATAGTAAGAAATTAAATAAAAATTAATTATTTTTTTTAGCATCATCGATAAAAGCTATGATTTTTTCAATAGTGCCATTAAAGTTTTCTTTTATTTCGTGTTCCCAAATTCTGAGAAGATGCCAATTTCTATCTGAATAATATTTATTTACAATATTATCTCTCATCATGTTACCTGTTATTTTCTTTTCCCAAAATTTATAATTACTTATTGGACTTTTATAGTGAATAGGGCATTTGTGCCAAAAACAAGAATCAATAAATATTACTATTTTATATTTTTTTATGGCAATATCAGGTTTTCCGTTTAAATTTGGGACATTTCTGCCGAATCTGTAATTCCTGCTCCATAATGCTTTACATACCAGGTTTTCTATTTTTGTATTCTTATTTTTTACAGCCTGCATATTTTTATGCCGTTGCTCTTTTGTGTGTCTGTCCATTATTTTATTTTGTATAAAATATAAAAAATTATCAATCTGACAATTCCAAATCTTAATTACTTTTATTTTCATATATTTTATTTTTTATTGCAAAAGCCAAAATCTGTGTAATCCTTTTAATCTTCAATAAACTCTTTTTCAATCGAGAATATTATTTATAATCAATCTCAAGCCAATCCATTATCCCATTGGCATTTTGACCTTGCATTAACATCATTGCGACTTCTTTTTCTTCTTCGTTTAAAGTTTCTAACATTAATAATACTCTTTGATTTTATTAACCTGTATTAGCTGGTTTTTGAACGTAAAATATACAAGTGCCTAAAGCCTTGCTTTGTGGGATTCAAAACTAACCGCATTATTGTTTAAATTCTAAGGTTGTGATTAATATTTCATAGGTCTTGCCGTCCTTTGTGTTGAGCTCTCGCGAGATGTATTTGCTTTTGCTTCCTTTGTTAATTTCCACACGAAAAGAACGATTGCTTGTGTAATGCCATTTTTCAACCTTTTTTAGTCTCATTAATATTCTTATGGCGCGTTAGGCAAAAGAAATAAGCTGTTTACTATAATATGCTAAAAAGATTTTTTACTATCAACTAACACAAAAAAGCAAAAAATGCAGAGTTGAAACTCAATAAAAACAACTTTTTCAGGGATTTTACTCAAACTAGCTGTTATAATCAAACCAGACGTTAAACTATAGCAAAAGTCAAAAACGCATTAAAAAAGCCACCTTGCGGTGACTTTTAAATGGTGGAGGCTAGGAGAGTCGAACTCCTGACCCCCTGCGTGCAAAGCAGGTGCTCTACCAGCTGAGCTAAGCCCCCATTTATGGTGTTTACTGGATTTTCAATTTTTCTCAGCTGTTTTGAGAAATTTATTTCTCTGGGGTAGCCAAGTTGTCCCCGTTTCTTCGATAATTTTATATTATCATTTCAAATTTACTTGTCAATATTTCTTTGAGGTAAAAATGGGCCGCAGTGGACTCGAACCACCGACCTCACCCTTATCAGGGGTGCGCTCTAACCACCTGAGCTAGCAGCCCGCATTTTTCTCGGTTGTCAAACAAATTACAAAATTCTTAGGTTTGTGGCAAAACCTTTATGTAGCTTGCTTATCTAAATTAACATGCACAAAATCTACTGTCAAATGATTTTTTACGTAAAAATAATTTTTACTTAAAATCACACGTTTTTTTAAATTTCACACCGTTTTTTTAATCTTCCCCCCCACAAACCCCCCACAGAATTTAATATTCCTTAACATCATAATTAAAGCCGAAAACAACCAATTTAAAAAGAAAAGGACGATTTTTCAATCGTCCAGTTTTGGGAGTATATTTTTAAGCCGCTTTAAATTGCTCTTCAATCGACTTTTTATAATCTTGTGCAAATTTGCGCAATCGTTTACCACGCTCTTTCACTGCAATTGCCATACGTTTGGCGTCTTTGTGCAGATAGTTTTGGGTTGTGGTGACTTTTTTGTGTCCCATTAGCGCTTGTATTGTCGTGATGTCATATCCTCGCTGTTCAAGGTCGGTTGCAAATGTATGTCGGAATAAGTGAAAACCGCGACCTTTAAACTTTATGCCGACTTTATCAAAAATAGCGTTCAAGGCTTTACGCAGATTGTTATATCTTTTGTTGGTTTTAGGATTCACAAATACATACTTGTAATGCAATCCGTTAATTTTTTGCTCTCGCTTGTGAGCGATTAATACTTCCTGTAATTCTTTTGAGCATGGTATTCGTCTAGGGTTGCCTGACTTTGTTTTTAGAACATCAATGTACCCGTATTTGTAAATTTCTGAACTCTCAAGATGTACATTTTCCCATATGCAAGATAAAACTTCCTCGCGCCGCATTCCTGTTTCCATGAAAAAGAATATAATCGGGAACATAAAGTTTCCTCTTGCGATATTAAGCATACCCTCCTCTTGAGCGCTGTTTAAAGGTGGTTTTTCCACGTTCTCAGCTCGAAGAATATTTAACTCAAAAAACGGATTGCGTTCTGTAAGTTCTGCTTCCTTTCGTGCCCAAGTAAATAAGCCGCGTATAGAGTTAACTTCACGATTGATTGTCGTACATTTAGGGAGTTGGTCTGTGATTTTGATACCGTATTTTGTTTCTTTTTCAATTGGCGTTTTTAGCCTTATTCTGCGATATTCTGCAATATCAAGTTTATTATAAGTATCAAAATTGCGGTTTCCTATTAATTTTAAGAAACGGCGTGTATATCTTAGCGACGTAACTTTTGTAGATAAATCACTTTTGCTGACTAGACGGTCAAACATCTCAATCACATCAGATAGCATAAGAATTTTTTTACCGTTTACAAGTTGCTTTTGTTTCTCATCAATATCGTTCTGTAATTGTGTTACAGAAAGTCTTGCCTCTTCCATATTTTTTGCTGGGATAGTGAAATCACCGTCATCGTCTTTAAGGCGGCAAAGCCCGTGATAACGTTTTCCATATCGTTCGAATTGATAGTGATACTTTTTCCCTGTTTTTTTAATACCCATAGTAATCCTAAAAATCTTTCTTATAAAATTTGGTTAATATCAAACTCAAAACCTATACTGCTAACTATTTTCGAGAAATACCACTTGAAAAAATGATACTTGTTCCATTTGTTTCGAAGTCCGTCTTTTTCATAAAGCCCCTTATATGGATTATCGTCAGATTCACAGCGTTTTCGTAAACAAGCTGGGGAAATATCGAGAATTTCCGCAACATCTGAATTATTCAAAAAAGTACGGTTTCTATACTTTTCCATAAGTATTTTTATGTCTTGCGCGAGCATTTGTCCTAAAATTTGCATGTTACTCCTAACTGGCTTTTGTCTTTTCGGTTATTAGTTGGGTTTCGGTATTGAAATCCATACGTGCTATGATGTTTGTTTTTCCGTGGCGGTTTTTGCGGAAAATTACCTCGAGGTCGCGTTCCTGTTCTGGTTTGTTTGTGAACATAAACTCTCGGTGTAAAAAGATTACAAAATCGGCGTCCTGTTCCATTGCGCCGCTATCGCGCAAGTCTGAAAGCTGGGGGCGTTTGTTTTCTCGGTTTGTTAACTGGCGGTTTAGCTGGATTAGAACCATTACAGGGATATTTAAGTCTGCTGCAATAAGTTTTAGGCAACGCGAAAATTTCGTTAGTCTTGAATTTTGGTTATTTTCTGAATCGCCGTCCATTAATCCTAGGTAGTCGATTACGAGAAAATCGAGCTTGCCCGCGTCTTTCATTTTTTCCGCATAAATCCTTAACTTTTCTGGCGTCATATGAAAATCAGCCGTAACGTTTAAATTAAAGTCTTTCAGGTCTTTAAACCCTTTTTTATATCTCTCTTTTTCCAAGAGATTAAAGCTGTTTGAGCGGATTTTGTGTGCGTTTAAGCCTGTGTTCATACAGATAAAACGGTTTTGAAGCTGTAAGATAGGCATTTCGAGCGAGATAAACAGCACATTATAATTCTGTATACAAAGCATTTTGGCGACATTGAGAGCGAACGCAGTTTTGCCCATAGAAGGGCGCGCACCGACGGCAATATAATCACCGCCGATAAATGAGCCTGCTATATCATCAAAGCCGTTGTAGCCTGTCACAATCCTGTTAGAATCGTTTTTTTCTAGTGTTTCATTGAGATTCTCGACACCGTGGGAGATATGCAAAATATTTACGTCTTTTGCTGCATAATTATTTTGCAGGTCTGATATTTTTTTATGCTCTTCGAGAGTTTTGGCTTCGCATATCTGGCGCTTGATGAAATTTTCAAAAAGCTGGTCGCAATGTTTTTCAATCAAAACGGATGCTGGCAGAAAATTTGTCATTATATCGACAAGTGTGTCATACACCTGTTTTTTATACTTTTCGGTATTTTCATAGACGACGACATTATCAACCGGGCAATTTTTTTCATTTAGCTTACGGGCAATTTGAAAAATATACCGATTCACAGAATTTGAGAAATATTCCGCGCGGAGCTTATTAAAAATTACGCGTTGACATTTTGCATGCTGAAGCAAGCGTCAAAGAAAAAGAGGTAACGGCGAACATTAAGGCGGAGAAGCCTGTAATACAAGTTGTTTTTAACAAGTCGTGGTTCTGCTCGGTTGCAAAAATACCCACGGTGAAACAGTAATAAGACTAAAGCCCCTCACTCGAGGGGCTTTTTATAATGGGATATGGAATATGAGAAAAATTAATTCGATTGAAATCAAATTTAGTACTTACCCAAATGTTTCTTCTCGACTTCCAGATAAATTGCATGATAGCATACTTTTCGTAATTTCGAAAGACGGTGTTAAACGCTCTCTCTATAAGGATAAAGTTAAATTTCCTTTTATTTTAAGACATGCCGTTAAGGTGTTTATTTTTACAGATATTCTGGATTTTTCATTCACAATTCCCTCGGAATATGTTTACAATGGTGCAGACATACCGCATTGTTTAGAGTATTTTGTGGGTTCGAAAGAGGACATTAGATATCTTCAGGGGGCGTTGGTTCATGATTATTTGCTCGAATACAAAGAAAGTATTTATAGCGGGCTTTTGAGCGAATGTATTTCCGTTGCTGAATACAGACGGCTGACATCACTTGTTTTTCGAGAAGTGATAAAACAGGCTGGAACACCTGTAATAAAGGCTAATATTATGTCATGGGCGGTAGATTGTTTTCAAGCAACATTTAACAGAAAGGCGTGGAAATTATGAGTTTTTCACCTGAATTTATCCTGCTATTATGCGTGAACGTTTTATCGGCGGGAATTTTTATTGGGGGGCTTGCAATGAGCTTGAAGTTTATTGAAATCCAGATAAAGCGGCTCGAGGAAAAGCAGGACAAGCATAATAACCTTATTGAGCGTATGGCGGTTGCGGAAACACGGCTTGACGGGCTGGAAATGCAGAATTGAAGTACAAACTTTTAGAGAAACAGCGTGAATTTATCCAGATTCCGCACAGGAAGAGTCTTGACGTTGCGATTTATCAGGGTGGTTATGGTTCGGGTAAAACTTGGTGCGGTTCGCTTTTGGGGATTTTGCTTGCTCGGAAGTATGCGGGAAGCCGCGGGCTTGTGGGGGCAAAGGAATACGAGTTGGTGAGAAAAACCACGCTTGTAAAGTACTTGGAGCATTTAGAGGCGCTGGGGTATTGTCGGGGGCGGAATTACACGTATAACAAGGTTGATAAGATAATCAAGTTTAAAAACGGTAGTGAAATTATGTTTTGCGCGCTTGACGACCCTGAAAAGTACAAGTCTATTGATATTCACTGGGCGGAGATTGAGGAAGCGTCGCAGGTTGGGGACAGTTGCTTCAAACAGCTTATGGGAAGATTGCGAAACACCTATCGGGGTTGCGATTGGGGTGATTTTCAGTATAGATTGTTTGGGCACACGAATCCAGAACCTACAAAGGGCTGGATATACGAGAGGTTTGTGGAAAATCGTGCAGATGATGAGAGCACTGCGTATCGGCTTGTTATTGCGCCGACTTCCAGCAATGTTTTTTTGCCCGAGCATTACATAAAGGGGCTAAAATCCGCTTATGACGAGGAATATTACAGAATAAATGTTCTCGGTGAGTTTGGGGATTACACCAGCGGGCTTGTCGTGAAAGGGTTTTCGGACGAAAACAAGCGAAACTTTGTCTACAACACCAATTTACCCCTGCATGTATCGTGCGACTTCAACGTTGACCCCATGAGCTGGACAATCGCTCACAAAGACGAAAACAACGTATTTTTTATTGACGAAATAGTGCTCGAAAACACCACAACGCAGCAGACGGCTGAGGAATTTTTGCGGCGCTATCCTAAACATCAGGCTGAAATTATCATCAACGGGGACGCGTCGGGCGACAACCGCTCTACAAATAGCGAATTTACAAATTACGCAATCATCCGAAACGCCCTGAGGGCACACGGCTATAAAGATGTTACATTCAACTTGCGCCCATACAATCCGCCGATTCTCAACCGTGTTGCAGCCTTCAACGCTAAGGTTCGCAACAGTGAGGGTATTCCTTCCCTTTTTATAGACCCACGGCGCTGCAAGTGGCTTCTGCATAATATTAATAACCTGAAATTCAAGGCGGGGACGAGCATTATAGATATCCCGTCGCATTACCAGATAAAGCACGAGCATACGAACAAGTTTTTATCCCACATCTTCGACGCGGCAAGCTATTTGACGGAGTATTACTGGGCGATACGGTGAGAAATCGCCTAAATCGTTACAGAGTGTAATAATCGGCGGTTTTCTGAGCTGGAATGAAAAATTAAGCTATTATTGAATTTCAACATGTTTTCATTAAGAAAAATTACAAACAACTGTATCTATGTACAGGACTTAGATACAGTTGTAGACGTATGTCCAGTAGTTTATAATATAATATTGCACATTTGAAAAATCACTGTTAAGCGGCAACAACTCAACACCCCAGAAGTTAAACACTGGCTGGAATTACAGAGATTCAATGTGAGAGCGTATTAGAATTATTACCGAAAGGAACAAATTATGACAAACCACAACCCAAGTTACAAACCAAGCCCGTATGAACGTATGGGGCGAAAAGATTACAAATTAGCAAACGCCCTAAATTGGAACGATATGATGTCTGATGAAATGAAAGCTAAAACACTTATGTATCAAAACAAATATGGTTTTAGTACAGCTTCTGCCGACGGTTCACCCACCCATAACAATCAAGCTGACGCATTTAAACATGCTTTTATGTCCGCCGTATTGGTTTTGAGAAATGGCGGCGGATTTAGCAAAGCTTCAGGCGATTTACATGAATATGTAAATATATTACAAAAAGCTGACCCTGCGGAGTCCAATATGGATTTATGGAACAATGGAGTAGGGCGCTCTATTGCTTTAAATCTTGTTCGCAATTTAAAAAAACAGGGCATTGACCCATATTCAATGGGTGAAAAACAACTTGAAGATTGGGTTGCGGAAAGTGTTTCCAGCTATATGCAGCAAGGCAAGCTTATTACCGACCCAAAGGATAAACGCAAATATAATTCAACAAAATTCTTTCAGATTGAAAATAAAAAGCGCGAGCCAATTCCTAATTTAGTATATACACTTGAAAAGGTTAAAAAGCTTACACAAAACGAGTTTCATCTTGATAGTCCTGCTATTATGGCGCAGGGAAGGATAGGCTATCCTACGGAAGAACAAGCCAAAAAACTTGTCTCGGAAGGAAAGCTTGATTACGTACATCCGCATGACGGTTTTGGAACTCAAATTTCAGTAACCTCTGGGGGCAAAGTATGGGTTGAGCCATACACTAGAGCTGACGGAACTGAAGTTGACGGATATTATCGCTCAAAGCCTAACGGTCTTTTTGCATAAATCAAAACCTAAATGTTAGGTAAATCAAAAAGCAAGTAATTAAAATTAATGGCGCGGTATAAAGTAAAATCCCACTCCATATCAAAAACGAGTGTATTTTCACCGCGTTATTTATTTTTTCAACTTGTAAATCTTCTATCTTGTTATTTTCGATTATGCTAATAATCCAAAAAACAAGTAAAAATACTAAACAAATAACATAAAAGAAAAAAACACTCATTCCAAATCCAACATCACTGAATGAGTCAGTTGTTTTCACGTCGTGCAATGTTTTTGGTAAAATCATGAAAAATAATTTGTACCAAACAAAAGCCATTGCAAAACCAGCCAGAGCTAATGCATTTGCCCAAATGCGTTTATTATATTTAGTATATAGCATAGTCTTATAATACCTATTTTTCTTTTTTTGTCAATTAGCTTATAGGGTAATTTTTAGAAAAGCAGGCTGCCTAACTTTTATTACGGGGAAGTCTGATTGCTATAAATATATGGGAGTTTTCACATGAAAAAAATCATAATCCACTGGACTGCGGGCGGATATCAGCCGAGCGCTTATGAAAAACACTTCTATCACTTTTTGATTGATGATAAGGGGTGTATCTATAACGGCATTTATTCCCCTGAAGCTAATTTGAACGTAAGCCCGGGCAAATACGCGGCTCACTGCGGCGGCGGAAATACTGGGGCGATTGGGGTTACTGTTTGTGCCATGGCTGGCTTTAAAAATGCTAAGAGTGTCGGGAAATATCCGATTACACGCATGCAGATTGAGGCTTGCTATAAACTTTGCGCGAAACTTTGTAAAAAATACAAAATTCCGATTATGCCAGAAACGGTTTTAACTCATTATGAGTTTGGGCTTAAAAACCCGAAAACAAGTTCAGCGGGGAAAATAGACATAATATATTTGCCTCCGTATCCCGATGTTCAAGCCTCAATGATTGGGGATTTTATCCGCTCGAAAATTCTTTGGTACTATAAAAAGTTGTAATTTCCCGAAAAGTTCTATATTTGTTGCTATAACCATCTAGAAATAATTTACTTATAATTATAAATTAATAGAATGAGCAATCCTAATATCATAAATAAAAACTTTTCAAAAAAATTAAAACAATTGAGAAAGTCTCGGAATATTTCGCGTGAAAAATTTTCAGAAGAAATAGGCGTTCACCCTAGTACCGTTCAAGCCCTTGAAAGTGAGCCTAAATATATAAATACGGAGTTACTATTAAGAATCTGTGTTTATTTTGATGTATCACCTACATATTTTTTCGGATACTCTAAAGATAATCAGTTTGAAACTGAACCGATGAATGACAGTGAACAAGATGTTGATAATCTTAATGTTGCAGTAAAAAAAGCTATTGGCAAAAAACTTAGACAATTAAGGACTTCAAGGCAGATATCCTTAGAAGAGCTTGGCAGATTGACAGACCGAAAAAAAGCGGGTTTAAGTCAACTGGAAAATGGCGACTGTAATTTAACCACGGATACCATAATTAGCCTTTGTAAATTATATAAATGTGAGCCTGATACACTATTAAAGCTAAGTAAAAAATTCTTTTCTTAATTTATTTTTTTAGATTTTTTGCACATTATATAGCCTAACTGGCTAGTATGAAAATGTGTAAAATATGTTATATTGAATTAAATGTTTGATATTATCAAACATTTGGTTTAAGATAAAAACAGGGGGAACAATGGCATTTCTTACAGAACAAAACACAGAATTAGAGCCTTACGCGCTTATCAAAAAGAAACTCGAAGATTTGAACGTAAGGTTGTATTCATTACGTAGAATGGGGCTTCAAAGAGAGCAGATATCACAAAGATTGACTCATGAACTTAGTGAGCTGAAAGCAATTCTAAAATTGAGTCAATACTCCCCATACCATAATGTTTTTATTGATTGCGATAAAAAAGAATGGCTTGGTAGTGTTCCATTTGTGACGACAGGGAAAAATGCCAATATCGCTGACCTTTACGAGATAATCAAAAGTCAGGAAAAAATCAAACTTTGTTGCTATATCCCTCAAGACCCAGTGTTTATAGAAGCAAATACCATGTATCCCGAATTGTTTGTGGAGTTGGAAAAACGTTTAAAAGCAGGAAATCAGTCAATATCGAAGGGTAAGTACATATCAAGAGAAAGCCCAGATACGTTAAGCTCTTGAGGTCAGGCAGCCGAAAATGCCTAGGGAGAATACTAATACATTTAGTATATAGCATGGGGTCGACTCCCGCCCCTTTTCTTTAAAATTAACGGAACAAGGGCAAACGGGGATGTAGCGCCCATTTCTTTGAGGTGAGAATGATTATTGAAGATTTAGAAAACGAGATAGCGGATATATTCGCGTTGGGCGCAAATATACAGCGGTCTGATTTAGAGAGAGCGCATAAATTGGCGCTTGAGGTTAATAAAAGAATGAAGCAAAATAGAGTGCCTGTTTGCGTAAATATAGGGATTGAGGCGGATTTTCCTGTTTCTTACATCCGAACATATTATTTTATCGACTGGAGCAGTCGCTGTGGGCGATATGTGGATTATTACGAGAACAGACGATGTAAATTAGGTTATTACAGATTTGAGGGTGATGAGAACTATTACATAGCTGGGAACAAGCTATTTGAAAGGCTTGTGAGGGATGAGAGCAAGCCTCGAGGTTTTGCAGTGAGTGAGGGTGTGAATATATTGGCGTATGTGAATGCCTACAAGCTAGACGTAGATAGGATAATGGGCTATGAGTAATTTTGAGGAAATGACAGCAAAAATATCTAAAGAGCTTGAAGAATATGGGGTTTTGCGGGCTAAGGCTGATAAACACAAAGAAAATCTTCCCTTGAATGTGGCGGGGAAAAAATTTACAGATGTGATTGAGCTTGTATCGGCGCAGAACGACAAATTTGAGGGTATTATCAGCCTTCTGATTGAGGCGAATAGACTTGTTCCTAATCAAGTAGGACAATATGGTGTTGCTGGGCAAAACCGAGAAATACTAGCTTATATCAGAACCTATCTTGCGGTTGATATTTTAACGCTGGAGTTACTGAAAGTACATTATTTTGAGAGCCAAAAAGACCCGCAAAAATGGGATATAATTGTGTTTGATATGAATAACAACATCGTTCCACGTGAACGCTGTCTTAAACATGAATTTCTAAGCCTCTTTTGGCTGTTTAAGCATGATGTTGATTGCGGTGATACGTGTGAAAATCAGCAAAATGTGTGAAAGTTTCGAAAGCCCCCACAAACGCCCCCACAAAGAAAAATTATAATAAATAATTAACGGGGAAAAATAGTCTAAAAACCTTACAGGACTTATGTTTAAAAAACGAGAAATTCTAAAATCGAACCACCGACCTCACCCTTATCAGGGGTGCGCTCTAACCACCTGAGCTAGCAGCCCTCAAATTTGTGGTTAAGTTGCTTACCGAATTCAAGCTTGTGGTAAAACTCTTGTCTGGTTTGCTTATCTAAATTATCATGCACAAAAACTTCTGTCAAACATTTTTTTGAAGAAATATTTTGGTGAATTTGAATGTTATGAGTTTTTATAGCGTTAAAAAGGCTTGAAAAAGATTTTTATGTAGTGCATAATTATTCTGCAAATAATGGTTAAAAATGGGCGGTATTGATTAAATTTTTCGCCCTAAAAAGGAGAAAATTATGTCTACATTTATTGAAGATGTTAAGTCGCGTCAAATTTTGGATTCGCGCGGAAACCCGACTGTTGAAGTTGATGTTGTTCTGTCTTGTGGTGTTGTGGGAAGAGCTGCAGTGCCGTCAGGCGCGTCTACAGGACAGTTTGAGGCTTTAGAGTTGAGAGATGGCGACAAGTCTGTATACCTCGGCAAAGGTGTTTTGGGTGCAGTCGATAACATAAATTCGATTATCGCGCCTGAACTCATAGGCGAAGACGCTTCAAATCAAAACGAAATTGATAGAATTATGCTTGCTTTGGATGGAACACCTAATAAAGAAAAACTTGGCGCTAACGCTATTTTAGGGGTCTCTCTGGCTGTTGCAAAGGCGGCTTCTCTTGCATATGAAATGCCGTTGTACAGATATCTCGGAGGTATTAATGCTGTCACGCTCCCTGTTCCGATGATGAACATAATTAACGGCGGCGCGCATGCTGACAACAATATCGATTTCCAAGAATTTATGATTGCGCCTGTCGGTGCATCAAATTTTCAAGAAGCTATTAGAATGGGCGCAGAAGTCTTCCACACACTCAAAAAAGTTCTTCATGACAAGGGGCTTGCGACTTCTGTCGGCGATGAGGGCGGATTTGCGCCAAACCTTGATTCTAATGAGGAAGGCATTCAGGTAATTCTTGAAGCTATCGATAAAGCAGGCTATACAACAGAACAAATAAAAATTTGTCTTGATGTTGCGTCTTCGGAGTTCTATGCAGATGGAAAATACGATCTTGCAGGCGAAGGTAAAAGCTTTACCAGCGCAGAAATGGTCGATTTCCTTGAAGGCTGGGTAAATAAATACCCGATTATTTCAATTGAAGACGGCATGGCTGAAAACGATTGGGACGGATGGCAAATGCTTACCGATAGGATAGGTTCTAAGTGCCAGCTTGTAGGCGATGACCTTTTTGTGACAAATACATCGAGATTAGCGACCGGCATTCAAAGAAATATTGCAAACTCTATACTTATCAAAGTAAACCAAATCGGTACGTTGACAGAAACGCTTGCGGCAATAAACATGGCACACGAAGCAGGCTATACGGCTATTTCTTCTCATCGCTCGGGCGAAACGGAAGACACATTCATCGCAGATCTTGCTGTTGCTACAAACTGCGGGCAAATCAAGACGGGTTCGGCGTCGCGTTCTGACAGGATTGCAAAATACAATCAATTAATCAGAATTGAGCAAGAACTTGGTAATGCTGCAAAATATCCGGGATTAAAAGCCTTCAGCGGGCAGAAAAAATCAGAAATTCCCTGCTGCGGCTGCTGCTAGAAAATAATCGCGTCATCCTTCTTCCCGTCATTCTGATTGAGCGGAGCGATTGAAGAATCTATTTATGGCACTGCGCTGAAAAAGATTCTTCACCCTAAAGGGTTCAGAATGACAGTTTTGGGTTGAAACAAATTCAGGGCGACGAAATGAAAAATGAAAAAATGAAAAGACGGAGAGTAATCTCCGTCTTTTTTTATTTTCCATCTCGTTTTGCTTGCGCAGCTTTAACTTTTTTTAGTACTGTATAGAATTTTTCTCTGACTTTTCCTTCATCGGTGTCTTCAAAAGACCAGAAGGTTTTATTGAATTCTTTCTTATATTTATTTTTGAAATCAACAAAATCTGTATCTTGCTCAGGCTTTATGCCAAGGTCTTTAGCTTTGCCTTCTAATGCATTTACAATATAGTCATACCATTCTTTTTTTGTTGCTGTGGTCATCCACTCGCCTTGTATTGCTTTCCAAAGATCTTCTTCATTTTTATTTTTATCGGCTTTTTCATATTCGTCTAAAACTTCAAGTATATTATCTTTGTTTATTCTTTTGCAAGCTTCTTCGAACAAATCATTATCAAAGACTTTATCGGTAATTTCTTCACAAAGACTTTCGGCTATATCTTTAGAATTTGCCTTGTTGACCTCTTCAGAATTTTTCTCATCTTTTGTTTTCAAAACATGTCCGTTGTTTTTTATAAATTCTTTTAGTTGCTCTGCAATTTTTTCTTTTGCGTCGGTCGCAGATGAATTTCTTGCGTCGTCAGAATCCTCAATTTTGTCTGCCTTTTGTAGAATTTTAATTAATTCTTTTTCTTTCGCAGGGTCTTTTAGCTTAGCAATTAGTGCCAAAACTACTTTTGATTCATCGGTCGTATTGTCGAAGCCGATTTTTTCCATACGCTCAGTTATCTTGTCTGTTTTGAAATCATCTTTTGATATCTCATTGTCTTCTGCTTGAGGAGTTGCAGCGGCTGCATTACCGGTGCTGCTTGCAGTTGCATTTTGTTTCAAGATGTTCTTAATTTCATCAAGTTGTTTTGCGACTTTGGCTTTCAATTGAGCTTTCTTGCTAAAGCTATCTTCTGAGTCGATGTCTTCTTTAAGCTTGTTAACTTCTTTGATTGCTTTTGTAAGTTGAGTTTTTATTGCGTTATTTGCCTCATTGTCGTCTGCTGCATAGATTTTTTCCAATTTTTTGTCTATATCATCGAAGCCTAATTTCTTTTTCTCATTTTCATTCAGGCAACCTTTGAAGGTATCAAGAGTATCTGCCTGCAAGTCATTTTCATTATCAGTTCTTTCAGCTTCGTTGCTTCCGGATGTGGAAGTTGCTTCTGATGTTGTTTCTTCAGTGTTTACAGTTATTCTTTCGTTGTTGCTTGATGTTTCTTCTGTCTCATCTTCATCGTCAACATTAATTATGCGGTGGTTTTTGTCGAGACCGTCGACAATGCGCCCGCGTCTGTCTAGTGTAACTCCCGGATATTGAAGGTCTTCGATTGTTCTGCCTTCTTTTTTGAGTTGTTTGTTAAATGCCTTATATAATGAGTCGACTTCGCCCATTGCTTCATCCAGATTCATGCCAATCATTTGCTCAAACATTCCGACCATTGCATTGCCGGAGTTTCGCGGTGTCATTGAAGCTGCAGTAAGGAAGTTATTCGACGCAAATCCAAGTGCGACGCCTCCTCCGAGTGCATTTCCAAATAAGTCCGGCATTCCTGAAGGCATTACCCCTTGAGACATTTGAACAATACTGCCAAGCATTTTGAGGGCATTTGCTTTCATGTTCAAAGCCTGTAGAAGTTCCATAGATTTAGGCGCGTTTTTGTATTTATAGGAATTTGGCAGGTAATATGAGGAATCAGAAGCTCCTCTTCTGTCAGATGACTCTGCCGGCTCTCTTTTTGGGTCTGCCTTTGTTGCCGCAGCGTATAAAGCTTTTACGTTTTTGACATCTTTAATTGAGCCGCCGTCTTCCAGTTCTGTTACGTCGAACATTTTGCCTTTATCTGTTTTAAGACCTTTTACAGCCATTGCTTCATCGATATCTTTTCCGCCGATTTCTTCAAGGAAGGTTGCGACTACAGCAGAGTCGAATTTTTTGTCAGAACCTGAAAATTTAACTTTATCAAGCCCGTCGAATATGCCGGAATTGCTTTTTTCTTTAGATGTAAGCGTTTTCTTGCCTGCTTCGCGTGCGTCAGCAAAAACAGTGATAGAAGATTCTTTGTCGCCGTCTTTTTTCACAAGAGTAGCGGTTTTTTTCTTCTCATCATATTTAAGCGTATACTGAATTTTTGATACTTCAGTCATGCTGGTAAAGTCCTCGTCTTAATATTCTAATAATCTCTCTTATATATATTAAGTAAATATGCAATATTAAATTGCCATGATTTTTACATGTTGCTTAACATTTGTTAATAAAAATCTTTCGGATGGGCAGATTCTTTTGGCGACAGATAGACCCTGAAATAAATTCAGGGTGACAGCTTGAGGGTTTAGAAGTAGGTCGGGCATTGCCTACCGTCATTCTGAGGAAGTGAAACGCCCGAAGAATCTTTGATACCCATAGCGGAATGAGTGGAGTGAGGAGAAAGAGCGGGAAGAACGGAAAGATTCTTCCGTCGCATGCTCCGTCAGAATGACGGATGGAAAATAGGCTCAGAATGGCAATTTTTGCTATTCATTCACCATTTATCTGCTTCGGCAACTTTACATTAAACTAAAGTATAAGATTTGTAACAGATGTCAAAGTTTTATTATTTATATGCCGAAGATATAATCAATAGTCATGAAACATATAGGAAAATTATGAAGGATAAGGCAATGAAAAACGGAGCATCAATGTTCTCAAGAAGTTCTCAGTTGATAGAGAATGACCCGCTTGAGGAAATTTTCGCGCTTAATTTAGGCGATTTTCTTACAGAACATTTGATTTCCGAAGAATTAGCGGAGAAAATTACGCATAAAGCAGGGGACAGAACCATTGCGCTTAAAAACCAGCTCCAAGAGTTGATTTCAATTTACTCGATTAACAACACGCTAAGTGTGCTTGGGTTTAATAACAAGGAAGATTACATTATTTATAATTCGATAGCAAAAACGATTATTCAAATGTTGGATGTCGATAGCTGTCATATTTTCTTGTCGAAAGACAATGCAAAAGGGCTCGAAATTGCAGGAAATGACCTCGTTTTAGTCGGCTCTTCCATGAATTTTGCGGATGATATTTATTCTTACAAAATCGGATACAAGCTTACGGATGATGATATTGCGGTCAAAGCTTATTCGTCAAAGAAAACAATTTCTGTAAAAAATATTGCTTCAGAAAAAGATTTTCACCCTGTTTCAAAACTTGGTGAAGAAAATTCCGAGTTTTACATCGCAATTCCTATGCACAACAACGCAAATGCTGTAGGCGTAATTGTTATTGAAAATAATACAGAAAAAGAGATTGCTCCTGAATATGTTGAACTTATTGAAGATACGGCGAGACTTTTTTCAACTTCCATGCTTCTTCAAAAACTCACTGATGAAACAGCGAAGGCTATGGAAGACGAACATCCTCATCTGACTCTTTTGCAGCACCTTCGTGCGGAGCTTACGGCGGTAATTGGCGACTTGGGTGATGAGCAGCAGGTTTTTGTCGAGCAGCTTGCGCGTGCGGTTGATACGAAAGGCAAGTACAAAAATAATCACTCGAAAATGTCAGCGGAACTCTCGCGCGATATCTGCGGAATGCTTGAGTTGAACGAGAAAACAAAAGATTTAATATATTATGCGGGGCTTCTGCAAAATATAGGTAAAATAACTCTTCCTGAGGAGCTTTTCAATAAAAGAGAAAAGCTTACAAAAGAAGATTGGGACAAACTCCAAAACCACCCTAATGTCGGCGTGAATTTGCTTATGAGTATTAACTTCTTGGCGGAAGTTATACCTTATATTCACTATCACAGAGAGCGTTGGGATGGAAAGGGTGTTCCTGAAGGTTTGAAGGGCAACAGTATACCTCTCGGTTCGAGGATTATTGCGGTTGCTGACGCATTCACTGCTATGACTACGGATAGAGCATACAGGGATGCATTGGGCGTTCAAAAAGCACTTGATATCATCAAGGAAGAATCGGGTATCAAGTGGGATCCTGTGGTTGTTGACGCGCTCCTTCGCCTGAAAAAATAAAACAAATAGGAAATTAGAGATGAAAAAGTTATTTGCGGTAAGTTTACTCATTATCGGGCTTGCAGCCGGAGCTGTGTTTGCGTGTTTTGCGCCTTCGCATGCTGCTGCAAAGAAAAATTCTTACGATATTGAATTCGAGACAACGGACAAGTTTATTATTAATTCGAAACTTACATATCCGACCGAGAAAAAAGCTAAATATCCGATGGTAGTACTTCTTCACTCTTTAGGCTACTCCGGTTCATATTGGGGCAGTCTGCCTGCAAAATTCAACGGTGCAGGGTTTGCTGTGTTAGAAATTGACCTTAAGGGGCACGGAAAAAGTTCGGGTGACATATATTTTAAACGCCGTTCTTGGATTTATTTGTCTGATAACGCTTTCAAATTGTACCCGAGCGAGATTTTGAAGATTGTTAATAAGGTAAAAACCGAAAGAAAAGACATTTCGCCTTCATATATTTCATATGTAGGTGCAGATATCGGAGCGAACACGGCAATTCTCACGGCACAAATGCAGACGCCAAAGCCCGTTTGTCTGGCGCTTATTTCGCCGTCCATTACTTTGAAAGGAATTTACACTCCGATAAAATTGGCTAATGCAGGCAGAATCCCGATTTTAGCAATGGCGAGTGCAAAAGATATCAATTCGGTTCGCCAGCTTGGCGAGCTTGAAAAATATGCTCAGGGTACTTACACTAAAAAAACTTACGCTAACGGCGGAACAGGCATGATTATGCTGAAACTCAATCCGACTATGAATAGCGATATTGTAAACTGGGTAGTAAAAAACGTAAATTCTAAATAACATTGTATTTTTGTAAATCTTGGATACAAAAACCGTACTTAAAGTACCAGTTGTGATATATTTAATATGTCAAACTCGGAGGTTTTTATGAAAATACAAGCTGTTGGGACTGCAAATTATAATCAAAAATCACCTGCATTCGGAAATATCAAAGGCAGAGCTTGGAATGTACTTCTGGCAGAAATTCCTGAGGCTATGGATAAGCTGGTCACAAGCGCACCTGTTCGTACAATAGCAAAAGACTTTGATGTTATCGTGAAGCCTTCTGATGTCGGAAATATTACTTTGTCATTTATGCCTAAAAGCTTTATTGGAAAAATTTGGGCGCGTTTTATAATGAGACATGAGCCTCATATGTCTATTTCTTATGAGCAAGATACCGATTGCGCAAGAAAAATTCTTGGGTTAACTCACTCAGAGTTGCGAAGAGTTGCGTATGGCAGAGCTTATTTTAACAATATATTGCCGTCTCCGAGAAAAACTTCTCAAAAATTAATTTATTCAGATGAGAGCAAAAAAACATTTTTATCTGATTTGAAAGTAATAAACAATATTATTAACGGAAAGTATGGACTATAAGGAGGTCTGATGAGAGTACAAAGTGTAAATAATAACCAAGGTTCGCCCTCATTCGGGACTTTGAAGATTGGAAATATAAAGACTTTTCAAAATAGAGCCGCACATGTATATAAGGCTATTGTTGAAAACCCTGCTATTCAAAAATTTGCCAAAGAGAGCGATGATGTGCTTGTTTTTAGTGCGAAGCGCTTAGACGATGACTTGTTGGGGCTTGCCATGAAAGTAAGAAAAAAAGGACTTTTGGGTATGTTGAGAAGTCGTGGTACAGAAGAGTCGCTTGGCTACATTAATTTAGACTCTGTGACAGCTATAAGGCAGTTAACGACAGAGACTTTAGAAAATTTTATTGCAAAGGCGAATAAACATAAGCAATGGCTTAAATTGGCGAAAGCCGAAAAAAAAGCAGAAGTGGTAGCGAAAAAAGCGGCAGCGGCGGCAGAAAAAGCTGAGAAAAAAGCGGAAGTGGCAGCAGTAAAAGCTCAGAAAAAAGCTAGACTGGCAGCAGCAAAAGCTAAGGACGAAGCGAAACTGAAAGAAATGAAAGATACCGTCGCTCAATTAAACAAAAAATAGTTTGACATAACAAAAAAAATCATTAAAACCTGCATGAAAATAGGAAATCAAGTTTGATAATAACCAACTCCTCTAAATGTAGGTTTTTTTTATTGCGCATACAAGAAACACTATAAATAAACCGACCATAAATGGGGAAGAAGTATAGCGAGGTGCAGCAATGAGTATAATGGAATCGATGGACGTAGGTGTCAGAAGCCTTTCTGTGCACGGCAAACGTATAGATTTGCACGCCAAAAACATTGCAAATTTGGATACTCCGAACTATGTGAGAAAAATCCCTGTACTCGACGCAACTGACGATTTGTCGTTCCACGGACTGATGAATGCAATGAAAGAAGATGTTTTCGGCGTTGGTACACTGCCGTTTTATCAAGGCGGAGTCGTGTGGTCAGGTGTTGTTGAAGACCCGACTCTCGGCGAGCGGATTTATAAGCCCGGACACCCCGACGCGGATGCAAACGGATATATTAGAGCGTCAAACGTTAACCCTATGGTTGAAATGGCAGACGCACAGGCGTCTCAAAGGGCATATGAGGCAAACCTTGCCGTTATGACAATCTCAAAATCAATGGCAATGAAGGCACTGGAAATAGGTAAATAATCAGGAATTTAGTCAATGACATTTTCACCAAAAATTCAAAATTTAATAGACACGGGCGGGAAAGAAGCAGCAATTCAACGTTATGCTCAAATTCAATCCTACGTTAATAATTTTGACAAAAAAATTAACGGGACTGCAGAAAAAGATATAAAACTCGAAACATTCGCTAATGTGTTAAAGACATCTGACGCAAATGCTTCCGGGTTCAGGGTTTTGCCGTCAAAATATGATGATATGTCTGCGAATTTCAGCGGTGCGGTCTCGAAATCTCAAATTCAAAACATAGTTTCACAGGTTGCTAAGAAATATGAAGTTGATGAACGTTTGGTGAATGCAGTTATCAAGCAGGAATCAGGGTTTAATCCAAAAGCGACTTCGCACTGCGGCGCGATGGGCTTAATGCAGCTAATGCCTGCAACAGCACGCGGACTTGGAGTTAAAGACGCTTACAACCCCGTTCAAAATATCGAAGGCGGGGTAAAATATCTGAGTAACCTGCTTCGCAAATACAACGGCAACACGGTTCTTGCGCTTGCAGCTTATAATGCCGGCTCAGGTGCTGTCGACAAATACAGCGGTGTTCCTCCGTACAAGGAAACTCAAAATTACGTAAAAAATATACTTGCCAATTACTTATAGGCATAAAGAAGGAAGGTCAAAATGTTTCAACATCAGTTAGTTCCGGGTGTAAATTTATTTCAAAGAATAGAGCCGTCAAAACTCGATATGAACTCGGGGATTGATACAATGCGCTTGCAGCAGGTGGAAAAGCCTGAAACGCAGGATTTTAAGGCCGTATTTACAGGGCTTGTTGAAAATCTTAACACCGAAATGGAGGCACCTGACAGTTTGATGAAAGATGTTGCGATGGGTAACACGAACGTAGATATCCACGATGTAATGACTGCAATGGCGAAAGCCGAGTTGGGGATTAACGTTGCGACCGGTATTACTACAAAGGTCATCCAAACGTATGATAAAATTATGCAAATTCAGGTATAGTGTTAACTTTTCAGAGATAATGTAGTATAATTTGTATCGGGAGAGTTTGTAATTCAGATGAATTTTCAACAACTTATTAAAGACAGAAGAGTTCAGATAGGGCTAATCGTAGGATTGGTGCTTATTATACTGCTTTTTGGAGTTGTTGTTTCTTCCAATAAAAAAGACGCGAAAGAGTTATCCCGAGCGAAGTTAGAGAAGGTACAGAAGGGTACTTTGAACCTTCTTACGACAGATAACCTCGGAAAAGCTATTGAAATTCAGGCACTGCTTGCGCGTGAGGGTATCACGGCGGGGCGTGCGGAAAATGGTTCTAAATCAACAGTTTTCCTTGAAAATTACACTCTTGGAGAGCGTGACAGGGCGCTTTTGGCGATTGTTAAGAGCGGTTTGATGGACCAAAATATCGGTCTTGAAATTTTTGACAAAGGTGACTTCACTTCAACTAAAGAAGATAAAAGAATTCGTCTTGCTCGTGCTGTAAACGGTGAATTGGCAAGGCTTATCCGGAAAATTCCTCCGATAGAAAACGCTTCTGTTTTTGTTTCGATACCGGAACAGACAATGTTCACGTCTCAGCAAAAACCAATCACTGCAACTGTTCAGGTGACCCTGCCGAGCGGCGACAGCTTGGATCAATCAAAAGTTAAGGCGATTACGAACTTGCTTTTGGGCTCGGTGACAGGCTTGGAGGCTAAAAATATCACAGTTTCCGATACAAACGGAAAAGTTTATTCGAGTATTATCAGCGCGTCAGACGACATGCTCGCAAAGCTTGAAGAAAATGACCGTTATATGGAAGGCAAGGTTAGAACCCAGCTTGATAGATTGGTCGGTAAGAACAATTATGTTGCGACTGTCAGCACGTTCTTGCGTCAGGCGCCTGTTGAAAAATCCAGTATAATTTATGACCCTGAATTAAAAACATCTGTAAGCGAACAGACTTTCTCAGAAGGTTTGGGCGATCAGACGAGAGATACAAATAAATCTATCAACGCAGTAAGCGTATATCTGCCGAACGGCTTGCCGGGGGCAAATGCTAACTCGGCACAAGACAGAAGCTACTCGCGAACTGCAAAAGAGACTCAATTCGGCGTAACGAAAACTCAGGTTAACGAATATATGACAGCCGGTGTAATTGAAGAGATTTCAATCGCTGTAACGCTTGAACAGGCTGCTGTTCCTGAGAATGTAACGCTTGAAGAGTTGAAAGAGCTTATCGCAAAGGCGGCCAGCCCTAAAGTTAACGCGGAAAATGTCTCTATTGCTTTTTCTGACTCTGTTGATCCTCTTCTTGCCAGTGACAGACCTGTAACGCTTCCCAGACCTGATGAGACAGGAAATCCTTGGTGGATTGCCATTGTTTTAATTGTAATCGGTCTTGCGGGCGGGTTGTCGTACATTCAAAAAAGAGTTAAGTCAGCTCAGGATAGACAGGTTCAAGAGCTGGAAGATTTGCGTACCAAGTCAGCAGACCAGGAGCGTCAATTACGTGATGTGAACCTCAAGGCGGCAGAATTGATAGAAAAACAGTCGCAGCTTGCACAGGGTTTGCTTGAATACCAGCAAATGCCTCAGCAAATAGCTCAGGTTCCTCAGCCTCAGCCGGTGTCGATGCCTCAAGGGGCTCCGATTACTGAGGCGTTGGGTGAGTTGGCGGCAGAGGCGGAAAATGTTGATGATGACGAAATGGTCGAAAAAATGAAGAGCTGGATAGAAAAAGCTTAAAATATACGGGGAGTGTATAGGTGCCGATAGCGGATTTCGAATATAAAGAATTTGCCAAAAACTTAGCGCAGCAGGCGTCATCTGTCATTCCTGAAGATGTTTCGAAATCGGATAAGGATTACATTGTCAGCCTTGTGCTTAATTTTTGCAACATGTCGGGAGAGGCTCTTTATAATGACACGGAATATCAATATACGGCAGAAAGTGCATATACTATCACTCAGTTTATCGGCGAGTGGACTTTCCACAAGTCTATTGACCTTATTCATGGTAAGATTCCCCGCCAATACCGCGACAAAATTTTGCAGCAGATTGCATTTACTGTCTTCGAAATTGCAAAACAGTGCGTAAAGCAAAATATGTCTCAGCCTGAGGTTATTCAGATTGTTGAAGCTCAGGTTCAGAAAACTTACTATAAGGCGCTTGAGGAACTGCAAAAAAGAGGTGCGCTGTCTTCGGAGCAGGCTCAGAATGCGGCTAAAATGTCCAATCTTGATGAGATGTCCAAGCAGCAGCCGGGTGCCGGTACCAGTGATACCAAGCTTTTGAAGTTGGTTTCATTTGCTATGGTGCTTCGTACAATGCCGCAGGACAAGGTTCAGACTATTTTGCAAAAATTTAGCCCCGACGACGCAAGTATTTTAGTCGAGTATATCAAAATGGATGATTTGGAGCATAAACTTGACCAATCCATTGTTTCAAAATATCTTGAAGAGATAAAAATGAATATGCCTGCACCGACGAAGATGTCTATGCCTAATGTTGTAAAAAAAGTCGGCAAGATTGTAAAATCTGCGGATCCGAAGCGTGTTTCTCGCGTGATTTCAAGAGAAAGACCGTTTATAAAAGATTTTGTACTTCCTGAAAAAGGCAGTGCTCCTAAGTTGACGCCAAGAATTGCTGATATCGTCTGCCAGCATTTGGAGGAAAAAGTTCTTAGTAAAAAATAAATTATTATGATAATAAGACGAAAAAAGCTTGTTCAGACCGAGCAAGAGCCAAAAATTGAAGAACAAATTGTTCAGACTCCGAAAAAGGAAGAGCCTGAAGTTCAGCCTGTCGAAATTTTTGACGTGGATAATTTTGATTTTCTTCAGAGAGATGAAAGACGACGGGGCGACAGACGTCGAGGTTATCGCAGGATTGATGACAGAAATCTTGTTTCGCGTGCGCAATCAGAGGCTGTTTCATTGAAAGAAGAGGCTGTCAAAGAGGGCTATAATCAGGGACTGGAGCAGGCAGGGGTTGATATTGCCGAGCTTCGCGAAGAGTTGAAGGAATTTTACAATTATAAAAACAAGGTTGCGGATACCATGTCCAAGGATGTACTTGATATTGCGCTTGATATTGCGCGGACAATCATTAAAAAGGAAGTGGAGCAGGATAAAGATATTTTGCTCAATATAATTGCTGATATTTTGAAGGATTCAGGGAAATCAGAGGGGCGTGTTACGCTCAAGGTCGCACCTGAGGACGTTGAATTCGTAAAAATGTCTATGCCTCAAATTTTGTCTATGGCTCAAGTTGAGGTTAAAATGTCAGTAACGGGCGATGAAAATATAGACAACGGCTCGGTGATAGTAGAAACGTCAAACGGTGTAACAGATGCGAGTTTTAAAACACAGCTTGGGGTTTTAAGGGAAGCGTTTAAAGGTATTTAACGATGGCAATGCCGCAAGGTGGAAGTAACAGTGTATTAAGTGAATTTGTTCTGGCGTTGTTCGTTTTGGGGCTGGTTTTAATCCTCATTATCGAAATGCCGACTTGGATTATCAACTTTTCAATCTGCTTGAATATCGCGATTGGTATAACCCTGCTGATGATATCGTTATATGTGCAAAAACCGTTGGAATTGGCGGCATTCCCATCAATTATCCTTATCGGTACGATGTTTCGGCTGGTTTTGTCTATAGCCTCGACACGTCTGATTTTGGCGAAAGGGGACGCGGGTGAAGTAATTCACGCGTTCGGAACGTTTGTCACGGGTGGAAACCTGATTGTTGGGTTTGTAATATTCGCGATTATCACGATTGTACAGTTTATGGTTGTAACAAAGGGTGCCGAACGTATTGCGGAAGTTGCTGCAAGATTCGCCTTAGACGCAATGCCGGGTAAGCAGATGACGATTGACGCCGATTTTAACGCAGGCTTGATTTCACCTGAAGACGCGGTAAGAAAGCGTGAAGATCTCCAAAGAGAATCCAGCTTGTACGGTTCTATGGATGGTGCGATGAAATTCGTAAAAGGTGATACAATCGCAGGTATTATAATTGTTGTAATCAACATTGTAGGCGGTTTGGCTGTCGGTATGCTTATGGATGGTATGCCTGCGGCTGACGCGGTGTCTCACTATACAACATTGACGGTAGGTGACGGCTTGTCTGCCCAATTGCCTTCGCTTTTGATGGCGATTTCGGCAGGTATTATCATGACTCGTTCGTCTGCGCAAGGCTCTTCACTGGGCTCTGACCTGGTTGTTCAGGTAATGAGTAAGCCTAAGAGTTTGCTGCTTGCTTGCTTGTTTTTCGGTTTAATTATAGTTAGTTGCCCTATTACAGGGCTTCCCGCTTGGCCGTTTATTATATTTATTATTGTAATCGGTATTGCATGGTTTACGTCTCAGGTAAATCAGGATGTGGCGGCTCAATTAGGGCAATTAGACGCTGTTAAACAAAATATGCAGGATTTGGTTAACCCTAACCGTATGTATGAACGCTTGGGTGTTGATGTACTGGCATTGCAGGTCGGAACGGGCTTGTTAAGTATTGCCGATCCTGAGCAGGACGGTCAGCTTTTGGCTAAAATTGCGGCTCTAAGACAGCGTGTCACTGATGAACTCGGCTTTATTATTCCAAACATAAGAATTATGGACTCAAGCGCTCTGGACGCTAACGAGTACTCTATTCAGATACGTAATAACCGTGTTGCTGCAGGTTTTGTATATCCGGGCAAAGTTATGGTGCTTGCCGATCAATGGGACGCAATGAACAAGTCTGTTCCTAATGACGCAATTATCGGACTTGACCCTACATATCAGACTCAGGCGTACTGGATTTCGAAAGATAGTATCGGTCCTGATGATAATATTACGGCAATTGACCCGACAGACGTTGTTGTTAACCACCTTCAAGACAGCGTAAGAAAATATGTTGATGAAGTTATGACAAAAACGGATGTTCTGAAACTTATGGAGCTTGTTAAGTCTCAAGACCCTACGCTTGTCAATGACTTGGTTCCGACGATTATTTCGACCAGCGATTTGAGAAAAATATTTGTAAATCTCATCCGTGAGCGTGTTTCGATTAAGGATGTTATATTTATTTTTGAACGGCTTTGCGATTATGCAAGATTTTCAAAAGAGCCGGATATTCTCTCTGAGCGTCTGCGCGCAGCTCTCGGACGTCAAATCTGTCTTACTCATTCAACGCAGGATAAGGTTCTGTATGCGCTTACGCTTTCTAGTGAATGGGAAAAAACACTTGATGACAGTTGTCAGAGAACGGAACTTGGTACAATGTTCTTGTTAAATCCATTGCAGGTTCAGGAACTTATTGAATTAGCGGCGACTACAATGGTTCGTGTTCATCAAAATATCGGTCGTTCGCCTGTAATTCTTTGTTCGCCGAGAATCCGTCTTCCGCTTTATCAATTGCTTGAGCGCCATATCCCGACAATCGTTGTTATTTCATACAGCGAATTGATTACGGATATCAAGGTTGAGGCGGTCGATACAATCGGCGAGTCTTATATGTCAGAGTACAATTTCGGATAAATTTTAAATGCTTGAACAATCAACACAAAAATCTATTGAATATATGAAACAACGTGCGTATGATATTACGCACAATACGCCTTTGTATCAGTATAAGGGCAGTGTTTCAAAGCTTTTAGGTCTGACGGTTGAAGTTAAGCTTCCCGGACTTAAAATCGGAGATTTGTGTTTTATTGAAGATTATCAAGGCGAAAAAAAAGCAGCAGAAGTCGTAGCTTTTAAAGGCGATGCGGCGCAGCTTCTGCTTTTGTATGATGGCGCCGGAATAGGGCAGGGAAGTCTTGTTTCAACAACAAACCGTCCGATTACAATTCCTGTCGGGGACTTTTTGCTCGGCAGATTAATAAATCCGCTCGGCGAGCCTATTGATGGGCGCCCATTAGATGTTTCCGGGGCTACATGGCGTTCTATTGACGGCCCTCCTCCTGATGCGTTTGAACGTCCGATTATTACGCAGATGTTTTCAACGGGTGTACGCGCGATTGATTCTTGTTTGACGCTTGGCGGCGGGCAGCGCATGGGCTTGTTCGCAGGCTCGGGAGTCGGAAAAAGTACTATGCTTGGGATGATTGCGCGGAACTCTGACGCTGATGTAAACGTTGTTGCTCTAATCGGAGAGCGGGGGCGGGAAGTTAAGGAATTTATTGAGAATTCTCTTGGTGAAGAGGGGATGAGGAAATCCGTACTTGTCTGTTCCACAGGCGACCAACCGCCTCTGATTCGTATGAAGTGTCTTCAGACTGCGACGGCAGTTTGCGAATATTTTAGAGATCAAGGCAAAAAAGTTTTTCTTATGACAGATACGGTTACCAGATGTGCAATGGCAGGTCGTGAAGTCGGTCTGTCTATCGGGGAGCCGCCTACTATGAAAGGTTATCCGCCTTCAATTTTTTCTTGGCTGCAAAAGGTGCTGGAAAGAACGGGCAACTCTGAAAGAGGTTCTATAACCGCGCTTTATACGGTTTTAATGGAAGGCGACGACATCAACGACCCTGTTGTTGACACGGTTCGCGGTATTGTTGACGGACACATATTTTTATCCAGAAAAGTTGCCGAGATGAACCATTATCCTGCGATTGATGTTTTGGGAAGTATCTCGAGGTTGATGTCGGAGATTGCAACCCCTGAGCATAAAGAAGCTGCGAGTAAAATGCGTAAACTTCTTGCTATGTATCGCGACAACAAAGATTTGATTGACGTCGGTATGTACCAGCATGGCTCTAACCCTCGTTTGGATATCGCAATTGAGATGATGCCTCAGATAAACGGCTTTTTGCAGCAAAGAGTTGCCGATAGTGTGTCTATGGAGACGACGATTTCATCATTGATTTCAATGATGGAGAATGTAGAAGTCTAGCTTGGTGCTGTATCTGATGATTTTTTCAGACCGGCGCTGTTGGCATTGCCCGACCTGCTTTACTGCTATTCACCCACGCGTCATCCTGAACTTGTTTCAGGATCTATCCGGCTTTGCGCTATTTTTCTATTGGTAAATCCTTCGGCTCTAATTCTTTGCCTCGAAAAAAGGTTGACAATGCTTCTTGATTATTTTCCGTCTCCAGCCTAAACTGGTCATATGCTTAAGATTGAAAAAAAAGATTGGATAACGCTTGCAATTCTTGCTCTGTTTGTTTTTACAGGCTTAGCGCTCTTTTGGGGCAAGCAGGGACATATAATTATTGATATAGGACGTGAGTACTTCATTTCTGAGCAGGTAATGAATGGAGAGGTTCTTTATAAGGATATTTTTAATATTTACGGACCTTTGGCTTATCAAATGAACGCGATTTTGTTTAAAATCTTCGGAAGCCGTGTCGCAACGCTTTATATTTTTGGAAATGCCGCAGCGGCTCTGCTGATATTTTGCATTTATGCTTTAAGCAGGCAGTTTTTAGAGAGAAAATTTTCCTTTTTTATTGCACTTTATTCTGCATTTATCGGTATTTACAAAGGGCTTATTTTCAACTACGTAATGCCTTATTCGTCGGCGGTTGTATATGGTATGATTGCGGTTTGCCTGTCATTAATTTTCCTTGCCCGCTACACAAAAATTGGGAATATCAAAAATTTCTATATAAGCTTAATATTTGCAGGGGCTTCGGTTGCATTTAAATATGATTTTCTGCCGTACTTGCTAATTTTTCCGTACATTGCTTTTTTTGTGAAGAAAATATCTTTCCGTGAGGTTTATATTGCGGTTGTTTGTGCGTTGATTGTACCTGTTCTGTCATTTTCTAATTTAGTTGTTCTTGGGTTAAGCTTTCGGGATATAATATATAATTATGAACTTTTTAAGCGTATTGCACAGGCGCCGAGCCTGATTTATTTTTACAAATCAACGGGGATTTATTTTAACGGTAATTATGTATTCCAAAATGTTGTGCACACAATTTGCGGCATTATTTTGGCTTTTGCCAGTTGGTTTGTCTTGAAATTACTCAAAAAAATTCCGAATAAGTTTGTGTCAGCCCTAATTGGTGCCGGTTTATTCTTTTTGTTTTTGAGTGTCTCTGCACATCTGCAAATGAGTTATCGTGTGACGTTTTTGCCTGCACTGGTGCTTCTGCTGCTGTTAATTAAGTTCAAATCGGTGTATAAAAATCCGCCTGAATTTATTTTTGTTTGTTCAGCGCTTTTGATTTCTTTCAAATCCTTGATGTATCTTGCAGTAAGTATTTACGGGATTTATTATGTGCCTTTCTTGTTGACGGCGCTGATGATTTTGCTCAAAAACTATTACATAAAAGACGAATCAAATTTAAAAACGATTTTTGCCGTTTGGGTTTTGATTATTGCACTTCCTGCCGTGTCATATGAAATCAATAAAGCTTTTTCTTTGAAATATCGTATCGGTACCGAGAAGGGGGATATCCCGGCGGCAAGCGGAGAGCAATCGTCAAAACTTCTGATAAAAAAGATTCTTGAAACTACCGACAAGGATGATAAGATTGTGATTTTACCCGAAGGGCAATTTATAAACTACCTGACAGGGCGGAAAACAGACTCTTTTTATAATAATTTGGTTCCGATGTACGTGGAGGCATTCGGGGAAGAGGCTATTATAGATAATTATTCAAAGAATATGCCCGAGTACTTTGTCATAAATGACAGAGATACTTCTCAGTACGGAAAATCCACGATGTGTATTGATTATGCGCAAAATTTATGCGTATGGATATTTAAAAATTATCATGTTACGTATAAAATAGTAGGAGAGCCACAATTTACAATTTTAAGGAAAAATAAATGAAAAAAGTTGCGTTAATCAACCACGGTTGTGCCAAAAATCTCGTAGACAGTGAACTAATGCTTGGAATGCTTGCCAAGGCGGGTTTTGAGATTACTCTTGATGAAAATGAGGGTGATATAGTTATCGTAAATACGTGCTCGTTTATCCACGATGCAGAGTCTGAGAGTGTACAGTCGATTTTACAAATGGTTGATGAAGGCAAGAAGGTTGTTGTAACCGGCTGCTTGCCTCAGCGTCACAAAATGGAAATACATGACGCGATTCCCGAGGCGGTAGCAATGGTAGGGACTTCCGATATTGGGAAAATAGTAGATGTCGTGAAAAAGGTTGCGGCAAATGACGAGGATGGGGAATTTATTTACGAAATTTCAGAAAAGCCCGAATATATCTATCCTGAAATGATTGAACGCCAACAAATCACTGTCGGTGCCAGCTCTTACATTAAAATTGCCGACGGCTGCAATTATCAATGCGGATATTGCATTATTCCGCAGTTGAGAGGGGCTTACCGCTCAAGGACTATTGAAAATATTGTTGAAGAGGCTGGAAAGCTTGCGGAAAAAGGCGTGTCTGAGATTGTTTTGGTTGCGCAGGATACAACAAGTTACGGTATAGATATTTATGACAAGCCCTCTTTGGCAAGATTATTGAAAGAGCTTGATAAAGTTGAAGAATTGCAGTGGATAAGGGTTATGTATGCGTATCCTTCGATGTTTGATGATGAGTTGATTGATATATTTAAAAATTCTAAAAAAATCGTAAAATATATAGATATTCCGCTTCAGCACTCTCATCCTGATATTTTGAGTGCAATGAGACGTCCGGGTGTGAGTTATGAAAAGTTAATCAAAAAAATTCGCGACAATATTGAAGGTGTTGCAATTAGAACCACCTTTATTGTTGGTTACCCGGGCGAAAAAGAAGAACATTTTAATCATTTGAAAGAATTTATCGACAGGGTTCGTTTTGACAGGCTTGGCGTATTTGAATATTCGCGTGAAAAAAATACATACTCATATGATTTGGATGAACAAGTTCCTGAGAAGATAAAGCATGAAAGAAAAAAAGAAATTATGCTTATTCAGCAAAAAATTTCTAAAGAAATTAATCAATCCTTTATAAATAAATTTGTGCCGTGCATTATAGAGACAATTACTGATGACGGACTTATTGTCGGGCGTACATATCGAGATGCGCCTGAAATAGACGGTGTGATTTATATAAATGCCGAAGAACCGCTTATGCCCGGGGATATCGTGGATGTGAAAATTACAGATGCTGATGAATACGACATGTGGGGCGTTGTTGCGTCTGAAAACAACTGATGATATAATCAACTCATAAAGGAAAAGAAGGAATTAAGTATGAAAAAAGTATTATCAACATTATTGTTGGCTTCATTGTTTTCTATGAATGCTTCTGCTTTCGCGGAAATAAACCTTGCGGCAGATCAGGCAAAAGTTGCAAATCAGCCTAAAATTGAACATATTAAAGGTAAATCACAAGTTAACACTGTTCGTATTTTTGACAACAAGGCTACACTTGTTTCGGGTAACGTAGTGAACATTGCATTTGCGCAGGATTTCACTACAAAAGGTTTAAAAGAAGGCGACAAAGTTAATTTTGTATTAAAGAAAAATGTTATTACAGAAGAAGGCAGATTGCTTCTTCCTGCCGGGACTCAAATTATTGGGACTGTTCAAAAGCTTGAAGCAAGAAAATCTTGGAACAGAAACGCTAAAGTAATGATTACAATGGGCGATTTGGTTCTTCCTAACGGTCAGACAGGAACAATTTCAGCAAGCGTTAACAAGAAAAACGGCGTTTTAAAACGTTCAGGCTGGAACGTTTTCGCGAAAATGTCTGAGTGGACAGCTGGTATGCTTGGTGTAGGCGCAGGTGTCGGAGCAGCCATCGGTGCTGCATCAGGTGCTGTAGGTATTGCTTGTTTGGCTATCGGACTTCCTATCGGCGCAGGTGTTGGTTTGATTGTTGGGACGGTAACACCAGGCTGCAATTATAGAGTTAAAGCGGGACAAGAAATTCCGATTGTTTTAACAGACGACCTTGATATTATTGTTAAAGAAACTCTTTAATTATAAAAACCTTAAAAAATAATCCCGCTGTTTAGATGGCGGGGTTATTTTTTTGTTTTTTATGTTAAAATAATTGCAAAGAATTTAATTAGGGACGAGGATTTTATATAATGTTGAGTTTATTGTTGAAATTATTGGGAGACCCGAATGAACGTAAGGTAAAAAAAGTTTTGCCGACGGTTGAGCACATTAATGCTTTGGAACCTGAATTCGCGGTGCTTACAGATGAGCAGCTGCGTGCAAAAACAGATGAATTTAAGGCGATACTGGCGGAACGCCCGACTTCAACAAATATTGCGGAAGATAGAAAACTCGAAAAAGAAGCACTGGACAAGATTCTGCCTGAAGCTTTTGCAACTGTGCGTGAAGCTGGTAAACGTGTCCTCAATATGCGTCACTTTGACGTTCAGCTTATAGGCGGTGTTTTCCTGCATGAGGCACATATTGCCGAGATGAGAACAGGTGAGGGTAAAACTCTTGTGGCAACGCTTCCGGCGTATTTGAACGCATTGACAGGTAAAGGCGTGCACGTAATTACGGTAAATGACTACCTCGCAAAACGTGACAGCGAGTGGATGGGACAAATTTATAAGTTTTTGGGGCTAACAGTCGGTGTAGTGCTTGCAGATAGAGACAGTAACGATTTTGAGCAGAAAAAAGCCGCATATGCCTGCGATATCACATATGGTACAAATAACGAGTTTGGTTTTGATTACCTTCGTGACAACATGGCTGGAAGCCTTGATCAGCTTGTTCAAAGACCTGTTAATTATGCGATTATCGATGAAGTTGACTCAATTTTAATTGACGAAGCAAGAACTCCTTTGATTATCTCGGGACGTCTCGATAAGTCTGCCGAAACTTACAAAATGATGTCTCAAATTGCACCGCAGCTTGTGAAAGACACAGATTACGAGGTTGATGAGAAAAATAAGAACGTAATTCTTTCAGAAGAGGGGATTGACAGAGCTCAAGAGTTAATAGGTGTTAAGGATTTGTTCGATATCTCGACACAGTATGCTCACCACTTGCTTCAAGCTTTAAAAGCTAAAGAATTATTCAAACTTGATACTGATTATGTAATTAAAAATGGCGAAGTCGTTATAGTAGACGAATTTACGGGGCGTTTGATGGACGGAAGACGCTGGTCTGACGGTCTTCATCAGGCTGTTGAGGCAAAAGAAGGTGTAAAGATTCAGGATGAGACACAAACTCTTGCAAGTATTACTTTCCAAAACTTATTCAGATTGTATCCGAAATTGTCGGGTATGACAGGTACTGCAATGACTGAGGAAGCTGAATTCGGTAAAATTTACGGTCTTGAAGTTACTTCCATTCCTACTAACAAAAATGATATCAGAATAGACATGCCGGATGTAATTTATAAGGGCGAAGCGCAGAAATACAAGGCGGTTGTGGATGAAATTGCTGAAATGAATAAAATTGGACGTCCTGTTCTTGTCGGCACAATCAGTATTGACCGCTCGGAATACTTGGCTAACCTTTTGAAGCAGCGTGGAATCAAGCATAATGTTTTGAATGCAAAACACCACGAGCGTGAGGCATATATCATTGCGCAGGCGGGACGATACGGCTCGGTTACGATTGCAACTAACATGGCAGGTCGCGGAACCGATATTCTGCTCGGTGGTAACCCTGAATACCTTGCAAAAGAAGAACTCGAGAATAAAGGTGTGACGTCTGGTAGTGCAAACTATGAAACAGTAAAAGAATACACGCTTGAAAAGGCTCGTAAAAGCTGTGAAGAAGACCATAAACGCGTCATAACGGCGGGGGGCTTGCACGTAATAGGTACAGAGCGTCACGAATCCCGACGCATAGATAACCAGCTTAGAGGTCGTGCGGCACGTCAAGGTGACCCTGGTTCTACAAGATTTTTCTTGTCGCTTGAGGATAATTTGATGAGAATTTTCGGCGGAGAGAAAGTTATTAATATTATGAACGCTCTGAACGTTGAAGATGATATGGCTATCGAGCACAACATCATTACGCGTCAAATCGAATCAGCACAGCGTAAAGTTGAGGTTTATCACTTTGACATAAGAAAAAATGTCCTCGAATACGATGATGTTATGAATATGCAGCGTGAAAAATTCTATGCACAAAGAAGAAAAGTCTTGTATGGCGGTGATTTGCGTGAAGATATAGAGTTTATGATTGAGCGTGAGTCTGCGCGTGTTATCAGTAGTTACATTTCTCCTGAAATGAACCCTGAAGAGTATATTTTTGAGGATATTCAAGGGCTTGTTCGTGAAGTTCATTCACTTATGCCTCAATTGAGTAATTTTGATATTAAAGATGTTCAAGGGTTAAAATATGATTTGCTTGCAGAAAAGTTGAAAAATTTGGCAATTAATGCTTATAAAAAACACGAAGAAGACACAATTTTCTTCTACAATGACATAATTTCACAGTATGAGGAAAACCCTGTAATTCAGCACTCGTTCTCGTCTGAGAATATTATGCGCGGGCTTGAGCGCGATATCCTGCTTCGCGTGGTTGACAACAAATGGATTGACCACCTGCACAACATCGATATGCTTAGAGACGGCATAGGGCTTCGTGCGTACGGGCAGAAAGACCCTCTGATTGAGTACAAGCGTGAGGCATACGACTTATTCAATAAAATGATGTATGAAATTCAGTCAGAAACTGTCAGACACTTGTTTAGAGCAAAATTCGGCTTCCAAATTATAAATATGGACAGCAATGAAGTTGTCGAAGAAAAGCAAATGAAACCGTACAAAGAGGAGGAATTTATCCATCCTGATGAAAACGGAAACATCGAAAAAGAAGATATATAACAAAAAACGGACTGTATTTACAGTCCGTTTTTATTAACATTTTAGTGATTAGAGAAAGAAATTCATTCCTTCTTTTTGTTTTGCTGTCTCTTCATCATCATATTCATTTGTTCCCGGAAATAAGCTGTAACCTTGGTTGTAGTTTTGATCATAGTGAGGCGCAGTGTCAAATAAATTTGACTCTTGATCCATTTTTTTGTCGGTTTGCGGGGTATTCACCTGAATATAGTGATGAACTTGTCGTGCGTTGTTGATGTTGTTTAAATCATTAATGCTCATAGTACCCACACTTTCTTTTACATGTGTTTTAATTATAATTTCGGCAAAAACAAAAGAAACTTTAGTAAAATAAATGTGATTTTTGCGCATTAAAAACAAAAGGCTTGTCCTGCAACGGTTTTAAGCTTAAAATTGATATTTACATTTCTTAAAATGTTTTTAAGTACACTTAATAGTTTGTTCTGAATCCAGCACATTCAATGAGTTTTGTAAGTAGCTGTATTTTTCGTAATATTTTTCAGGATTTTCTTTCGCGGCTTGGATTTTGTCTCCATTTTTGATAAACAAGTCTGCCAAAGATGGGTCAAATTGCGTTCCGGCGCATTTATTGATTTCTTCAATTGCGACAGAATGCTCAAGAGCCTTGCGGTACGAGCGCGTTGAGGTCATTGCGTCATAAGTGTCTGCAAGAGCAATAATTCTTGCTGAAATTGGGATTTCTTCTCCCTTTAAACCGGAAGGATAGCCCAGACCGTCCCATCTTTCATGATGAGTTTTCAGCCAGTTAGAAATTATACTTAATTGCTTGATTTTTTTAACGATTTTTTCGCCTTGTTCAGGGTGTGATTTCATGATTTCGTATTCTTCATCTGTAAGCTTGCCGGGCTTGCATAGTATGCGCTGAGGAATGCCGACTTTGCCTATGTCATGTAAAAGTCCTGCTGTCTCAATTTCTTCAAGTGTTTCGTCATTTAAGCCAAGCTCTTTTGCCAGAATTAAAGAATAAAGAGTTACACGCATTGAATGCCCATGAGTATATGGGTCTTTTGCGTCAAGTGCAGATGAAATTGATTTGATGGTTTTATAAAAGAGCTCTTTTAAATCCTTCATCATAGAGGTTTTATTGTTATAAAGGTCATATTTGCTCAAGCCATTTTTGATTGTTTCTGTTAAATCAATAGGGTCAAAAGGTTTTAGAATATATTGATAAATCTGACATTCGTTTATTGAATCAACCATAATATTGGTGTCAGACTGACCGGTCAGGAGGATTTTTACTATGTCAGGATGAGTTTTTGAGATTTCCTTTAAAAACTCGGTTCCCTGCATTTCAGGCATGCGTTGGTCGCTTACTATAAGTGCAATTTCGTCACCGCGTTCGCTTACGACATTTAAGGCCTCTTTTCCGTCCGTTGCAGTCAAAATCACATATTTGCCGCGAAGCGTACGTTTTAGAAGCTGCAAATTGTTTTCTTCATCGTCAACCAATAAAATAGTATGTTTTTCATTTGCATTTTCCGCCAGCAAAATTTTTTCAATGCTGTCATTTAAAAACTTATCTTTAATATTTTCCAGATAATTCATACTAACCCCGATGCAGATTCATTTTTTATGTATCGGACACATTTATGCTTAACTTTAATCTTGTGACTAAAAGTTTACATAAAGTAATATAACATCTTTCTTAAGATTTGTATACAAATTCTTTCAGCTTTGAGGCTTGAAAATCAAGGGTGTTTGGACTAGTATTTAGTGGTAAACACGAATTAGAGGGTATAAATTATGTCTAGAAAACCAATTATTGCAGGCAACTGGAAAATGCATAACTTGCAGGCTCAATCAGTTGAATTAGTAAACGCTTTGATGGCTGAGTTGAAATCAATTGATAAGGCAGAACTTCCTGAAGTTGTTGTTGCTCCTGTTTTTACATCAATGTATGTTGTTAAAAAAGCAATGGATGATTGCGGTTGCGGCAAAGTTAAACTTGCGGCTCAAAACTGCTACTATGAAACGCAAGGTGCTTTTACCGGTGAAGTTTCAACTGAAATGGCTAAAGACGCAGGTGCTGAATATATTATTATCGGACACTCTGAAAGAAGACAGTATTTTGGTGAAACAGACGAAATGATTAATAAAAAAGCTAAAGCAATCCTTGCAAACGGCTTGATTCCTATCATCTGCTGCGGTGAAACTCTTGAGCAAAGAGAAGCAGGCGTTACAGACAGCCATATCGAAACTCAAATCAGAGCTGCTCTTGACGGTATTTCCGCGGCTGACGTTACTAAATCAGTTATTGCGTATGAGCCAATCTGGGCTATCGGAACAGGTAAAACTTGTGATTCTGACGAAGCAAACAGAGTTATTGCTATGATTAGAAACGTTGTAAAATCTGTATCCGGTGCGGAAGCTGCTGATGCAATCAGAATTCTTTACGGCGGAAGCGTAAAACCTGACTCAATCGTTGAGCAAATGTCAAAATCTGACATTGACGGAGCTTTGGTTGGCGGCGCAAGCTTGCAGGCCGACAGTTTTGCACAAATTGTTAAAGGTGCTGTGTAATATTGCATAATAGTTTAAAGAGCGTCCTTTCAAAGGACGCTCTTTTATTGTCAAATAGTTGCCTTAATGCTCAAAAACGGCTATAATTCTGCTATGAATGACATCAATATAAAACAGATTTTAAAAGATATTCCTAAGCTTTTGGATTCCTCGAACGATGTTGATTTGAACATGAAAAATATCATCGAGGAAATAAAAAATGTCTTAAATCTTAACTACGCAGCTATTTACTACCTTTCAGAGGAGAATGCGTACTTAAAATATCCTGAAAATGATAAGCATTTCTCTAACTTTACATTATCGAGAGATGTGTTTGAAGAGCTTGAAACATCTTCTGAAGTTGAGTTATCGCCGTCTGAAATTAATTTTGCAGATAAGTCTGTAAAATCTTTAGCCGCTATACCTTTAAAAATAAGAGACACGGTTTTTGGATTTATTTGTGTTGCCGACAAAACAAAAACTATCTCAGTCGAAAAAATGCACATTTTAAGCACGCTGGCGAGTATTTCTTCATATGCCATAAAAGATTCTGAACTGTCTAATGTATTTAAAATTCAATTGCGCGCTCTGCAGTCCAGCATTGTTGAAAAAACGCAAGCTGTTAAGACCATAAAAGAACAAAACCAAAAAATTCTCGAGGCAGATAAGGTAAAAAATGAATTTATTGCTAATATTTCTCATGAGCTTCGAACACCGCTGAACGCTATTATTGGGTTTTCTGAGGTGCTATCTTCAAAGATTTTCGGCGAACTGAATGAAAAGCAGTCAGAGTATATAAATGACATTTACACGTCAGGTGTTCACTTGCTTGGCATGATAAACGAAGTTTTGGATATTTCCAAGCTTGAGTCCAACGCTATGACGTTGAACAACTCTGAGTTCTGTATTACCTCGGCTATTAATGAAGTTATAAGTGTAATGAAGCCTTTAGCCGATAAAAAGAAAATAAAAGTTGTATTTCAAAACGACTGTGAAGAGCATATTGTGGCTGATTTCCAGAAACTTCAGCAGATTATGTATAATTTGTTAAGTAATGCGGTGAAATTTACTCCGAATAAAGGGAAAATCGAGATTGGGACTAAAAAATCAGGAAAGCATATCGTTTTGTCTGTAAAAGATAATGGTGACGGAATTGAAAAATCATCACAAGATAAAATTTTCGATAAATTTGTGCAGCTTGAAAATACCTATACCAAGACAGGTAGCTCAACAGGGTTGGGGCTTACAATTACCAAGCGTTTTGTTGAAATGATGGACGGAGATATCACTCTCGTTAGCGAACAGGGCAAGGGGGCTGAATTTATTATTAAGCTGCCGTTAAAAGGTAAAAAATAGTGTCAAAAATTCTTATTGCAGAAGATAATGAACTGAACATGAAGCTTATGTATGACGTTCTCACAAGCCAGGGGTATTTTGTGGACAAGGCTCTTGACGGAGAAGAAGCCTTAGATAAAATTGCGCAAAGCGACTACGATTTACTTATTTTGGACATCCAAATGCCTAAAAAATCCGGCTATGACGTATTAAAGGAAGTGAAAAAGAACATAAAGGTTTTGGTTGTTTCGGCTTGTGCCATGGATAGAGATATAGAACTTGCAAAAAACATCGGCTGTCTTGATTACTTAACAAAGCCGGTTAAAATCTTTGATTTAATTGCCAGAGTTAAGAATATTGTTGGTTAGCACTTTTATTATTTAGCGATTATTGTAAATATTAAGCATTGTAAAAATAAGTTTACAATCCTCCAAGACGCTCTCATACTCCTAAATAGAATAGAATGGATGGGAAAATAGTATCCTTTATCAATATTATCAGTATTTGTGTTTTTATATTGATATAGGCTTTTAAAAGGAAAAGGTAATGTCAGAGATTAAAATTTCGCAGGCGATTGAGCCGTTGCAAGTTAAAAATAATCCACCAAAAGAGGTAACGTCTGCAGAAACCTCGGAGACTCCGGAAAAGTCGAATTCGGCACTTTATGTTGGCGGCGCACTTGTTGCAGCAGGTCTTGTTGCGGCTTATTACGCTTTCCGAGGCAAGCCAAATCAAGCATCGGAAGGAGTTAAAAATGTGGCAGAAGAAGGGAAAAACTTGGTAAAAAGTTTCACCGAGGGCGCGGCTGACACTCATGTTTTTTCTGAGGACAATTCAAAGCTACTAAATACATTGCATAGTGTTTCGGATGATATAGCTGAAAAACAAGTATCGTATGCAAATGTGCAAAATGCAAAAATAGTGAATACATTGTCAAGTGCTTCGGATAATACAACAGAAAAATACATATCTTATCAAAATATGGATAATTTAAAGTTACCTAAAACTGAGGGAGCCGTGGATACTCACGTATTTGCAGATGTAACAGCCAAACTAAAAGTAGGGGCAGATATGTATGAAAAGGCAGTAACAGATTTGTATACTTTAGGGCAACTGGAAAAAGCTGATATCCCGGGCTTTTTAGAATCTATATCCAAGAATTATCAAGGATATGATATAAAAGGATTCTTGAAAGGGTTGGCCGAAACCAATCAATTTGATAGGGCTTTGAGACAGAAAAACCTTACAAATGAAAAAGAACTTCCGAAATTGAAGGCGCTCGCGCAACAAGCATTAGAATTTATGCAATAAATAAAATTGAAAAAAGCGTTTACTGAAAAGTAAACGCTTTTTGTTATGCATTAGAATTTTTCTTATTTATCATCCAAAGCAGAAACGCCCGGGAGTTCTTTGCCTTCGATAAACTCTAAGCTTGCGCCGCCGCCTGTTGATACGTGTGTGAAGTCTTCAGCTTTGCAGAATTTTTTAGCCGCAGAAACAGAGTCTCCGCCGCCGATAACAGAAGTCGCACCGTTTTTAGTAGCTTCAACAATAGCTTCGAGTACAGCTTTTGTTCCTTCTGCAAATTTAGGGTTTTCAAACGCGCCTACAGGTCCGTTCATCAAGATTGTTTTTGAAGCTTTAAGAACGTCTGCAAAAGCCTTGATAGAATCAGGGCCTGCGTCAACGCCTTCAAATCCGTCAGGAATTTCGTCGATTTTTGTGATTTTGTTTGTGCCGTTTCCTGAGAAATCATCTGCCGCGAGAACATCTGTTGCCATAACGAGTTTAACGCCTTTTTCTGCCGCTTTTTTCTCGATAGCTTTAGCTGTGTCCATTTGGTCATCTTCGCAGATTGAGTTGCCGATTTTGCCGCCGTTAGCTTTGATAAACGTATAAGCCATACCGCCGCCGATGATAAGGTTATCAACTTTGTCGATAAGATTTTCTAAAACGCCGATTTTTGATGAAACTTTAGCGCCGCCTACAACAGCCGTGAAAGGTCTTGCCGGGTTATCAAGCGCTTCTGATAAACATCTCAATTCTTTTTCCATCAACAAGCCTGAAACAGCCGGTTTAAGAACTTTTGCCAATTTTGCTGTTGAGGTGTGGTTTCTGTGTGCAGCGCCGAAAGCGTCGTTTACGTAGAAATCACCGAGTTTTGCAAGTTCGTTCGCGAAAGTCATATCGTCATCTTTAGCGTCTTCAGCTTTGTAGTAACGGATGTTTTCGAGAATTGCAACTTGACCGTCTTGAAGCTTTTCAACATATGGAGCAGCTTCTTCAACGCTAGGGATGAAGACTACGTCTTCGCCCAAAACTTTAGACATATATTCTGCAACAGGTGCGAGTGTGAACTCAGGATTTCTTTCGCCTTTTGGTCTGCCAAGGTGAGCCATAAGAACGATTTTAGCACCTTTTTCTTTCAAGTATTCGATTGTAGGAACAATAGCTCTGATACGTGTATCGTCAGTTACGTTTTTTTCAGCGTCCAATGGAACGTTGATGTCAACACGGACGAGTGCTGTTTTGCCTTTAATGTCTTGTAAATCTTTGATTGATTTTTTCATTTTTTGTATCCTCATAAACTGTAAGTGGTATTTTTTGTTATAAAAAGCCCGCCCGAAAATAGTTTGCGGGCAGGCTCTTATTTTTGCTATACGCTTGCTTTTTCCTCGTCGGAAACGCCTTTGATTGTTAGGTTTACTCTGCCTTTGTCATCAATTTTGATAACTTTAACAACGACTTCGTCGCCTACGCTCAATTGGCTTTCAACAGTGTCAATTCTCTCGTTGCAAACTTGAGAAATGTGAACCATACCGTCTTTGCCAGGAGCTAATTCAACGAAAGCGCCGATAGGGATGATTCTAACAACTTTACCGCGTTTAACCATACCTTGCTCAGCTTTGAATGTTGTTTCGTCAATCATTCTCTTAGCGATTTCCAAGCCGTCTTTGTCGTTAGATGTGATTGTAACGAGACCTGAGTCTTGAATATCGATTTCCGCACCTGAGCAGTCGATAATGTTTCTGATATTTTTACCGCCCGGTCCGATAACTGCGCCAATGTCTTTTTGGTCGATCATCATAGTGTAAATTCTCGGTGCAAACTGTGAAAGTTCGCCCGGAGCTGCGATAGCTTCTTTCATTTTGTCCATGATGTGAAGTCTTCCGACTTTAGCTTGTTCAAGAGCACGTTTCAATGTAGGATTTGAAATACCTTTGATTTTCATATCCATTTGAAGCGCTGTGATACCTGTTTCGTTACCTGTAACTTTGAAGTCCATATCGCCGAGGAAGTCTTCGATACCTTGGATGTCAGTTAAGACCGTATCAGTTTCACCTTCTTTGATAAGACCCATTGCAACACCTGAAATCATACATTTAACAGGAACACCTGCGTTCATTAGAGCCATTGAGCTGCCGCAAGTAGAAGCCATTGATGTTGAACCGTTGGATTCTAAAATATCGGATGTTACACGGATTGTGTAGCCGAAGTCTTCTTGAGAAGGCAACGCAGGAACGTTAGCACGTTCAGCAAGGTTCCCGTGACCAACTTCACGTCTGCCTGGTCCTCTTAGAGGTTTAACTTCGCCGACTGAGAAGCCAGGGAAGATGTATTTGTGCATATATGATTTTGATTTGATAGGGTCAACTCCGTCGAATTCTTGAGCCATACCTGGACCCGCAAGAGTTACGATAGAAAGCGCTTGAGTTTGTCCTCTTGTGAATACGGCAGAACCGTGTGCACGAGGAATAACACCTGTTTCGCACCAGATAGGGCGAACTTCATCTGATTTTCTTCCGTCAGCACGAACGCCTTCTTCTGTAATCATTTTACGCATTATTTTCTTTTCTAAGCATTTGAATTGTTCTGAAACAAAGTCGATTCCTGTTTCTGCCATCATAGCTTTGATAGCATTATCGTCCGGAAGCGCTTCGATTTTAGCTTTTACAGCTTTTTTAGCTTCGTCGAGTTTAGCTTTTCTGTATTCTCTGTCGAAGTTGTGGTAAGCCTCAGAAACTGTATCATAAGCAGCTTCTTTGATGATGTTGTCTAATTCAGTAGTATCGTAAGGGTTTACGAATTCTTCTCTTTCAACACCGCATTCTTTTGCGAATGCAATTTGAGCTTCAACTTGTTTTTTGATTTCAACTTGGGCAAATTCAACAGCAGCCATAATATCGTCTTCCGTAACGAATTTGCAGCCTGCTTCAACCATGATTACAGAGTCAGATGTACCTGCAATTACGATATCCATATCAGATTTTTCAGCTTGGTTGTATGTAGGGTTAGCTATGAATTGACCGTCAAGTCTGCCAACTCTTACCGCACCGACGGGACCTTCGAAAGGTGCGCCTGAAATCATCAATGCAGTTGATGCTGCTAAAATTGACAATGTATCAGGCTGGTTTTCTTGATCAGAGCTGAGCAATTGAGATACGATTTGAACATCGTTTCTGTATCCTTTCGGGAATAAAGGTCTTATGGGTCTGTCTATTAATCTTGAAACTAAAACTGCTTTTTCAGAAGGTCTTCCTTCGCTTTTTGTGTAGCCGCCCGGAATTTTACCGATAGCTGACATTCTTTCTTCAAAATCAATCAATAATGGGAAGAAGTCGATTCCGACTCTTGGTTCTTTAGCCACCGTGCAGTGTACGAACAACATTGTGTCTCCGCAGCGCACTGTCACTGATGAAGTTGCTTGTTTCGCATACTTCCCTGTTTCGATGACTACCGGCTTCCCGCCGATTTCGATTTCGAATTTTTTTACTTCGTTCATCTTTTTTCTCTTTCTTTTCTTAAGTTATACACTTCTTTGTTTGACTAAATTATAGGACAAACAAGATCGAAAAGAAAGAAAAATTTAGGTTTATTGCCGGGATTTTTCAGCTTGTTCGTATTCTTCTATTTCTTTTAATATATCGGGGAGAATTTCTTTAAAAATCTCAATTAGTGCAGGGTCAAATTGTTTACCCGAGAGATTTTCAAGCACCTGCAACGCGTCTTGAGGCTTCATTGCCTCTCTGTATACACGATTTGAGACCATTCCGTCGTAAGCATCAGCAATCGCAATTATACGTGAACCCAGTGGTATTTCTTCACCCTTAACTCCGTATGGATAGCCGTTTCCGTCGTAGTGCTCGTGGTGGTATCTAATTATTTGAATGACATCGCGTAATTGTTTGATATCTTCGAGAATTTTTACGCCATGATCAACGTGTAATTTGATTTCTTGAAACTCCTCATCTGAGAGTTTTTCTGTTTTGAACAACACATCGTCAGAAACTCCAATCATTCCTATATCGTGCAAAAGACCTGCAAGTTCGATTTTACCGAGTTCTGATTCTGACAGGTTCAACTTTTTTGCAAGTTTTAATGAATAATACGTTACTCTTCTGCTTCTGCCAAGCGTATAAGAGTCTTTCGCGTCGAGTGCTTCGATAATAGCCCGGATTGTACCCGAAAACAGCTCTTTAAGGTCGTTTATTAAAAGTTCATTGTCTTGCTTTAGTTGAAAATATTCGAGGCCTGATTCAACAACAAGTTCCAGTTCGGTAGGGTTGAACGGTTTTTTTATGTAGCGGTATATTTTTGCAAGATTTATTGAACCGATTAGGATAGAGATGTCAGAGTATGCTGTGACGAGGATTCTCACTGTGTCCGGGTAATTGTCATATACGTGTTTTAAGAGTTCCACACCGTCCATTTCCGGCATTTTATGGTCAGATAAAATGAGGTGAAACTGCTGCGTTTTCATTAACTCAATTGCGTCGAGTGGAGATGTTGTCTTGACAATGTCATATTTCCCCCTGAGAGTTCTGTAAAGGAGCATTAAATTGTTTTCTTCGTCATCTACCAATAAAATTTTATACTTGCTCATTATTCACACTTTCCTTTTCTTTCACAAATTGAGTAGGCAATGTTATTGTAAATCTTGTGCCTTTTCCGACTTGCGTTTTAATCCTTATGTCTCCTTGGTGGTCTTTTATGACACGATAACTTATTGACATACCAAGTCCTGTCCCTTTTCCTACGGGTTTTGTAGTAAAGAACGGGTCAAATATGCGTTCTGCAATCTTTCGTTCCATACCTTTGCCGTTGTCTTCAATTTCAATTATAACATTGTCGTCAACATGTTTTAGTCTGATAAAAACATCGCCTTTGTCTTCAATAGCATAAAAAGCATTGTCCAAAATATTCATGAATACTTGATTCAGCTGGCCTCCATAGCTTTCCACAAGTGGAAGTTCCTCTTCGTATTCTTTGTGAATTTCAATGCGGTTTTTATACTTGGAATGCAGTATATTAAGCGTTGTGTCTATTTCTTTTGGGATGTTTATACTGCTTAAGACCCGTTCTTCCATTCTTGAGAAGTTTTTGAGGTCTGCTATGATGTTTTTTGTCCGCTCAGTGCCTTCTTTGCAGCTGTTTATAAGCGCTCCTAGGTCATCTTTGAGGAATGCAAGGTCTATGTCTTCTTTTATTTGTTCGATTTCTTTTTTATGTTCATCAAGCAAATCACTTTCGTATTCTACGTACTTGTCTATGAGCATAATAAGGTCGTTTGTATAGCTTGTGAGGTGGATAAGATTTCCATAAATAAAATTAATCGGATTATTAATTTCATGCGTAATTCCTGCAACCAGTTCGCCCAGAGATTTCATTTTTTCGGAGTGAACCATCATGGCTTGTGTGTTTTGAAGTTCGTTATAGGCTTGGTTAAGCTGTTTTGTACGTTCCGAAACCTGATTTTCAAGAGAGCTGTATATATCTTGGAGAGCTTCTGCCATTGAGTTGTAAGATGTCACCAGTTCATCAAGTTCTACGTAGTTGAAATAAGGTATTTTATGGTTTAAGTCTCCTTGGGCAATGCGTTTTGTGCTTTCCGTAAGCTTGTCCAGAGGCGTTGTTATAATTTTGGTTAAAATATGAGATAAGAATAAGCCTAAAAGTATTGCCAGTATTACGAGATAGCTCATATTGTTGATAAAGTTTTCTACATTTTGACTTAAAATAGCTTTGGAATAAAAACCGATATACATCGTGCAGGTTTTTTTGGGGCCTGAAATGTAATAGGTCGAAGTGTCTTTTTGCAGGGTATATTGATTGTTCTCATCGGCATTTACTCTGTTTAAAAGATTTTTATTTAAGACTTTGCCCTTTAATTTTTCAATCGTAGAATATGTGATTATATTTGTGTCGTTATCCTTTATTATAAAATAGGCTATCAGGTTATTCGTAATCGCATTATTTACTATTTTATCGACATTTGCATAATCTTTTTTGTCTACGCTCGCGGATAATACCTGAAAAAGTGATGTTGAAACAGCTTTATTAACTGTACTTGCTTGGCTTTCAACCTGCGTTGATACATCTTTTAAAAACATTGTTACGTACGCGGAAATGAACAACACTATCGCACCGATGAGTACAGATGTAATAAGAGCCAAATGTGAACTTAACCTTAATTTTACAGTATCTTTAGCCATTTTAATTTCCTTATTGTTTTTTAGGTTTTGACTTTCTGCCTTTCGGATTGTCCAGAATTTTTCCTGACCAGTGTCCTAAAAGTCCCATTAAAAATGCAGTGGGTATGACTTTTTGAAAAACAAACATCATCGTGCTGAAGTCTATTGTCATCGACATGATAAGATTTGCTCCCACCATAATTATTACGGTAAACGAAGCCAAAAGACCTGCAAATTTTTTAGAATGAGTCATTTCAGACATTATCTGTTTGTATTCTCCATTTGTTTTTTGAAGCAGAATTGTACCAAGGCAATTCTGTCCCTGCTTTCCATAGTTGTGAATTTACCCGATATCGTATAACTTCCGTCGTTATTTTTGTCTTGACGGATTGGCGTGAATACCGCACTGATTGACTTGTATTTATCAAGTTCCAGTGTGAAGTTATAATCTGCGCTCATGGCGATTTCTCCCGCAGATAAAATCTGCATTCCGCCTGCTGAAATATCAGTTGTTTTTACTCTGATTTCGGCTTTTACGCTCTTCATAATTACTTCTGCTGACAAAGGTGTTCTGGAGTACTCCCGTCTTTGAAGCATACTAACTTTAGACGGCGCGATAAGCTTAAAATTTGTTCCTTCTTTTTCCAATACTGATTTAAAGTATAAAATTCCTTCATCCGCTACGCTGAAACATTCAACATCTCCGGTAAGTGCTTTATCTGAGTTTTCGGAAGATATTCTTATAAATTTATCATCAGAATTTAAAATCTGCATATTGCACGCAAATTCTACGTTATCAGGAATTATTTTTATAATTTGTTTTTCTTTAAAAAGTACTGACATATTCTTAACTCTTTCGTATTTGTAATTATATTACTGTCTGTGCAGGTGATACCTTTATTATACCGACAGATTTGGCTTTTGTATTGTTGCTGATTTCATTATACGACATAACAAAAATTTGTGGATAAGTTCTTTCGATGAGTCTTCTGAACGGAAGCCTGATTGGTGACGAGCAAAGTATCACAGGCTGTGAGCCGTTTGATTTAATGGCTTTTTCCAGTTCATAGTTCAGCCCGTCTAAGAGTTTTCTTGTAAATTCAGGGTCGAGAGTCAAACTTTGACCGTCAGGGCTTATGCCTTGAGCAATAATATTTTCTACGTCAGGAGCAAGTGTAATTGCAAGAAGCTCCCCTGTTTCTGAAAGATTTTGTTTACAAATTGTTCTGGATAACGCTTGCCGCACTTGCTCTGTTAAAAAGTCCGCATTTTTTGAGACTTTGGACTGCAAGCTTATTACTTCAAGAATTGTGCGAAGATCTCGGATTGAAACTCTTTCTTTTAAAAGGTTTTGGATAACTTGTTGTATGTCGGAATTTGTTATTTCTTTCATCAAATCGTTTACATAGTCTTCGGAAACCTCTTTTTTAAGATTATCTATAAGCTGTGTAACATCGGCTCTTGAAAGAACTTCTGATGAATTCTTCTTGATTACTTCGGTTAGGTGTGTGGAAATTACGGCAGAAGGGCTTACGACAGTATAGCTATTCATTTCAGCGTAATCACGGTCTTTTTCTTCAATCCACAAAGCAGGCAGACCAAATGCAGGTTCAATTGCGCTGATTCCTTTTAAATTAGGATCATCCGCGCCGCCTAAAGCGTTCATTGCAAGACTTCTGTCCGGATAAACTTCCCCGAACTCAATCGGCACACCTTTAAGGTTGATTTGATATTGATTAGGGGGCAGTTGCAGATTATCTCGAACTCGTATTGAAGGCAGGATTATTCCAAGATCTAATGCTGTCTGACGGCGGATTTGTGCTATTCTTTCAAGCAAATCTCCGCCCTGCTCTACATTTATGAGCGGAACAAGACGATAACCGATTTCAATTTCGATGGTTTCTACGTTCAAAAGCTCCATTACGCTTTCTTTTGTTATTTTTTTTCGTTTTTTGCCTGTTTTTTCGGCTATAACTTTTTCTTCTTCGGCAGCTTTTTCCTGTGCTTCAATTTCTTCTTTTTCTTGTTTTTTCTTATAGGCAAACCAGCCTGCAATTGCACCCACGCCCATAAACGGGATTGTCGGCATACCCGGAACCAAGCCGAGCAAAAGCATTAATCCTGAAACAACGCCAAGAACAATCGGGTTGGAAAACATTTCTGTTTTGATGTCTTGAGAAAGCGATGATTCCTGGCCGCTTGCACGAGTGATAATTAAACCTGTTGCGAATGATATAAGAAGCGCCGGAATTTGCGATACAAGACCGTCTCCGACCGTTAATATTGTATATGTGCTCAACGCGTTCATTATATCCATTTTGAGCTGCCAAACTCCGATGATTAAGCCCCCGAAAATGTTAATAACGGTTATGACGATACCCGCTGTAGCGTCGCCTTTTACGAATTTTGAAGCACCGTCCATGGTACCGTAAAAATCTGCTTCTCGCTCAAGTTTACGTCTTCGGGTTTTTGCTTGGTCTTCATTTATCAAACCTGAGTTTAAGTCGGCGTCAATAGACAATTGCTTACCAGGCAAACTGTCTAACGTGAATCTTGCGGAAACTTCAGCAACACGTCCGGCACCGCCCGTGATTACCATAAAGTTAATCAATACGAGAATTGCAAATATAATGAAACCTACAACGTAGTTGCCTCCGACAACGAACTCCCCAAACGAGCTGATAACGTCTCCTGCTTCTGCTTTTAAAAGAATTAGTCTTGTAGAACTGACGTTTAAACCGAGTCTGAAAATCGTTGAAATAAGCAATATAATCGGGAAAGATGAATATTCAAGCGGTTCTTTCGTAAATAAACAAACCAAAAGAATAATTACCGAAAGTGAAATATTTAAGGTTAATAATATGTCCAAAAGCTGCGGAGGAAGCGGCAAAATCATCATAGACACGATAATTACCAAGCCTACGGCAAGGATTATATCGTTATTCTTAAATATTGATGATAAGGCGTTTAAATTCATTTAACCTCAAACTCCGCTCTTATTTTTATTGTACACGAAAGCGAGGATTTCGGCTACTGCAACATACAATTCAGCCGGAATTATCGTATCAATTTTTACAAGTTTATACAACGCACGTGCAAGCGGTGGGTTCTCGACGATAGGTATTTCGTTATTTTTTGCAATTTCGCGGATCTTAAACGCCATAAAATCTACTCCTTTGGCGACGACCATAGGGGCAGGAGCTTCTATTTTGTCATATTTTATTGCAACAGCGTAGTGTGTCGGGTTTACCACCACGACGTCAGCTTTTGGTATTTCTGACATCATCTTTGACTGCATAAACTGCATTTGTGCTGCTCTGATTTTAGATTTGATAAGCGGGTCCCCTTCTGCGTTCTTCCATTCATCTTTTACTTCCTGCTTGGTCATTTTGAGGGATTTGTTGTATTCATAGTCTTGGAATTTTTTGTCCAAGAATCCAAGAATCAGCATTGCCAGGCATATATTTATGAGCATCTGAATTAATACATCGGCTAAAAGAGCAAAACCTGCGTGCAAGTCTGCACCCATAAGCCCGTAAAGTTCATCTTTTCTGCCTGCTATTGCGCTGTATCCGCAGTATGCAACGACAACCATTTTTATAATTGATTTAGCAAGTTCTACCATATTTTTCGGAGAAAAAGGGTTAAATAGTTTTTTTAAGCCGTTCATTACATTGGACGGAGAAAGTTTTTCGAGGGTCGGTTTTATTTTTTCTGTAGCAAAAAGCGAGCCAACCTGCATTCTGAGTAATATGGCGGTAAAAATCATAAGCCCGATTAAAAACGGCAATAGAATCGCGCCTGCACCTTTTGCAAAAGGTACAAGTATTGCAATTATATCATCAGCGGGTATTTCTTTCGGATTAAGGTGGGTAAGTGTTTGATACATCAGGTCGCGAGTATTTGCCATTAGTTTGGACGCCAGCGCGGCCATCAAAAGGCACCCTGCACTGATTGTTATAGCAGAGTTCAAATCCTGACTTTTTGATATGTTGCCCTTTTCCCGCTCTTTCTCTCGCCGGCGGGGCGTGGCTTCTTCCGTTTTGTTATCCCCTGCCATTCAGGCTCATCCTCCCATAAATAGTCTTAAAATCCCTGCCATATATTTTTCTATTGCAAAACCCAGGTACGAAACTGTCGGTGCAGTAAACATTATAAGCAAAATCATCCCCAAAGCAATTTTAAAAGGTAAAGCGACCATAAAAATGTTCATTTGCGGCATCATTTTCGCCATAAAGCCCATTAAAACTTCACTTACCAGCAAGACGCAAAATACAGGCAGAATTATTTGAAAAGAAATTACAAACATATTTGAAAAAAGAATAATCACCTGCTTTACAAGCGCAGGGGTAAAAATAAATTCCAACCCAGGCGGAATTGCCGTGAAGCTCTTATAAACCGAAATAAACAGCCACTGGTGAGCATTCAGGGCGATAAATACTATGGTTGCAATGTAAACATACAATTGCCCGATAACAGGAGTCTGTTCATTTGAAGTCGGGTCTAACACTTGGCTCATTGCTACCCCCATCTGTATTCCAAGGGTTTGACCACCGATTTGCACTGCACTGAATATGAACTTTGCAATAAAACCTATAAGAAAACCGATAAAAAATTCCTTTACAAGAAAAAGTGTCAGTTCGAGCATGTTGTTTGGAATGTAAAGCCCCGTTGTCTTTATTACTACGGGATAAATAATGAATGCAATTGTTGCGCAAAGCCATATTTTAGCTTGTGCAGGTATCGGATAAGTCGAAAAAAGAGGAGCAGATGAAATCATTCCTGCAAGTCGTGTAAAAACGAGAATAAACACAATTATACTGTTTGGTGATAACAAATTGAGTAAATCAACAGCCATTTATGACCTCCTCAATGTATCAGCGCAGGAATTTGCGCAAAAAGCTCATTGGTTCTTTCTATAAAGATATTTACCATCCAAGGCAGGAGAATTATCAGTGTAAGCACGCAAGCTATAATTTTTGGAACGAATGTCAGGGTTTGTTCTTGAATTTGAGTAACTGTCTGGAAAATACTTATGATAAGACCAACAACAACCGCAACAATAAGTACAGGCGCCATAAGCTGGAGCATTAATATTAAAACTGTCTGTGTTATTGAGATTATTATCGTGTTTTCCATTTTTTACCCGTTAATTTATAAATCCTTCAATCAGTGACTTCGTTACAAGATACCAGCCGTCTATCATTACAAAAAGTATCAGCTTAAACGGCGTTGCAACCGTTGTTGGCGGCAAGAAAAGCATACCCATTGAAACAAGTATACTTGCAACTACAATATCTATTACCAGAAACGGCAGAAATATTACGAAACCGATTTTGAACGAGGTTTTAAGCTCGCTCAGTACGAACGCGGGGATTAATACGTAAGTTTCTATCTCGCTTGCATTTTTCGGTTTTTCCATTTTTGCCATGTTGATAAAAAGTGCTAATTCCTTTTCCTGAGTCTGTTTGAGCATGAAAGTTCTAAGAGGTGTCATAGCTTTTTCGATTGCCGCTTCCTGCGTAATTTGATTTTTTAAATAAGGCTGTATCGCAGTCTCATTAATCTTGTTGATTGTCGGAGCCATAACAAAAAACGTCAAAATTATTGCAAGCCCTGCCAAAACCTGGTTAGGCGGGAGGGTTGCCGTACCAATTGCCTGTCTTGTGAGCGCGAGGACAATTATTATACGAATAAACGCCGTTGTCATAATAATTATGCTTGGCGCCAGTGTCAAAATTGTCAACAGCACCATAACCTGCACCCCTTGGGTGAATTCTTGTGGCGTGTTCGCCGTTTGCATGCCTATATTTATGTTTGGGAACGCGATTGCAGAGAATGCGGGCATGCTTGCAAAAATTATGCAAAACATCGCCAAAGCCAGTCCCAACAACGTATTCTTATGTTTCATTTATGCGTCTTTCGATTAATTTTGATACTCAAACTATTAATATAATATACATGTTTTACATACCGTTCCACTTCGTTAACAAACTTCATAATTTACATTTATGGCAAAAAAATTTCTGTTTGTTTTTTAATAGTTACATTGGAGCGTGGAATATGAGAACGGCTTTTTCGCCTGTAAAACAAACAAATACGAATAATAAAGTATCTTTCGGGACAAACCCTATTTATAATGTTAATTTGAGAAAAGTGTCAGCCGACGGTACTGAGAGATTGATACCGGCAAGGTTTTCAGAGTTGACTCTTTCGGCTGAGGATTTTAAATTATTAGATAAAATTTATGACAATTGGAGGAAAGCCGCAGAATACATTGATGATATATATGATTTCTATAAATTTAGTTGTGATTGCACTAAAAATCTCAGCAAATTTTTTGTAGTTGAAACCTTAGAAAAGTGTAAAGTTGCCTCTCAAAGAGTAAAATCTATTATGATGTTGAATCTTCCTGCCCATGGCAAAAATAATTATAATATAGGGTTGCTTCAATCAGATCCAAGGCTTATCGGTATAGACAGCAGCATTAAAGGCAACGGGGAAATGATGATTTATGGGGCAGCTAAAGAAGCCTTAAATAAAGGTTGCGGGCTTGATGTTTATTCTAGTAATGACTCATTTTATACGCATTTAGGAATGAAGAAAAGCGGCCTAGATACGAGTAAGTTTGCCTTTGATACGGAAAGTCTTCGCAATTTTATAAAGCGCACTGAAGAAAAATATGGTATTTCACCTAAAGAAGCTGCAAAAGAGAGCTTATCTGTTTTGATTTAATAGCATTATTTATCGCTGTTAAATTTTCTTCATTAGACTGTGTTATAAAATCTTCCAACCCCTCAGGCAAAACAAGGTCATTTGTTAATTTGGTATTTACGAACGATTTATTCGCCAATAAAAATTCTTTGTATCTTGCGGCAACTTTTTTCCAAACCTCAGGCAGAGGAGTTATTTTTCCAAGATAAAATTTAGAGTCACGCTCGAATTTATCAAAATAATTAATTAAATTTGTTACCTCGAAACAAATTTCATCTTCAGTAATGTTTTTTTCTTCCAAATTTACACCGTAAAACGGGTTATTTTCTAGTTCCTTATTCGGCATGGTTTCTTTGATATATTTTGCCCACACAAGGCAGCCGAGATAAAAAGACACAGAGTTTTCAAACAGCTGTCTTATTTGAGGTGCAAGAATACCGTATCTGAATTTTTTTTGGTGAGTAGATTTCAAGCTTCTCATCATTTCCTCAATGGCATAGGTATTTTCTGTAAAAGAATAAACATAAGGGGCAAAACCCGGGTCAAATAAGGCTTTTTCTGGCATGATACAACCTTTCATTAATAATTGTAAATAATTCTTCTAAATTCTATCATATAAATTTCTTTACGTGCTTAAAATAAATAATGAATTCAGGAGGTTTATGATAGTTGCCGGACTTAGCTACATATGTGACTTATAGAGACTATATAAAGGATGTCGAAGCATTTAGAGCCAATAATCGCCGTAAAGAATCTGCGAGAAAAGAGGCATTTTCTGATAAGGTTTTGGCACCTGAAGAGCTTGCTGTAGCTAAAAAAAGGGGAGAGGTTTTAAAGCGCACTGTTGATGCGCTTGATGAGTATTCGCAGACAAAAACCGAAGATACGGAAGCCGTAACACAAACTATTTTGGGTGAAAGTGTCGGACTGCTAACACTTATGGGCGGTGGTATGGGTGCTTTATACCAAAAAACAGAGGGTGGGAAAAGGCTTGTTAAAACTTTAGAAAAAAAGCTTGGTCGTTTGAGTGCGGCGGCTCCGAATATCATTCCGGGTGCAAGCGGACTTTTGTTCGCGGTCATATCCAGTTTGCCTTTACTTGTGCCGTTGACGACCATAGAAATACAGACTCCGAGGATTTCAAGATTTGAAGCATTAAAAGGTGAACTTTCCAATACTAATGATTTTGCTCTTTTGACGGATGAACAGACCGTTCAAGCGGCTGCGATGGCAAGAGATGTTGCTCCGCCAAAATTTAAGGCAACAAATAAAGGAATTATTGAAAGTATAAACATATTTGATGAGATAAAATCTTATATGGAAATAGTCGCCAAAAGAGCCATATATCGTAAAGATAAAGAGGCTTTTGAGAAGCGTCAATCTAATAAAATTCATTCTTCAACAAAAGACATGTTTACTGATGTGGAGCTTAAAAAAGCAGACGAAGAAAGAGAAGTAACTCAGCGTCTTGTTCAAAAAATCGATTTTGAGTCTCAGGATTATATAGAGCGGGTCTTTAAAATTGTAGATGTTGTTTCTATGTGTATTTTTGGGCTTGGAGTTGTCGGCGGCTGGACATTGGATGCGGCAATGTCTTTGTTGAAAGTGCCTAAAGGAAAGATAAAAAATGGAATCTCAATTTTGGCTTCACTGGCCGGCGTAGTGCTTTTGAACAGTAAAATTGCCGAATATAGAAATGATGCGATTAGAATTGCACGCCATAAAAAGCTTAATGAGTTGATGGAAGATCCTACAAACTTCCTTAAAACTCCCGAAAATAACAAAAAGTCCGAGCATAAAGATATCCCGACTCCTAAGCAATCAAGCCTGTTGGCGTTTATAAAGGAATTTAAAAAAGACCTTAAAGATTATGAAGAATATACATCTACAAAAATGGTTGAAGATAAAAAGTTTAAAATTGCGGCAAGAAAGATTAAGCTTTCTGACGAGCAGATGAAAGATGCCCGTCTTAGACAAATGAATTTTTTCAAGACAATTAACGTTGTTGATGACCACAAGAAAAAATACGAAGAAGCTTTTGAGATTTTTGTAGTACTTCTTTCTTCTCCAATGGGGCTTATATCGGCAGCAGCAGGTAACGCGGTCGGCTGGGCGCTACATAATATTAAGAAAGCCCCTGCTTCGAAAATGCCATTATACTCTATAATCGGTACTGTTGCCGGGTTGATTCCTGCAATCTTCGTTGAGCTTTATACAACTATACATGTCCGCCATGCGGCGCGCGTTTCTTACATGAAAGCGCATGATAAATTGAATGATAGCAGCAAGTTTTTGGATTATTCAAAAATAAAATTAGATGACAATCCATTTTTGAAATTAAGCTTTAAAAATGCCGATAAAAATAATTAAATTAACCTTTTAATTGTTAACATTCTTGCAAAACCTTTAAAATGATGATTTAATAATCTTTATGGTTAAGTTATATAAAGTCAACAGATTTTTAAAAAAGGCAGAAAAGCCTATCCGTATGCTTTTGGCGGCATTAGTGACAGCCATTATTTTGGCATTTGTGGTCAATAATGTGATATATGGCAAGCTCATTTGGGATACTGCATACAGGTTGTCAAATAAAAAGGATTATCATGCTGCTGTGCACCTGTATAATTACGCAACTAAGTATTATAAGGTAATCAATTTTATCCCTTCAAACCGACAAAAGTATATAGAAGTCCAATATAAAAAAGCTGTTTGCTATCTTGGTGAAAATCAGCCTGAAAAAGCCGATTTGGCGATAAAAGAAGGTATGTATCTGATGATCGATTCTTATGGTCTGAATTCGCCTGAATATGCAGAGTACATAAGACGGTACGTGGTTGAGTATTATATTCAAAAGAAAGATTTTAAGCAGGCAAGAGAATTTCTTGTATTATCGGAATATTTTTACCTAAAATTGAAAACCTCTGGAAATGAGCTTGCTACTATTAATCGTTTGTACGGTGATTTATATTTCGCGGAAGGCAATATCTCCAAGGCTGAGTCTTATTACAAAAACGCATATCGCCTTGCTAATAAATACAAAGATATTGATGTTGATTCGGCAATAACAATTGTAGAACGATTTGCGGATGTGTATGTTCGTCAGGGCGAAGCTAAAAAGGCGGTTGTTGTGTATGCAAAACTAATCGACCTTATGCAAAAACAAAAATGCTCAGATAAAGTAAAGTTCGCTTATGTAAATTGGAGAATTGCACAAGTTTATGCGAGTGCCGGACAATATGAGAAGGCAATCTCATACTATGATGAAGCTTATGATGTTGCAGAGGGTTTATCTGATTATTATGCATTGAGCCGCGAAACCAATATAATCAGAAAAGAAATGGCTGATGTATATAACAAAATGGGCAGATACGGCGCCGCCGAAAAAATGATGCAGCTTATTTCTAAAAACAGTTAAGGAATATTTATGATACGTGCTTACAAGGCAAAATGGATTATTACATCAGCGGGTGAACCTCTCGAAGATCATTATATGATTGTTGATGAGGGAAAAGTTGTAGACATTCTGCCTCATGAAAAAGTGAATTTTGACGAGCTCCTTAAAGTTAAAGATTTTGGAAATGTAGTTATTACACCGGGATTTGTAAACCTTTTTGCACAATTACAATATACGGACATCAACAAATATCGCTCAAATACAATAAAATCAAAATTAAAGAGACTTTTTAAAAACTTAATCAGAAAATATATTTTTGCGGGAATTCCTCAAAACAGCTATGTTAGAGGCGTTGCAAGAATGTATAAAGAGTATTGGTGCTGGGAGCGTGCAGAAAAAATTCGTTCTTTTAAACACGGGCTCGAGCGCGCTATGCGTTCCGGAACAACCTGTATAGCACAGGTTTCTAAGGAAAATAAATATTTTGAGATTTTGAACAATGCGCCTGTTAAAACATACCTATTTTTCGAATTGTATGCGGATTCTTGTGACGCCGGAAAAAAAGAATTTAAAAATATCAGCAGCAAGATAGAATATTTTATTAAAAATAAATCAGACAATATGTTTGTCGGGGTAGCGCCGTCTTCGTTGTCAATGGTTCATAAACGCTTATGGAAAATTATTTCAAAATACGCTCGCAAAAATAATTTGCTTATGTTGATTAGAATTGCCGAGTCGCAGGAAGAAATGGATTGGCTGAAATACGGTTTTTCTGACATCGATATGCTTCACATGTACCTCGGGATGAAAAAACTTACTCCGTATAAGCGAAATATCTCTCCGGTTGAATATTTAACAGATTTGAATGTTTTATCCAAAAAGGTTCTTGTTGCAAATGCGAATTATTTGTCAAAAGAAGAATTCTCAGAGTTGGCAGACACTAATGTGAAATTTGTATATTCTCCGCGCTACGATGACATAAATCATAAGCGTAAGCAAGACTTTAAAGATGTTGTAGAATTTTTTGGTGATAATTTTGGCTTCGGTACAGAGAGTTATTTCAATATCGGCGAAGATTACAGCATTCTGAATGAAGCGAATTATGCTAATCAAGGCTGCGTTATGGGCTGCTTGGAGCTATTAAAGCACTTGACAATTTATCCAGCTAAAATATTGAGGCTGGAGCATTTGGTAGGATCCTTGGAAAGAGGAAAGCACGCCGATTTTAACGTTTTTTCTCTCAATGAAGGCGAAGGCTATGAAACTGTACTTACGAAAGGTAAGCCTGATATGGTCTATGTTAATGGACACAGAGTTGTACAAAACGGCGAAATAAGAAGCTCGTTAAAGTTGTAGAAGCTGTTTTTCGATATCAAAAGCTTCTTGAAGTTTCTCATTTTGAGTGTATATGTTTTGAGCTTTCTTGAGCAATGATTTTGCTTTGTTTGTGTTTCCGAGTCTGAGCATGAGCTCTGAGGATTTTTCGTAGTTGCCTGCAAGTGCCAGTGAATCCTGAGTTTTACTGAAATGACCGCTTGATTGTTTGTAATAGTCGAGCGCTGTTTTGCTTTCGTTTAGGCTTGTCATTTTTGAGGCTGATTGACGGCAGACTTTTGCCGCAAGTTCGTTATTTCCGGTTTCTTCCGCCATTAAGTGAGCCGTATCAAAATATGATTTTGCCTGATTTGCGTTGTATCTTTCTGCGTATAAATTGCCGATATTCATCAGTGAAAATGTTTGGTTTTTCAGGTTTTCACTTTCACCCGCATAAGCCATCGAAGCGTAATAATGCTCCATTGCCGGATGAAACTGCACTGCATCATCATAAATTTTTGCCATCGAGTAGTAGGCTTTTGTTTTTATGTTTGGGTCTGACGTATTTGTTGCAGCTTTATTGTATAGTGTCAAGGCTTGAGGGAGGAGGTCGTGTCCGTCATAGATTTTTGCAACCTCAAGGAAAATAAGCGGCTTTGCTGTTTCGTCTTCCGTTTCATTGGCGAGTTTTAATGCGTCTTCAAATGAAGAGAGTGCTTTTTGGGTATCTTTTATAGCCGAATACTTCCGGCCTTGCAGATATGCCTTTTTAACTTCGATGTTTTGCGGTATTGAAGTGTCAGCAGGGTTGGCTTGTGGTGTTTCTTGCGAAATGAGTTGCGGCTGCTCGATTATTGTTTCAGGTTCTTTTTTATCAGGAAGCTGAACTTGAAAATCAGGGTTGAACGCCGTTGGGTCTGATTTAAAATCGATTTTTTGCAAAAATAATGCGTCAATCCACTTTTCTACAACATCAGACGGTTTTTTAAGTGTTTGGGCTATATATGTATCAAGAATTTGTGAGGCAGTTTTAAGGTTTGTTTGAATAATTTTCCCGCTGGGGCTTTCTTTTAAAGATTCCCCTTCAATCAAACCAAGATACGTATCGACCTCGGACTTGATGTGCTCAGGTGCACCGATTGCGGCTGTTGTGTTTTGAAAATCTGTAATAATTTGCGCAACATTGACAGATGAGTGCGAATAGTCAATTGCGGTTTGCTGTCCGTTCGGGTATTGCTGTCTCGGATACGTTTGAGCTTGACGCCGTTGTGCCTGTGCGCTTTGCTCTCTTTGCGTTTCTTGCATATCCTGTGTTTGCGCCTTTGAACCGGAGGACGAATCTTCGTCTTCCTTTCGTTTAACCGTTCCCCTATTGACAGTGTACGGCTTTATATTCACAGGATAAAGCGAATTGTACAATTTATCTGAACCTTAACACTAACTGATATATCACAACTATTTTACCGTTAATCCGCCCTCAATTAAAGAGTTTTCGTGAAAAATCAATTAATCGGAGGACATGCTTATTTTAAGGATTTTATGTTCCGAGTCAAAATCGTTCACTAAGCTAATGTTAAAATATGTAAAGTATATACTTCATAAATAACAATTATTTAAAGAATATTGTTTTTATATAAATACAGAGAAAATTTAAACCTATTAAAACCTATTTTACCTATTACCTATTTAAAACCCGTTTATTAGAGGAGATTTAAAATGACAATTGCTGCTGCACAAGCGAGAATGTTGACATTGACAATGTACAAAAGTGACCTTGAGTACAGATTGATGAACATCTCAAACCAAAAACAAGCTTTAGCAATGCAATCTGCGGCTTATGCGCAAGCTTATTCAGAAGCAGGCGGTACTGACAGCTTGGAAAACAACCCTTACATGTTAGCTATCCAATATAGAGACAAAGCTTTGGAGTGCGAACAAAAAACATTGGAAACACAGCAAAAAGCTGCTGCTGCTGACCTTGAATCAGTAGAAAAATTGGTTGACAACAATGTTAAGAAAGACTTTAAGTTGAACATAGGTTCATAATCCTTTTAAGTAAATTATTCGCCTATGTTCCGACTTTAGTCATAAGCTTTCGGGCTTATTGTAAAATTCCTATTACTATTTTGTATATTATCTGTTCAATGTATTGCATAATTGCTGCAACTTTTGTAATATGACAATATGAACAATATTTTAAAAACTTTTGAGCTGTTTTTGTCCCTCCCATTGAGTATAATTCGGAAACGAATTGTACAAATTTTGCATGTTGAAACAGGAGATCCAAAAGTTGGAAAATCTATGTCAGTTGAGGCTGCCAAAGATTCTTTGAATATTAATGTGGTAAATAACTATAAAATGTACAGCTTGCTAACGAGCGTAATGTACAAAAAGCGGATGTATGAAGAAAATAACGCCGGCAAAGTTTGTAATTAGCTCGCCTAGGCTTGCTCTGTGTCCCGATTTTGGCGGGCTTCCTGAGTTTGCTCTGCTTGGGCGCTCGAACGTGGGAAAATCCTCGTTTATAAACAGGATTTCAAACAATACAAAACTGGCAAAGACCAGTAATAAGCCCGGAAAAACCCGCTTGATTAACTTTTTTGATTTCAATTCTCAATTTGTAATTGCTGATTTACCCGGATACGGTTTCGCGAATGTAAAAAAAGAGATGAAAGACCAATGGGAGAAGGACTTAGCTCATTATCTGGAAAATCGGGAGTCTCTGACCTCTTGTATTCAGTTTATCGATGCTCGCCATCCCGTACAAAAAAATGACTATCAAATGCGTGAATGGCTGGCCTATAAGGATATCCCAGTTATTACTATTGCCACTAAGGTAGACTGCTTGACTCGCGGGAAGATTGCAAGTACTGTTTTTGCGATGAAAAAAGAACTCGATTGTGAGGTTCTGCCTTTTTCTGCAAAAGACAATTACTATACGGAAAACGCGGTTAAATTTTTACTTTCTTTTGATAGGGAAGAATAATCTCCTACAAATGTAGGATTAAAAAATGCGAAAAATCTCTCACTATAGTATAAACGGGAGGGGATATATGGCTGTAAATTCTTATTACGATTACAACATTTTTGTTCCTCAAAATAACGGGGAGTTTTCGGATTCAATTATGCAAAACTGGACAGAGCAGGCTATTGAGTGCTATTCATTGGGCGGCGATTGTTCTAGATGTTCCATAGCACAAGGGCACTATTCGTTTGTTTGTCAAATGTCCAAAGTGGTAAAATCACTTGTTAAAACGCTTGGCAAGCCTCAATAGAATGCAGGGGAACTTAGGTGAAGGCAATATTTTCAATAAAAAATCCTTTATATATATAGCGCTTCATTCAAAAATGAGTTAAAATATATATATGGATAAAAATGATAATGTAATCGAGATTTCGAAGAAAAAGGGCTTTCTTAAAGAGGAAGTCTCTGTTTTGCCGCAAAATAATTTAAATAAGTCGAATCAAGTAACCAACCCGATTGCGAAGAATTTTATCAAGTACTTTTCGAGTACAAAAGGGAAATTTAGTATAAAAGACATTTTTAGATAATGTATCAAATTAAGAACAGCATTTTTTTAGACCTGACAAAAAATCAAAAGTCTGATTTTTTGTCTTTTATCAAAATTTATACAAAAAACTATAAAAATTGCGATGAGGAGAGCATTTTATGTAACTTGCTTGATGAGATAGATTATTTTCATAAACTCGGGCAGGGTAAATTTGAGTACATAGATATAAACAACGAAAACCGAATTTCGGACATAAAAAAATATATAAAAGCCTGTAAAAAATACTATGATTACAAAGAGTCTCAACGTCCGATTTATGAAGAGCAAAAGCGCATTCAAAAGGAAATTAAAGCAAAAATTCTTGACGCAAGACAAAAAAAAGAACCCCCGACAAAAAAACAAATTTCATATTACAAAAGTCTGTGCAAGCGTCACAGTGAGGAGCCTCAGCCTATTGAAAATTTAAGCAAATACGACATAAAAATGGAAATTGACAGACTCATTACGCAGTATTCAGAGAGTGTAAAAAAGTATTAACTTTTATTCACTTTTTGGCAAAAATTTTTTATAATTGAGACTTAATTACTTGTGGACAAAAATAATGTTAAATGCTGGGCACAAAAAATAGGAGGTTGTTATGACAAGACCGATTTCCGCTGTTGACGCGTCAATAAAACAAATCTATCGAGCCTTGAGACATCAATATTCGGCTCACGCTCAAACAATTCCGTCGGCTTACAGTCAAAAAATGAGAAATCTTAACATAGATTTGTTTAATGCCCAAAATCTTCCTTTGGCGACAAAAGAGGGCGCATTTACGTCATATGGCTCTTCAATGTGGCTTTTATTTTTAAGTAAACATGGCTTTGACGGCAAATCAAAGCTGTCGGACGTAGCCAAGTATATGTTCGACAAAGTTCGACACGCTTATTAAGAAGCTATTCGGACAATGTTGAATAAGCAGTATTTACAACCTCTTCAACAGAAATCATATTCTCTGACGGCTCATTTTTAAGGTGAATCAGGTATTCAATATTACCTTTTGGCCCTTTTATCGGTGAGAATTGCAGGTTGTGCATATGAAGCCCAAGCTCTTTCGCACAGGATATTACATTTTCTATAACCTCGAAGTGGGTGCTTTTTTCACGGACAACGCCGTTTTTACCCACGAGATGTTTTCCTGCTTCGAATTGAGGTTTGATTAAAAGTGCAAGCTCTTTTTTGTCCCCGAGTAAGCTTACGACATTCGGAAGAACTTTTGTGATGGAAATAAATGACAAATCCATTGCGCAAAAGTCGGCTGCCGGCTCATTTTCGGAGTAAATATCTTCGTATTCGCAGTTTTTTACGTTTGTTCGTTCTATAACTTTTATTTTATCGCTTTGTCGAAGCTTCCAGGCAAATTGTCCGTAGCCAACATCTACAGCGTAGATATATTTTGCCCCTCGCTGAAGCATACAGTCTGAAAAACCGCCTGTTGAGGCTCCTGCGTCAAGGCATACGCGGTCTGTTACGTCGATTTCAAAACTATTTAGTGCCTTTTCAAGCTTAAAACCACCTCTTGAAACGTACGGCATAGTTTTGATTTCGATTACGGTTTTATCTGTTTGAGCAAGCTGGTATCCTGCTTTTGTTATTGTTTCACCGTTAATTTTTACATCTTGTGCCATTATTGCGGCTTGTGCTTTTTGACGGGTTTCGAAGTATCCCGCATCAACTAATATCTTATCTAATCGTTCTTTATTTACAGCCATTTGAAAGCCCTTTTTGCATTTTCCGTTGTTATATTTTCGATTTCATCCGTTGACATTCCTCTCAGTTCTGCAATTTTTGCAACTACGTATTTTAAATACGCAGGCTGGTTTTCTTTGCCCCTGAACGGTTCAGGCGTTAGATAAGGTGAATCTGTTTCTAAGAGAAGATTTTCAATAGGCATTTTCTCTATTATTTCGTGTGCTTTTTTTGCGTTTTTGAATGTTGAGACACCTCCGAATGCGAGAAAATATCCTTGTTTAATGCATTCCAAGCCAAATTCATAGCTTCCTGAAAAACAGTGCATTACAACAGGCGTGTGTGAGGACACATGCTGCTTTAAAAGTGTGATTGTATCCAAATGGGCTTCTCTGTCGTGCACGACGAGTGTTTTATCGAAATCGTTTGCTATTTTTATTTGGCGCGTAAAAACTTCTTTTTGTATGTCATTAAAAGATTTATCCCAGTAATAATCAAGCCCGCATTCACCGACTGCAATAACTTTTTTGTTTGTCATAAGGTTTTTTATCTGCTCTTCGACATCATCGGTATAGATTTTGGCTTCGGAGGGATGAACGCCGATTGCGCAAAAAATATTGTCGTATTTTTCGACAAGTTCTATAATTCTCGGAAAAGTTGAGGGTTCAACTCCGGGGATAATTATTTTTTCAACGTGATTTTTGCGTGCGTTTTCCAGTATTTCGCTAAATCTTGGCTGATAATCCTCAAAATCAATGTGTGCATGTGTGTCTATAATCATTACAGCTCCAAAACCGCTTTTGTGAATTTTGTCAAAAGCCCGTATAGCGAGAAAAACTGAAATATGTTTTTTCGCTGCTTAAATAGTATAAATGCAGCAATCAATGATTTTATAATCATCAATTTTCTAATCATTTTGAATTTATCTTCGTTCTTAAAAATTATTTCTATAGCTTTGTTTGCTTTGTGCATTACAAGACGTGCGGATTTGAATAGCGGACGGATTTTCGGTTTTAATTCCAAGACGGCTGAATTCAGCTTTATAAGTTTTTCATTGAACGCCAAAAGGTGCTTCACTGCGAAGTAGCAAATCGCAAATTGCGCTGATATGATAAGTAAAATTAAGATTGCTGCCATTTTTACACTTTGTCCTCTTTTTCGATTATAATAGAAATCACAAATGATATAAATACACGATTAGCATTAATTTATGAGTAATAAAGATAAATCAAACAAAATTATTTTTTACGGGGCGCTTTTTGGGGCGAAGATAGCGGCAAAGCTTTTAAAACTGCGCGGTCAATGCGCGGCAACATCATTCCCCGGGCTTTTGGCTTCTAAATTAGACAAGAATTTTTTAAGCGGCACTTCATTTTACTGCAAAAGTGAAATAGTTACGGTGACGGGAACCAATGGGAAAACAACAACTTCGGGATTATTTGCCGCAATATTAAATGCTGATAACAGATACGTGCTGCACAATCAAAAAGGTGCGAATATGCCTCAGGGGATTTCGACTGCACTTGCACTCGGGATAAATCCGTTTAAAAAGGCAGATAATTTTGTGCTTGAAAACGACGAAGCCTATTTAAGCAAAATCTATGATGAATTGAAAGCTGATTATCTCATTATAACTAACTTGTTCCGTGACCAGCTGGACAGATACGGCGAGTTAGAAACTACTGCGCGTAAAATTAAGGAAGCCATTGATAAAAATCCTGATTTAAAAATTTTGTTGAACGCTGATGACCCTATGCTGCATTCTTTGTATACGGAAAATACGGTGACGTACGGCTTTGAAAATATTGAGCTTGTTGACGGAATCAAATCTTCTAACTCGCCGAAAGAAACTTTATACTGCAAATGCGGCTCGCCTATGCATTATGATAAGTGCTTTTATGCGCATATCGGGCATTATCACTGTGATTGCGACTATAAACGCCTGCCGCCAAAATTTAGCGCCGAAGCCAAAGTTTATAATCAAAAAACATTGATGACTGTAAAATACGAAGACAAATCTCACGAATTTATCGTTCATGTCCCCGGGCTTTACAATGCCTATAATGCTCTTGCTGCAATATCTATGGCTTTGACATTTAAAATTAAACCCAGAGTTATACAAAAAGCTTTGAATGAATACCAATCGGCTTTTGGGCGGGCAGAAAGGCTCACTATCCACGGCAAGCCTGCATTTATTCAGCTTATCAAAAATCCTGTCGGCGCAAGTGAAGTTATCAGGACGATTAGAGATGATAAAAATTCTAACTTACTCATTATTATTAATGACGAATATGCTGACGGTCGTGACATGTCTTGGCTTTGGGATGCGGATTTTGACGCGCTTTCAGGATACAACGGGAAAATTATTGTTGCCGGAAAACGTGCTTACGATATGGCTTTAAGGCTTAAATATACTGAATATGATATAAAAAAACTCGAGGTTATCCCTGATACGGTTTCTGCCGTAAAAGCAGCACTAAACAGCGTTGAAGAGGGGCAAACTCTCAATATTCTTCCGACTTATACAGCGCTTTTGAGTATGCAGAACTTTTTAAAGAAGCTGTGATTTAAACGCTGGATTTGAACCTATTTCCGTATAAAACAATGCTTGTTTTGCGAAATTGTGGTCTTTTACGGTTTTGAAAAGGTCTTTTATGAGAACAATAGAGTTGTTTGACGGTTGATATGCATTTTCATTGAGCAGGTTCTCTAAATCGGCTGCTGTCTGCATGTAATAACGGTTTACAATGTAAAAATTTAAATCTTTTGTGCGGCGTTTTGCTTGTCTCAGGGCGTATGAAATTATTTGCGGGTAAAGATATTCAAAGCCCTTTGGTACTGTCAAATCAAGCAAATAGTTTTTATTATCGGGAGTTTTGACTGTAAAATATGCCAAAATTTGTTTTTTCTCACGATTTTCAATAACATACTTAAACTCGGAAACGGACGTAAGTCCTGAAAAAAAGTTGTCGTGAAATTCTTTTTTTGAACGCATTAAAGACGGGCGAAAGTGCGTTTGAATTGCCTCATTATAAAGCACGGCGATGTTTTGAGCGTCAGAATTTTTGAATGGTCGAACTATCAACCCTCCAAAATCGGTATTTTCATTGTGCAGCGTTGTGCTTTTCCATATCTGTTGGCGGGAGCAATGTCTGAACCCTGCACCCTCAACAAAAAGCTGTATCAGCTCATTTTGTGAATCTTCCACCATTGCCATGAAAGTGTGCGCGCCTTTTGCGCCGAATTTTGCAATGATGTACTGAATTAGAAGAAGCCCCGCCTCATTGGCGTTATTGGCAAGAAAGAGTTTTGAGATTCTCCATTTTCTGTGGTTTCCGCGAGCTTTTTTTACTGTGATGTAAGCCTGGATTTCTTTGTTCTCAATAAGAACGTATGATTCCGGCAAAAATTTCCACCTCATAGGCAGAAGCCTCAAAATCATCTTCAGCGGATAAGGTAGAACCAATCCGTCTATCGGCGGCTTTACGGGCACATCCATAAATGAAATGAGCTTTTTGAGTTTTGGAATATCTTTAAGCGCAAGCTCTCTGATTTTTGCCATTTGACTACCTCTCGAGATACGGAATATACCAATATATTACCATTTCTAACTGAATAAATGCAAGTTTTGATAAAAGAAAAGGCGCTTTATAGGCGCCTTTTTCTTATGAAAGTTGTTGTTCGATCTCTTGCAATATTTTTTGAATATCCGTAAGGTCTTTCGCTCCACCTTGTGCAAAGTTCGGTTTTCCGCCGCCGTTGCCGCCGCATTGCTTTGCGATATCTCCTACAATTTTCCCGGCATTCACGCCTTTTTTAACAAAACTATCGGAAACTTTTACCATAATAAATCCTGTGTTGTCAGGTTTTTGAGACACCAGAACAACTACGGATTCACCAATTTTAGCAGTAAGCTCTTCCACCGCTGTTTTCAAAACTTGAGGTTCAAACGCCTCAACTGTTGAAACAAGAAGCTTTCCACCATCGATATCTTTTGCTTTTGACGCAAAAGAGCCGAATTTGTATTTTGCAATCTCGTTTTTCAAGTGAGAAGTCTCACCTTGAAGGTCTTTGTTTTCGCTTTGCAGCTTTTGGATTCTTTCTGCAATTTCATTTATCGGCGTTTTTAATGATTGAGATATTCCGTCAATTTCGTCTGCTTTTTCGTTCAAGAATTTCAATGCCGCATCCGCACAGACTGCCTCAATGCGTCTTGTCCCTGCTGCAACAGCACTTTCTGAAACGATTTTGGCAAGACGAAGTTCGAGAGTATTGTGAGCGTGCGTGCCGCCGCAAAGTTCTTTTGAAATCTCACCGATAGAAACAACCCTTACATCCTCCTCGTATTTTTCACCGAAAAGTGCTGTCGCGCCCTGCTTTTTCGCTTCTTCAATATTCAGAACTTCTGTTTTTTGTGCGATAGCGCACGAAATCCACTCATTGATTATGTTTTCAACCTTACGAATTTCCTCTTTTGTCATCGCGCGGGAGAACGAGAAGTCAAAACGGGTACGGTTTTCTTCCACTTGCGAACCCGCCTGATGAACTTCATCCCCGAGAACTTTTATCAATGCAGACTGCAAAAGGTGAGCAAGTGTGTGATGAACTCGGATTTGTTGTCGTTTTTTGTTGTCGATTTCAGCTGTAACTTCTTCTCCAACTTTGATTTCGCCGTGTACAATTTTAACTCTTTGTACAAATAATTTATTAACTTTAAACGTGTTTAAAACTTCGCTGTCAACGTTTTGCGTTTTCAGTATTCCCGTATCGCCGATTTGACCGCCTGATTCAGCGTAAAACGGTGTTCTGTCTAAAATTATATCCGCTATTTCGTCAGAAGCGTCTACGCTCCCGACTTTTTCGCCGTCTTTTACAATCGCAGCAACTTTTGCCTTTTCAGTGTTGCTTTCGTACCCTGTAAATTCAGTGGCGCCAAGTTCTTGCTCGATATTTGCGTACACAAGTTCATCTGTCAGGACAATTTTTTGAACGGAAGCTTTTGCACGTTCTTTTTGTGTTTGCATTTCAGCTTTAAACGCTTCAGTGTCTACTTTTACGCCTGCTTCCTCAGCGATTTCAACCGTGAGTTCCATAGGAAATCCGAAGGTATCATATAATTTAAAAGCATCTTCACCGTTAATTGTTTTATCACTCGCAAGTGCATTCCGGATAACCTCATCCAGCAGTTTTTGGCCTCTATCAAGTGTTTGTTTGAACTGATTTTCTTCTTTTGTTATAACGTCGATGATTTTTTGCTGTTTTGCTTCTAATTCAGGGTAGCTTTTTCCGTAAATGTTCACCACGGTCGGAACCATTTTGTGAAGAAAATCCACATCAACGCCCAGAATTTTACCGTGTCTCAATGCGCGGCGCATAATCATTCGCAACACGTAGCTTCTGCCCTCATTCCCGGGCGTAACTCCATCTGCAATCAAAAAACTTACGCAGCGGGCGTGGTCGGTTATAATTCTCAAGGAGACATCCGTTTTTGCACTTTCTTTGTACTTTACGCCGGTAATTTCAGACGCTTTATCAAGAAGTTTTTGCAATAAATCTGTTTCAAACGTCGAAGTTTTACCCTGTACGACCATTGCAATACGTTCCAAGCCCATACCTGTATCAACGTTTTTCTTTTCAAGCGGCGACTGGTTGCCTTCTTCATCTTGAAAAAGCTCAGTAAACACAAGGTTCCAAATCTCAACCCAGCGGTCGCATTCACACGTGTCAATGCCGCAGTCATCTGCGCATTTTAAATCTTCGCCCAGGTCATAATGGATTTCGGAGCAAGGTCCGCAAGATCCTGTTGCACCCGGAGGTCCCCAGAAATTGTCTTTTTTGCCTTTTCTCAAAATTCTTTCAGGATTAATATCTGTTTTTGCTTTCCAAATCTCAAAAGCTTCGTCATCTGTTTCAAAAATTGTTACCCAGAGGCGTTCTTTTTCAAGTCCTAAATCCTTTGTAACAAAATCCCAAGCCCAAGGAATAACTTCGTTTTTATAATAATCTCCGAATGAAAAATTCCCGAGCATTTCAAAAAATGTGTGGTGGCGAGGTGTTCTGCCCACATTTTCAATATCGGAATCCTTTCCGCCTGCTCTTGCGCATTTTTGGCACGATACCGCACGAGCCGGGTCAAATGTAGGTTGCTCCAGCCCCAAAAATATAGGCAAAAACTGAAGCATTCCCGCGGTTGTCAACAATACCGTCGGATTATCCGGTACAAGCGACGAACTCGCCACTTTCGTATGCTGGTGTTCTTTTCCAAAAAAGTTTATAAATTTCTCTCTGATTTCATCCGTTGTCAAATACTTTGGCATATAAAATTCCTTATTCTCAATGTGTTTGAGAATATTTTACAAAAAAAGCAAGCAAAAAACAAACAATAGGGTAGTTAAATTTTACTCATTGCAAAAATAGCTGCACCGATTAGCCCTGCGTTGTTTTCAAATTTTGCGGGAATGATTTTTGTAGGTGTCGTTACGATTTCTTTGTTTACAGCATCGGTAACTATTTCGTAATCTACGAATTGAGCCATAGAGCCTGAAAGAACTATGCAATCAGGGTCAAAGATATTTGCCAGCCCGATTGCGCCGTCAATGATATCGTTTTGCCAAGTGTTGAAAATTTTTATACTTAATTCGTCGTTTTTGTTTACGCCTTCAATTACGTCATATGTTGTCATTGCGGGATTGCCTGAGAGTTCTTGCGCTGTCAATTTCATGCCTGTTCCTGAAGCATAAATCTCAAAGCAGTCATAAGAGCCGCAAGTACACTGCCTGCGTTTGTTTCTACTCATTTTAAAATGCATTTCACCTGCTGCGCCGTTTTTACCTTTTAACAGCTGACCGTTAACTATTATTCCGCCTCCGACACCTGTTCCAAGTGTAAGAACCACAACGTTTTCCTTGCCTTTTGCCGCACCCAGTTTATATTCCGCCCAAGCTGCGCAATTAGCGTCGTTTTCGACAACCACTTTTTTTGCAGACAGTTTTAGAAATTTTACATCTTTATAATCGGCACAAAGGTTACCCGTCGAGCCTAAAATGCCTGTATTTGCATTGTTTACTGCGCCGGCTGTGGAAATTCCGATTACATCAGCTTTAGCTTCGAATTCTTTAATTATATCTTTTAAGATTTTTTCTATTTCAGCGCGAGTTTTAGGTGTTTGAAATTTTTTTAATTCAGATACAATCTGACCTTTTTCATCAACCATTGCTGCATAAATTTTTGTTCCGCCGATATCAATTCCGAGTGCCTGCACGTTAAATCTCCTGATTAGTCCTAAATTTTATTCCAATTTACAAACATTTTTGTAATAAGCTGGGGGCGCGTAATCGCAGACCCGATAACAACCGAGTGAGCTCCGATATCAAAAGCTTTTTTGACGTGTTCGACAGTCCAAATACGTCCTTCTAAAATTACAGGGCAATGCACTGTTGTAACGAGTTTTTCAAGAAGCTCAAAGTCAGGTTCGGATGTAGATTCTCCTGATTGAGTGGTGTAGCCTGAAAGGGTCGTTGATAAGACATCCGCTCCTAGTGCTCTTGCGTTCAGCCCCTCTTCAAATGTTGAAATATCAGCCATTGCGAGCCTATTATTTAGTTTAATGAATTTTATTATATTTTTAAGCGTATCCCCGCCCGGTCTGGGGCGTGTTGTAGCGTCAAATGCAATAACATCAGCGCCTGCCTGACAAAGTGAAATAACATCTGCCACGGTTGGTGTTATGTATACGATTTCTCTGAAATTGGGTGGAATTACGTTCGGTTTTGTGATTCCTATTACAGGAATATCGGTAAGACTTTTTGCAATCTTTACATCTCTGATACCTGCAACACGGAGTCCTGACGGATTTCCTTTTAGGACAGATTTCATCATTGCAATCATGCAATCTTCCTGATAAAAAGGCTCGTTAGGCATTGCCTGACAGGAAACTATGACTTTATTTTTCATCAAATCTAATTTGTTCATGGACACAATTATACAACATAAATTAAAATCTTTTAACATTGTTGTAAACTGTTACGTAAGGTACTAAAATATTTAGCAGAAAAAGTTTACTCGGGGAGATTATGAAAGACTTACGAATAAGAATTGCCGGTACTGCGGGGCAGGGGGTAATAAGCGCAGGGGATATTTTGACTTATGCCGTTGCCAGAAAAGGCTTTTATGTAACAACTTATCGCGCGTTTCCGTCGGAAATCCGCGGAGACGGTAAATGTCATTATCAATTGAGAATATCGGAGCAAAGAGCTCGTACAGCGGGGCAGGCGGCTGATGTTTTAATTATATTGGATTCTGACTTTACCGATGAGCGTATAAATTCAGTCGAAGAAGGCGGAATTATAATTGCGGACAGTGATTTGGGCATAAAATTCAACGACCGTCCCGATTTGATAAAATATTTTATCCCGATTACGACCCTTTCGAAAGAATGTGCGTCAGAGCGCTCCAGAAATGCTTTTGCTCTTGGAGTTGCTATCGGACTTGCTAAAAACTTGGGACTGCACGAGCATGTCATTCTTGATATGAAAAAGCGTTACGAGAAAAAATCTCAAGAGGTTATTGATGCAAATATAAATGCCTTTGAACGAGGATATTCATTCGCTTTGAATGAGTTGGAGCGAAAGGATTTTCTCTTAAATGCAGAAATGAAACCTTCGGGGCAAAAATTGATTATGTCGGGGAACGAAGCAATCGGGCTGGGGGCTTTAGTTGCGGGTTGCAGGTTTTTTGCGGGATATCCGATTACGCCTGCTACTGAAATAATGGAATGGCTCGCTAAAGAGTCGCCTAAGGTCGGTGGAAAAATGGTTCAGTGCGAAGACGAGATTGCCGCTATTTGTGAGGTTATCGGTGCTTCTTATGGCGGAGTAAAAGCAATGACAGCGACAAGCGGCCCCGGTTTGAGCCTCATGCAGGAGGCAATAGGGCTTTCTTCGATGGCAGAACTGCCGATAGTCATCGCGAATGTCATGCGCGGCGGACCTTCCACCGGGATTCCGACTAAAACCGAGCAATCAGACCTTCTGGCTGCAATGTTCGGCACGCACGGTGAGTGTCCCAAGATTGTACTTGCGCCTATAAATGTTGAAGATTGTTTTAAGCAGACAGTGTGTGCATTTAATTATGCCGAAAAATATCAAGTTCCCGTCATCATCCTTTCTGATGCGACTATTGGCCCGAGAAGAGAGTGTGTTGATTTGATTGATTTTGACCACATTGAGCTTGTTGAGAGACTAAAGCCTGATGAAACAGAAAAAGGTAAGTACGCACGCTATAAGAATACTAAAAGCGGTATATCGCCTGTTTCGTCACCCGGCGATGAGGGTTTTGCCTATACTGCGACAGGGTTAGAGCACACAGAAACCTCAACACCGGTGACGGATCCCGAAACTCACAAGATGATGCTTGAAAAGCGTTTCAGGAAACTTCAAACAGCAACCCACGAATTCACAAAAGCTGCACGTTTCGGCGTAAAAGGTGCAAAACTCGGTATCATAAGCTGGGGTTCAACCTCAGGTGCGGTTATCGAGGCGATAGAAATTGCAAATGAAGCGGGGATTGAGGTTGAAGTTCTTTATCCGAGAACTCTTTATCCTATGCCTACGCCGTGGATTAAGGAATTTTTGGAAGGCAAAGACGTTGTAATTGTCATAGAGGCAAATTTCAATGCGCAGTTTAAATCTTTACTGGTAGAGCGTTGCAACCATATCAATAGGGGCTTAAAGCTTGTAGAATTCCTTAAATACGAAGGTGTTCCGTTCACCGCGGAGGAAGTTTACGATAAAATCGTCGAAGTTGCGAAGGTCTACGAAGAAGAAATGCGCCTGGAAGCAAGCAACCACATTTTTTAACAGAAGGATAAAAAAATGACAGAATATACTCCAAATGATTATAAAGGACAGAGAAAACCTACGTGGTGTCCGGGCTGCGGCGATTATGCGGTACTTAATGCACTCAACAAAGCCATGGCGGCGGAAAACTATGTGCCTCATGATACGACAATTGTTTCAGGCATAGGCTGTTCGTCACGATTTCCGTTTTTTACTTCTACGTACGGGTTTCATACAATTCATGGTCGTGTTTTGCCCTGTGCAATGGGGCTAAAACAGGCACGTCCCGAAACAAATGTTGTTGCTGTCGGCGGAGACGGTGATGGTTTAAGTATAGGCGGAAACCACTTTATCCATGCAGCGCGCAAAAATCCGGACATAACTTATATTATGATGGATAATGAGATTTACGCATTGACAAAAGGTCAATGTTCTCCGACTTCAAGGCTTGGCACGACAACAAAGTGCAACCCTTATGCTTGGACTGCGGATAGAATCAACCCTGTGCTGCTGGCGCTTTCTTTCAATGCGTCATTTGTTGCAAGAGGATATTCGGGCGAAGTGAAGCAGATTGAAAGCCTTATTAAGCAGGGGCTTGAGCATAAAGGATTTTCTTTTATTCACATAATTTCGCCATGTGTGCAGTATAATAAAGTGAGTTCGTATGAGCATATCAAGGAAATTACTCGTCCGCTTCCCGAAAATCATGATACGAGCGACAGACTAGTTGCAATGGGGCTTGCATTTAGTGAAGAAGCGGTTTATACAGGAGTATTCTACAAAATTGATAAACCTACATACGAAGAGCGTTTTGAGCGTATAATTGAGAAAGCTCAAGCGCCTTTGGAAGAGGGTTTCAGCGTAAAAGATATTGCAAAACAGTTTACCTGGTAAAATTTGAGACATCGGAGTGAAAATGGAAAAATATAAGCGAATACTATTTACAATAATAGCGTTAGTTGGGTTTATCACCTCTGTAAAGTTGACGGTGATATTTTATGAATCAAACTATAATCCATACGCGTTGAACAGTTTTTGTTCTATAAACAGTTTTATTGACTGTGACGGTGTTGCTAAAACTCCCCACGCGCAATTTTTCGGTGTTCCGCTCGCTGTTTGGGGCTTGATTTTGTATGCATTCATAATTTTTATGACATATGTTGATAAGTTGAAAAACATAAAGGTCTTGAAATTTTTGGAAGTGTTTAAAAATCCTGTTTCCTATATCTTTGCGGTGGGAATATTCTCGTTTCTTGTTTCTATGACGCTTGCTTGCCTTTCTATATTTGAAATCAAAAAAATCTGCATATTGTGCTTTTTCACATACTTGTTAAACCTTGTAATCGCAATCATTGCGCTATACAAAGGTAAAAAAGTTGATGATATGATTAAGGATTGCTTTAATGATTTTGTTTCTGCAATTAAGGTAAAAAAATATCTTATTGCCTTTTTGGCTGTTGCTGTTACGGCTGTCGGGGTGCTTGTTTTTACAAGCAAGACTTTTATACTTGCGCCGCATATGAAAAAACTCAAAGAATTTGAAGATATTCGTCATATGAAGTCTAATCCATATAAGGTTTCGGGGAATATTCTCGGTGATAAGAATGCAAAGGTTGTTTTGTATATTTATACTGATTATCAGTGTCCGGCATGTTATATGCTCAACATCATTATCCACAAGGCGGTCAAGGATTTGAAAAATGTGCGAATTGTTCATAAAAATTTCCCGCTCGATGAGGCTTGCAACCCTCTGATGAAACGCCAAATGCATGCCGGTTCCTGCATTCTTGCAAAATACAATATTGCGGCAGGATATCAGAATAAATATTGGGATATGAATGATTTATTGTTTGAAAAGAAACCTAAAAGTGAAGAAATGCTTATTAAATTTGCCAAAGAAGCGGGTTTTGATACGGATAAACTCCAAGCAGACGCCCACTCTGCTGAAGTAGAGGCAAAATTAAAGAGCGAAATTCAGTCAGCGAATGACAACAAGTTGAACGCTACACCTGTATTGCAATTGGGATTGCGATTAATGCCGGGTGTAATGACTGCAACAGAACTTGAAAAAATTCTTATTGAAGCAGGAGCAGAAAAAAGATAATGACAATTAATACGAAGCCTGGAATTGTTCTTCATGCCTGCTGCGCTGTGTGTTTAGGGTATCCGCATAAACTACTTAAAGAACTCGGATATGAAATAATTGTTTTTTTCTACAATCCAAATATTTTTCCGGCCGAAGAATATTGTCGCAGAAGAGACGAAGTTGTGCGGTTTTGTGCTGAAACCGACACGGAATTGAAAATTATTGAAGAGCCTTCCTCTGTTTTTTATGAAGTTGCGACGGGACTTGAAAACGAACCCGAAAAGGGCAAGCGATGTGAAAGATGTTTTGCTTTAAGACTAGATAAGACAGCTTCATACGCTCGAAAAATCGGTACTGATTTTTTTTCAACGACGCTTTCGGTCAGTCCTCATAAAAATTTTGAGAAAATAAAGTTTGCAGCTGAATTTGCCTCTTTGACATATAAAATAAAATATCTCGACATGGATTTTAAAAAACAAAACGGGTTTAAAATTACGAATGAAATAGCGCGGGAATTTGATTTTTACCGTCAGGATTATTGCGGCTGTGAGTATAGTATTCGTATCGACAAAGCTTTGCAATCTTGACTTTGAGACTCGCGGATGATAAGCTGAGTTTTGGAAATTGCCGATATGGCAAAAGTTTTTCAAGTTTGGATAGATGCTGAAACAAGTTCAGCATGACGGCTTGGTTGATAATTAAATAGGGCGATTGGCGCAGTTGGTAGCGCACTTGATCGACATTCAAGGGGTCACGTGTTCGAGTCACGTATCGCCCACCACTTAATAACAGAGTAATTTGTCATTGCGAGGAACGAAGTGACGAAGCAATCCAGTCAATATTTTGTGTATATTTTATTTAGCCAAAAAACGGAACTTTATATACGGGTGTTACGTCGGATTTGCTTAGAAGGGTTTATGAGCATAAAAGCAAAGCCGCCGATGGATTTACAAAAAAATATGGTGTTGATAAACTTGGTTATTACGAAATATTTGAAGATATTGATTTTGCGATAAACAGGGAAAAACAAATTAAGTCAGGTTCAAGGAAGAAAAAGCTTGAATTGATTGAGCATTCTAATTCTGAATGGGAAGATTTGTATTTTAGTATAATTTGAAGACTGGATTGCTTCGCTTTGCTCGCAATGACGTATCTATGTGTATTTTGAAATCATACAGACTTTCTTTTTTGTTTTATAATATGCAAAAACGGTGAAATTTTGTTAGTAATAAATAGCTCAAAAGAAAATATAATCAACTTTGAAAATGTCTATGTAAATTACGGCTCGGTGACCGTGTTGGAAAAAGTTAACCTCAAAATAAACGCAGGAGAAAATTGGGTGATTCTCGGTGCAAACGGAAGCGGTAAATCTACCCTAATGAAACTATTTTCGCACGATTTGTATCCAAACACGGAATATACATTTAAAAAAGAAATTTTTGGAAAAGATCGCTGGGATATTTTTGAACTTAAAAAACATCTCGGAATTATTACGAATGACTTGCATAATCAGTTTGTAAGCCAAGCGTCGGATGTGTCGGCTTTGGACTCAATTCTGAGCGGCTATTACAGTTCTTTGGGTGTTTTTAAACATCACAATTTTTCTCAAAAACAATGCGAAGAAGCATTAAATGTGCTCAAGTTTCTTGATATTCAAAGCATTCAGAATAAAAAAATAGCTCATATGAGCACGGGGCAAATAAGACGATGTGTTATCGGGCGTTCGCTCATTCACGAACCAAGGGCGTTTATTTTGGATGAGCCGACCACAGGGCTGGATATCAAGGCGCAGCGGAGTTTGCTTGAAATAATACAAAAGCTTTCTAAGAAGGTTCCGGTTGTGCTGGTGACGCACAATATAGACGAAATTTTCCCTGAAATTACGCATGTTGCCTTGATGTATAAAAAAACGATTTACAAACAAGGGAAAAAAGAAGATATTTTAACCTCAGAAAATTTATCTGAGATTTTTGAGACGAAAATTGATTTAAAAAAGGAAAATAACAGATATTATATCAAAAGTCTTATTTAGAATTGTCCGATTATTATTTGTAATCTATCTTTGCAAAAACTTCCGGTAATTCCGCAAGACTGTCGATTGTGAATTTATTAACAGGTTCACCTTTAACAGCATTATACATCCCTAGGTCCATGTGGGCTCCATGTTTAGCTGTCTGCCAAATTTTGCTTGGGCGGGCTCCTCTATGGCTCTTTATATACTCTTTCATTTCTAAAGCTGATTCTTTTCCCATCTTTATAAGATTTTTAAGAGACATTGCAGATGCAAACCTTTTAGCGTGCTCTTTTGTCAGGACAAAGAACGAGTAAAAATTAGGGTTCAATTCGTCCTGTACAGACGCCCCTGTATTCTGTTTCATCCACCGCAATGAGTATCCGCCGTTTTTTTCTAATATTTCTTTATTCGGAATATAAGAGGGGTGCTCAAGAAAAATAATAGGTCTATTTGAAGGGGGTTTTAAACCGAGGAAGAATCTTACTAAGTTCATAAATGAGCTTTTTTCTTTGTATCCTGTAATGTTAAAAACTTCTTTTTTAAAAATTCCTTGCACTGCCTTCAAGGATCTTTCACTAAGAGCTGCTTTGGGTATTTGTATCACATTAAAACTGCCAAAACTTGGAGAATAGCTGTTTGTTCTGTTTATCATAAGATTTTTTCCTTCATCTTTGGAGTCTGCAAATATAATAAAAACAAACAAATAAAAATTTGCCTAAATCTTTAGAAAAAATTATATTAAGGTTTTATAAGTTTCATTAGGTTTTTCAATAAAGGAGTGTTTTCAGTTTTGATAAACACTTCTCTAAGAGTTCTATGTTGAGAAAAACCGAGTTTTTTGAGTATATTATTTACCCCAATGAACAAATCAACGTGACCTATTATAAAGACGTCATTTTTTTGTAATTTTTTAGCAATATTTTCAGCTAATTTTTTTTGTTCTTCGTGTGGCATACATTCCCAACCGTTTGCAAACTCAAAAATTCTAAGTGTTGAAGATTTTGGTGCAGGTAATGCCTCCACATCTTGCCTTATATCGCCGACACGTATTTTGGCTCCGTTGAGTAGTTCAGGGGAATAATTGTAGGGTTTTATCTCTAAAGCTTTTACCATTTCAGAATCTATATAATCAACTTCTCCAAGTGCGTGAATCATGCTTCTTGGTTCTCCGTCAATGAAAAAAGGCTTCTTGCTCGTGTCGGGCGTAAAATATTTTCTGGCGTCTAGCCTGAAGTCTCTTTGTAATTCTCTAAACTCAAACTCATTAACACCTATGCGCCCTGACTGTGCGCGTTTAATGATTTGCGGGTCAATATCTACGAGCTCTATATTATTAAATTTTTCTTTTAATATTGGGTCATCATTAGTTAGCTTTTTCATTGCTATCATTTTTGTCAGAAAGTTAGATAAATCAGAGCAGCCCCATATTTTCATTTCTATATTTTTTTGCGGATTTTTGGCTGCGGTTTCTAATAAAAAATCAGCCATTGCCAGCGGATTTGATTCTTGAGGTCTGTGAAAAAAATCGGCGTGACATAGCCCTTTGGTATAATTCTCCGGTACTACCCTTGATATGTAAAGCGTTGTTCCAAAACTAACATTTTTTTGATTTGTGTTCATTTTTGATTTTGGAGTTGAATAACAGTTAATTTGATTGATTCTCATAATTTCTACTTTTTTAGATATACAATTGTAATAAAATCTAAACAAAAAATATTTTGCTAAAAATCACGAGTTTTTTTGTAAATTATATTTATACAGATTAATAAAACAGAAATAATGCATATTGCTTTTAATGTGGGGCTTATCTCAATAGACAATGGCGTAAAGAAAGCTAAAACAAAAAACAACAAAATAAATAATGCTGCTTTTAAAATATTTGAATTGTTCCATACTGAAAAATGTAAATATATATTTTGTTTTGATGTATGCTTGTCAAAATACCATTCATAAATCAGAGTTTTGGTATCAAATTTTAGCGCGTTATGCTTTTTGGCCTTTATTGGAAGTTTAATGGCGAATTTTGTAATTTTATTTTGGGGAATATCAGGCAGGCTTCTCTCCTCTTCATCGATAAGGAAATGAGCATTTAGGTTTAGCAGATATTTTGAGTAAAAGATGCTCTTTTTGACTTCAAAAAAATCCTCTAAATTATATGCCTTCTTGTTTGTTTTGATTCTGTCTGACGTCTGCATGCTCCTCCTTTTCTTGTTTCCAAAAACTAATATTATTATACCTAATATTTTACTAAATACAAATATAAAAAAACTAATTAAATTATTACCAGATTGAACGTTTGTACTTTCGCGTATAACATGGGTATTGAAGGGCGAAGTTTATGATATCAAAAGAAGAACCAATATTAAAAGTCAGTCAAGTTGCAAAGCACTTGAAAATCTCTGCTGACAGGCTTCGTACTTATGATGAGGAAAAATTAATTCTTCCTGTACGTGAAAACAATGTGCGTCTTTATTCAATGCTGGATGTTGAGTGGCTTGATAATTTGAGAAAACTTATCGGAAAAGATAAGCTTACAATTTTCGGCTTTAAAGAAATTTTGAAAATTATTTACTTTATGCCGGATGAATTATTTGAAAAGTATGTCTCTACAACTGTTAAAAGCGAAATTTGGGACATTCTGAAAAATATGAAAGAAAACCCTAATTTTGAAAGATTGCGTAAATTTTACATTTAACTTTTACCGTTGCACTATTGACGAAACCCGAAAAATATTTCATAATAGGCTATCCTATTTGTTGGTAATTAGGAAAAGTAAAGGAGAAAGTATGAAAAAAATGCGCGGACTATTTGTGTCTGCAGGCGTTGCATGTCTGGTTGCAAGCTCTGCATTCGCTTGTGAACAAAAAATCGAAGCTTATGCTCATCCGACATTATTCGGCTCATCTGCACAGTCTATTGTAGCGGCGGATGCTAATTATATTGTCGGCGGGAAAATTGTAAAATCTAAAAATAAAATCGGCATTACAGGCAAAGAAAATGTAATTGTTCAGTCTTTTACTAAAGATGTATTGGACACAATAAAGCAGAATACCGACCAAAAAGTTTGGAATCCTAAAATGCCTATTCTGCGTTCTGAGTTAGCGGTTGTATATGCAGAAGGGCTAGGTTTGAAAAGTACCGCTAATACCTCTTATTCTGATGTAACAGCAGGCTATTGGGCAAAACCATGGATTGATAAGGCAACAGCGGCAGGGGTTATGATTGGTTACCCTGAAAACAGCTTTAAGCCGGATCAGCCTGTAACAAAAGCAGAGGTTTTTGCAACAATCGCACAGCTTATTGAAGTGCCTATCGATAAAAGTCTCCTTGTGCCTGAATTCAAGGGTAATGAGATGAAATATATTCCTCAATGGTCCATTCCTGCAACAAAAGAGGTTGTAGCTTCCCACTTGCTGGACAGCGTTCCTCAACCTGCGTCTGTTGCCGGCAACGAGTATTTGTCTAAAGAACAAGTTGCGTATTTGGTCGGAAACCTTCGTCAAAGCTTTATTTTTGCTTCAAAAAACAAAGTTAACGCAACACTCTCAAAATACACTCCGACTTGCTTGAATGTAAAGCTAAACGAAAGATTGAGCGCAAGAGTTTCAAATGTAGGAGATAAATTTACCGCTAAAACTACTGACGTTGTCACTATTGCAGACCAATCTTTTGCAGCAGGTTCAATTGTCAAAGGTGAAGTCGTTGAAGTGTCAAGACCGGGCTTGAAAAATCCTGGCTACATTAAAGTGAAATTTACTGAAATTTCTTGCGGCGAAAGATGTTTGAAATTCCCTAAATGTATTTCCGAAGCGCAGGCAGATTGCATTAAAAACCCTAATTTTGTTGCAAGATTATTCGGTTTCCCTTTCTCAGCCGTCGGTAGAACAGCCGGTGTTGTCGGCAGAACTGCGGGAACAGGGGTAAATGTTATTGGTAACAGACTTGAGCAATATGGTGATAATTGGTCAAACGCTTTTGTAAACACGTTATCGCTTCAGCCTAAGGCGGGCTTGAAAAGTGCAGGTAATAGCTTTGTAACTCTGGGTAAAGGTATTTATGACACAGGAAAAGTTATTGTCAGCGGAGCATTTGGCGTATTGTACGAAGTAACAGACGAAATAAAATATGTTATCCTTCCGAGTGCTTCAAACAACTCCAGTTTGAATCCCGGTGAAGAGTTGACAATTGTATTCTAATTTACCGATTTAATAGTTAGAAAAGGCGTGGAAATAATTCTACGCCTTTTTATTTGCAAACTTTTTTGAAATATGTAGGGCTCATTGTCCATACAGTTATACCGTGGTTTTGGGAAACTGTGTTAAGACGACTTAGATACTTTTTGTCATTATCTCCATTTTCCATAATCAGTACTATACCCGGTTTTTTCTTGGTTATTGCGCCATAATACAAACTTTGTCCTACCGCTTCGCCCCATTTATCAGCAAAATCGAATTCAATTGCATAATCCGCTGTTACACAGTCTACGCGTGCGCGATCAAAAAGCACAACTTCAGATTGTCCGTTGTTAGCTTTGCACCAAGCATTTTGGTACGATTTTTCAGGATAAGAACGTGCTGCTTCGACGCAGTTGGTCGAGGCAAGGGCACATATCAATGCTAAAATAGAGAGTCTTCCAATCTTCATAGATTTATATTGTTTTAGACCTTTCTGTTTCGTCAATTGCTCTGTTGGATAGGTTTTATTGCTTTTAATTCGAAATATCAAAAACAATTCCTGATATTTGTAATCCTATCATGGATTCTCTTTTTTATACAAATTTTAGTTTTTTGAAATAATATTTTTTATCTTCGTCGGTAATCTCTCTTACAACTTTGCAAGGATTTCCTGCGGCAATAACATTTTTAGGGATGTCCTTCGTTACAACACTTCCTGAGCCTATAACAACATTATCGCCTATCGTTATATTCGGGTTTATGACTACGTTTCCGCCTATCCACACATTATTTCCGATTGTCACGGGAAAGGCGTATTCTATTTCCTGAAGCCTCAAATCTTGGTGAATCGGGTGTCCTGCTGTATAGATATTTACGTTTGGTGCAAAAAATACATTGTTCCCGATTGTGACCTTTGCGCAGTCTAATATAATGCAATTGAAATTGGCGTAAAAATTATCTCCTACTGTAATGTTGTAACCATAATCACATTTGAAGTCAGGTTCTACAAAACAATTTTTTCCGACTTGTCCGAATATTTTTCTGATAAGAATCTGCGCTTTGTTCGATTCGGCCGGTCTTGTGTGATTAAAATCGTATAGTATTTCCCTTATTGTCAGACGCTCTTGTATAAGCTCTGTGTCATTTGCCTTATAAGGCTGTCCTGAAATCATCTTTTTTTTTTCACTTAACATAATTTTCCTTCTTGTTTGTTTTATAAAATGATACACGTTTGAAATCTATATGACAAGCTCGTCAGGCATTGTTTTTAATATTTCAAAGATAAGTTCCATGTGGTTTGTAACACGAAATTTTGCGTAAAGCTTGCTTAAATGTGCTTGCAAGGTTCGGTATGAAATTCCCAGCATTTTTGCCATGACCTTCATTGACGGAACTTGCTTTATTAGCTGTATAATCTGTTTTTCCCTCGCTGTAAGCGTGAGAGCTCTTTCTGTAACCATTTTTTCTCCTTAAACTACCCAAGATAATTGCGTTTGCAAACTCCGTAAACCTCTTATGATACAACTTTCTTTACATTATGTTTTATTGAATTGCAAACATGCTATAATTAAATTATAAAATTTAACTTTGCATTTGTCAACTAAAATTTATGATTTAATAAAAGGACGTTCTTATGAACTTATTTGAGGCAATAGAAGAAATAACAGGACAAATTAAGCGTAAAGTGAGCTATACCGATGCAGCTCTTGCCCTTGGTGTAACAAGGCAATATGCAAACCAAATAAAAGACAAAATTCTTACAGAAGAAAATATCCTGAAATTGGAACAATATTTCGAGGTGAGCCTTGCGAATGCAAGCCAAATCATGGGCAATGAAAATGACTGTGTCATTGTTGAGCAAGTGCATATTAGCCCCAGCTGCGGAAAAGGCACCTATGTTTGCGGCAATGCTGAAATTACGCCTGTAAAGCTGGGTTTACAAATGATAAAGGAAATTTTGAATGTCAGCAAACCTGAAAATCTTAAAATTTTTAAGGCTTCAGGCGATAGCATGTCCCCGTCTATTGAAGATGGAGATGTACTGCTTGTTGATACAGGCCGTGTGAATTGCAATAATGGCGGGATATTTTTAATTACGATAGACAACGAATGGTTTATAAAACGTCTTCGTTTGAAAATTAACGGAATGTTGGAAATTATTTCGGAGAATGTCAATAAGTACGGTGAGCCTGAATTAGTGAGTCCAAATGATGATGTTGAAATTGTTCTAAAAGGCAGAGTTATTAAAAATTTAAGCCGAGGCTTATAATTTAACTTATTTGGTCTTACTTCAGTTGTTTTACGGCTGTTTTTAGAACAAGATTTTTGACATTTGAATTTTTTGACCTTATTGATTGAATTATTGTTTCGTCATCAACAAATGCGCCCGCTTCTACAAGCGATTCAGCTATAGTGTAATGTTGTTTTTTTACAGCCGTGTATAGTGGAGAAAGCCCCTTATTGCTGCGATTTACATTTGATTTGTATTTAATCAGTAAATCTACTGACGGTTTATCATTTTGTGATATGGCAAAAATCAGAGGAGTAATGCCAAATTTTTCGATTTCGGGGTTTGCACCGCTTTTCAACAGTAAGTCAAGTGATTCGTGCTTTTTGGCTCCTATTGCTGCAAATACAGCGGGCAGCTTCATCTGTGTTGTGTTCGGATCCATTCCTGATTTTAGATACAAATCTACCAGTTTGGAATTTCCGTCTATAACTGCAGTCATAAAGTTTGATTCGGTGTACTTTTGGACTATAACAACCTGTTGGCGGTAGTATTCAGGTGAATATGTGATATTGGCGTCGCTGATTTCGGCATTTGCGTAAGCCATGGTCTGCATAAGCATTACAGATAAAATTACAAATAAAACTTTTCTCATATTTCCTCCGCGTCAAAAACTCTAATATAATATAGCATTTTAAGATATTTCTGTCCATGAAAAATATGCTTGACAATTTTTTGAAGAAAAGGGTATTGCAGAAATTCTGAAATAGTTTTATCATGAGGTATTCAAAAAAGGAGGCAATATGGATAATTGTTTAGAAAAAACTGTGTGTGCGAGAAAATTCTTTCTTTTGCTTTTTGCAGTAAGTTATATTTTTCTTTTTATTTCGGCGTTAATATGTATGAATACTATGGAATGGCAAACGGATTTAGCCCAAAGATTTTATAACATCGATCCGGAAGATTATTCCAAAATTTTGCTTATGTTTATTGCCATATGGAAAATGCTGGTTATTCAATTCACGCTTATTCCTGCAATAACGTTATGGGTTGCTGAGAGAATTCTTAAAAAGAAATCTTTGTAGCAAATAAAGAATTATCGCCACTGTTTGTGCTAAACTTATCAGTGATAATAGTTTTTATGGAATAACTCAGCTATGATATATGACTGTTTTACTTTTTTTAATGAGCTTGATATGCTCGAGATAAGGTTAAATGTTCTGAATGAAGTGGTTGATAAGTTTGTTTTGGTCGAAATGTCGACAACGCATACCGGAGCGTCTAAGCCTTTTTATTTTGATGAAAATAAGGAGCGGTTTGCTTCGTTTAAAGATAAAATCATTCATATAAAAATATCAGATGCGACTCTTGATGATAATCCCGAAACAGATAATTTCGGAAATAAATGGTATTTAGAAAATTATCAAAGAAATGCAATAATGCAGGGTTTGACGGAATGTAAGCCGGATGATGTCATAATTATTTCGGATTTAGATGAAATTCCAAATCCTCAGAAAATATTGCAGTTTAAAGATACGCCCGGAATAAAAGCTTTCGAAATGCCTGTATATTCTTTTTACTTGAACTATAAATCGTCTGAGCCAAATTTTCGTTCGTCTAAGATGCTATTGTTTAGGGATTTACAAGATTATTTAGATAATGAAAATTTTAATGACTGTCTTTGTGTGGTAGAGCAATATAAAAATAGCACTAATCCAAATACAGTTAGAGCTTTTAATGTGCCTGATGAAAACCTAATAAAAAATGGCGGATGGCATTTCACTTATTTCGGCGGATTAGAACAAATCATCAACAAGAGACGCTCAATTGTTGAGCAGCAGTACAACAATGATGTCAATATGTCTGCAGAAGAAACGGAAAAAAGAATTAAAGCGGGTCTTGATATATATGGACGTCCATTTTATTTAAAAGCAGAAGAGATTGATAGTCGTTTTCCTGCTTATATTATTCAAAATCAGGCTAAATATGCAGAAATGATTTATAAAGTAGATTTGTGCTATAAAATTCGTTGTACATCGAAAACTTTAATAGGTAATTTCTTAAGAATTATAATAAAAGTAATCTGTTTAGTTTTACCAAGGTCGCTTGCCAAAAAGTTGAGAAGAGTATTTATACCTTTTGCTACTATATAAATGCGCAAATTATTTTATGTTTGGTTTTTACTTAAGAGAAACACAAAATAAATATATTAATGGAATTAAAAGAGTTAAAGTATAATAGCAATAGACCCAGTTTCGGTTGGCACATTAAAACGCATGAACATATGACGAAACTTGCACTGAGTGAAATCCCTGAATTGCTTGAATTTAAAAAATACTTGGTTAGAGGTTCTGTTTGGCCTGATTTGTCTCCGGCAATGAGCGGTCTATTTACAAGGAAGCATTTATATAACGGTCAGCCCATATCCGGGAAAGATGAGCATGCGCTTGATATGTTTCGTACACTTTTCAACAGGTCAATACACTCAATGTCTAATGGTAAAATGAAGTTTGGCATGCACTATGCCGGTAATGCACTTCATTTTCTCCAAGATGCTATGTGTCCGGTTCATCATACGCAGCAAAGGTTTTTAATGCGCATTTCTGACTCATTAAAGCATATGGCATTCGAGCGTAGAGCTGTAAGTATGAGGGAGGACATTGAAAAACTCTATTTGCTCCATTCCGGAGGTAGAGGAACTAACAAGCCTTTTATTCGTAATTTTCGGTTAGGATATAGAAATTCTATGCTTATTCCTTCCCCGAAAATCTCATTGACTTCAAGATGGAGTAATATAATAGAATATTCTTATCTTGAAGCTATTGAAAGGTCAAAAAATTTTTTGTTGCATTTGCTCGAGTATAAAGAAGCCGCTCAAGCTAATAATATGGCAAAGCTGCGTAAATTAGCCGCTGATGAATGGATGAATTAGAAAATACGTGAAAATAACTTAAGAGAGTATTTGCGTGCTCGAAAAGAGGCTAAATATGTTTTTATTGGTGGAGAACGGCGACTCTGCCGAAGAAAACGATTAAGTATCGTTTTCTGAGAGGTAAGAACCCGGCAATCGAAGATTGACGAGTGAGACGAGCGCCGAAAAACTATGGATGAAAAATAATGGTGGAGCTAATGAGCAATTATCCTAACTCCGATTACTTGTTAATTTTATATGAAAGCATGACTTTAATCAATAAAAGCGAGTTTATAAACATCTATAAAGATATTGTAAAAAGGATGTAGATTTTATAGCACATTAAACATATAATGTTTTTCCTGATTTGATATATGTTTTTCGTAAAGATTGTAAAGAATGAATAAGTAATCATTGCATTAATTCCTCATTTCAATTAAAATATCTTCGGGTAGAGTTTGATATTAGACAACTATGGGGAGACATTATGCAAAACATCAATCTTATAGTAAGAGAACCTATTAAAGAATCATTAATCTATGCTGGGGAGGAAGCCGTAAAAAAACTTTCGAGGATGGGGTTGACATATGAAATACTATCAAACTCTGTTTTAGAAGGTTATGTTCAAAAGCAACGATTATCTCAATATGCACCGCCTTTATTTAGGGGCTTATCGCCATGGGGACATACTGCGATTGCATTGCGTGAACAACTTATCCAAGTAGGATGGACATTGTGTGATGAATATAACTTGAATAGAACCATATCACCAAATAACGATTTTACTATTGTTGTTTCATCAGGAAATGCAGGAGTAGGTAAAGTCGGATATGCGCCTAGTACACTAAATAGAAAAGGAGAATTATCCAATATTGTGATAGATGTTAATAATGAAGTTCAATTAACATTTTTTCCGATTGAAACTAACAAAACAAAAAAGTACAATATAAGTAAAATGTTTCATTGGTTTTTATTGTATTATAATGATGGTGAAAAATTATGGTTAGAACTTTCATTGCCAAGAGAATTAAATGCAAAAGGGCGTGTATCTTCATGGTTTCAACGGATTGTATTGCCACCAGTTGATTTATCAGATTTTGAGGTAAATCCTAATAATTTAAATCCTAATCCTTGTAAACAACTTGATGATATTAAAATAGCTAAAAAGTACTAAAGAAGGAATTATGTTTAATCAAAGAAGATTTGATATTGCTAGAAAAAAAAGAAGATTAACAAAAAAAGAACTTTCGGAGAAACTGGGATTATCCATACAAACATTGTCAGATTGGGAAACAGGAAAAGTAATTCCAAAATACGAAAATATTAAGCAATTAGCTAAAGTTTTAAACTTTTCTGTAAGTTTTTTTGAAGGAACTGATTTACCTGTTTTGTCATTAGATGATATTAATTTTAGAGCTCTAACTAAAATGAAGGCACCTATTAGAGATGCCGCTATTGCAACTGGAGAACTAGCTATATATTTAAATCAGTGGATTGAGGAACGATTTGAATTACCAAAATACAAGTTTATTGAAACAAATAATGATACGCCTGAAAATATAGCTAAAAAAGTAAGGGAAAGTTGGCAAATAGATGATAAATGTATTATTGATTCCATACATTTATTGGAAAAAAATGGAGTTAGAGTTTATTCTTTAGCTGAAGAATCGAAAGACATTGATGCATTTTCTGTTATACATGAAAATCAACCTTTTATATTTTTAAATAATCAAAAAACAGCAGAGCATAGTCGTTTTGATGCAATGCATGAACTTGGGCATATTATAATGCACAGTGAGATAAAAGAAAAAAGTAGAGAACTAGAAGCAGAAGCAAACAGATTCGCAGCTGAAATGTTAATGCCTGAAGTTACCGTAAAAGAGTATAAATATATAAAGCCAACAATAGAAAATTATATAAGATTAAAAGTAAATTGGAAGGTAGCTTTGACGGCATTAATATGTAGATTGGCTAAATTAGAAGTAATAAGCGAATGGACATATCGAATATTAATGACTGAAATCAATAAGCGGGGATATAATATACAAGAACCTAAGACTATACCAAAAGAAAAATCATTTATTTTACCTAAATTAATGAAAATATTAAATGAAGACGGCATTACAATAAGTAATATAGCTAATGACTTGGATTTATCTTCGGATGAAGTTAATAAATTAATGTTCGGAATGTTTCCTGTTATATATGATTTTAAGACAGAAAGAATCAAATTAAGATTAAATGATTGATTCAAGACTTTTGCTTGTGGCATAAATTCCATGCTCTCTCTCAAACCGTCACTAATAATAACAAATCAAATCCAATAGTTATTTATTATTTTATTTTTAATAATGAAGTAAGGAAGTAGTCGAAAATTATTTAAATAATGGGATTATTTTAAATAATATAAATAATTTTAATAGGAGGTACCTAATAGTATCTTATATAGGTGAAATTTTTTCTCATTTTGTCACTTGACAAATTGAGTGTTATGGCACACAATATAAATATGAAACAAATACACTATTATGTCACCGAAAGCGGTAAATGTCCTTTTCTTTTATGGTTAAAAAGTCTTGATAAAAGTACGTTGGCGAGAATTGATTCAAGGCTTGTGCGACTTTTAGAAGGAAACTACGGCGAACACAAACAAATCGATGCCAGCATATCAGAGCTTAAATTCAAGTTTGGTTCAGGCTATCGGGTTTACTATACCGAAGAAAACGATGTTATTGTTCTTCTCCTCTGCGCAGGAGACAAGAAAACTCAATCCAAGGATATTGAAAAAGCCAAAGAATACATTAACGAATGGAAAGGCAGACAAAATGAAAAATAATTTTATAAACTTTGAAACCGATTTAATCGAAAGATTGAAAGATGAAGAGTATCAAAAAGAATTCTTGAATGCCTCGCTTGAGGACTATGTTACCGACGGCGACTTTAAAGGCTTTTTTAAATCTCTTGAGCTTGTTATCAAAGCAAAGGGAACCGTTAGCGAGTTTGCGAAGAAAACAAAACTCAACCGCCGTAATCTTTATTCTATGTTTAACGGCGAACAAAAACCCCAACTGGAAACGATTGTAAGGGTTTTGAATGAATTGGGATATTCTTTAAAAATTGCTTAATTATGCTGACAAAGTATACCTTGGCCTCCTTTGTCTGTCCGAAGCCCAAAGTAGCAGGCTCAAAGATAATACTGGAGCCGATTTCTGTTAAATATATATTTCGCTAATAGCAAGTGTTTTAAGTATAATGTTATCATGGCTACAAATTAATTATTCTGATAAATTTTCCATTATTTGTAATTTTTCTAATCCACTAACAAAATATATAACTTGAACTATATTATCACTATTTAAACTGGTTTTTGTAGCAAGAAGTTCTCTTAATTCTTCTTGTAGGGTTTTAGTTGTTTCTTCTTCATTTATATATTTGGGTTTAAATAATATATCGGCCAACAAAAAAAGTTCATCCTTAAATTTTAGAGCTTCGCTTAATTGCTTTATTGTTAAAGATTTTGGGAAATTGGACATTTTCCCGTTCTCTAATTTGGTAATTAATGCAGAACTGATATTTGAAACTCTTGATAATTCCCTAATGCTTAAATTTAAAGCTTCACGTCTTTGTTTCAATATTATGCCGAATTTTTCTAATTGAACTTTTTTGTCCATAATTTTCTCCTCATAAACATCATACTGGAAATTACGATAAAAATCAACAATGGTTGACAAATATTTAGGGTAATGTTATGCTGAATATTATTCAACGCTAGCTTACAAATACACACCAGCTTTTTCATAGAAAGGAACGCAAATGTTAAATCCAAGAAAAATAAGAGAATTTTTTATCGATATTCTTCAAAATACACAATATGCAATAGTTTACAAACAATCATTTAAACCTATTACTCAAAATATAGATTCTATTGATTCACACATTGTACAAAATTATCAGGCAATTACCAAATTATCTAATTATTCACAACGAGCTATTTTCAAGATTTTTAATCATAATAAAAATCTTAAATCTCGTATTTATAGACATGAAGCATTCTTGCAATACAGCATGCAAACAGAAGCAGATAAGGAGCTAGAGAAGCTAAAAAATTTTATCGAAAAAATATTTATTCAATATAACTTAAAACGCCCACAAGGAAATGCAAATGTGAATTCAAAAATCAGTGAAATTATAAGTTTCCTGCAGCCGCACATACGATTAGTGGGAAAGTTTCAAGCAGTTAAAGATTTGCAGAGAGGGTTAAGTTTATTGAATAAAAATCGAAGAAATTCACCAATTGAAGTCAAAAATATTCTTTTGGAAGATGGAGTTTATGGACATAAAACCCAAGGCTGCCTTTGTGATGTTTGTAAAAATTATTCTGTTAACGTGATTAAAAAATATATTAAAAAAGGAATTCAAAATAATGTAATTTTTGATACTAAAAATAATTCATCCATTGATACCAAAAAATTAATGGAAGGTCTCTGTATAAATATTGAAAGGAGAGCATAATATGAGTGATACAGTTTTAAAAGGCGGCATAAGTTACAGCAAATATGTTTGGCATGCAAGCTATGGTTCTTGTGAAGTTTGTCAAGAATTGGATGGAAAAGAATATGAATATGAAGGTAGTATTCCCGACCAGCCACATCCAAACTGCAAATGTTATATTGAAGTCATAGAAAATGGTGGGGGTAATGGCGGAGATGATGTTCCGTGTGATTGTGTCGAGCAATTGAATATCATAATTGTTACATTAGAAGAAATAATAGGTGATGCTGAAAGCCTTTCTGATGAAATGCAAATTGAAAACCAAAATCTTGAGAAAGCAGTTAGTAATGTTGAAAATATAATAATAGAGTTTGGAGAACATTTAAATAATCTTCGTGAAGAATATGGTCAACATACAGTTTCTTGTGAAGATAATATAGACTCTCTTTATGATGAAATTTTAGCAAAGAAAGATAAACTTGAAAATTTATTACAGGAAATTGAAGAATTATTTGAATCTTTAATTGCACATACTCAAGCAATTTATTTTTTTATTTCAAATTATGTAGCCTTGTTATATGAAGCATATGCTTTGAAAGAAACTGGAATGGATAAATTTAGACACTCTGTAGCAAATTGCCAAAGCGCTCAATTAGGAGAATTAGGAGAAAAGTCTGCAACGGCCTTAAGTGATTTTAAAGAAGAATACGATCAATACCAAAGTATCTATGCCCGCACACATAAAGTGTCTGAAGAAGAAGCATTAGCTGACTCTGAAAGAGATCAAATTGCAAATAGACTGGGGAGAGAAAGGGGGCGAAATAATCCTACTTGTGATTGCCATATTTTAATGCAAGATTTGAAACCCCAAAAAAGAAAATAATCAGCAAGTGCAAGAAAAAAGTTGGGTTATAATAATTATATGAATTCAGGTTTAAAATTTTTATTATCTTTATGGAAAATTGTTGTAATAATTTTGTACTTCATTGTTTCTGTGATTTGTACACTTTTTATTGTTTTTCATTCAGCCATTGTTATAGTCACATCATTATTTATAGAGAATGGCTTTGATTTCCAAATCGTATTTTTTGCATTTTTGTCAACAGCTTTGATAATTGGATTATGGTCTTTAATTTTTATGAAAATTAAACCTCTATTAAAAATTACATTTTTAATAATATTGTTGACCATTTTGGCAAACTATATAAACATATCGAAATTAATCCCTTCTGTACGAAGAGCTATAGACATGGAATTATGTGCGGACATGGATATTTGTCCAGAAGGGATACAAAAGAAAAATAACGAAGGTGTTTTGTTCGAAATCAATAAAGAGAATTGTATAAAATATGGATATGAATGGAACGATAAACGAAGAGATTGTAATTTAAGAAAATAATTACGAAATCAGAGATTTCAGGCAAAATTTCGGATTTGTCGTGGGAACTGAACCCGCAAGGCGAGTTCTATCGGCAACCACGAGCCAACAAAAAAGACCACACAGCGGTGGTCTTTTTTATTGGTGGAGACGGCGACTCTGCCGAAGAAAACGATTAAGTATCGTTTTCTGAGAGGTAAGAACCCGGCAATCGAAGATTGACGAGTGAGACGAACGCCGGAAAGCTATGGATGAAAAATAATGGTGGAGACGGCGGGAGTCGAACCCGCGTCCAAAATGGGCAAATGAAAGCATCTACATGTTTAGGCTCATTTTATCTCGGCTTAACACGGAAAGAACCCAACCTGGGCTAAACCAAAGCAGTTTTAAGCGATACGCGCTTTGAGAAAGGTCTTGATACGGTTAATTCTCATCCCCGCACTGTAGCTTGCATAATTACCCTGACCAACGGCAAGCTGGTTGATCAGAGTTGGCATAGTTCTTAGAACTAAGCAGCTAAAGCGTAAGCTCTAGGTGCAAAATTGCCAGCGATAACGTTATTGTTAGCGTTTATTTTAGTTTGCTCGTTGATATCGCAGAACAGCGCTGCGGCATGCAGCCGGCATTCACCAAATCACCCTGTCAAATCCAAAACGTCCCCATATTTTCGGGTTGTTTTAAACACCAGCCCAGCTCCTGAGGAAATCTCAGATTTCCACGTCGCTGTCGTTACGTTCAGCTCTCCTGTCTTGCTCAACGCAAGCCATATGAGCTTTCACTTCGGCTTCGCTTTTAAAACGTCCCCATATTCCATTTTCAATGTGCTTACACTATTATAACGTACAAAACAGCAATTTTCCAGCCCCCAAAAAAACAATAGTCATTCTGAGGAAGTAATACGACCGAAGAATCTTTGAGTTTCCGACCTGAAAAAATATTTATTTCTTCGTAAAACTCAAAACTATCCAAGAGCCGAGTTCGTTGATATCGTTTAGAGTGCAGTATTTTATTGCTTCGTTTATGAGCTTTATTTTTGCGTAAGAAAATGCCATAAACATTATTTCGGTCTTTTGGTATGCGTCTTCGTTGGACGCAATCCGTTTTAAATCGTTTGAAGAGAAAAAGGCTACCTGAACAGGCACGATTATTGCAATCTTTCTTCCACGAGGAATGCTTTTGTAGATACTGTCAATACGCTGAGTTATCGCGCCGCTGCCTTGAGAGAGAAATTCTTTTTTGAGCATTTCCTTGCCGTTATGCTTGATATTTTGTTCGCCGTAGCCCTCTCCCATAAGATATGTCGCGACACTGCCTTTATCAAGCTCTATAACGTGCTTAGGATTGAAGTTTGCATATTTTTCATAGCGGAAAAATTGATGATAAAGCGATATCACATAATCAGCTTTGGTAATTCCCATTTGTGTAAGCAGAACTATAGGCGCTTTGTGGCCTTCTTCGCGTGTCATTTTTTGAGGGGCATTAGGAAAGAATAAAAGATATGAAAAAATTGAGACAAAATACAAAATCATGAACTTCTTTCCCAATTTGCCGCAAAGTTGAATGCCGGAGACAAAAAGCAGAATCAGTGCGGGATAAATTTCAATTGAATATTTTGTAGAAAGCACAAGTTTCCCGCTGGCCGCCGCAATCATGAGTACTACAAAATAAAGTAAAGCTGAAATCGTTAGTGCCCGAAGCTTGGGCTCGTTTTGACGAAGCGCTTTGCCTATAAAAGACGTCGCAATAACAAACGGCACAATAACAAAGAATAAAATCACAAAAAGGTTGTTATCTTTGAAAAAATTGAGAAGATTAAGCGGAGAGTTTGAAATGTTTGTCTGAACAGGGGTCAGATAATCTATAAACACGAAAAACAACTTGGAAATGTTAAATACGCCCCAGTTCTGTGAGAGATTATCTCTGGTTAGAATTGTAATCAAAAACGGAACAAATGGCAGAAAGCAAACTGCAAGGGTGACGTATGAAGCTTGCACTGCCCGTTTGAATCTCGGATTTTTCAGAAGTATCAGCGAAAAAATCAGCATATTGAAAAATACATACACAAATGAAATTGTGTGCGTCAAAAGCAGTAAAAAATTACATAGCAGGTAAAGCAAAAAGCTTTTAGCTGTTGGTTTCTTAAGCGTTTTGATGAAAAAATAAGCAATCCAAGTGCTGATTAAAAAAATCAAACCATATAGGCGGACTTCCTGAGAAAAGTATATTAAAAATCCGCTGGCTGTTCCGAATAATGCGCATATCAATCCTGTTTTGGTGTCTTGGTATTCTTTACCGAGAAAATACAAAGAAATAATATTGAGTAAGCCGATAAATACGCTTGAAAGGCGCAAAACATAGTCCGAGTCCCCAAAAAACAGGCACCATATTTTCAAAAAGAAATAATATAGCGGCATATGGCAATTTAGGGAAATTTTTTCAAAAAATTCTTTCCCAAAATCAAACGAAGAAATCCACCACGCGATATATTCATCGTTCCATAGACCAAGCGGTTTATCAAGCGACCAGAGGCGAAGCCCAAGACCCAGAAGTGCAATTATTGCTAAAATTATATAGTTATTTTTCCAAAAATTCTTTGCTGTCATATTTTGCCCCTGTCAAAATCTTCAAAACTATAATATAATAAGTTTTGAGAAAAGGGCTAATTATGACAAAACTGATTATTCAAATACCGGCATATAACGAAGAAAACACCCTTGCTTTGACGTTAAATGACCTGCCTAAGCAAATTGAAGGTATAGATGAAGTAGAGACTCTTGTAATTGACGACGGCAGCTCCGACAATACGTCTAAGGTTGCACAAGAATGGGGTGTGACTCATATTATAAGGCTCGAAAAAAATGTCGGGCTTGCAAAAGCTTTTATGGCTGGGATTAAGGCGTGTTTGAAGCTTGGTGCGGATATTATCGTAAATACAGACGCAGACAATCAATACAACGCTAAATATATCAAAGATTTGGTGAAGCCTGTCCTGGAAAAACGTGCAGATATTGTAATAGGTGCGCGTCCGATTGATAATATAAAACACTTTTCCAGAACAAAGAAATTTTTGCAAAAACTGGGTTCGTGGGTAGTTAGTATGTTCGCTTTTACGGAAGTTGAGGACGCTCCGAGCGGGTTTCGTGCGTTAAATCGCGAAGCGGCCGAGAACATAAATATTTACGATAATTTTACTTACACGCTGGAGATGATTATTCAATCTAAAGTTAAAGGGCTTAAAATTGTATCTGTGCCGATAGAGGTGAACGCAGAATTGCGTAAATCGCGCCTTTTCAAAAACCATTTTCAGTATATTTTGCGCTCAATGGTGACGATAATAAGAATGTTTATCGTTTATCGCCCGTTCAGATTTTTTGCTATTATCGGCGGGATTATAGGCTCTATAGGTGTGCTTTTAGGGCTTCGTTTTTTACTTTATTTTTATATCGGCTCGGGCTCAGGACACATACAGTCATTGATTTTGTCGGCTATTATGCTTATCATAGGCTTCCAAACGCTTCTTTTGGCTATTATTGCTGACTTGCTGGCAATAAACCGACGAATTCTCGAAGACTTGAAAAAGTCTTAACTTTTGTAAATATTTCATTGGTTACTAACTAAAAACTTCATTCACATGCTTTAATTTAAGAGTTGAAATTCTGAAAGGAATTTATCATGATATCTGCAGTTCGAAGATTATATGGTCTGTCAAAACAAGACTCACGTACATTGCTGAATACGGTCAGGGAAGCGTCAGCTTCAGCTCGCTATGCCGAGAAATGGAATCCCGAAATTTCTTCAAAAAGCATTCGTTATGGCGAAACGCCTGTTATTGGCGGGGTAATTAACGGATATGCCAAAGCTGTGAACGATACTATTTCAGATGTTATTCATGATAAGTTTTGCAGTCCTCAGTTAAGAGAAGCTTTAGAAAGCGCTAGGTCTCATATGCACGCTGCATACCATGAGCGTATCAAAATGCCCTATACGCGCACCATTTTAGCTCTATGTAAAGAGTCTGAAGGTTCAACTATGCAAAAAGCAAGAGCTTTCATTTCCGGCATGTTTAATTATTTTACATAACATTACCTTTTTAGCCGTTATTTTCGGCTTACATAATATTTTTTTATTTGTTATAATATTTTCATTGACATCACTTGGAGAAAATTATGACACAACGAGTTTTACTATGTATTATGGACGGGTGGGGCGTTAACAAGGACTGCCCTAAAGATGCGGTAGCTTCTGCAAATACCCCTAATTTTGATAAATTAATAACAGAACAGCCGCATACGCTGATTTACGCAGATGGTGAACATGTCGGGCTTCCTGACGGACAAATGGGCAACTCTGAGGTTGGGCACTTGAACCTCGGTGCGGGCAGAATCGTTTATCAGGAACTTACTCGTATAAACAAATCTATTAAAGACGGTGATTTTTTCACAAACGAAGAATTTTTGAACGCGGTTAATCATGCGAAAAAGAATAATTCATCCCTGCACTTGTATGGGTTGATTTCAACGGGCGGTGTTCACAGTTCTTTAAATCACGTGCTTGCGCTTATTGATTTAGCTGCAAAAGAAGGGCTTAAAAATGTATATGTGCACGCATTTTTGGACGGACGAGATACGGCACCAAAGAGTGCAAAAGAATATCTTCAAGTTGTTGAAGACAAGCTTGCTGAACACAAATTGCCTAAAATTGCTTCTGTAATGGGCAGATACTGGGCAATGGACAGAGACAACCGCTGGGATAGAGTTCAAAAAGCATACAATTGCTTGACGGAAGGTTATAGCGCAAAGGCTGCGAATGCAATTGAGGCTGTTGATAATTCATACGCTATCGATAAAACCGATGAATTTGTTGCTCCTACGATGACCGGTGATATAAATTCTCGTATTAAGAACAATGACGCTGTGATTTTCTTCAATTATCGTCCTGACCGTGCGCGTGAAATAACAAAAGCTATGACTTTTGAAGATTTTAACGGATTCGACAGAATTGAAAAACTTGAAAACCTTTACTATGTCTGCATGACGCAGTACGATGAGACTTTCAACCTTCCGATTGCATTCAAGCCTCAATCTTTGAAGAATATTCTTGGCGACGTGCTGGACAAAAATAATATTAAACAGTTCAGGACAGCGGAAACGGAAAAATATGCGCACGTTACGTTTTTCTTTAACGGCGGTGTTGAAGAGCCGAACAGGCTTGAAACCAGAGCCCTTGTTTCTTCTCCGAAAGTTGCTACATATGACTTGCAGCCTGAAATGAGTGCGGACGATGTTTGCAGCAACGTTTTGGGTGCAATTAACGATAAAGAATACGACTTCATCCTTGTAAACTTCGCAAACCCTGATATGGTAGGTCATACAGGTGTGTTCGAAGCTGCGGTTGAAGCGGTTGAAAAAGTTGACGAGTGTGTCGGTAAAATTGCAGAAAGATGTGAGAAAAAAGGCGTAGTAATGCTTTTGACGGCAGATCATGGAAACGCGGAATGTATGGAAAACCCTGTCACTCACGCACCTTACACGGCTCATACGACCAATCCTGTACCGTTCTTGTTGATTAACGACGGAATGAAAAAACTTCGCGATGGCGGTGCCTTATGTGATGTTGCGCCGACAATTCTTGATGTTATGGGCATTGAGCAACCTGAAGAAATGACAGGAAAATCTTTGATTGTAAAATAGTAATAATTTATAAACAAAGTCCTCGTAAAATTGTCATTTTGCGAGGACTTTTTTAATTGTTACAATCTGCCGAAATAATTGTAAACATTCGCCTCGTGCCCGTTTTTGTGTTACTATGTTATTAAATTAAGAGTCTTTGGGGAGAGAACATGACAACACAAACTGAACAAGATTACGGTGCTAGTAATATTAGGGTATTAGAAGGTTTAGAAGCAGTCAGAATGCGTCCGGGGATGTATATCGGCTCAACTTCGCAGCGCGGTTTGCACCACTGTATATATGAAATCGTAGACAACTCGATTGACGAATCTTTGGCCGGTTACTGCGACACTATCCGTGTTACTGTTAACGAGGACGAAAGTGTTACTGTCATTGACAACGGACGTGGTATTCCTGTCGATATTAAACCTGAAACAGGTAAATCTGCGTTGGAAATTGTTCACACAGTTCTTCACGCGGGCGGAAAGTTTGGTGACGGCGGATATAAAGTATCAGGCGGTCTTCACGGCGTTGGTGCTTCTGTTGTAAATGCTCTTTCAGAGAAAATGGTTGTTGAAGTTTCCCGTCAAGGACACGTTTATATGCAAGAATATCTTCGCGGCGAGCCGGTTTCACAGGTAGAAAAAATACGTGAAACGGAACTTACCGGAACAAAAACTACATTCTGGCCAGACCCGTTGATTTTTACGGAAACAACAGAAATCGACCGTGATGTAATTTGTAATAGGCTTCGTGAAATGGCATTTTTGAACAAAGGTTTGAAAATTATTTTTCAAGACGCGAAAAAGAAAGATGAACAAGTTTTTCACTATGAAGGCGGTATCGCAAGCTATGTAGAGTTTTTGAATAAAAACAAAACGGTTGTTTTTGAGCAGCCTATTTATATTGAAAAAATAGTTGACGGAATGACTGTTGAAATTGCAATGCAATACACAGACGCTTATACAGAAAGTGTTCTTTCGTTTGCTAACAATATCAATACACACCACGGCGGAACTCACTTAACAGGGTTTAGAAACGCTATTACACGTATTTTAAATGAGTATGCAAGAAAAAATAATATTCTCAAGGATAACGAGCAAAATCTCTCCGGTGAAGACGTGAGAGAGGGTTTGACGGCAATTGTTTCCGTAAAAATCGGAAACCCTGAATTTGAAGGACAGACTAAAGAAAAACTTGGTAACGCTGAGGCTTTAGGTGCCGTGCAAGACGCTGTTAGAGACAAACTTCAGGAGTGGCTTGAGTTTAATCCTAAGATTGCAAAGACTATTCTTGAAAAAACTTTACAGGCGCAAAGAGCACGTGAGGCTGCAAGACGTGCAAGAGAGCTTACAAGAAGAAAGACGGCTCTTGAAACATCAACCTTGCCGGGCAAACTTGCAGATTGCTCCAGCCGTGAAGCGGACAAATGCGAAATCTATATAGTAGAGGGTGATTCTGCGGGCGGCTCTGCAAAACAGGGCAGAAACAGAATGTTCCAAGCGATTTTGCCGTTGAGAGGTAAAATCCTGAACGTAGAAAGAGCGCGTTTGGATAAAATATATGCTAACAATGAAATCCAAGCAATGGTTCAGGCTTTCGGTATAAACATCAGTAAAAACGAAGAAGAAGTTGAACTTGAAAAGCTTCGTTATCATAAAATTATCATTATGACAGACGCGGATGTCGATGGTGCGCACATCAGAACGCTTCTTTTGACGTTCTTCTTCCGTTATGCAAAACCATTGATTGAAAACGGATACATCTACATCGCTCAGCCGCCGTTGTTCAAAATTACAGTAGGCAAAAGCTCTGAGTACCTTTATGATGAACGTGCGCTTGAAAAAACACTTCGTGAGCGCGGAGTTAAGGGCTTGACATTGTTTGATAAGAAAAAAACAGTTTCAACGGAAGGGGAAGAGTTGAGCGCATTGCTTGCAAATATGTCAGCATATTACAATTCATTTAACAACCCGCTTATCAATCCTATTCCAAGCGTAATCATCCGCGGCTTAATCCGTTCCGAAATTACGGAAGCTGATTTTACTGATCAGGATAAAATGAACAAAATTAACGAATACTTACAGCACTACCTCGTTGACCACGGTAAAAACTATGGTATTGAAGGCGCTGACAAGTATGTTACATCATTGAAATTTAACACTGAAAACAATAAATATTCGATTATGATTGATTTATGCGAAGAAAATACTGACCCGATCAGAATTTCATCGAACTTGATTAAATCGCACGAGTATCAGCGTATTAAGAATTCATATCCTTCAATCAGAAGCTATTTGATTGAAGAGCAGAAAACACTGTTCATGGATTTAGGTTCTGAGGTTGCTGAAATTAAGACATTCGGTGATATTCAAAAAATTATCGAAGAAAGAGGACAAAAAGGACTGACATTACAGCGTTTCAAAGGTCTTGGAGAGATGATGCCTCAACAATTGTGGGAAACAACGATGGATCCGAAGACAAGAACACTTAAAAAGGTGAACGTGGAAGATGCGATGCTTTGTGACCAGTTGTTTGATATTCTTATGGGTGACAAGGTTGAGCCGCGACGTGACTTTATTGAAGAAAACGCAATTTATGCGACAAACATTGATACATAATCAGTGTAAAAATTTTAAAAGACAGTCTCGAGAGAGACTGTTTTTTTTTGTGAATTTTTTAGTGCAGAAAGATCCTGCACTTCGCTTTCGACTTGTAAGGACAGGCTCATAAAGCTTCGCCACAGCTCAGCTATTCACTTTGTCAAACAAGTTCAGGATGACAATTCATTTCACTTTGACGCTGTTCGATCTGCTTTAACATCATTAACCCGCACGTCATCCTGAACTTGTTTCAGGATCTTTACCGCGTGGAGAAGCGTTTCAAATTAGGATAACGATTTTATATAATTTCAAGCATGAAAGACACAAAGATTCTTCAATCACTCTTTAGTCTCAATCAGAATGACGCGATTCCGGGAACAACTGATAAATTTTAATTACATTTTAGTGCGATTTAAAAAGTTGGAAATCGCATTGTCCAGATTTTTAGCCGGCTCCAGAGTGTTCTCATCGTATGTGGTTTTTTCGTTGTGTTTAGGATTGTGAAAAAACTTATTGTATAAGGAGAGTCCGACAAAAATCAGTAAAGAAGAAATAACTACACCAATCATTGCCAGTGTAAACTTTTTTGCCGTGAAAAGCACCTCTTTCGAGAGTGCAAAACACGGCTCCAGAGTTAATGTTATTGTACAAATTGCGAAATAGATTCTATTCAGCAGTTTCATTTGTTTCTTCCTTTGGTTTTTTAGCGCGGGTAGTTCTGCGTGGTTTTGCGGGTTTTTTAGGTGTTTTAGTTTCTGCATTTTCTGCACTTTCCGATTTGTTTTCCGCTTTTGGCGCCTCTTCTTTTATTGTAGCTGTTTTTTGAGTTTCTTCAACTTTTATTTCAACAGGTTCGGATTTTTCCGTATTATCCGGTGAAGGGCGGTTGTTATTACCACGTCTAAACGGTTGTTTTCTACCTCTTGACGGTCTTCTTTTTTGTTTTTCATCTGTTGTTTCAACTTCAACTACGGTTGGCGCAGCGGAAGTTGTTTCCGATGTTTTTATTTCAATTGATTCAGAACTTTCAGCTGTTTCAACAGCAGCCGTTTCTTTTATTTCTTCAACTTCAGAATTTTCATTTGGTTTTTTATTGAAATTTTTGTTGTCGTTAAAACGGCGTTTGTCATTTTTATTATTTTTGTTGTTTGGTTTTTGTCCGTTAGGAAGTTTAACTTTTGCTGCTTTTGAGCGGTATTCGCCTTCTGCAACTGAAGATGCAAAGTTGAACTCTTCGATAAACTGCCCTGTACCCTGACAGTGAGGACATTTTTTCGTAAACAGTTCGGATAAACTTTGCCCTTGTCTGTGGCGAGTAAGTTCAACCAATCCAAGATCAGAAAGTTGCCCTACCTGTGGTTTTGATTTGTCATTTTCAAGCGCAAGTTCAAGTTCCTGCATGATTGCAAGCTTGTCAGTTCTGGAGTTCATATCAATAAAGTCGATGATAATCATACCGCCGATGTTGCGAAGTTTAAGCTGGCGTGCAATCTCATGTACTGCTTCAATATTTGTTTTCAAAATAGTTTCATCTTGAGTTGCTGAACTTGTAAATTTACCGCTGTTTACGTCGATAACCGTAAGCGCCTCTGTTGTTTGAATAAACAAATATCCGCCTGACGGTAAGTTTGACTTAATTTGCAGTGCTGCTTTAATTTCTTTGTGAATCCCTGATGAAACCAAGAGCGGTTGTGTGCCTTTGTAGTTTTCAACAGTAATATTTTTGTTCATATTCCACGCTTGAAGAAGCTGTGTTACGCGTTGATGCGCAAAAGCCGTATCAACAGTAATTTGTGTAACATCCTCTGAGCATGCCTCACGAATAACTCTGTAAAGCAAATCTTGGTCACGATGGATAATGCAAGGCGCAGTATGAGATTCTGCCGCGGTAACGATTGTGTTCCATTTTTCAAGCAGCATTTCCAAATCATCTTGAATTTCGGATTCAGTCTGGTTTTCTGCTTCTGTTCTGACGATTACACCTACGCCGTTAGGCTTGATTAAGCTTACAACTGATTTTAAGCGAGCTCTTTCTTTCTGGGACGTAATTTTTCTCGAAACGTTTACACCTGTTTCCTGAGGAATAAGAACCAAAAATCTTCCGGGAAGGCTGATTTCAGTAGTTACACGAGGTCCTTTATGTCCGGTTGGCTCTTTTGTGACCTGAACGATGAGGTTCTGGTTTGGCTTTACTTTGTCTCTTAATGCGCCTTTCCCGATGATGTCTTCTGCGTGAAGAAAGCCCATTTTGTCGGCTCCGACATCAACAAACGCTGCGTCAATACTCGGGAGAATGTTGTCAACTTTGGAAAGATAAACATCCCCTAATAAAATGTCTCCTCTGTGCACGAAAAATTCCATTACTTTGTCGTTTTCCATTAATGCCGCGATATTGTCGCGTTCTGCAATTACTATACTTTTTGCCATTGTTAAACCTTTCTAAATTTCTTTAAAATCTTTATCGAAAAACTTTTTCCGCGTTATATCGAAAACTTTACCCGGCATAACGGTGCCAAGCACTACGTCAGCACGGACGGAAGGCGTATCGCTTCCTTGTCCCGTTTTCAAAGTCATTTGCAAAACGTCATTTTCGAGTTTTACGGACTTTATCGATGTTTTAATATCAATTTGTTTTTCTATACCTTTTTTATTCTTCTTTGTGATAAATAAATTATCAGAAGAATTAATCTTATCCATAATATACAACAAATCTTCCTTTTTGGAAAGAGTTTCGATATCATTTACTTCATAAAGTGCCCACTGGCAGAGAACGTCGGGCGGGGCAAATTTTTGGTAAGATTTGGTTATGGATTTTATTTTAATTAAATCCCCGAATTCTTTTTCCAGCTTAGTTCTTACCTCTTCTGTTTCATAATCATGCAAGAGTTCAAAATCTATAATCTCAGCTTCGCTTTGTGTGAAAAGAGGCAGCGCAGAGCCCGCAGAAACCTTCGGCGACGGGTTGAACCCTTCACTATAAGCAACATTTAACCCCGTGCGTTTAATGATTTTTATGATTGTTGACTGAAAATCCAGATGTGATATGAATTTCAGTGCTTCTTTTTTTGTTATAGTCAGACGATAGCGGGTGCTTTTGATTTCTTTGCCGGGGGTTCTTATCGGTGTCAAATCAGGTTCGTATGGTTTATCTATAACCTTTTTCACGCCTAAATTAGGGCAAACTCCGCAGTTTACACACTTATTTTCGCAAGTCGGACAGTTTTTAGACTCCAATGCCAATTTATATTGGGTTTTGAGCCAATTCTTGTCCACGCCGATGTCGATAAAATCCCACGGAAGTTCTTCGTCCAAGTCAAAATTCTTTGTCGCTGTTTCGTTTAGGTTTATGTCGCATTTTTCAGCAGTTTCTGTCCACAACGAGTAGCGGAAATTCTCATCCCAGGTGTCAAGGTAGGATCCGTTTTTGTAAAGTTCGTAGATATATTTGCAAACGCCTTTATCTGAACGTGTTAGCGCTGCTTCTATTTGAGAGACGCCTTTGTCGTGTATATTTATTTTTACGCCCTTAATTTTTCTCGACTCTTCTTTTACGTAACGGATTTTCTCAGCAATAGTTTCGAAATCACTCTGCCCGCACCATTGAAGAGGTGTGAACGGTTTTGGAATAAATATTGACATAGAGCCTGTGATTGAAAGCGGGCATTTTAGTCCCAGTTCGCGTTTCAGGATGTGTGCACGGTAGCTTACGGTAGAAAGCAGTTTCATAAGCTCATCAATATCTTCATAGGTTTCACTTGGAAGTCCTAAGATGAAGTACAGCTTGACTTTGGTGTAGCCTTTTTTGTATAGCTCCAAGATGGCATTAACTATCTGCTCTTCGCTGATATTTTTGTTTATTACGTCCCTAAGCCTCTGGCTGCCTGCTTCTGGTGCCAACGTAATCGTTGACTTTCGCACACTTTGAACCAGGTCGGTGAGTTCCATGTTGAAACTGTCTATTCTTTGGCTTGGAAGAGACACGGAAGCGCGATTTTGCGCAAATTTGCAATTTAATTCTTTAACGACCGGGATTATATTAGAATAATCGTTTGAGGAGAGTGAAAGTAGGGAATACTCGTCGTATCCTGTGTTTTCAATCCCTTTTTGTGTCAGTTCCATAATGTCTTTTGCCGAACGTTCGCGGATTGGCAGATTTACGTGTCCGGGTTGGCAAAAACGACACATCCTTCCACAGCCGCGGCGGATTTCGGTAACAACTCTATCATGAATCGGCTGCGAGTATGGTATCGGGAAGCTTGTCGGCGCTGTGTTTTTTTCAAGATTGCAAACACGTTTGGTTACTTTTTCTGAAATCGTTGGAGCGTATACACCTTTTAGTTTTGCCATCTCCTTTATCAGTTCAGCTCGCTTTAGTCCTGATTTTTTTGCGTTTGCCGTCAGTTCAAGGATTTCGACCATCAATTCTTCGCCGTCGCCGATTAAGAACCCGTCTATAAAGTCATATAAAGGCAGCGGATTGTAGGCACAAGGCCCCCCTGCGAGAATTATAGGGTCTTCTTCCGTACGGTCTTTGCTGTAAATGGCAATATCAGATTGCTCGAGCATTTTGAGCACGGTCGGATAGGCAAGCTCATATTGCAGCGAAAAACCTATCAAGTCAAAACTTTTTAGCGGCTTGCGTGCTTCCGCTGTCCAGAGTTTTTTGTTTTCGGCATCAAGTAAATCTCTCAAATCGGTATCTGGCGCGTAAACTCTATCCGCATAAAAGTTTTTGTAGGAATTTATGTGTTCATACAAAACTCTGTGTCCAAGATTTGAAACGCCGACATCATATTTGTCGGGAAAAGCCAAAACTATTTTTACGTCTGCTTTTTCAAACTCTTTGTTATAACTTTTTATTTCTCCGCCGCTGTAATGTGACGGCTTGTTTACTTTGTATAGGATTTCTTCTGTTTTTTTGTCTTTTCTGTGCATTTTAGGCTAACTCATTCGGTTTGTACTTGTCTATTTCAATAATTGTTCCGCTCAATTCATTTGTCGAGAACATAGAGATGAAATCAATGATTTTGTCGTATGGTACGCTGTAATTATATAGAGCATATTTTCCGTTTTTAGGCTTCACCACTCTTACAATGTAAGAAAATTTTTCAGATCTTTCAATAAGTTTTTCTTTGTTGAAAGGGTGTCCGTTTACATCCTCATCAAGCCTTACGTAACTGACGCCCGCAAAATACTTAATTTCAGGTTGTTTTTTTGCTTCTGTTTCTTGTGCATCCGTGTTTTTTTGTTTATTATTTTGTGTTTTAAATATATTGATTACTTTTTCATTAATATCACTCATATTCACATTGTAAGCGAATTTAAAGGCTCTTGTCCATAACATTAAGGAACTGTAACTAAAACTTCACCTTTTATAAGATAAATGCTAGAATTTGTTTATGAAGTCAAAAAAAGCATATACGCTCGCAGAAACTCTTATTACGCTGTTGATTATTGCAGTGATAGTCACTGTTTGCATTGGTGTTATGAATCTGAAAAATATCAATCAGCGTGATTTGATTGCCAGATTTGATATTACTTTTGCCAAACTTGATAATATTGCTCAAATGGCTATGTTTTCCGGACAAAAATTCGAAAATTGGTCTGCTGATCAACTTTCATTGTCAAATTTGGCTTGTAAAAAAACTAATGGTGCAGAGGAAACAAACAAATCTGTATGTTTGAAAAAAGCTTTAATGTCGGTTTCTAATATTCCTAAAGACTGCACAAGTGAAGTAAATGAATGTATAAATGAATTTCCTAAGGTTTCAAAGCAGCTTAAGGATATTTTTCCTTCATTAATTCCTCAGGACATTACTTCGTTTACAATGCCCGGAGGCGTAACCGTTCTTAATTCATATCTTGATTCATCTTGTCAAATGGATATCCCTGTAAATAAGGCTAAAAACGGAGATATAGAGTATGTAAAAGGGTGCGGTTTTTTACTGGTTGATGTAAATGGTAATAAAAAACCTAATAATCTTTTGATTTCTAAGACGGAAGCAGTTGACCGTTTTCTTATTGTTGTTACATCAAAAGGGCTGGTTAAATCTAAACTTTTGGATGAACTGGCGGGTTGCCCCGAAGGCACCAGCTATGACTCTGTTGATAAAGACTGTAAAGCTGCATTTGGTTGTCCTGTTGACATGAATTTCATGAATACAATTTCTTATGATCCAAATGAGATGGTTAAGCAGTATCCTTTGGGTGAAGAGCATTTGGATTGTTTTGAAATAAGCTGTAAAACCGGAACGTTAAACTATCTTACTAAAAAATGTCCCGCACCATGTGCAAAAAATGATGAAATTCGTTCAGGCGGACTTTGGTTGAATGAAGGCGGCGAGCTTCCTCTTACTCAAGAAAAACAATGCTGTATTCCTATTTATAATCAAAACGATTTAGCGAATATTAATAAAGACTATTATTCACGAAACAGAGATTATTGCCTTATGTCAGATATTACTTTAAATCCGGAGGGCGCAGGATTTGATGCAAGCAAGAGCTGGATTCCTATAGGCTTAAACAATAGCAATTTGTTTCAGGGTTCTTTTTACGGGAACGGACACATTATAAGCAACCTATATATAAATACTTCCTCGATATACGCAGGTCTATTTGGCGGTATTTCCGGTTACGATAAGGTTATAGAAAATATTGGAGTCGAGGGTGTTAACATAACGTCAACAGGTACTTATACGGGCGGACTTGCCGGAAATGTGTTGATATTTCAAAAAGTAGGAATAAGAAATGTTTACGTAACCGGAGCTGTGACCGGTAACACAGCCGTAGGTGGTCTTGTGGGATTCATGTCCGACAGCACGCATATTAATAATGCATATAGCACCACAGATGTTTCCAGTGTTGTTGACCCTTTGTGTTCTGGTATGGAATGTATGGCAGGAGGTATTGTCGGGAAGTTATTAAATGTAAATTTTATACAAAATGTTTATTCTATAGGTAATTTAACAGCTCGATATTCCGGAATTATTGTTGGCGGTTATGGAGAATATTCGGAAGGGCTGTCCAGTATTAAAAATTACTATGCTGACGGAACAGTGAACGGAGAAACAATACTCGCCAAAGAGAGTGCTTATACCACACAGCCTGCAAGTTTGGATGAAGTTTTGCAGACTTTTTTGGGGCAAGAAATTTGGGTGATGCCTAAAAATTCTGTTAACCCTGTTTTTAAATGGCAATGCAAGCCCCATCGATTAAACGGACTTGACTGCTGCGGCTTGAACGGTGTTTCATGCCCTTAACAACCCCATAACTTACTTAGGCAATAAAAAATCCTCTTATTGCTAAGAGGATTTTCTATTCTCGAGTTATTTACATCTAGACTTGAGAAAGTTTGTTTAAAGCTTCCGCAGCTACTGCTTGAACGTTCGGGTCTGTATCTTTTTTGGATTGTTCAAACATTGTTGTCAAAAGAGCTTTGTTTTCAGGGGTTGCGATATAGGAAAGAGCTGCTAACGCTGATGCTCTGAGCATTGGGTTTTGGTCAGCTTTTGCGATTTGAACGACATCGTTAATCATCGGCAAATCTTTCATTTCTACTTTTGTGCCCTGTGCTTTTTCTACTTCTGTTGCGAGTAATTTTTGAAGGATTGCAACTGTGTAGAGTGCGTATTGTTTATTTCTTTCAGCGATTTCCATATCGGAAATTTTGTTAGCTTGAGTTTGTTGTTCAGGTGTCAGTTTTTCTCCCGCAATAAGTTTTTGTCTTAATTGAAGTTGTTCAGGTGTAGGAGCTGACATTTGAGTTGTATCTTTTTTGATGATACTGCCGAGAGCGTCCATAATTTGAGTATCTAACAACTGAGTCGCTCCTTGAGGGTTGCTTTGAGCAGTTTCTGCGATATTTTCAATTGCACCTAATTGATCTTCAAGGTTTGCTGAATTTAATTTTGATACAATTTGATTTAAATCAATATTTACAGGAGTAGCAGCCGGTGCTTCAACTTGAGGTGCAGCCGGTGCCGGTGCAGCAGGAGCTGCTTCAGGTTGCTGCTGAGCTACAACTTCTTGAGGTGCAGGCTGAGCAACAGGGGGGTGCGGCATTTCAGCTTGCGGAGCATTTATAATTTGTGGTTGATTTGTTACAACCGGCTGAGGCATAACGATTGGTTGAGGCATAGCCATAGGCGGTTGAGGAATATACATTTGAGGTGGTACTGTACAAGCATTTGGATCATAAATGCTTGATTGAGGCATCATGTACGGATTGTAGCACGAATTTGCCTGTGGTTGCGCCGTACCTGCCTGCGGATTGATGATGTCAATTTTTACCGCATTGTTTTGTGCCGGCTGCATTGGCTGCATAGCATAAGGCATTGGCTGGCATGCTTGCGGCATTACGTTGTTTACTGGCTGGATCATTTTGTTCCCCTTATCTAGATGTAATTTTAGATTATATTTTGTATATCACACACTGTATATTAATTCTACTTTATAAATATCTCTAAATATTTTTTATTGCGTAATTTTAGCCGGATTTTAATATTTTGTTACAATTAAATATGTTACGGTAAATCATAATTTGCCATGAACATAGAAAAAGACGCCATTTAGGCGTCTCTCTTGTTTTGTAACATTTAATACTATTTAGGATTCAATCATATCAAGACGTCTCTTATGTCGTCCTCCCTCAAATCCTGTTTTGAGCCACATGTCGACAATATCCAGTGCCAAATGCTCACCGATTACGCGCTCCCCAAGGCAAAGCACGTTTGCGTTGTTGTGTGCTCTTGAGACTCTTGCCGAGTAGGTGTCACAAATAGTTACTGCGCGGCAGCCTTTTGTTTTATTTGCTGCAATCGCCATGCCAAGCCCCGTTCCGCAAATCAATATACCTCGGTCAGCTTTTTGTTTTGCTACGTCCTCTGCTACAGCTTTTGCTGCAACAGGGTAGTCGCTTGCTTCAAAGGTATAGATTCCGTGGTCTTTAAACTCAATTCCGCGTGCTTTCAAGTACTCGATGACTTTGCCCTTCAATACGTACCCTGCATGGTCGCAGCCGACAGCAATTTTTAACTTTTCCATTATTACCTCCTAAATTCTGACCTGAAGTCTATTATAGCATTTTTTACGGAATTAACAAATAAAAATATTTCATATATAATATAGGAATGGGTAAAAAAATAAGCACAAAAATTAAAATACTGTCAGGACTTGTGAGCATGCTTTTTAAGACGCTTGTTCATGTTGTAAAAATAAAACCAATTAACTACCCTGAAACAGACCAATATATAATTGCGCTTTGGCATGCTCATCAGTGTGTTTTGTACAATGTTAAAAAGCCTCATTTGCTGAACGTTTTGATAAGTGAATCAAATGACGGGCAAATTATTGCAAGTGCAACCGAGAGCATGGGAATAAAAACGATTCGCGGGTCTCGTGGCAGACGTGGTAAAGAAGCCGCATTTGAGCTCATTGAAAAACTCGAACAAGGTGAAAATATTGCGATAACGGTTGATGGCCCTAAAGGTCCTGCGCGCGTTGTCAAAAAAGGCATAATAAATATTGCAAAAATTTCACAGGTGCCGATTGTTCCTGTAACTTGGCACACAACGTCAAAATTCTTTTTGAAATTTAACTCTTGGGACGGATTCCGTTTCCCGATTTGTGGAATGAAGACAATTGCGTTATATGGTGAGCCTATTTATGTGCCTCAAGACTGTGACGATGCGTGTATTGAGGTTTACCGTAAAAAACTCGAGGATGAGATGCTCCGCATTGATAAAGACGCAATAGAAAACTTCGAAGAATACGTAAACAGTAAATAAAAAAACTTCTTTTATATAAAAGAAGTTTTTTTGTAATATCTGGATTTCTTATTAAGAAATTCTTTGGAACATATAACCTATGCCGCGAGCAGTAAGGATTAATTCAGGGTTAGTCGGGTCTTGTTCCAGCTTAGAGCGCAATCTTGAGATGTGAACGTCAACAACTCTTGTATCGATTCTATGATCAGGCGGGTAAGCCCAAACGTGCTGCAAGATTTCGTTTCTTGAATATGCTTGTCCTGAGTTGTTAACAAGAAGTTCAAGAAGGCTGAATTCCATTCCTGTAAGTCTGATACGTTCATTTTTTCTGAATACTTGTCGTCTTGCTGTGTCGATTTTGATTTGACCTGTTGTGATAACATTTTTAGCAACCTTGCCGCCTACAGGAGCAGCGATTTCACGGCTGGATGTTCTTCTTAACACCGCTTTTACACGAGCTTCCAGTTCCTTAGGGCTGAAAGGTTTGATAACATAGTCATCAGCACCGAGTTCAAGACCTGTAATTCTTTCGGAAACATCACCTAATGCAGTAAGAATTATAATAGGAACATCAGAATTGCGTCTGATTTCTCTTGTTACTCCATAGCCGTCAACTTTCGGCATCATAACATCAAGAATGACCAATTCAGGATTGTGTTTATTAAATTGAGCGATAGCTTCTTCTCCGTCTGCTGCTGTTATTACTTCGTAACCAATCATTTTAAGACGTGTTTCAAGAATTCTTCTTATACTTGCTTCGTCATCTGCTACTAAAACCTTTTGGCGTGCATCAATCTGTTCACTTGCTGTGTCGGTATTTGTCGTCATCGGTCTTTCCCTTCTTCCGTATTATAATTTTAATAAATTTTACTTTTTGTTTCCGAATATTAATAAATATTGATTTTCTTATAGATATATTACCACATATTAATTAAAATTAACAAGTTTTTTTTGTTGATTTTGCTATAATTTTTTTATGGGCACACAAAAATATAAAATCGGAATAATCGGGGCAGGTCCCGCAGGATACACGTTAGCGCTGAGATCGGTTATGGACGGGGCTTCTGTTGTTTTATTCGAAAAAGAAAATGTCGGCGGCACATGCCTTAACAAAGGATGTATTCCGACAAAGTCAATACTTCACAATACAAACTTAATAAATAAAACCAAGAAATTGCAAAAATTTGGTATAAAAACGGATGATTCCGAGTTTGATTTTGCAAAATTGATTGAAAATAAAAATAATACCGTTGAAAAATTAAGAAAATCTCTGAATATGCTTCTAAAAAGTTATGATATAAATATTATTTCAGAAGAAGTTATTCAGATTGAGAAAAATAAAATTATTACCCAAAACGATGAGTATGCGTGCGAAAACGTAGTTTTGGCAACAGGAACGATTGCTGCTGAAATTAGTGAGCTTGCGGCTGACAATAAATTCATTTACAATTCGGACGGAATTTTAAACCTTGAAAAACTGCCGTCCTCGATTGCGATAATAGGTTCTGGTGCGATAGGAATTGAATGGAGCAGGATTTTTTCGGAGCTTGGTGTTGAGGTCACTCTGATAGAGGCATTGGATAGAATTTTGCCGATTACGGATGAGGATGTTTCCGCGCGTCTTGAGCGTCTTTTAAAGAAAAATCGCGTAAAAATTGAAAAAGGGGCGTTTGTTGAGAATGTTTCGGATAAAAAGTTGAAACTATCGAACGGTAAAGAGCTCGAGCCTGAAATAGTTTTGATTGCAATCGGGCGAAAACCGATTTTGCCTCAAAATGGCTTAGATTTCGAAACTGTCAAAGATTTTTTGAAAGTTGATGGAAATTTCATGACGAATATCCCTGATGTTTATGCAATCGGGGACATAAACGGGCTCTCAATGCTGGCTCACAGTGCATCACATCAGGCGATAGAGCTTGCGGATTATTTGACTTGCGGAAAGAGTCCAAAATTCACGCAAAAAGATGTCCCGTCTGTAATCTACGGTACGCCGGAAGCTGCGTGGTTTGGAAAGTCCGAAAAACATTTGATAGAAGAAGGAGTAGATTTTAAAAAATCTATGTTCCCGATATCTGCGATTGGCAAATCCCATACTGATGATGAAATCGACGGATTTGTAAAAATCCTTACCGATTGTGAGAAAATTTTGTCAGTATTTATAGTGGCACCTGAGGCTTCAGCTTTGCTGATGCAGTTTTTGATAGCAAAGGAAAACAATTTGAATTACTCGGATGTTTTAAAAGCTATTTTCCCTCACCCTACGTATTCGGAAGCAGTTTTTGAATCCATTCTATCCCTTGATAACAAGTCGTTGAGCCTGTTGAAACCGAAGGAGTAGATATGCGTCTGCCTGAGTATTTAAAACGCGGAATAATCGACACCGACAAAACAAAAAAGGTACGAGCATTGTTGAAAGAACACTGCCTGCATACAATTTGTGAATCGGGGCGCTGTCCGAACAAGGCGGAATGTTATTCACACAATACAGCAAGCTTTTTGATTATGGGCGACACTTGCACCAGAAATTGTCGATATTGTAACGTGAAAACGGGAAATCCCTTGCCAATCGACGAAAATGAGCCTGAAAAATTAGCGAAAACGATTAAGGCGCTTGGGCTAAGGTATGCCGTGATTACATCTGTTACGCGTGATGACTTGCCAGATGGAGGTGCAGAGCATTTTGCCCGTACAATTCGTGCGATTAAAGAAATTGACAGTGAAATCAAGGTTGAGGTTTTGGTTCCGGACTTTAAAGGTGATAAAGCTTCGATGGATACTGTACTGAACGCAAAGCCCGATGTTTTTAACCATAATATCGAGGTTGTGCCTTCGCTTTACAAGGCTGCACGTCCGCAAGGCTCATTTGAAAGGGCTCTTGAGGTTTTGGCTTATGCGAAGGAATCTTCTCCTAAGATTCCTGTAAAAACAGGCATGATGGTTGGGCTCGGGGAGAGTGAAGAAGAAATTTTAGACACTCTTAAAACATTAAAAGAAATTGACTGCGATATCGTGACAATTGGACAGTATTTGCAGCCCTCTAAGGAGCATTTGGAGGTTCAAAAATATTATGCGCTTGAAGAGTATGAATATTTGACAGCTAAAGCGAAAGAAATCGGTATAAAAGCGCCGATTTTTGCGCCGCTCGTGAGAAGTTCATATAATGCCGGTCTTGCGCTCGACGAAGTTACTGATAGATATTAATCAAACTACGAACTTCTTTAATTACTTTATCAGCTTCGATTTTAGCCTTTTTAGAGCCTTCGCGCATAATTCCATCAACGTAAGGCAGATTATTTTCGAGCTCTCTGCGTTTTTCACGGATTGATTCGAATTTATTGTTTATAATTCCTGCTAAATTGCGCTTGCAGTCCGCACATCCGCGTGTTCCCGCCGAGCATTCTGACGCGCAGCATTCAACTTCTTCTTTTTCTGCAAAAATCTGATAGTATTTGAACGCAACTTCGCACTGTTCCGGGTGTCCTTTGTCATCTTTTCGGACACGGCTTCTGTCTGTGATACATTTCATTATTTTTTTTGTTGTATCTTCTTCTGTATCTGAAATTTTTATGTCATTGTTGAAAGATTTGCCCATTTTTTGTCCGTCAACACCGCAAAGCATAGGAACTTGCGTAAGTTTTGGCATTGGCTCTTTCAAAAATTCGGTATTATAAATATTGTTGAAGCGTCTGGCGATATCGCGAGTGATTTCAATGTGCGCTACTTGGTCAATTCCGACAGGCACAACATCTGCGTTGAAGGTAAGGATGTCGGAGCTCATCAAGACGGGGTATCCGAGCAAACCGTAAGAGATTGTGTCAGTTTTGGCACCTGAGCCGTCTCCGCGGATAATTTTGGTCATGTCTTTCAGGGTAGGGTCACGCTCAACCCAGTTTTGCGGTGTAATCATGCTTAAATAAATATGCAATTCCGCAGTCTGAGGAAGCATAGATTGCACGTATATTGTGGATTTTTCAGGGTCGAGACCTGAGGCAATCCAGTCCATAACGACTTCGCGCGTATCTTGTTTTAAATTAGAGGTATTGGCATATTTTGTTGTCAGCGCATGCCAGTCTGCAACGAAAAAGAAGCAATCATAGTCATTTTGAAGTTCAACCCAGTTGGTTATAACGCCCATGTAGTGCCCAAGGTGGAGTTTACCTGTTGGTCTCATTCCTGATACAATTTTTTGCTTTTCCATTGTTTTTCCTCTTTTGAATTCCTATAAATAAGTTATCATAAAAATGTTTGACATTAAAAGCTGTGTAAATTACTATTTTAGGTACGAAGAACAGAAAAAAGAGGTTTTTATGAATAAACGCTGGTACGATATAGATTCTACGGTAAGTTTGGCGGTAAGTCTTTTGAGAAATGCCGATGACAAAACACGTACGGCCTGTGCTTCGTTTATTATCAAAGAGGCTCAGGATAAAGGCGTTATTATCAAAAATAGCCTTGTTTCTGCTTTTGATTATGCTCTTCGCCGCTGGTACGATGATGAAGAAACTATTTTTGAGGCTATGGAATATTTAAGAGTCTCTCCGCTTGAAATTCAGAAAGAGCTTGCCTTCGACATTATCGAATATTTGGAAGTTTCTGCTGTTTAATTCCACTAAATAAACGTTAAAATTATTTTTGCCTGTCATATAATAATTATATGAGAGTATTAAAATTTCTAATTGCATGTTTTATATTTTCAGCGACGTTGAGCCCATGCTATGCCATTAAAGTGGGGCTTATTGATAACGTGCCCTTTTCTTATGCCGGCACGTCCACGGAAGGTGTAATAATAGACACTCATTCGGGTAAGTCTATCTATCGAATTGAGGCGATGAAGCCCTATAAATTAAAGGTGAGTCGAAACTCTGTTGTTATAGAGGCCGGCTCACAGGAATATAATCTTGGTACAAATATAATTCAAATTCGCCCGTCTAATAACGGTTTTTGCTGTGCAAAAAAGAAATGGTATCGCGGAGAGCTTATTGTGCGCGCTAATAGCGGAAATTTAACCGTAATAAATAATTTAAACTTGGAAGAATATTTAAGAGGCGTTGTTCCTTCTGAAATGCCTTCGAAATGGAATTTTGAAGCCCAGAAAGCACAGGCTATCGCTGCACGAAGCTATGCTATTGCAAATCTCGGGAAGCGTTCTTCAAGAGGTTTTGACCTGAAAGATACGCCTGAGGATCAAGCTTATGGCGGAGCTTCGTCAGAAACAGCGCAAACAAACAAAGCCTGTGAGGATACGCGAGGGATTGTTATTACCTATGACCAAAAGGTTATTCCTGCCTACTATTCTGCCAGTGCCGGAGGTCATACTATTAATTCCGGTGATGTTTGGGCTCGTGATTTACCTTATTTGCGTGCAGTTCCTTCGTTTGACAGCAATGTTAAAAAGAACGGGCATGGCATAGGCATGAGCCAGCATGGTGCCAACAATTTGGCGGGAAAAGGCTACAATGCGTATCAAATATTAACGTATTTTTACAATAATGTTAAGTTTGGTAAACTAAATCCGACATGGCCTATATAAGCTGAAATATATATCAGGCTTGTTTCTTAGCTGTTAGGTTCTCTAATCCCAGCCATTATCCGTATTTATGCCCGATAAAGTACTTGGCAAATCCATAAAAACGGGTATAATCAGAAATGTGATTTAAAAGGAGGTTCTTATGAACAAAGAAGAATTAGTAAAAGAAGTTTCAAAAGTAGCTAAGGTATCTCAAAAAGCTGCAGCAGATGTAATTTCTGCAACATTAGAAACAATTGAAAAAACTGTATCTAAAGGTAAAAAAGTAACTTTAGTTGGCTTTGGTACTTTCGAAGCTAGAAAAAGAGCTGCAAGAAACGGTCGTAACCCACAAACTGGCGCTACAATCAAAATTGCTGCTAAAACAGTTCCTGCATTTTCAGCAGGTAAAAAATTCAAAGAACTTGTTAAATAGTTTCTGGGATTTTCCAAAATTTAAAACACCCGTTGTTTCTTACAAATAGCGGGTGTTTTTTATTATATTATCGTGTTTTATATTTCTTCGCTGTTGTAAAGCGGCGGATTCTTCATCAGTTTTACGGCTTGCTTGCACGTTTTGCGGAGGGTTTGATAGTAAATAGCTTTTTCTTGGGATTCCGCGCATTCAGAAGCGTTTTTCAACACATCTTCAAACTGGTGGATAAAATCTATCGTCTGAGAAATCGCATTAAAGAGGTCACCCTCATACTTTAGCGTGCCGTGTGTTCTCATTTGTCCGCAAATATATTTCCAATTTTCTTTGTAGTCATCTGACATAGCGTTTATTTCAGCCCATTTTTGAACGAGTTTGAATGTTGTTTCATTCAACGAAATCTTAGGAATTCCGGGCATTACTTCCACTTTATCGTTGTATTCGTTAAAATCCTGAACAAGTTGATTGTAGGCACCGTATTTTTCTTGAAGTTGTTCTTCTGACTGATTCATATCTTCAGCAGAAGGCATTTTTATCATAAGCTGTTCTCGTTCTTCCAAGAAATTTTGGATGAATTGTATGCGCTTTAAGTTTTTAAGAAGAAGTTTTGCTTTCTTCATTTTTTCTGCAGTGTCCATAACAGCCTGCTCTTCTTGATTCAATTTGTAATTTTTATATTTTCTGCATTTTTCTTCTACTGACAATTTTACTTTTGTATAATGTTCAACTTTTTTGCTTAAATCATTGGTGTCGTATTGCGAAGAAATTCCGAATTTTTCTCTTATTGCCTCTAAAATCTTGGCATTTGAGTCTTTTGCACTTAATTCGTTTTGACTGAAACCTAATTCTTCACTAAGTTTTTCATTAATTCGCCCATTCAGACGCCTTAATTCCTTGTTGTTTGCAGAATTGCTTTCCTCATAAGCTATTTCCATAAGAGGGAAATTTTCAACTTTAGGTGAAACTGCAATCGCCGCAATCAGCCCGGCTAAATTTGCAGGGGAAGGTGTGCCGAAATGATTATCCAATAGAGATTTTATAACAGGTATTTGTGGTTTACCTTTGAGGTCGTTTATCAGGCGTCCCGAAACAGTTGTTAGGTATCCGGTTTGATATTTTTCGACAAAACCATAGTCTTCAAGAAGAGAAATATAATTTTTGAACGTATTATACTGTTCGTTTATTTTTCGGTCTCTTGTCTGATCAATCAGGCTCGGAGTTGGTATATTATCCGGAATATTGAATGCCCAGAATGAATTCTTCAAAATTTTGCGATATTCAGACGGATTGTGATTTATTGATAAAAATCCTGTTACGTTTGAGGCGTCGAGTTTCAGGCTGCTGTTAATTTCGTTGGGCGCCGAATTTTGCAAACGTCGGAACTCTTTTTGGCTTTCCATATCTCCTGCAACGAGAATAGCATACCCTACTTTGTCAATTCCTCTTCGACCTGCTCTTCCGCACATTTGGTGAAACTCGTTCGGCAAAAGCGGGCGAAGGAAATCTCTGCTTCCGCTTGACTGCATATCTGCGCCCATGGGTTTTCTGTAATCAGTCATTATTACTGTTTTTGCGGGCATGTTTATGCCGGCTGCGAGGGTTTCTGTTGCGAACGCCACTTTCAAATGTTTTTTGTTAAATAATTCTTCAACCAACTGTTTTTGAAGCGGAAGAATTGCTGCGGAGTGGATTGCATAGCCTTTCAAGAGTGCTGATTCGTTTAATGACGTTGAATAGAGTCCGTAACGGGTTTTGTATTCGTTTATGTGCTCTTGAATTTTCTTTTTTTCATCAGCCGTGGTCAAATCTTTACCGTAGGAAAGTGATGTATCCAATAGTTCTTCCGAATACTTCTTGCTAAAAACAAATGCAATTGCAGGCAATTTTTTTTCTTTATCCAAGCTCTCTACTAAGTCCAGAATATCACGAGGATTTGGTTTGTTTTGTTCTTTTGACGATATAACTTGACCGAGTTTAGGAGTATAGGTCTTGCGGTTAATATTTTTAATGGCAGAAAGAGCTTTTGCCGTGTCTGTAAGATGGAGAGTTTTGAGGTGTTTTTCAATTTTCTCAATTGATACGGTTTGATTTTTGAATGCGTCAATTAAAAGAAATAATGCTTCTTTTTTGCCTTTTGCTGTTGTTGAATACCCCATTGCCTCGGCTAAATCTTCCAATGCTTGTTTTTGTGCGGTATCAAAACCGTTGGAATTTATTTTGTGTTCAAGCATTTTAACATTTATTTGTCCGTTATCTTCTATTACGTCATGCTTTTTGTCTTTCGGATTATAAAAGGCGAAAGACAAGGGAACGTGGCGTTCTGAGGCCGGTACATCGATAAGATCGGCTTTTTTTCTGTCTTTAATGCTTTCAATCCAAGATGTAATTTTTTTGTTGTTTCCTACTGTTGCGGAGAGTGCCAAAATTTGTATTTTTTTCGGCGTATACATTATGCTTTCTTCCCAAACACCGCCGCGGTCAGGGTCTCCCATATAGTGGAATTCGTCAAAAATAACTGTATTCAAATCATCAAAAGCTTCTCTATTGTCCCCAAAATAGTTTGAGAATGCCATATTTCTATAAATTTCGGTTGTCATTACAATAATAGGTGCCTGAACGTTTTCTTTTCGGTCTCCGGTCAAGATACCTACATTGTTTTTGCCGAAAAGTTTTTTCAAGTCATGGTACTTTTGGTTGCTGAGAGCTTTCAAAGGCGTTGTGTAGTAAGTCTTTTTGCTTTCTTCAAAGTTCTTTTTGATAATATAGTGCGCAATCGCAGTTTTCCCGGTACCGGTCGGAGCTGTAACGATAGTATTGTTGCCTTTTAGGAGCGACTTTGCGGAATTTATTTGATAGATATCAGGCTGACAGCCGGGTTTCAGTAAAAAATCCTCAGCGGTAAAGCGTTCTGAGATTTTTGTTCCTTTAAATGAAACATTGCTTAAAAAAGGTTTGTAGGCAGGAAGCATCTGAGAGTTGACGTATGTGAAATCACGGTTTGTCTTTTGAGACAAGCGTTTTAACGATTTTGACGCCCTTATATGAGTGAGCTCTGCCGGATTTATTCTTAATTCCATTCCGTACTCCTTGTTCGTATTAAACCTCGGATAAGTTTTAATTGAACGGTAATGTGAAAATTATTTTACATTAATTCATATAAAATTAAATAAATGAAGAATTTAGGCTGACTTTTTGCTAAAATAGTTTTGTGTAGGAAAAAGAGAGAATGACACTGGAATTATCTTTAAGCTCGATATGTATGATTGTGGGATTTTTGATTGCCATGTATTCTTGTGTGTCGAATGATGTCATACAAACTCTCGGAACTTTTTTGAGTTCAAACAGAGACAAGCCTGCATGGGCAATTTGGCTTTTTGCCTCCTCTGTTTTGGCTTTGACACTAACAATCGGATGGATTGTTAACGGCGGAGATATGTCATTCGGTCGTTTAGAGCGAATTCCTTTTCCTGAACACTTTTACTGGTGGCAGATTATCCCTCCCGTTATTTTGGTGTTTCTCACTCGCTTTGGGATTCCTGTTTCTACGACATTTTTGATTTTGAGCGTGTTTTCTACATCGGAAGTTGTCGGCCTAATCCTCACAAAGTCAATAATGGGTTATGTCATAGCGTTTGCGTCTTCATTTATCCTGTATGCGATAATTGCACGTCCTATTGAGCGTATGTTTTTGCTTAAAAAACTCGTTCACGTTAAAACTTGGACAATTGCAAAATGGTGCGCAACGGCATTTCTATGGTGCTCGTGGATTATGCAGGATGCGGCTAATTTATTCGTATATCTTCCTCGAAAAGCCTCTTTGACTCAGCTTGTTCTTGTTATTATTGCATTTACTGCGTTTTTGGGGGTTGTTGCTTACAAGCGCGGCGGAGAGATTCAAAATATTGTAAAACTTAAAACCAACACGCAGGATTTGCGTTCTGCGACAATAATCGATATTATTTACGCATTGATTTTGCTTTACTTCCAACAACTTAACAATGTTCCGATGTCGACAACGTGGGTATTTATCGGACTGCTTGCCGGGCGCGAAATGGCTATGTATCACAGGCTTCGCTTCGAATCACCTAAGAAAATGTACAAGCATATTGCGAAAGATTTGACAAAAACATTTATAGGACTTGCTGTTTCCATATTGATTGTTCAAATTTTAATAAACTATAATACAATAAAGGGTGTAGTTTTGCACTTCTTTAATTTATAAGTATGAAAAGAATAAATGTATTAGATAAACACACTATAAATCAAATTGCGGCAGGAGAGGTAATTGAGCGTCCTTCATCTGTCGTGAAAGAGCTTGTGGAAAATTCCATAGACGCAGGCGCGTCGAGAATAGAGATATCAATAAGCAACGACTGTCGCGATATTCGAGTTGCAGACAACGGCTCGGGGATTCATCCCGACGACATCGAACTTGCTTTTGTAAAGCATGCAACCAGCAAAATTTCGAGCGATAAAGATCTTTATGACGTTCATTCGCTGGGCTTTCGAGGTGAGGCTCTTGCAAGTATAATTTCTATCTCAAAATTGACAGCTATTTCGCGCACAAAAGATTTTGATTACGGATATAAAGTTGAGTGTGAAAACTCAGAAGCGAAAAAATCGCAAACAGGATGTGCTGTCGGAACAATTATGGAGGTAAAAGACCTTTTTTATAACCTTCCTGTGCGTTTGAAATTTTTGAAAAACCCTTCGACCGAATTTAGTTATATCGCTGAAATTTCACAACTGATTGCGCTTTCAAACCCGAGTGTGTCGGTTGTTTTGAAGAACAACAATTCGGAATACTTCAGAACGTCAGGTTCAGGAGATTTAAAGACAACAATTTGCGAGATTTATACCAGTTCTTTTCTTGATAAACTGAAACCTGTTAATAAAACGGATTTGCTTTCGAATATTAAGGTCAATGGATTTGCTGCAACGCCTGATTTTACGCGTTCTTCCAAAAAATCTATAATTACGTTTATAAACGGACGGGTTGTGAAATGTCCTGTCCTATCAAAAGCTGTGGAGACGGCATATAAGTCAATGCTGCCGATAAAGCGCTATCCTTTTGCGGTAATAAACATGGAAATCCCTACAGCTGATGTTGATATAAATGTTCACCCGCAGAAAAAGGAAGTGCGCTATAAGTCTACAAATCAGGTGTTTCAATTTGTTATGAGTGCTGTTTCAATGGCTATTGCTTCCTCGTATGAGCCCGAAAGAACTTACACAGAACCTTCTAATGTGACGGCTTTGTTTTCTCAAAGAACGGCAGATCCGATTCCTGATGACGATGTATTTTATGTTTCAGATGAAAATCCTGTGACGGTTATGGATAGTATTGCGTCAATCCGAGAAAGTATCGAAGGGCAAACCCAGCATACACTTAATCTTGCAGCAGAAAAACCTAAGAAAGATTACAGAATTATCGGGCAGTATCAAAATACCTATATTATTATTGAATATGAGGATGGATTAGAGATTATAGACCAGCACATTGCCGATGAAAGATACCGCTTTGAGCAGTTGATGGATGAGGAGCATTCAGAATCTCAAATCCTTCTGCTTTCTGATGTCATCTCTGTTGAGAATGATGAAGTCGAACTTTTGAAGGAAAAATCAGAAGATTTAGCGAAAATTGGCTATGAGATAAATTTTGTCAGCAATAATGAAATAATTTTCAAAAAAATACCGCAAGTTGTAGCGCATATTCCGGTTCAAGAACTTTTTGCAGATATCATAAAAACCCTAAAAGATACCTCTTCGCGAACTTTTTATGAAAATATGCTCACAAGCATTTCTTGCAAGGCTTCGGTGAAAGCCGGTCAGGAGCTCAACATGTGGCAAATCGAGGAACTGATTGCCCGTTGGAAAACGACAAAAAACCCTCATACCTGCCCTCATGGAAGACCGATTTGTAAAAAATTCCCTCATAATGAAATCGCGTCATTCTTTATGCGAAACGAATAAAGAGAAAATTATTCAAGCACCATTCTTGCCTGATATCCGCCTGAAATAAGCTGTTCAACAACATTTTGTGCAGTTTGGGGGTTGGAAAATGAGCCTATTTGAATAACGTAATACCCGCCCATGTTTTTTACAAACGGTGCAGACGCATATGAAGACTGGATTAGGGCGTCTTGAACCTTGATTGCTTGGTCAAAATCTGAATATCTGCCGACGTAAACTTTTGCAGAATGCGAAACCTGCGCAGGCTGTCTGTTATAGCTTGGAGCTGCCAGGTTTGGCTTAGGTGCCTGTTGTTTTTGCTGATATGTGATTTCTTCCTGCTGAGCCTGATTTATATCCTCAGAAGCTTGTTTTGAGAGTGCTTCCGCTTTCATTTTCTTTAATTGTTCGAAGATTTCAGAGCTGGACTCTGCATCTTTTCTGTTAGGGGCAGCGCCGATTAATTCGTCTTGCTGAATACTTCTTAATCTGTTATCAACATCCTGTTTGTCGATTGTATCAGAAACTTCTGTGTCATCGCTATTAACATCCACGTCAACATCAGGTGTGAAGGCTGTTGCCAGATATATCAAAGTAACAAGTGTTACAAAAAATACTGTTAAAAATATGTATAAAAGCTTGTTTTGCTGTGTTTTCTTTTTGCTGTCGATTGAAGGCATTATATAACTCCTCTAACTTTCGTGGCTGCTAAATATATGTCTTTTACCTCGTTATTATAAGCTGTCAAAACTTCGTTTGCAAATTTTTCAATATTTTCGATGCTAAAATCAGTTTTTAGCCCTGAAGTTTTCACAGGCGTATTGTCTGTTGTGATGTTGAGTGCTGTATGAATTAAGACGGAAGTAGGCGATTTGGTGGCGATTGAGACAGAGAGTTTTCCGTCATTTTTGTATAAATCATCTCCGTGTCTTTCCAGCGTTTTTCCGTAATTCATCTCCAGCTGTTCTTTGATTGTCGTAATCAGAAGCCTTTGCATATAAACACCCTGAATCAAATCTGTATTAAAGAATTCAGCGATAAAGTGAAGCATATTTTCGCTAAAAATCGGCTCGTTATTAATAACGTCCTCGATGTCGACCATTTCTGCAAGCTTTACATCACAGCCGCCCGTAAATGCGATTATCGCGTCCCCCATAATTTCATAGTTTTTGTATATAAAGTGGGGTGCCAGTTGCGTGCCGTCATATTTCATTTTTTGTTGTAAAAATTTTGTTTTCATTAGTTTATTTTCTTTTAAAACAGCAATTTTTGCAAGTTGTCTTTGCCGGCTGCGGATAAGGCATTTTTTAGGAGTCTGCACGAAGGGCACTTTCCGCAATGCTTTTCTCCGTTGAAATAACAGCTCCATACATATTGGAGCGGTGCATCCAGTTCTACTGCTTTTTCAATAATTTCTTCCTTGTCCATATTTATCAGCGGCGCCAGAAGCTTAACGTTATTTTGGGTAGATGAGGCGAACAATTTTGTTGCGCTTTCCACAAAATTTACCGAATTATCTTTAAATTCCTGTGCTTCTTCATAGTTTGCGCCGATTATCACGTAATTGCAGCCTAATGCCTCTGCAAAACAAGCGCCGATATTTACGAACAGCCCGTTTCTGTTCGGTATCCAAAAATCCTTTTTTTCTGCATCTTTTGAATCTTCTTTGCCGCAAAGTGCGGTGTTTTGAGAAATTTCGGCTAGCCATTTTGCATCAAATGTTTGAAGTTCAATCCCATAATGACGACAGATATTTTCGCAAGCATTTTTTTCCTGCTGTGCGGCTTTTTGTCCGTAGTCAATATAAATAGCTCGCTCAATGAAATAATCTTCTTGTGCGATTACGCACGAAGCAAGGCTGTCCAACCCGCCCGAAAGAAGTAAAATAGCTTTGTTATTCATCTTCATCCTCTGTTTCATATTCGTTTATGAGGCTTTGTGCCTTGTCTTTTGCTGTCACTGTATAATTATCATTTTTTAGTATTTCTTCCAAAATGGAGGTGCCTTCAATGTTGTAGAGTGCGATTACGGCGTTTTCAACCACTTCTTCATCTGTGTCTTTGAGAGTTTTTTTAATCAAATCACACGCTCGGTCATCTTCGCTGTTCATTAGTGCTTCAATTGCGTTAATTCTTATTTGAGGTGACTCATCATCGAGAGAATTTTTCAAAGCCTTAAATACACGCTCACTTGGAGTGTTGATTTTCCCGAGCGCCTCAATAACGCGTTCTTTTAAGAAAGTAAATTTGTCCAGAAAGGATTTTTTAACCTCGAGAATATGCACCAGCGAGTCTACCGCCCGCATATCACCGATCATTCCCAGTGCAACGGCGGCTGATTCTCTCAGATAAACGGATTTTTCACTTTCGTCTGAGACAACATCTATAAGAGGAGTAACGGCATATCTGTCCCCGATTTTTCCAAGTGCTTCAGCGCATGCAAGACGAACTTTATAGTTTTCGACTTTGTTGTTAAGGCAATAAAGAAGCGGCATTACCGCCTTGCTGTCTTTGTAGTTGGAAATTACTTTTGCGGTATTCACCCTTAAATCTATGTATTTGTCGACAGCTGACAGGCTGTCTTTGAACCCTTGCTTCAGAAGCAGCATATCAATCAGTGTAGGAAGACATTCTGCCGGACGGTATTTGTTAATTCTTTTTACTATGTATACCAGAACATCCGGGTCGTTTTCGTTTTGCAGAAAATAGTTGTAAATAACAGTCATTTCATCAAGACTATGGCGGTTTTCGAGCCCTATAAGATTGGAGATGACAAGACTACTGTCCTTCCCAGCGGCGATTTGACATTCTTGCAAGAGCATATTCAAATCTAATTCATACTCGTGTCCCATGCTTATATTATCCGATACAATCACGGAAAAAGGCAAGTTTCGGGGTTTTATATTTTGATATTGAAACACTTCTTCATAAAAAAAAGCCTCGAAATCATCGAGGCTTTTATTCTTATTTTTAACTTGTAAGTTTTTATGACGCCGGAGCCGGTGGTGCTTCAGGAGCAGGTGCCGGGGTGGAAGGCGCTGGCTCTGGTGCCGGTGCTTCTTCTTTTGGCGCGTCAGCCTTAGCTGCTCCGCCGAGGGCGTTGATTTCCTTTTCCAGTTTTGTTTTTTTAGCATTAAGGTCATCTAAAGTCTTTTGAGCTGTTGTTTTTGCGTCTTCTGCTAATTTTTTGACCTCAGCCGTGGCATCAGGTGCAAGCTCATTTACTGCCTTTTGTTTTGCAGTCAAATCGTCTGTTGCGCTTGCGATTTTCTTTTCCAATGCTGCCATTTTTTCGTTTTTCAACTCTAATTTTGCTGATTTTGAGAAAAGAGCTTTTGTGTGTTTTGCTGCTTTAATGACGCCTTCGCCGCCTTGAGCAATTACCCATTTGACTTTACCCATAAAGCCTTCTGTGTCTTTAAGCGATTTAGAAAGATCTATTTCCTTAATAGCGCCCATTTTGCCTCTTGCGAGTCCTAGTGCAGCTGCGATTACCGCCAAAGTTGCGATAGTTTTTACGCCTTTGTTGCTGCTTTGTGAAAATTCTGCTTTGTCGCATTCATCATGCATGCAGTATGCGCCTATTGCGTCTTGTGGCGCTGTTGAATTTGAGGGTTGTGCGGCAATTAACGCGTTGATGTCATTACCGAAAGATACACCATTAATCATTATGACCTCCTAAATAATATTTGACCATTATAGCTTTCGTAGCTGCTTATAGAAAGCTGCTAAACGTAATTTATTGCTCTTTTTTATGAAATTATGCCATTTTTGTAACAATTATTTACAATTAAGCCTAATTCGGAATAATTTTAAAGTGTTTGTAATCCTTTAATATAGAGAGGTATTTATGAGTAACAAATTAAATTTAATGGTGGCGGAAAATTCTGTCGCAAAGTCAATTTCACAAGCATTTAATAATGAAGAAATAAGAAAAGAAGTATATTTAAAATATTTAATAATCTCAGCTTTGGAGAAGAATATACCGTCTGTTGAAGCGGTTGATTCTGCTGCGTTCAGTTGCAAATTCTATGATAGAACGCGATTATTTGATTTTTACGTCAATAACAATATTTTTGATTTGATTGTACTGAAGCCTGATTCAGATGATTTGTTATTTGAAATTAAGCAGGATGACATTCACGCTAATCTTTATGGCTATATTGTTGTAAGACCGGATGAAAATCTTGAAAATGTTGATATTTTAGGTTTCTTTCAATCTAAAGATTTGGATACATTTATTGCTGATAATAAATTGTTAAATACAGACCTTACAGCGATTTCTGCGTTTGAAGAGATAGAAATTTTGGACTCTCAAATGACGCTGGAAGATGTCTCTGATACCTTTTTTGAGCTTTTAGCCGGATTTTTCGATGATAACCTTGATAATGATGGGTTCGCCGAATTTGCTTGTCTTTTGTACAATTCGAGCGAGCTTAGAGGTGTTTTTGCAGATGTTGGAAGATTTGAGAGCATTTGCGGCGACTTAAAAGATAATCAAGACCTTATCCAAGACGAGTTTCTTTCTGTTCTTGCTGCGGATGGGGCAGAAAAATCCGATGACTCTATTGATGAGACAGAAGAATTTTTGCTTGAAGATTTGGACGTATTGGAGGATGATTCTGCGGAGGAATTGCCACCGGAAAGTCCGGAAGAAGTTGAGCTCAATGTTGAGCCTGATGAAGCTGAGTATGAGGTTGATTTAGACTCAGTTTTTGAAGAATCAGCAGCAGCGGATGTAGAAGAAGAAACGCTCATACCATTTGAAGATGAAGAAACTGCGGATGAATTTACTTTAGTTGATAATGATGAAGATTTGATGACAGGTTTTGACGGAGAGTCTTTAGATTTAGCGGTGGAAGAGACAGTTGAGCCTGATGATTCCGACACCTCACAATTGGGCATAGATGAATCAGACCTTGATGATATTGAGGAGATTAGTGAGATTAATGAGTTTGATCTTGCGAATCTTGATGAACTTTCAGAGATTGAAGGCGATTCGAATAATCCGGAAGGTTACCTGGATGAAAAACAGCCTCAGTCTAAACTTGCGCAGGAGCTTCAAAGTTTGTCATTGGTTGAAGAAGAATCTCAAATACCGGCAATTGCCCTGGATGAGGAGCTTCTTGGTATATTAAATTCAGATACGGAAGAAAATGTTGTTGTGGATAATGATGAGTTGATGAGTATTCTCGGTGCAGACAGCGAAACCATTACAAAAGCTAAATTTGAACCCTCGTTGGAGTATGAAGAAGAGTATGTTTCGGACGAAACTGATGATAAGATTTCTGAATTGGACGAACTTGTAGAAAGCAGTCCTCATCAAAAAAGCGGGGATTTGAAATTGCTGTTTACCGAGGAAAATCCGACATCAGATGAAAGTTTTCACGCTGAAGAGATTGCGGGAGTTCAGCCAAATAAAAAAGCTATTAAGAAAAAGTCTAATGTTATAATTTTGGCTTCCGTGCTTGCGACAGTGGCTGTAGTCTTGTTTGTTGTTACGAAATTCAGCGGAAACTCAAACACTGATTCGGACATGTCATCTTCGGATACTTCATACATGCAAAATACTGACGGAGCAGGAATGCCATCTCAAATGCCGCCTTCTGCGGAAAATACAGTTGCGCCGGATTCGGGTCTTCCTCCAATTCAAAATAATGTGTCTGCGCAAGCTCCCGGTGGTGACACTAATATAGTTTCGTCGTTATCTAAGGATATAAAATCGGGCTCTGCACCAGTAATACTAAAATCTGTGGCATGGCAAGTTCCGTCTTCCATTTCAGGAGATACAGTGTTCAGCAAGTATCTTCAAATCGCCGGTAAGAATATAAAAATGAATCTTGCTGCCGATTTACTGAATACAAGTGATTTTGCTTATAATAACAAAATAAAAGTATCGATGAAGGTCAAAAACAACGCTCCAGTGCGCGATGTGAAGATTATAGAGTCGAGCGGTTCTAAAGATGTTGACGACATTGTGTTACAAAGCATTAAGCAAACGCTCAAATATATAAATTCGCCTGTAATGTCCTCGGACAGCGGAGATAGAGAAGTCGTTTTGGTTATTTCCATATAGATGTGTTAAAATTTAATTATCATATTTAATATTAAATTTTGACATGGGGATGATGAATAGTAATTTACTGAAATTGATTAAATCTAACGCGAAGTACCAAGGTAATGAAGACCTTTGCGAAGATTTTTTGTCCGAATCGCTTCGTCGTTCACTCTCGGTTTCTGAGAGCGTTGACGATATCTCATTTATTGAGCCTTACTTGAAAAAAGTTGTAAACACATCTATTCTTACTGTTTTAAAGAATTCGGGAAGAGTCAGACGTGTAAGAAACACTTTTGAGGCAGCACCTGTTGTTTCGCTTGATGAACTTGTTTTTGACACTGAAAATGTTCTTGAAATCAGTTCGGGCTTTTCTCTTTCTCAACTCGAGGATCCTAAAGCCGACTTTGTAAGCAAGGTAGAAAACAAAGATTTGCTTGCTCAGGTTTGTAATGCTGTTTTTGTTGCCAATTCTTTAAATGCGGAAAAAAATTACTATGATATTTTTATTAAAAGATATGTGAATTTGAAAAAGCAGTCTGAAATTGCTTCAGAGCTAGGACTTTCTCAAGGCGAAGTGTGCAAGAGACTTTATGAGCTTGTTAAAATTATCAAAAATGATGTGATTGGGTATTAAAATGCTGTGTCCTAAGTGTAAAACAGAAATAGCCGTGAATTCATTGAGATGCGGAAGCTGCGGTGTTAAAATCCGTTCAAAGTGCCCTTCTTGCGGTATTCTGAACAAAATAAACGCTTTAAACTGCACTCAATGCGGATTGGAGCTGTTGAGAAAGTGTCCGGCATGTAATGCTTACAATCTGCCGTCAGCAACTGATTGCAGAAAATGCGGCGCTTCTCTGTTCGCAGAAAATACTCCTCAGGCAGACATCGAGGAAGTTGTCCAAATTTCACCGGTTAATTCTGAACCAAAAATTCAATCTCAGCCGGTACCGGAACCTGATACACTTCAAAAAGAAGAATTTCATTCAGAGGAGAATGAAAAAAAACAGTTCTCGGCACAAGAAGTTCCAGAAGTCCTTCCTGTTGATGAAAAAGAGCAGCTGGAAGTGAAAAATCTCGTTGTAAATTCGTTGATGAATTCACCTCATGTGATTTGTTCATTGACTGCGCCTGAAGGGTGCGGAAAGTCTTATGTACTTGGCTTTGTAACGCAGGATTTGGTAAATGCCAAAATTACTGTGCTTCCAATGGAGGCGACTCCTGTCACGCAGCTTTCTCCGTTCGGACTTTTTCAGGATTTGCTTTTGATGTCCTCCGGGCTGCCGAATTATTATGTGGAAGAGCATAAAAATGAAGCGGAAATTACAAAACTGCTTGAAAAGAATTTTGGGCTGACATCAAGTGATGCAAGCGAGGTGTTTAATTTCCTTTACCCGTCAAAATCTTCTTACTACGAAGAAATTTTGCATAATAAAGAAAAAATCAAGAGTATCATCAAAAAAATATTATTTTCTGTTAAATCCCGAGGGGAGTGTGTCTTAACGATAGACGATTTGGAGCTTATTGATGCTGCGTCTTTTGAACTCCTTGTTGAGTTGTATAAAGATGGTTGTATTGATGAAAATTTCAAGCTTTTTGTGATTTCACAGACTCAAAAAAACGTGGATGCATTCTTACAGCTTACGCAAATGCCTGCGGAAAAATGTGAAAAATTCTTTATGGGCGCGTTGAACAAAGAAAATTCCGCCGTGCTGATAAAAAATATTTTAAACGGATTTGAGCCCATGCCTCAGGGGCTTTTAGACAAAATCATTGAAACATCGCAAGGTTCGCCTTCATATATCGGGCAAATCCTTTTGTATATGAATGAAAACGGTATTTTTAACTTCGACGGCACAAACCTGACTTGTCTTGCCGATGAAAAAACTTTTACTCCGCCTTCGGAGATTTCGGCTGTTGTAAGCAAGCGTTTGGACAAGATTAAAGTTGAATTTCCTCAGGTTTATCGAGCTTTGATTTATATCTCAATGCTTGGCGTGAAATTTAATATTGTTATGCTTCAGGCTGTCATGAGCCTAGAGCAGCCCGCACTGGATGAGCTTGTTCAGTATCTTGGCGGTATGGCGTTTATTAAGCCTTACGGGAATGAGTGGTATAAATTCCAAAACACCGCGATGTGGAAGTATTTATTTGATTACGTAAAACAAGATGAGCTTTTTGCGCAATGTGCAGAGGAGTTTTTGAATGTAATTGAAACGCTTCGACTCACAAACCCTGCGTACAGACCGCTTATGGCGCAAAATGCCAAAAACTCTGAAAAGGCATTTCAACATTGGACTTTTGTTGTCTCGAGGACTGCATATATAGGCGATGTCGGGCTATATGTGCTCGCGCAAAAACAGTGCTTGAAACTTCTTGATGAAATTTCGCCTGAAAATAAATCCTTAATTGACACTAATATAAAACTCCGTCTCGGACGCCTTTTGTGCACCACTGAGCCTGAAGTAGCGCTTAATTTCCTGACTACGATTTTGAGTATTGATTTAGAGAAAAAGGACGATGTTGATTTTATTGATATCTCCTCAAACGCTATACTGGCAGCAAACAGCGCAGGAAACTACAATGCGGTTATTGAAATTGTGGATAACGTGATAAAATTGCTCGACCCGCAGAAATATAAGCTTGAAATTGCATTGATTACGACGCGTAAACTCAAGACTATGCTTTATCTGGGTAGCTTTGAGCACTTGGTTAACGTAATTGAAAATGATGTTAATCCTCCGATTGAAGACGCGCTTTCTCAGAACTATACGGTTTATAATCTCCCGATTTCGAAGATTTTTGAAACTTGGCTGGAAACAAATCTAATATTGTGTGACGCGCTGATTTTACAGGGTAACAATAAGGTTTATGATGTTATTGCGACAATTGAAGACGCGCTTTCAACGCATGTTGAGGATTTAGGTGAGTTTAAAATCAAATTGCTCTACGCAAAGGCTTTTGCGGCAACAATGAAAGGCGAAGTTGCTGCCTCGGAACGTTTAATCGAAGACATTGCTTCTGCTGCCGCTACAGAACCTTTGAGTAATGAATTTATCTGCCGTGTAAATCTGCTGCAAGTTCAAAATCGTATGTTCAAAAAAGATTTTTCCAATATGAAAAACTATTTGTTTGAAGCGGTGACGTTTGCAAACAATTCGGGTGATTTTATGGGTAAAAATCTCTTAAAATCAGCCTTGGGTAAGATATTTGAAAACGAAGGCGATTTTTCAAAAGCTTTTGAGATTTATAACGACCAGATTACATATTTTGCGAAGGAGCGAATTGCGGTAGGCGCGCTTTTGACGTGGTTCTTGATTGCGGATTTGTGTTTGAAGGTTTCGGACAACGACAAGGCGCTTGAGGTTGCGATGAATGCTTTGGATGTTGCGAAAAATCCGCGCATAAATTCGTATTACTTCCAGGTTCTATACGAGCGTTTGATTGCGGAGATTTATATGTTGAAAGGCGACTTTGACGCGGCTAAAATGTATACAGAAAAATCTCTTTTGATTACAAAAAAATTCAACCTGGAGTATTTGAACATAATGCTTTATGATTTCTATGCAAAATATCATATTGAGATGTTTAAATCAGGTAACGATAACGGTTCGTCGCCGCTTGTTTCGGCGAAAAAGTTATATGAAAAAGCGATTACGCTTGCTTCCCGCCTTGGACTTTTAAATATAGTTGAAGAGGAAAAGAAAGAGTATCAGGCGCTTTTGACGTTCGCGCAGTTGAAGAAAATCTCGCTGGTGTAAAGTATACTTTTGTAATTTTTTAAAACTTTACTAGCAAAAAGATTTTTGTTTGATTTTTAGGTAAAAGTAGTATTTAGGAGAGAGCAAATGAGAGTAAATTCTGTAAAAAATGATTGTTCGAGACCTGCATTTGGTGCAAAGTTATTGAATGGCAAAAGAAGTTTGGAAGAATTAGGTGTATTCTATCCTGAGAAATTAAGAAAAGCTCTTGCGTCTGTGGGTGAGGAAACTAATACGGTAAGAATCCTTAGGCGTATAAAAATGATTCGCCCGGTTGAAAATGATCGGACGTGGAAGAATACAGATGGAGCAGTAGAGAAAATTGGTCTGTATGAACTTAAAATAAATAATGACCATAGAGTAATGACTCCGCAAATTGAAGAATCAATTGCTGCTGCAGTTAGACATGTTTTAAATTACTGGACATAGTTTTAAAACCTTTGAATTGAGCGTGAAGGCTCTTTGCAAACTATTTGTGAAAAGGCTTCTTTTTCGATTTTTTCTTTGATTTTGTATGTGCCGCCTGAAATATGGTATGACGTGTGCATTAGGCGGTTGTTTGCGGGATTTTCACAGTTCATCATGTAGGTGCCGATGACTTTGTCGTCTTCACTTTTGTACACAATCCAGGCAGTGTTTCCGATTTTACGGCTGGTGTTGGAATCGTATAAAACATAGTCGGTTGCATGCAGCCAGCGCGCATTCGCCTCTGAAAACCCTACTGTTCGCATATCTTCAATGATTTGGTTAATTATCGCAAGCCCGAGTTCTCGTGTTCGCGGATGAAGAGTCTTTCCTTCAAATGTAGGCGGAAAATTAGAAAGCAAAACAGACTTTAGCCTGTCATAGCTGTCTGCAAACACAGAATTTGCACAGCAAAAAAGCGCAAGAAATAATGATAAAAACCTACTACGCTTCATTTTTAGTATCGAGGTAGTTTTTCATCGCGTCGATAGCCAGTTTGTAACTGTTGGAGCGGAATCCTACGATTTGTCCGATACAAACAGGTGCAACAAAAGATTTTTGGCGGAATTCTTCACGTCCGTGGATATTCGAGAGATGAACTTCGATAGCTGGCACGGATACGGCAGAAATTGCGTCGCGAATTGCAACGCTGGTGTGTGTATACGCCGCAGGGTTTATAATTATGCCGTCGAAGCTGTTTAGGGCGGACTGGATTTTGTCCACAATGGCGCCTTCTGAATTATTCTGGAAAATTTCCAGCTCCACGTTGATTTTGAAGCCGTATGCGTAAAGCATTTTGTTTATCTCTTCAAAACTCTCTTTACCGTATTGTTCCGGCTCTCTAACCCCAAGCATATTGAGGTTTGGACCGTGGATTATAAGTAATTTCATCTTCCGCCTTCTTTTGTGTTTTAATTTGCTCCGCGCATCAAATCTGACAATTTCAGTTCTTTTTTCTTTTTAGGTTCAACTTTCGGCTGTATAATCTCTCGCTGGCGAATCTTGAACTGTGAAAGCCCTATGTTTAGACGTGCTTCTCTTTTAATCATAAAGATATCTTTGAAAAAATCAAGTATTTCTCTCACTTTGTGCTCCTTTTGTTTAATAAACTTATTATTAATGAATTCTCTCTCTGTGCATATCCTATATTAAAACTATTTTGAGAGATTTTTAATACCCGATTATGCTATATTTATTTTATGAAAGTAGTTACTTTGGATAAGGAAATATTTGAAAAAGCATTTGAATTGTGCCTGAAAAAGCAGTCAAATCAGGAGATTTTTGGGATTTTGCGCCGCGGGGACGATGTGGAAAAGCAAATCGGGATTTTGCAGCTTGAACATGTTCAAAATGATGATGAAGCCGAACTTTTGCTTTTTCATCTTACTAATCAGGACGGACCTATACGCGAGGCCTGCGCTATCAAACTTCATGAGTTTTTTACGGAAGGTGCAGGAGCTATTTTTGACAAAACAAAGTACTATTCGAAATTTTGTGACGCTGTGTGCGATGTAAATCCAAATATCTGCCGTCTTATTGTGGATTTTTTGCCGAAACTTCAAAACCAATCGGCGCTGTTTGAATTGCTTGCGGAAAAAGTTGAAAATATTTATTCCAGAATAGACAGCCCCGATATTGAGCAGAAGAATTTTTTGACGGTAAGGCTTTTTAATTTGTACTGGACGCTTGAGGCGGTTGGTGCAATTATGTCGGACGATTTTGATTTGGCTCGGCTGAAACTGCTTTTGGCGCGTGCAACTTCCTACAATGACTATACTATCAATGAAAAAACTGCTAAAATAATTACGTACTCGCAAAAAACAAGAGAAATTTTCTCAGAAACTTTTTTCGAATTGGAAAAAGATGTAAATTTTTATGTAAGACGCTGGATAGACGGGGTATAGAGTAAATGTTTACGGCATATTTTGCAAAATTCTTGAAACTGTTTTCAAAAGGTTACGAGACAAGGCTCGCACTTTTATTTTTTATGTCGTTTTTTGCCGGAATGTTGGAGTTTTTGGGAATTGCGCTTATTTTTCCGCTAATAATTTTAATTTTGTCGCCTGAAAAAGCTCTAAATTTGCCTTATTTGGGAACTTTTGGCGAAAATACGATTATAGTTCTGACGGTCGGAATAGTCGGTGCTTTTGTACTCAAAAACCTCTTTATGATTGCAAATACTTACTATCAGACGAAAATTTTGAAAAACTGGCTCGCTGATTTGAATTTGTACTTTTTTAAAAAATATTTGTACTCCACCTATGAAAGTAAACTTCATTTGGACGCCAGATATTCGATTTTTCAGGTTTGGCAGTTGTGTTCGCTGGCGTTCAACAATTTTGTGTCGCGGGTTTTGAATTTGGCGTCGAGTGCGCTGATACTTGCGGTGATTTTTGCGTTTTTGGTGTGGAAATTCAATGTCTGGGCGCTTTTAACTTGTGCTTTTTTCGCTGCAGCCGGCTGGGCGCAAAATCGATTCTTTAAAACAAAAGGTCGTGCGCTTACAGTTGAAAAAATCGAATTGATGAACGCGGGTAATCAAAGTATCTTGTCGGCAATAAGAAATATCAAGGATATAAAGATTTTTGGACGCGAAAATTACTTTTTCAATGCATATAAAAAATTCATGAAGAAAACTGCGGATATAGAAACGGTGTTTGATTTTTACAACGCAATTCCGCAGAATATTGTTGAGATTTGTATAATTTTTGCGGTGCTGATTATGTCCTACGGTGTCGTTTCTATGGCGCATGGCTCTTCTGAGGCTATTATTGCGTCTTTTGGAATGCTTGCGGCGGCTGTGTTCAGAATGGCGCCTTTGGTTAACAAAATACAGATGCATATGAATTTTATTAATGCAAACAAACCTGCCGTGGCAGAGCTTTTCTGTGCTTATGAAAAATACGGTGAAATGAATGAGCAGGAGTCTGATGAAGATGGCAGATTTAACCTTGAAAATTCTGTTTCGCTCAACAATGTTTCGTTTGCGTATGAAAACGAGAATGTTTTGGAAGGTCTGAACATAAACATACAAAAGGGAGAGTTTGTCGGCATAATCGGCGTGTCAGGCGTCGGAAAAACCACATTTATGGATGTGCTGATGGGGCTGCTTTCGGTCAGGGGTGAAATTCTTGTGGATGGTGGAGTTTTGACGGCGGAAAACTCAAAAAAATGGCTGAATTCAATCGGATATGTTCCGCAGGAGATTACGACGCTCCCTCTCACAATTGCGCAGAATATCGCGTTTGGTGTGGAGAAGGAAAATATCGACTATGACAAGATAAATGAGGTTATTCGGACGGCTCAGCTTCAAGAGTATGTTTCGAAGCTTCAAGATGGTGTACAAACTAAGCTTAGTGATATGCAGAGCCTCTCTCAAGGGCAGAAACAGCGGATAGGTATTGCGCGCGCGCTTTACAAAGAGCCTGAGATTCTATTTTTGGATGAAATCACTTCGGCGCTTGATGTTGAGACTGAAAATAAAATTACCGAGTGTCTTAGTCAATTAAAAGGCTCAAAAACGATTATAGCAATTGCGCACAGGCTTTCGACGCTGAAAAATTGCGACAGAATTCTGTATTTTAAATCTAAAAATGAGGTTTTGTCGGGAACGTTTGAGGAATTATCCGTAAATGACGCTGATTTTCAAAATATTTTGAGTCTTTCGGCTGTTAAAAATTAATTTATCAAATCCAGTGCAAGTTCCTGATTTACTGTTTTTTGTACGTAAATTGTATGTTTTAGAAAGTTTACGCCTTTGTCTATGACTGTTTTGCCGACAGGAAGGGTTGTCAAGAACAACGCGGCAAGGATTATTATAATCCCCGCGAATGACGCGATTTTTATGTATGCAGCTTTTTTATTTGAGGGGTCGATTCCTTGCAGCTCGTAGCATATTGTCTTTGAGTAGTCCTTGTTAAAGTTTTTTTTGACGCAGACAACGGAGTTTGAAATAATTTTGTGGAGATTGTACATTTCTTCTAAATCTTTGCGTGCGTTTGGGAACTTTATCATGTATTTTTTTATGTTGACGCTTTCATTTAAGGGTAGTTCGTTGTCGAAATAGGCAGAAAGGTTGTCATGAAATTTTTCGTATTCTTTTATGTTAAAAATCTGCTTTTTTTCGTGGGCTTCGGTGTCTTGAATCAAATCTTTGTAGGCATTTCTAAGCTCTGCCAAAAGTTGTTTCAGCATTACATATTTTTTGTGGCACTCAGGGCAGATTTCGAGATGTCGTCTGACAAACTCGTGCAAATCATAGTCCAGCTTGTTGTCAATATACATTGATAACAGGGAAGTTACTTTTTGGCATGTTACGCTTGAAGTCATATGATTTGCTCCTATTGTATAAGGTATGGTCTGAGGTTGTCCTGAAGTTTTGTGCGGGCTCTTGCTATTCTTGATTTTATGGTGCCGACAGAGGTTTGAGTTATGTCCGCGATTTCCTCATAACTCAAACCCTGCAATTCTCTCAATACTATTACGACCCGAAACGGCTCAGGCAGAGTGTGAATCGCTGATATGATTTTGCTGTTTAATTCACTTGCGAGGCTGTTTTCGGCAGGTATTTTTTTTCTGTCTTTTATGTCCATTATGCTAACAATGTTCGAATTTTCCGAAGTATCTTCGTCTATGGATATTGTCGGTGGCTTTTTGTATTTTTTGCGCATTTCATCGTAAAAAAGGTTGGTAATTATTTGATTAAACCAGCCCTGAAACTTTTTCGGCTCTCTCAGCTTTTTTATGTTCTTTGCCATTCGGAAAAGTGCTTCCTGGGTGAGGTCTGCTATGTCTTCTTTTTGCGGATCAAGATAATAAAATGAGGCATAAGCATTTTTCTGCTCTCGCCTTATGAGTTCTTCCAGAGCATTGTAATTATCCTGCTGCGCAAGGATAATGAGTTCTTCTCTCGATAAGTTTTTGTGGTTCTGTCTTAGTAAATTACGCATACGGCTCCAATTTATACACTAAGCATAATATTAAGCCTTATAGCCGTCGTCGCCTTTAAATATAACCAAATCGGGCTATTATATTCTTACTCCGGAATTGAATTAGCAACTGAGGTATTTTTGAGTAATAATTATTTTATGGAAAGAATATTAGACGCAAATTTAAATAGAGCAACTGAGGCATTGAGGGTGCTGGAAGAGATAGCGCGATTTTACCTTGATGACGGCTCTTTGTCAGCGCAGTTGAAGAAAATTCGCCACTCAATCTGTACCCTGTGTGACAAGGATTATGAGAAACTTTTGAAATCTCGTGACACACAAGGCGATGTCGGCGTTAATATTGAAAATCCTTCTAAGCGAAACGATATTATGAATGTGTTCAGGGCGAATATTAAGCGGCTTCAGCAGGCTCTGCGTGTACTTGCAGAATATGCACCTGTTTGCGGATATGATTTGGCTGTTTTTGAGCGCGCAAGATATGATAGCTATGAACTTGAAAAAACTTTGTACGAAAGGCTTATGATGAATATTAATAAATACAGACTCCAGGATAAAAAGCTTTATCTTGTAACTAATTCTGATAAATTTGAGGACGACAACGCTTTTATTGACGCTGTGGCGGCGGCTCTAAAAGGCGGGGTGCAAATTGTACAGCTCCGTGAGAAAAATTCTTCTGCAAAACGAATCGTGGAGCTTGCAAAACGCATTCGCGAGCTCACAGCGCATTATAACGCTCTTTTTATCGTGAATGACAGGGTTGATATTGTTCAAATCGTTGATGCAGACGGCGTTCACATCGGGCAGGATGATGTGGATATTAAGTATGTAAGAGAAATTCTTGGTGAAGCAAAAATTATAGGTGTTTCGACCCATGCTCCGGAACAGGCTTTGAAGGCAGTTGATGATGGTGCCGATTATATCGGTGTAGGGCCGGTTTTCGCCACTCCGACGAAACAGGGACGCATTCCTGTCGGGCTTGAGTATGTAAAGTGGGCGTCGGACAATATTAACATACCTTTTTACGCAATCGGGGGAATAGATTTGGAAAATATTGATGAGGTGCTTGAAAACGGTGCTGTTCGGGCAGCGGTTGTGCGTGCAATTCAGAATTCAGATACTCCTGAATCTGCGGCAAAGGCATTTTTGGATAAATTATCGTAAATTTTTTGTAAATATGCGCTGACCCCCTTTACAAATTTTTATATTCTTAATATTATAGTAATTGTCCAAACGAAACAGTGTCGCGGATTTATGTAGCGCGATGGGTTCGGAAGCTCTCGGAGGAGTGCCAGAGCGGTTGATTGGAGCAGTCTTGAAAACTGTCGTACGTGCGAGCGTACCGTGGGTTCGAATCCCACCTCCTCCTCCATAAAAAGAACAGGCTAACAGCCTGTTTTTTTTATGGAGAAAGCGGGAACGAAGGCACATAAGGCGAAGCCTTATCAGTGGGTTCGTAATCCTACGACAAACAAGGCGAAGAATGAGCCGTAGTTTGCCGGATGCAGCCAGTTAGTTTGAGTTGAG